>NZ_JANZNT010000002.1 GCF_025153455.1 Sphingomonas sp. BGYR3 | reverse complement strand
TCGACCTCACCCGCATCAAGAACAGCCTTGCCCAGCCCGTCCTGGTTGACCTGCGCAACGTCTACAAACCAAACGAAGCCGCAAAGGCTGGCCTCAACTATACCTCCATCGGCAGAGGGTCGCCCCCGGCCGGCGGCGTTGCCGAATAATCGGAACCCATCCAACATGCGCTATCTGATTACCGGCACGGCAGGCTTTATCGGCTTTCACCTGGCGAAACGATTGCTGGATGCCGGCCATGTCGTGACCGGCTTTGACGGCATGACCCCCTATTATGACGTGTCGTTGAAACAGGCGCGGCTCGACATTCTGAACGCGTTCGAGGGATATCGGCATCATACGGGGATGCTGGAGGATCGGGCAGCACTGGATGCGGCGGGCGATGCCGCACAGCCGGACGTCATCATCCACCTGGCCGGACAAGCGGGCGTGCGCCATTCGATCGAAGCGCCGCTGACCTATCTCGACAGCAACTTGATCGGATCGTGGAATGTGCTGGCGCTGGCCGGGCGGCTGAGGCCGGCGCATCTGATGATGGCGTCGACCTCCTCCATCTATGGTGCCAACCGGGATGCGCCGTTCAGTGAGGGGCACCGCGCCGACGAACCGCTGAGCCTCTATGCCGCCACGAAAAAGGGCATGGAGGCAATGGCGCATGCCCAGGCGCACCTGACCCGCGTGCCGATGACCATGTTCCGCTTCTTCACCGTCTATGGCCCATGGGGCCGGCCGGACATGGCGCTGTTCAAATTTGTCGACGCGATCCTCAACGACCGGCCGATCGACATTTACGGCCATGGCGAGATGGCCCGCGACTTCACCTATATCGTCGATCTGATCGACAGCATCGTCGCGCTGGCCGACCGCGCGCCCGATGAGGGCAACCGCATTACCGAGCCCGCGGGCCTCGATACCCTGTCTGCCGAAGCGCCCTATCGCATCGTCAATATCGGGGGTGGCAAACCGACCGCGCTGATGGATTTCGTGCGAATCATCGAACAGGCGACCGGCCGGACGGCCCGTCTGAACATGCTGCCCATGCAGCCCGGCGATGTTCCCCTCACCTATTCCAATCCCGATTTGTTGAGGGCCCTGACCGGGCATATGCCCACCACGCCATTGTCCGACGGCGTGACCGCGTTCGTGCACTGGTACCTAAGCTATCGAACTTAGGGGATAATGCCCCGCATCGAGCGCGGGCGGCAGAAAATCATCCGATCAATGGTGAATGTCCCCGCGTGAGACAGCGACCGGCCGTGCCGAATTTTCGCTGCACCGCAATATAGCATTCACATTTTACATGCTAGATAAGCGACGAACGTCAGTTCCGCGCGTTTGAGTCGTTTCCTTGCAAAGGGGCCTTTTATGAACCTCGAAGCTGGTCGGATCGCGACCGCTTCCAAGACGCCGGAACTGAATGTTCGTTGGCGTCTGGGGCAGAAAACGGCACGGATTCGAACGATCATCGGCCTGGTCATCGTCGATATCGCCGCGGTCATGATCGCCTATTTCACTGCCGAGCAGGTGTCGGACTTTTTCGACAGCGGGCTCGACCTGGTGATCGGCAGCCGCGACTTTGCCACCGGCCTGGTCATTGCGCCCATCTTTCTGGCGGTTTCGGCCAATGCCGGCGCCTATTCGGTCGAGATCTTTTCCGATCGGGGCGGCGGCATCCGGCGGTCGGTCCGCGCACTGTTGCTGACCATGGGCATCGTCGCCTTCATGGTGTTTTACCTGAAGATCGGAGACGAGGTATCGCGCGCGACCTTCACCATCGGGTCCAGCTTGGCGCTGCTGACGCTGGTCGCGCTGCGGGTGATGTATAACCGCTATGTCAGGCGGTCGATCGGGCCGAACATCTTCAGCACGGTGCTGATCAGCGACGGTGAACAGATTCCGCTGACCGGCCAGTATTCCACCTATATCGCCGCCGATTCCTGGCTGAACCCGGACAATCATTGCCCGATCATGTTCGACCGGCTGGCCCGGGCGCTTCGGGAATCGGACCGCGTCGTCGTTGCCTGTTCGCCGGAGCGGCGCAGTGCGTGGGTCAAAGCGCTGAAGGGCGCGAATGTCCGCAGCGAAGTGGTTGCGCCGGAACTGGCCGAGTTGCAGCCACTGGAAATCAGCCAGTGGGCCGACACGCCGACGCTGGTCATCGCGCAGGGGCCGCTTGGCCCGACCGATGCCTTCGTCAAGCGGACGTTCGACATCGTGTTTTCGGGGCTGGCGCTGATCGCGCTGTCGCCGATCTTCATCGTTCTGGCCCTGCTGATCAAGCGCGAGAGCGAGGGACCGGTGTTCTTCGTCCAGACCCGCATCGGCCTTGGCAACCGCATGTTCCCGATGATGAAGTTCCGGTCGATGCGCGTCGAGAAATGCGATGAGGACGGCGCACGATCCACGTCGCGCGACGATGATCGGATCACCCGCATCGGCGCATTCATCCGCAAGACCAGCCTCGACGAGCTGCCGCAGCTGATCAACGTGCTGAAGGGCGATATGAGCATTGTCGGGCCGCGCCCGCACGCGCTCGGTTCGCGCGCGGCGGACAAGCTGTTCTGGGAAGTGGATGACCGCTACTGGCAGCGGCATGCGACCAAGCCCGGCCTGACCGGTCTGGCGCAGGTCCGCGGGTTCCGCGGGGCGACCGAGCATGAGCGCGACCTGACCGACCGGCTTTATGCCGACCTTGAATACCTCAACGACTGGTCGATCTGGCAGGATCTGATCATCATCGTGAAGACGTTCCGCGTGGTGGTTCACCGCAACGCGTTCTGACCGGGCCGGGCCGCGATGATTGCCGCGCGCCCGCTCTTGCATCCCGACGATGGCCGTTGCACGTCTCCGCCCACACAGGAGAACGGATCGCCATGCCCCCCACCCCGCTGCTCGCCCGATCATTGCTGTTCGCCCCCGGCGACAGCGAGCGCAAGCTGATCAAGGCGAGCGAGAGCGCAGCCGACCTGATCCTGTGCGACCTTGAGGATTCAGTGGCGCCGGAGCGCAAGGGGGACGCGCGCGCGAACACCGCCGCGCATCTGCGCGCCCATGGCGCGGATGGCCGACAATGGGTGCGGATCAATCCGCTGGACACGCCCCATGCGCTGGCGGACCTTTCGGCCATCGTTCCGGCGCGGCCTGCGGGGATCGTGCTGCCCAAGGCGATGCGCGGCGATTGCGAGCGGCTGGACCATTATCTGTCGGCGCTGGAGGCGGCGGCCGGGCTTCCCATCGGCGGCATCGCAGTGATGGCGATTGCCACCGAAACCGCGCAGGCCGTGTTCGGCCTTGGCGACTATCGCGGCACCCCGCGCCTTGCCGCGCTGACCTGGGGCGCAGAGGATATCGCGACGGCGCTGGGCGCATCGGGCAATCGCAATGGCGACGGCAGCTATGCCTTTCCGTTTCAGCTCTATCGCGCCCTGTGCCTGACCGGCGCGGTGGCGGCGGGGGTCACGCCCATCGAGACGATCCATGGCGATTTTCGCGATGCCGCCGGACTGGAAGCGGTGGCAAGCGAGGCACGGCGCGCCGGCTTTCGCGGCATGATGGCCATTCACCCCGATCAGGTTGCGATCATCAACCGGTGTTTTTCGCCCGATGCGGCCGAAGTGGCGCAGGCCGAACGCATCGTCGCCGCCTTTGCCGCCAGCCCCGGCGCGGGCACCATCGGCCTGGACGGCGCAATGCTGGATCGCCCGCACCTGAAACGAGCAGAGGCGGTGCTGACGCTGGCACAGCGCGCGGGTTGAAGCGTGAAATCGCCGGTGCTGATCAATGCAGCAGCGGCGACAAGTTGCCTAAAAGTTAAGCAGGCATGGTGCCGACAAAACAGCAGGACAAGGCTTTGCTTCGCGCTTCGCACGCATGGCACAATTGTTGTAAGGTCATCGCCAGAGGAGCGGATCGGCGGATGTCATCCGGGGAAACAGGGAAACGCCAGTGAAAAAGATCGAAGCCATCATCAAGCCGTTCAAGCTGGATGAGGTGAAGGAAGCGCTGCACGAAGTCGGCGTTAGCGGCATCACCGTCACCGAGGCCAAGGGCTTTGGCCGGCAGAAGGGCCATACCGAGCTGTATCGCGGCGCCGAATATGTCGTTGATTTCCTGCCCAAGGTGAAGCTGGAGGTTGTGGTCGAGGACGAACTGGCCGAACGCGTGGTCGAGGCGATCGCTTCCGCCGCGCAAACCGGCCGGATCGGCGACGGCAAGATTTTCGTCATGCCGATCGAGGCTGCGCTGCGCATCCGCACCGGGGAACGGGACGACAACGCCATCTGAACGAATGTTACGGGCATTTGACGCGCCGCAACAATCTTGTGCATGAGTAATTGGCATCCACGCAATTTGCTTGCGCGATTCGCGCGGCAAGAATTCTGAAACGAAAGGGCACTTCCATGGCCAATGACGCCGCCAGCGTTCTGAAGACGATCAAGGACAAGGAAATCGAGTGGGTCGACCTGCGGTTCACCGATCCCAAGGGCAAGTGGCAGCACCTGACCATGGTTGCCGGCGTGATGGGCGAGGATGAGCTGAACGAAGGCCTGATGTTCGACGGATCGTCGATCGAAGGGTGGAAGGCGATCAACGAATCCGACATGATCCTGAAGCCCGACCTGGGCGCGGTTTATGTCGATCCGTTTTCGGCCACGCCGATGCTGATCATCTTTTGCGACATCGTCGAGCCGTCGACGGGCGAGCTGTACAGCCGCGACCCGCGCTCCACGGCCAAGCGGTCGGAGGCGTATCTGCAGTCGCTGGGCATTGGCGACACCGTCTATGTCGGCCCGGAAGCCGAATTCTTCATGTTCGACGATGTCCGTTTCGAAACCAGCTACAACACCAGCTATTTCTCGATCGACGACATCGAACTGCCGACCAATTCCGGCAAGGAATATGAAGGCGGCAACCTGGCCCACCGTCCGCGCGCCAAGGGCGGCTATTTCCCCGTCGCGCCGGTGGACAGCGCCGTCGATATCCGCGCCGAAATGGTGTCGACGATGATCGAAATGGGCCTGCCCTGCGACAAGCATCACCACGAGGTCGCCTCTGCCCAGCACGAACTGGGCCTGACCTTTGGCACGCTGGTCGAAACCGCCGACCGGATGCAGATCTACAAGTATGTCGTGCATCAGGTCGCAGCCGCTTATGGCAAGACCGCGACGTTCATGCCCAAGCCGATCAAGGAAGATAACGGTTCGGGGATGCACACCCACATCTCCATCTGGAACAAGGGCAAGCCCCTGTTCGCCGGCGAGGGCTATGCCGGCCTGTCGGAAATGTGCCTGTATTTCATCGGCGGCGTCATCAAGCACGCCAAGGCGCTGAACGCGTTCACCAACCCCAGCACCAACAGCTACAAGCGTCTGGTGCCGGGTTACGAGGCGCCCGTGCTGCTGGCCTATTCGGCGCGCAACCGTTCGGCATCGTGCCGCATCCCCTATGGTTCGGGCGCAAAGGCGAAGCGCGTCGAATTCCGCTTCCCGGACGCACTGGCCAACCCGTATCTGTGCTATGCCTCGCTACTGATGGCGGGCCTGGACGGCATCCAGAACAAGATCCATCCGGGCGATCCGATGGACAAGAACCTGTACGACCTGCCGCCGGCGGAACTGGCCGAAGTGCCGACGGTCTGCGGCTCCCTGCGTGAGGCGCTGGACAGCCTGGAAGCCGATATGGACTTCCTGCTGAAGGGCGACGTGTTCACCAAGGACCAGATCGAAGCCTATATCGAGATCAAGCGCGCCGATGTGGCCCGTTGGGAAATGACGCCCAGCCCGGTCGAATATGACATGTATTACAGCGCGTAATCATTCATTCATGGGACCGCGTTAGATCGCGTGTTCATGGACAGCGGGACGCCCGGGATGCATCGTCATCCCGGGCGTTTCGCGTTCAGGGGTTCTGCGGACCCTCCGCCGTGCCCTCCCTGCGCCGCAGGACGATCGGCCGCAGCCAGACGCCAAGGCTGAGGACGAACGGCCAGAACAGCGTATTGATCAGATCGCTGATCGTGTCGTCCCACAGCCACGACCCGTGATTGACCCGGTCGATGCACTCGTTGAGCACCTCCAGCGCAAGCACGATCAGGAACGGGACAAAGGTTTCCAGCGGCTTTCGGGTAATCATGCGCGCCAGCACCAGGATCAACATACCGCCATGCAGGTGCAGCAGCGTGTTTTCGAGGCCGGTATCGTTGTGAATCGCCTCCTTCATCACGGCATACCATTGCAGCGAGATATTCGTTTCTTCGACCATGCCATCCAACTGTCTGTGCCAACAGGCGCGATTGCTGCTGCAACTGCGAACAAGGGCAGCGGCTTTCCCGTGTGCTAGCTTGCCCGGCGATGAACGGCCATGCGAAAATCCGGTTGCGCCGTTCAGGGGGGCTGTTTCAACGCTGAAACTGCCGATAGCCTGTGCGGCATGACCCTGCGCCCCATTCTGTTCGCCGCCGCCATGGCCGCCCTGCTGCCCCTGACGCCATCGACCGCGCAGGAACCCGCCCTTGCCGCCGCGGTAAAGGCGGATGCTGCGCGTGGTGAGGCGCTGCTGAAAACATTGGTCGAACAGAATAGCGGCAGCCGCAATCTGGCGGGGGTGAAGCGGGTGGGCGAACTGGTGCGGGCCGAGCTTACCGAATTGGGGTTCGACGCGCGCTGGGTCGACATGCGGGAAACCGGCCGGGCCGGCCACGTCGTCGCCACCCATCGCGGCAATGGCAAGGGCAAGCGCGTCCTGATGATCGGCCATCTGGATACCGTGTTCGAACCCGATAACGGCTTTACCGGGTGGAAGGTCGAGGGACGCCGCGCGATCGGCCCCGGCGTGGTCGATGACAAGGGCGGCATGGTCGTCATCCTGCAGGCACTGCGCGCGATGAAGGCGGCGGGGACGCTGGCCAGGGCGGACATCATGGTCGTGATGACCGGCGACGAGGAAGCGACCGGCCGGCCGCTGGACGTGGCGCGGCGCGATCTGATCGCGGCAGGCGACTGGGCCGACATCGCGCTGGAATATGAGGCGGTGGCGACTGAGGACGGGCGCGAATTCGGCACGACGGCGCGGCGCAGCTCGACCAGCTGGACCCTGAGCGTCCGGGGCAAGACGGGACATTCCAGCGGCATTTTCAACGCGGCGCTGGGCTATGGCGCGAATTACGAGCTGGCGCGTATCCTGGATACGTTCCGGCGCGAGCTGGCCGAACAATATCTCACCTATAATGTCGGGATCATGGGCGGCGGCGCGCCGGCAGCACTGGCCGAAAGCGGCGACAGCGTGACCGCGTCGGGCAAGACCAACATCATCGCCGAAACCGCCTTTGCCCGCGGCGATCTGCGCGCGCTGACGCGGGAGCAGAATGATCGGACGATCGCGCGGATGAAGGCGATCGTCGCCGCCAGCCTGCCGGGCACGCAGGCCGAAATCCAGTTTGCCGAAAGCTATCCGCCGATGGCGCCGACGGCGGGCAACCGGGCGCTGCTGGCCGAGCTGAACCGGGTGAACCGCGATCTGGGGCTGCCGGAAATGGCGGAGTTCGATCCGGCCAAGCGGGGCGCGGCGGATTCCAGCTTTGTCGCCGACCGTGCCGATACGCTGGGTGGCATGGGCCCGGCCGGCGGCAATGCCCATGCGGCGGGGGAATGGGTCGATCTGGACAGCATCCCGCGTCAGGCGCTGCGTTCCGCCATGCTGATCACCCGGTTGTCGCAAACGCCGCGCGGGAACTGACCCGGCCATCCGTTCGTCTGGCTGGTGGCGGGGGTACCGACCGGAGATGACGCCATGCCCATTACTGCCCTTGCCCTGAACTGCACCCTGAAAGCGGATGAAGGCGCGCCGTCCAGCACCGATGCAATGATCGCGGTGCTGGCCGACGCCCTTGCCAAGCATGACGTCGCCATCACCGAAACCATCCGCATCGCCGCACACGACGTCAAACCCGGCGTCACCTCGGACGAGGGCGACGGCGATGCCTGGCCCGCGATCCGCAAAAAGATCCTGGGCGCCGATATTCTCATCCTGGGCGGCCCGATCTGGATGGGCCAGATCGGTAGCGTGGCCAAGCGGGTGCTTGAGCGGATGGACGCGTTCATCTCGGAAACCGACGATTCCGGCCGGATGCCCAGCTATGGCAAGGTTGCCGTGGCCGCGATCGTCGGAAATGAGGACGGCGCGCATTTTTCGTCGGCCCAGATTTTCCAGTCGTTGAACGATGTCGGCTTTACCATCCCGGCAGTCGCCGCCTGCTATTGGGTGGGCGAGGCAATGGGATCGACCGATTTCAAGGACTTGGAAGCCACGCCTGAAAAGGTGCTTGAGACTGCCGCCATGGTGGCTGGAAATGCGGCGCACCTGGCTATGCTGCTGAAACAGTCGCCCTATCCGGGATAGTCAGCTGTTGAGCCGGACTGGCTTTTCGTTACGGTTGGGCAATGCTGGAGGGGCTGGTATTCGGGTGGCGCACGGCGGTGCTGCTGGTGGCGGCGGTGCAGTTGCTGGCCATTGCGGCCGCACTGGCCCGGTCCATGGTCAATCGTGCGGCCAACCGGACGCTTGCCGTACTGCTGGTCGTGCTGGCGGCGATGATCACGCCGTGGATCATCGGGTTTGCGGGCTTTTACGATCGCTGGCCGTGGCTGACCTTTGCCCCGTTCCAGATCAGCCTGGCGGTCGCGCCGCTGTTCTGGTTGTACGCCGTCGCGCTGGTCACCGGTGCATGGCCGCGGCGGGGGGCGCTCCACCTGATCCCGGCGGCGGTGCAGCTGATCTACCTTTCCGGCTGTTTCCTGCTGCCGCTTGAGGCGAAATGGGCATGGTCCGACCGGTCCGATCTTGCCTATGGCGTGCTGACCGGATCGGCGCTGATCGCCGGATTTGCCGGGTATGGCCGGATGAGCCGCGACCTGATCAGCACCTATACCGCCGCTCTGGCCGATCATGTCGGCGACGATCATCGCTATGCGCCCCGCTGGCTTCGCAATGCGATGATCGCGGCGGCCATCCTGTTCCCGATCTGGGCGGGATACAGCATCACCGGCCTGTTCGTGCCGGTCAGCTATCACGCCTATATGGGCCTGTATCTGACCATCGCGGGCGTTGCCCTGTTCCTGGCGATCGAGGGGTGGCGCCATGCCGCCCTTCCCTTTCCAAGGCTGGCGGATCTGGCGACACCCGCGCCGGCCGTGTCGCCCGGCCGCGACTGGCAGGTGCAGGGCCAGACTTGGGCAGAGGCCATCCGCATGGGCGGGTGGGCCGCCGAACCGGGACTGACGCTGGCCCAGACCGCGCGCCTGCTGGGCACGAATAGCAGCCATTTGTCGCGCGCGCTGAACGACGGGCTGGGGGTCAATTTTTCGACGTTCATCAACCGCTTGCGGGCAGAGGCGGTTGCGGCGGCAATGGCGGATCAGCCGGGGCACACCCTTCTCGATCTGGCGCTGGCCGCGGGGTTCAGTTCGAAAGCCAGCTTCAATCGCGCCTTTTCCGAACGCTTTGGCGCGGCACCAAGTGCCTGGCGGGCACGTCTCACATCGTGAATATCGGCGTCCATCGATGATCTGAGGCGATGGACCGGGCAATTCCGGCCATCCGGTCGGCCATCAACGCAAAAAGGAGTGGCACGGATGAACCGGCGGGACTGGCTGAAGGGAATGATTGCGGCGGGGGTGATCGGCCCGGTCGCGGGTCGTGGAACCATGGCGGCGGCGGCGTCCACCATGGACGACATGGCGGTGCTGCGCGGCGCGCTTGCCCTGCATCCGGGCCTGTACCGCTATTCCAGCCCGCGCCAGATGGCGGCCCGGATCGACCGGCTGGCGGAACAATGGGCGGGGCTGGCGACACTGGAGCAACGCTATCTGGCGCTGTCGCGGTTGCTGAGCACCATCCGCTGCGGTCACACGCATTGCAACCCGTTCAACCAGTCGCGCGCCATCGCCCAGCAGCTGTTTGACCGGCCGACCCGGTTGCCGCTGCGCTTCACCTGGATCGACGGGCAGATGGTCGTCCTGGCCGCCGGGCGCGGGGCAGAGGCGCTGGTGCGCGGAACCATAGTCACGCGCATCAACGGCGTACCCACGCGGCGGATGCTGCGCGACCTGCTGCCCTATGCCCGGGCCGATGGCGGGAACGATGGCAAGCGGGCATCGCTGATGGCCGTGCGCGGGAATGAGCGGTTCGAGACATTCGACCTGTTTCAGGGGCTGTTGTTTCCGCCCGTGGACGGCGGGTTTGCGATCGACGCCGTGTTGCCGGACGGTCGGGGGCTGGCAATCACCGTGCCCGCCATCACCCTGGCCGAACGCCGGGCGGACCAGCGGGGGATCGAGGACAGCGCAACCAACGACAAACCCTTGTGGGACTGGACGGTGACGGACGGCATCGCTGTGCTGACCATGCCAAGCTGGGTCACCTATCGCGGCAAATGGGACTGGAAGGCGTGGCTGGACGACCGGTTTGCCAGCCTGGGCGACGCGCGGGGCATCGTCATCGACCTGCGCGACAATGAAGGCGGCACGGATTGCGGCGACCACATCCTGTCGCGGCTGGCGGTCGCCGATCTGGCATTGCCGGGATATCAGATGCGGCTGCGGTATCGCACCACGCCGCCGGCGCTCGACCCCTATCTAGACACATGGGACGACAGCTTTCGACGGTTGGGCGTCGATGCAACGGCCATGGACAATGGCTATTTCCAGCGGACCGACCGGGAGTCGGTGGATCGCATCCCCGCAATCGGCCCGCGTGTCCGCTGCCCCGTCGCGGCGCTGGTCGGCCCGGCGTGCAGTTCGGCAACCTATGCCTTTGCCCGCCGGGCGAAGCAGTCGGGCCTCATCCGATTGTTCGGGCAGGAAACGGGCGGCAACCTGCGCGGGATCAATGGCGGAGCCTATTTCTTCGTCCGGCTGCCGCAAAGCGGGCTGGAATTCGACCTGCCCATCAACGGCTATTTCCCCCTGACGCCGCAGCCCGATCGCGGCGTGATGCCCGACGAGCGGGTGGCCCCTTCGGTCGCGGACATTGCCGGATCGCGCGATCCCGAAATGGCCGCGGCCCGCGCGTGGATCATGGGCCAGGGATAAAGGGCGGCCTACGGGATCAGCAGGGTCGAACCGATGGTATGCCCGCCCTCGATCAGCCGGTGTGCCTCCGCCGCCTGATCAAGGGGGAGGCGCTGGCCGATCTCGACCTTCAGCACGCCCTGTTCGATCATGGCGAACAGCCGGGCCATGCCATCGGCCCGCTCGTGCGGCAGGGTGTAATAATCGAACAGTTTCGGCCGGGTGACGAACAGCGAGCCATGCTGGTTCAGCGCGGCCAGCTTGACGCCCTCCACCGGGCCGGACGCGTTGCCATAGCTGATGATCAGGCCGCGCGGCGCCATGGATGCCAGCGACGCCTCCCAGGTCGAGGCGCCCACCCCGTCAAAGGCCACGGCGACGCCCGCCCCGCCGGTCAGCGCGCGGACCCGTTTGGCTACATCCTCTTTTTTGTAGAAGATCACATGATCGCACCCGGCGGCGCGCGCGCGGTCCGCCTTTTCCTCGCTGCCGACCGTGCCGATCACGACCATGCCCAGATGGTTGAGCCATTGGACGAGCAGGTGCCCCACCCCGCCCGCCGCGGCATGGACCAGCACTGTATCGCCGGGCAGCAGGGTTGCGCAGCGTTCGACCAGGAACTCGGCCGTCGCCCCCTTTAGCAGCACGGCGGCCGCCACGTCGTCGGTGATCGCGGGCGGAAGGTCGAACAGGGCGTCGGCCGCCACATTGCGCGCATCGCAATAGGCGCCAAGGGCAGGACCGAACGTCGCCACCCGCGCGCCGGGCGCGAACCGGGTCACCCCCTCGCCCACCGCATCGACGACGCCGGCAGCCTCAAGGCCAAGGCCGCTGGGAAGCGGCACGGGATAGAGGCCCGACCGGTGATAGGTATCGATGAAGTTGAGGCCAATTGCCGTGTTGCGCATCCGCACCTCGCCCGGTCCCGGCGGGGGCAGATCGCGGTCGACGATTCGGATGACGTCCGGCCCGCCATGCGCCTCTATCATCGCCATTCGCGTCATCTGTCCGTCCCTTTCGCTGGTACCGCCGCCTTGCACCCGGCCGGTCGCATCGCCATCAACGTGGAACGGTCGGTAGGACGCAGGGCCGGCAGGAGCAATCGGAATGAGACAGCATCTGAAGCACTATATCGACGGGCAATGGGTCGACAGCCTGGGCGGCACGCCGCACCCGGTCATCAATCCCGCGACCGAGCAGCCCTGCGCCGAAATCACGCTGGGCACCGCCGCCGATGCCGACCGCGCCGTCGCCGCCGCCGTTCGCGCCTTTCCCGCCTTTGCGCAGACCAGCGTTGCGGACCGGGTGGACCTGCTGCGCGCGGTGCTCGACGCCTACAAGGCGCGGGCGCGGGAAATGGCGGCAGCGATCAGCGAGGAAATGGGCTGTCCCATCTCGATGGCCGCGACGGCTCAGGTCGGGTCCGGGGTCGGCCACCTGAATGCCATCATCAAGGTGCTGGCCGATTTCGAGTGGGAAGAGCGGATCGGCAATCATCTGGTGCGGCGCGAACCGATCGGCGTGGTGGCGATGATCACGCCGTGGAACTGGCCGCTCAATCAGATCGTGTCAAAGGTCGCGCCCGCCCTTGCGACAGGGTGCACCATGGTGCTGAAACCGTCGGAGGAGGCGCCGAGCTGCGCCGCGATCTTTGCCGAAGTGCTGGACAAGGCGGGCGTGCCGGCCGGTGTGTTCAACATGGTCAATGGCGATGGTCCGGGGGTCGGGGCGGCGCTGTCCAGCCATCCGGGCGTGGACATGGTCAGCTTCACCGGCTCCACCCGCGCCGGCGTGCTGGTTGCCCGGGCGGCGGCGGATACGGTGAAGCGGGTGCATCAGGAACTGGGCGGTAAATCGCCCAACCTGATCCTGCCCAGCGCCGACCTGAAACGGGCGGTGACGACGGGCGTGCTGACCGTAATGAACAATTCCGGGCAAAGCTGCATCGCGCCCGCCCGGATGCTGGTGCCGGCGGACAGGCAGGACGAGGCCGCCGAAATCGCGCATCAGGTGATGGACAGCGTAGCCGTGGGCGATCCCGATGCGGAGGGTCGCCATATCGGCCCCGTCGTCAACCGGACGCAGTGGGACAAGATCCAGCGGCTGATCCAGACCGGCATCGATGAGGGCGCGACGCTGGTAACCGGCGGGACCGGCAGGCCGGAGGGGCGGAACCAGGGCTATTATGTTCGCCCGACCCTGTTCCGCGATGTCGACAATGGCATGACCATCGCGCGGGAGGAGATTTTCGGGCCGGTCGTCACGCTGATGCCCTATACCGACCAGGAACAGGCGATCGCGATTGCCAACGACACCATTTACGGCCTGTCCAGCGTGGTGTGCGGCGAGCCGGAACACGCCCGGCGCGTCGCCACCCGCATCCGCGCCGGCATGGTCTATATCAATGGCGGCCAGCCCGACCCCATGCTGCCCTTTGGCGGGTACAAGCAGTCGGGCAATGGCCGCGAACATGGCCGGTTCGGGCTGGAGGAGTTTCTGGAGACAAAGGCGGTGATGGGCGCCTTTGCCTGACGCGGCCTATTGCCTGGCGCCGGTCCAGCGCACCGTGTCGCCGGGCGCGATGCCCAGTTCGGCCGCACGGCCACCGCGCAGTTCAAGCACCGCGCCCACCGGCTCGCCCGAACGGATCGGCACTTCCGAAAACGGCTCGGTGTTTTCCGCGATGGTGGCAATCGAGCCATCCTGGCGGATGAACAGGATATCCAGCGGCGATGGCGTGTTGCGCATCCAGAAGCTCGCCTCACGCGGGCCGCCGCCTTCCGCCGGATAGGGGAAAAACAGCATTCCGCCATTTTCCGGAATGTCGGTGCGGAACATCAGGCCGCGGTCCTGTTCCTGCCGGGTGCGCGCCTGTTCAACCTTGAACGCGTGCGTCTTGCCATCCGCCGTCGTGATGGTGACGGCCACGCTGGCCTGTTCCGTGCCGCCCGTCGTGCCCTGTGCCACGCCATTTTCGGCGCAGGCTACCAGTGCGGGAGCAGCGATGAAGGAAGCAGCGACCATCGCCGCCAGTTTGAAACCCGAAAATCCTGTACGCATTACTGACCGTCCATTTTCTCCACGGCGACCGCCAGCGGCCCCTTGGCACCGTCGACAATGCGCGCACGAAGCGGCTGTTCCGGCTCGACCTCGTCGATCCCCGCGCTGCGCAGGGTCTCCATATGCACGAAGATATCGGCGCTGTCTTGGGGCCGGACCAGAAAACCATACCCCTTCAGCCGATTGAACCACTTTACCGCAACCGGCTCGAACGGTCCGGCATCGGCGATCAGCCGGGTGCGCTCCTGCCGGTCGGCGGTACGCGGGCGCGGCATTTCCAGCGCGGTGCTAAGGTCGATGCTGAGGATCTCGCGCGCCTGAAGCCCGCGATTGCGCGGAACGGCAACACATTCGACCCGCGCCCCCTCCGGCAGGCTGCGGCGGCCATGCGGCTGCAGCACGGTGAAATGGACCAGGATGTCGCCCATCCCGTCATCGGCAACGACAAAGCCGAACCCGCGCGTCACATCGAACCATTTGACGACGCCCGTGGCGACGATGCCGGGTTCGGCCGCAGGCACCGTGCGGCCCGGCTCTGGCATAATGTCCGGGGTCATGTCCCCGGCCAACTGATGATGTTCGGCTCGCATCGAAAATACCCCCGAGAAGCGAGCTTAACACAGCATTTATGTGAAGGTGAATATTTGTTTCGCTTACGCATTATCCACAGGTTCGAAAGCGTCTTCTCCGGGCTTCATGCGCACGATCCTTGCCGAAAGTGCGGGTGCGTGCCCTGCGCGGACCATCGCCGCAACTTGCCGTCGCTGCTGGTCGGGATCGGCCAAGGCTCTGGAAAACGGCCCGAAACGGCGTCGTTCGGCATAGCGGAGCGCACGCTGTTCGGCCGAACTGTCGGTTGAATCGACGGTTTCGCGCCGCAGCGGTTCGTCGATGCCGGCCTGACGCAGCGCCATGTCGATCCGCCGGCCGCCCATCCCGCGACGGGACAGTGCCCGCGACCGCGCATCGGCATAGGCTCGATCGTCGACATAGCCGAGCGTTACCATGCGGTCCGCAATGGCTGCTGCATCCGGTCGGGTATCCTCGGTAGCGCCGCGTTCGAACAGCTTGCGCTCAAGATAGGCGAGCAAACGACCGCGCGATGTGGCGAATCGCTCGACATAACGCAGCGCCAGCCGCTCAAGCGCAGCGTGGTCGAGCGGAGGGCGATTCGGGTTGGATCGAGCCATGCGCCATGTTTGTGCCACACTGGCATCCGATTTTGAACGCGACTGCGGGCCAGAGCGTCCGGCCAACCGGATGGTTAAAGGCTGAACCCGGCCGCATATTGGGGCGCGAGTGATTGAAATGATTGAAGAAACCGCAACACGTACTGCTGCAAACACCAATGAGCCGGCGCTGGTGCCGACGCCGTTGGAGGATGCTTTGCCGCGCCGTTTTGCTGATTTCGGCACCTTGGGTGAGGCGCTGGATTACGCGGCGCAGGGTGTTCGCGGCCTTAATTTTCACGACGCGCGGGGTCAGCTTGCCCTTCCCTACCCGTTTGCGACGCTGCGCGCCGATGCGCTGGCCCAGGCCAGGCGGCTGATCGCGGCCGGGATCAAGCCGGCGGACCGGATCGCGCTGATCGCGGAAACCGGACCTGAATTTGCCAGCCTGTTCTTTGGCGCGGTCTATGCCGGGGCATGGCCGGTGCCGCTGCCGCTGCCGACCAGCTTTGGCGGGGCGCAAAGCTATATCGACCAGCTGACGGTTCAGCTGAAAAGCTGCGACCCGATGATGCTCGTCTATCCGGAATCGCTGGATACGATGTGCCAGGACGCGGCACGGCAGTGCAACGTGGACGCGGTGGCATGGGAAGCGTTCGGCGAACGCCCCGCGCCCGAGGCCGCCCTGCCCCCGGCGACCGCGGACGATATCGCCTATCTGCAATATTCCAGCGGATCGACCCGGTTTCCGCACGGCGTCGTCATCACGCACCGCGCCCTGCTGAACAATCTGGCGGCCCATTCGCACGGGATGCGGCTGGAACCGCGCGATCGCTGCATTTCCTGGCTGCCCTGGTATCACGACATGGGCCTGGTCGGCTGTTTCCTGTCGCCCGTCGCCAATCAGGTATCGACCGATTATCTGAAGACCGAGGATTTCGCGCGGCGGCCGCTGGCCTGGCTCGACCTGATCAGCCGCAATCCGGGCACCTCGATCAGCTATTCGCCGACATTCGGCTACGACATCTGCGCGCGCCGCGTGTCGAGCCAGACGCGCCCGGGCGAGCGGTTCGACCTGTCGCGCTGGCGGCTGGCGGGCAACGGCGCAGACATGATCCGCCCGGACGTCATGCAGAGCTTTGTTGATGCGTTCGCGGTCGCCGGGTTCAAGGCGTCCGCCTTCCTGCCCAGCTATGGCCTGGCCGAGGCGACACTGGCCGTGTCGATCATGCCGCCCGCAGAGGGGATCGTGGTCGAACTGGTCGAGGAAACGCAGCTTTCCGGCGGCAGCCATGCCCAGGCGAACCGGCCGCAGCGGTATCGCGCGATCGTGAACTGCGGCAAGCCGGTCAAGGACATGACCGTCGAGATCCGCGACGAATATGGTCAGCCCCTGCCCGAAAAGGCGATCGGCAAGGTGTGGTGCACCGGCCCGTCGATCATGCAGGGCTATTTCCGGGATGCTGAGGCGACCGCGGCGTGCATGACCGACGGCTGGCTGGATACCGGCGATATGGGCTATATCTCGAACGGCTATATCTACATCGTCGGCCGCGCCAAGGACATGATCATCGTCAATGGCAAGAACCATTGGCCGCAGGATATCGAATGGGCGGTCGAACAGCTGCCGGGGTTCAAACAGGGCGATATCGCCGCCTTTGCCATCACCACGCCGGGTGGCGAGGAAACGCCCGCCGTGCTGGTGCAATGCCGCACGTCGGACGAGAAGGAGCGGGTTCGCCTGCGCGACGAAATCCGCGAACGGGTGAAGTCGGTGACCGGCATGAACTGCGTGATCGAGCTGATCCCGCCGCGTACGCTGCCCCGCACCAGTTCCGGCAAGCTCAGCCGGGCCAAGGCGCGCAACCTGTATCTGGCGGGCGAGATCAAGCCCTATGACATCGCGGCATAACATCGCTTCTTTACGCTGAATTCGCGATGAGCTGCGCCCGGGGCCTAACCTCTCGCTAACCAGCCGGGGGTTATGGTCGGCGCGTGAGCGATGCTGTCCAGTCCCAGTTTCCGCACCCGCGGATCGATTTTCGCGCCCTGCTGGGTCTGTATGACCCGGCGGACGATACCGATTGGGGGCCGATCCGCGCCGCGCAGCTGAATGCCGGGCGACAGCTTGCCCTCCTGATGCTGGGCGCCAGCGTGCTGACCGCGACACTGGTCGTCATGCTGTTCCGCGCGGAACAGCCGCTG
Source organism: Sphingomonas sp. BGYR3 (assembly GCF_025153455.1). NCBI lineage: Bacteria > Pseudomonadati > Pseudomonadota > Alphaproteobacteria > Sphingomonadales > Sphingomonadaceae > Sphingomonas > Sphingomonas sp. BGYR3. Next base: position 625,978 of record NZ_JANZNT010000002.1, on the reverse strand, counting down.
TGGCAACTAGCCTGCTGGTGGGCGTTCGTCGCCGCCATTTCGTCCGCCGTTGCCTTTCGCCGGCTGGCGGCGGGCGGACCGGCGCTTGCCACCGCAGAGGTGCGGCAGGTGCGCGACACGATGCTGGACGGCGTTGCGCTGGCCGCTGTCTGGTCGGTCCCGCCGCTGGCGTTTTCGCCGGGTGCCACGACGGACACGCTCTTCGGCCTGTGGATGATCCTGGCGGTGCTGATGGCGGCTGCTGCCTTTGCCATGGCCGCGCTACCGCTGGCGACGTTGGTGTTTCTGGCCATCACGGGCATTGCTGCGGCGGTCATGCTGGCCATTCAGGCGCATTTCGCGCTGGCAGCGGCGACGATGGTGTTCATGGCGCTGTTGATGCTCGCCTGTTTTGCCCGGGGCGAATCGCTGGTGGTCCTGCGCGCGAACGAGATTGCGCTGGGCGAGCGGGATCAGACGGTCAGCCTGTTGCTCCGCGAGTTCGAGGACGACGGATCGGACTGGCTGTGGGAAATCGACGCCCAGCGCCGCCTGACCCGGGCCAGTCCACGATTTGCGCGGTCGATCGGGGTGGAGCCGGCGGACATTACGGGCCGGTCGCTGCTGGAGGTGCTGGCCGGGCCGTCATGGGAAGCGGGGAATTTCCACCCCGGCCTTCGCGAGCTGTCCGAACGGCTGAAGCAGCGCGAGCCGTTTGCCGACATCCTGCTGCCGGTCCATGTCGCGGACCAGCAACGCTGGTGGGAAATCACCGCCAGCCCACGCTATGACGACCGCGGCACATTCCTTGGCTATCGCGGCGTCGGATCGGACGTGACCGAGGCACGGGCATCGGCGGAAAAGATCAGCCGGTTGGCGCGGTACGATCTGTTGACCGGCCTGCCCAACCGGCTGTCGATCAACGAATCGCTGGCACGGGCGCTGGAGCGGGCAGACCAGTGGCGCTCGCGGTGCGCGCTGATGATGATCGACCTCGACCGGTTCAAGGCGGTGAACGACACGCTGGGCCATCAGGTCGGCGACCGCCTGCTTGGCAAGGTGGCGCAGCGTCTGGCGCAGCTGGCCGGTGAAAATGCGGTGATCGGGCGGCTGGGCGGCGACGAATTTGCGCTGATCATCCCAGACGCCACCGATTCAAAGGCGGTGGAACAGCTGGCCAATCGCATCATCGACACGCTGTCGCGCCCCTATGAGGTCGATCAGAACACCTTGTTCATCGGCGCGAGCATTGGCCTTGCCATCGGCCCGCGCGACGGGCGGAGCGCGGAAACGCTGATCCGGTCGGCCGATCTGGCGCTGTACCGGTCAAAGGATGCCGGCGGCGGCCATGTCCATATCTATGAGCCGCAATTGCACGTCGAGGCAGAGGAAAAGCGCAAGCTGGAAATCGCGCTGCGCAGCGCGCTCGACCTGAACGAATTTTCACTGAACTATCAGCCCGTCGTCGATGCGACCGACGGACGGCTGACGGGATTCGAGGCGCTGCTGCGCTGGTACAATCCGGAACATGGCCAAGTGTCGCCCGCGCGCTTCATCCCGCTTGCCGAAGAAGCGCGGCTGATCCCCGCAATCGGCGCGTGGGTGCTGAAACACGCATGTGCAGAGGCGGCGCGCTGGCCCGCCAATATCCGGATCGCGGTCAACGTGAGCGCCGAACAGCTTTATTCCCCCAATTTCGTGGGGCTGGTGTCCCATACGCTTCAGGAGACGGGCCTGCCGGCCGAACGGCTGGAGCTGGAAGTCACCGAAAGCGTGTTCATGCGCGAAGGGACCAGCGCGATCCGGGTACTGGAACGGGTGCTCGATCTTGGCGTACGCCTCAGCCTCGATGATTTCGGCACGGGCTATTCCTCGCTCGGCTATCTCAGCCGCACGCGCTTTTCCTCGATCAAGATCGACCGCAGTTTCGTGCAGGGGGCATCGCGCGGGGAAAAGGAAGCGATTGCGATCATCCGCGCCGTCGTCGCCCTTGCCCAGTCGCTGGAAATGGCAACCACGGCCGAGGGCGTCGAGACCGAGCAGGAGCACGAACTGGTCCGGATGCTGGGCTGTACCAAGGTACAGGGCTATTATTTCGGACGCCCCCTGCCCGTCGACGAGGCGCGCGCGATCGCGCTCAACAGCGGTTCTTCCAGCGCCGCCGCATAATCGCTTGCCGAACGCGCAATGGATTTGTAGGAGGTGCGCCGCGCGTACGAGTGTAGCTCAGTTGGTAGAGCATCGGTCTCCAAAACCGAGGGCCGCAGGTTCGAGTCCTGCCACTCGTGCCAGCTTGCGCTTCCCGCTGCGGCGCGCTAAGCGAGCATCAATCCGATAGCGTTGGATCATTCGCACCGGCTCCTCTTGCAAAGGACCGGGCGGAGGGCCCATGTCCGGCGGCGGATCAACTGATTGAGGATTTGAGACCGTGGCAAAGACCAGCCCCGTCGAGTTCGTGAACCAGGTGAAGGCCGAGGCCAGCAAGATCGTTTGGCCGACGCGGCGCGAAACGATCATGACCGGCGTGATGGTGCTGATCATGGCCAGCATCCTTGGCATCTTTTTCTTTGCCGTGGACACCATGTTCAAGCTGATCGTCGACACGCTGTTGTCGCTGGCGAAGTAAGAAAAGAAAGACGCATCCCATGAGCCGCTGGTACATCATTCACGCCTATTCCGGGTTCGAGAACAAGGTGCGCGAGGCGATCCTGTCCGAGGCGACTCGCCTGGGTCTGGAGCCGATGGTCGAAGCGATCGAGGTGCCGGTGGAAACCGTGACCGAGGTGCGTCGCGGCAAGCGGGTGCAGTCCGAACGCAAGTTCATGCCCGGCTATGTGCTGGCCAAGCTGAACCTGAACGACGATGTCTATCACCTCGTCAAGAACACGCCCAAGGTGACGGGCTTCCTTGGCTCGATGGGCAAGCCCCAGGCGATCAGCGAAACCGAAGCCAAGCGGATGCTGAACAGCAAGGAAGAAGCCGCCGCCGCACCGAAGCAGAAGGTGAAGGTCGATTACGAGATCGGCGACGCGGTCAAGGTGCTGGAAGGTCCGTTCGCGTCGTTCAACGGCGTGGTCGAGGAACTGGATTTCGACAAGTCGAAGGTCAAGGTTTCCGTCAGCATCTTTGGCCGCGCCACCCCGGTCGAGCTGGATTTCGACCAGGTCGAACGCAGCAAGTAAGCAAAGCCGTCGGCTGACGCTGACCAACAAGACGGCCGCGAGCGCACCAGCGTTCGCGGCCGTGCTTTTTTTCACGCTTGCGGTTCGGCCTCTGGCGCGGCGGCCGGTGGGGCCATTGCGTTAGCTCAGCAAAGCGCCGCTCAGCGGATTGCCCGTGCCGTTACAGTTCCACCCCCATGCGATAGATCCGGTTGGCGTTGCCGGCAAAGATCGCACGGCGTTCCGTGTCGGACAGGTGGCTCAGCGCCGCGTCCATGCGGGCCAGCGTTGCATCGAAATCGCCAAACAGGCGGTCGGTCGGGAAATCGCTGGCCAGCATCACTCGGTCGGTGCCGAACAGTTCGACCAGTTCAACGATCCGTTCCCGCATCGCCCCTTCGTCCGGGGTGCGCCAGACAAAGCCAAGGCCGGACAGCTTGACCGATACATGATCCAGCTGCGCGAGCAGCGCCATGGCCGTGCGCCATTCCTGCGCCCCGTCCACGCCCATGCCGGCATGGTTGATGATAACGGGAACGCCGGTATTGGCAGCAAACAGGTCGGCCACACCGGCAAACTGGCCCGGATACGCCTGAAAATCAAAGGACAGGCCATGATCGGCCAACCGGGCAAAGCCGGCCCGCCACACCGGGTCCTGCGTCAGATCGGCGGGGGTATAGGTCCGGTTCGGATCGGGATGCCAGTTGACGATGTGCCGGATGCCGCGGACGCGCGGCCAGCTGGCGTGCACGGCCAGCATGGCGTCCAGGCTGGGATGATTGAGCGCGGCATGGGCGACCAGCACGGTGGGCAGGCCCGTTTCATCGGCCATTTCGTGCAGCCAGTCGGTTTCGTTGACCGACTGCACGGGATTGGCCCCCGCTTCGACATGGACGGCGCCGATGATGTTCCAGTTCGCCCCCTCTGCCCGATAATCGGCGGGCAGATAGGTGCTGGCGATCGCCGCCACGCTGCCATTGGGACCGGCATCGTCGAACGGCGGCTTCAACCAGGGATAATCGATCCGGTCGAGATCCCACAGATGCATATGCGCATCAATAAAGGGCAACCGCTCCATGCCGGTCTCCGTCCTGTTCAATAGGTGGTGCGGCCGCCCGAGGTGTCGAACACCGATGCCGTGGTGAAGCTGCATTCCTCGCTGGCCATGAAACAGACCATCGCGGCGCTTTCATGCACTTCGCCCAGCCGACCCATCGGGATTTTTGAGCGCATGTAATCCACCTGACTCTGCGGCAGCTGCGCCAGGATCGGGCTTTCGAACGTCGCCGGGGTCAGCGCGTTGACGATCACGCCCTTGCCGGCCAGTTCCTTGCCCAGCGACTTGGTGAACCCGATCACACCGGCCTTGGACGCGGAATAGGCGGACGCATTGGGATTGCCCTCCTTGCCCGCGACGGACGCGATGTTGACGACCCGGCCATAGCCATTGGCCAGCATGTGCGGGACCACGGCACGGTTGCAGTAGAACAGGCCGTTGAGGTTGATCGCGATGGTCCGTTCCCAGCCGTCCAGCGGAAATTCGGTGACGGGCACGGTCGGGCCGGTGATCCCGGCCGAACAGACAAGGATATCCACCCGGCCAAGCGCGGCCGCGCTTTCGGCGGCAGCCGCTTCCACGGCAGCCGAGTCCGAGACATCAACCTTGACGCCATGAACCCCGCCGAGCTGATTGCGCGCCTCATCCAGCGCGCTGTTCATGTCCCACAGCGACACCGTGCCGCCTTCGGCAAGGATGCGCTCCGCAACCGATCGGCCCAGCCCCGATGCGCCCCCCGTGATGATTGCCGCCCGGCCGGCAAAGCGCCCCGCATAGCTGGTCATCCCAGCACCTCGTCACCCAGATGGCGCCATTCGACCACCTGCTGCTGCTGTTCGCCAAGCCCAGCGATGCCAAGGCGCATCGTATCGCCCGCCTTCAGATAGATTGCCTGCGGCTTCTTGCCCTCACCCACGCCCGGCGGCGTACCGGTGATCAGGACATCGCCGGGATACAGCGTCACATATTCGCTGACATAGCTGATGATCTGCGCCACGTTGAAGATCATCGTGCGCGTGTTGCCGGTCTGCATCCGCTCGCCATTGAGGTCGAGGAACATGTCCAGCGCCTGCGGATCGCCCACCTCGTCCGGCGTGACCAGCCATGGACCCAGCGGGCAGAAGGTGTCGTGCCCCTTCCCCTTCGACCACTGGCTGCCGCGCTGCTTCTGGTTGAAGCGTTCGGACACGTCATTGGCGATGGCGTAGCCGGCGACATGATCCAGCGCGGCGGATTCGTCGACGTAACGGCAGGTCTTGCCGATGATGACCGCCAGCTCGACTTCCCAGTCGCTTTGGGTCGACCCCTTGGGCAGCATCACCTCGTCATTCGGGCCGGTCAGCGCCGACAGCGCCTTCATGAACATGACCGGCTCGGTCGGGATCGGCAGGTTCGATTCGATGGCGTGATCCTCGTAATTCAGGCCGATCGCCACGATCTTGCCGATGCCGGCCACCGGCACGCCCAGCCGCGGTTTACCCTCGACCAGCGGCAGGCTGTCCACATCGACCGACAGCCCGTCGATCGCATCGACTGTGACATCGGACAGGTGCCCGGCCAGATCGCGAATCCGGCCCTGACCATCGATCACACCAGGCTTTTCGGCCCCGCGCGGGCCAAAACGACAAAACTTCATCTCGGACTGTTCCTTAATGCTGATAGGGGCGGTGAAGGGCGATATCGCGATTAAGCTCGACGCCGAAGCCGGGCTTGTCGAGCGCACTGATCGGCAGGCGACCGTTCTGGGGTACCGGTTCGCCAAGCAGTTGCGGCGAGAACATCGGCACCACCTCGGTCGGGCCGGGGTGCATCATCAGAAACTCGGCAAAGGGCGAGTTGTGGCGCGTCGCCACGAAATGATAGCTGTAGACCGACGAGCCGTGCGGCACGACCAGCTTGCCCCGCGCATCGGCCAGCGCGCTGATCTTGATGAGTTCGGTCAGGCCGCCGCACCAGCCCACATCGGGCTGAATGATGTCGCAGCAGTCCATTTCCATCAGCATCCGAAAGCCCCACCGCGTCGCTTCATGCTCGCCGGTGGTCACCAACATGCCGCGCGGCACGTTGCGCTTCAGTTCGGCGTAGCCCCAATAATCGTCGGGGCTGATCGCCTCCTCGATCCATTTCAGGCCATGCTCGTGCGCAGCAATGGCCAGCCGCGTGGCATAGTCAACGTCCAGCGCCATCCAGCAATCCCACATCAGCCAGAAATCGGGGCCGCAGCGCGACCGCATTTCGGCCAGTTCGGCGATATTCTTGAGCAATCCCTCAATGCCCTCGGCCGGGCCATGGTGCAGCGGCATCTTGCCGCCGATAAAGCCCAGTTCCTTGGCGATATCGGGCCGCGCGCCGGTGGCATAGAATTGCAGTTCGTCCCGGACGGCGCCGCCCAGCATCTGATGCACCGGCTCGCCGCGCAGCCGCCCGAGCAGATCCCACAAGGCCAGATCGACGCCGGACAGGGCATTCACCACCAGTCCCTTGCGGCCATAATATTGGGTGGAAAAATACATCTGGTCCCAGATCTTCTCGATCTCGGCGGGATTGCGCCCTTCAAGGAAGCGGGCGAGATGCTTTTCGACGATATAGCAGGCCGGTTCGCCGCCCGTGGTCACCGCAAAACCGATCGTGCCGTCATCCGCCTCGATTTCGACCACAAGCGTGCCCAGCACATTGATGCCGAAACTCTGCCGCGACTGGCGATATTCGGGATATCGGCTCATCGGCGTGGCGATGTGGTCGTCGATCCAGTGGCCCTCGCCCTGGTCATGGTAATCGGCCCCGCCGCCGCGCACCGTATAGGCGCGGACGTGCCGGATAAGCGGAAATTTCATAAGCCCTTTTGCTCCATGCTGGCTTGCCCCTCCCCCTTGCTTGTCCGTTCCGTGCAGCACACGATCCCCAAAATGCTGCGCGTGACCGGATGACAAGCACGCTCTTGACATTTTCACATTATGAGACAGAGTATTATTAAATGAGAACGACGTCGTCAAATCCTGAATCAGCCGACGGGGCGGCTGGCGCACGTTCCTCCGTCGCGGGCAGCCAGACCCTGATGCGCGGGCTGGACGTGATCGAGGCGGTGACATCAAGCCCGCTGACCCTTGTCGAATTGGCTCAGACACTTGGGCTGACCCGGTCGACCACGCACCGGCTGGCCAGCGCCCTGATCGAACGGCGGTATCTCAGCTTTGCCCCCCGTATCGGGTATCGGATCGGACCCAAGCTGCTGGAACTGGGCTTTATCGCCCAGCAACAGACCGACATTGTTCAGGTGGCGCGCGACCATCTGGAACGGCTGGCCGGCCTGACCGAGGATACGGTGCATATCGGCGTGATCGACGCCGATCGGGCGCTGTATCTCGACAAGATTCCGGGCCGCCGCCGGGTGGAAATCTCCAGCCGGGTAGGCGATCGTCAGGCGCTGACTTCGACCGGCCTTGGCAAGGCGCTGCTCCTGGACAGCACGCCCGCAACCTGGGAACGGCTGTTCCGCGAAGATCAGGCAGCGGGCGCGCCGCGCGCCGAATGGTCCGTCTGGCAGGAACGGATGACCGGCTATGTCCGGGCAGGCCGCGCCTATGACCTTCAGGAAAACGAGGATCTGATCCGGTGTGTCGCCGCGCCCATCCGGGGCGCGGGCGGCGCGATCGTCGCGGCGATCAGCGTGTCGAGCGCGGCGCAATACATGTCCGATGACCGCATGGAATCGCTTACCGACGATGTGCGCCGGACAGCAGCCGCAATCAGTGCGGACCTGGGCTGGTCGGGCAAGGACCCCGAGGCGGTCTGAACCAGAATATTCGGCAAATGGAGAACTGCATGGGATTGCTTGAGAACAAGGTCGTGCTTGTCACGGGCGCATCGACCGGCATCGGCCGGGCGGCGGCCATTGGCGCTGCCCGTCATGGCGCGGACGTCGTGCTCAACTATGCATCCAGTGACGCCAAGGCCGCATCGGCAGTGGCGGAGATCGAGGCGCTGGGCCGCCGCGCGCTTGCCGTAAAGGGCGACGTTGCCGAAGCGGCGACCGCGACCGACTTCGTTGCCCGCGCGGTGGATGCGTTCGGGCGGGTCGATGTCCTGGTATCCAATGCCGGCATCTGCCCGTTCCACAGCTTTCTGGACATGCCGGCCGACGTGATGGAGCGCACGATGCGGGTGAACCTGCACGGCGCCTATTACATGTGTCAGGCAGCGGCAAAGCAGATGGTGGCACAGGGCGACGGCGGTGCCATCGTCGCGGTATCCTCCATCTCCGCACTGGTCGGCGGGGAATATCAGACCCACTATACGCCGACCAAGGCCGGCATCCATTCGTTGATGCAATCCACCGCGATTGCGCTGGGCAAGCATGGCATCCGTTGCAATTCCGTGCTGCCGGGCACCATCCTTACCGAAATCAACAAGGACGACCTGGCCGATCAGGACAAGCGCGACCGGATGACCGCGCGCATTCCGCTGGGCCGGCTGGGCGAGGCGGACGACCTGGCCGGGCCGATCATCTTCCTGGCGTCAGACATGGCTGCCTATGTCACCGGGGCTGCGCTGCTGGTCGACGGCGGGGCGTTCGTGAACCTGCAATGATCCGCAAGGCCGCATCCGCAATCGACTATCGGGAACTGGCGCGTCGGCGCCTGCCCCCCTTCCTGTTCGAATATATCGACGGCGGCTCCTATGCCGAGGTGACGCTGCGTCGCAATGTCGAGGAACTGAGCGGCATTGCGCTGCGCCAGCGCGTGCTGACCGGCACCGATGGCATCGACCTGTCGGCCAGCCTGTTCGGCGAGGCGATGTCGATGCCGGTCGCGCTGGCACCCGTTGGTCTGGCCGGGATGAACGCACGGCGGGGCGAGACTCAGGCAGCGCGGGCGGCGGCGGCGGCCGGCGTGCCGTTCTGCCTGTCCACCGTTTCCTGCTGCCCGCTGGACGAGGTGGCAAAGGCAAGCCCGCGCCCGTTATGGTTCCAGCTGTACATGATCCGCGACCGCGGCTTCATGCGCGCGCTGCTGCAACAGGCGCGCGATGGGGGTTGCACCACGCTGATCTTTACCGTCGATATGCCGGTGCCCGGTTCGCGCTATCGCGACTATCATTCGGGTCTGGCGGGCGCCTCCGGCCTTGCCGGCGATCTGCGCCGCATCTGGCAGGCGGTAAAACACCCCCACTGGGCATGGGACGTCGGCGTCAATGGCCGACCGCATCAGCTGGGCAATGTCGCGCCCGTGCTGGCCGGGAATACCGGGCTGGAGGATTTCTTTGCCTGGATGCGCAACAATTTCGACGCCAGCGTGACGTGGAAGGATCTGGATTTCATCCGCACGGAATGGACCGGGCCATTGATCATCAAGGGCATCCTGGACGCCGAGGATGCGCGCGCAGCCGCTGATCTGGGCGCGGACGGCATCGTCGTATCCAACCATGGCGGGCGTCAGCTTGACGGGGTGCCGGCCACTGCCCGCGCCCTGCCCCCCATCGCGGCGGCGGTGGGCGATCGCCTGACCGTGCTGGCCGATGGCGGGGTGCGGTCGGGGCTGGACGTGGTGCGGATGCTGGCGCTGGGGGCAAAGGGCGTGCTGCTGGGCCGGGCCTGGGCCTATGCGCTGGGCGCAAAGGGAGAGGCGGGCGTTGCCCACCTGCTCAACCTGATCGATGCGGAAATGCGGGTTGCGATGACGCTGACCGGATGCCCCACCATTGACGCGATCGGGCCGCACATCCTGGTCAAGGAATGAGCGGCCCGCCGTTCAGGCAGGCGATCCGGACAGCAGCCCGATGGCGTTGGCCAGTTCGTCCTGCCGGAACGGCTTGGTGAGGCGCGGCAAACCGGCATCGATGCCATCGGCGTCGGCATAGCCCGACACGACCAGGATGCGCAGGTCGCCAAACCGCTCGCGGCACGTGCGGGCAAGGGCGTTGCCGGTCATGCCCGGCATGAGGTGATCGGTGATCATCAGGTCGGGGCGATACCCCCCATCAAGCAGCGCAAGCGCCTCGTCCCCGGACCCGGCAACCGTGACATCGAACCCGATGTCCGACAGCATCTGTGCCGTGGTGCCGCGCACCAGATCCTCGTCATCGACCAGCAGGACCTGGCCAGAGGACCGACGCGTCGACGGATCGCCTGCTACCGGCTTGGCAACGGGCAGGTCGCCGCAAGCGGGCAGCCAGATGCAGATGCTGGTTCCCCGTCCCGGCACGCTGTCGATGGTCAGCGTGCCGCCAAGCTGAGAGGCAAGGCCATGCGCCATGGACAGGCCAAGCCCGGTTCCCCTGCCCAGCGCCTTTGTCGTGAAAAACGGTTCGATGGCGCGCGACAGCGTTTCGGCATCCATGCCGGTCCCGGTATCTTCGACCATCAGCCGAAGATACGCACCGGGCGCCAGCCCCGATCCGTCGCCGGGATCGACCACGGCGCTGGACACCCCGATCGTTAGCGTGCCGCCATCGGGCATCGCGTCGCGGGCATTCACGGCTAGGTTGAGCAGCGCCATTTCCAGCTGGTTGGGATCGGCGGTGGCCGGGCGCAGCATGGAGGGCGTATCGAGGATCAGGTTGACCCGCGGCCCCACCGTGCTGGTGATTAGGCCGGCCATATCCGTCACCAGTTGCGACAGGTCGACCGGCACCGGCTGCAACGGCTGACGACGGGCAAAGGACAACAGGCGATGGACCAGCGTGCGTGCGCGCTCCGCCGACTGGAGCGCCCCGTCAATCAGGCGCCGGTCGCGATCATCCCCCACCCCCTTGCGATGCAGCCGATCAAGCGCGCCCAGCATCGGGGTCAGCAGATTGTTGAAATCATGCGCGACCCCGCCGGTCAGCTGCCCCATCGCCTCCATCTTCTGCGCCTGTTGCAGCGCCTCTTCAGTCTGGACCTGTCGCGTCACATCGCGGCTCGATCCGATGATCCGGACGACGTGACCGACAGCGTCGAACAGCGGCACCAGCGTCGTATCCAGATAGCGCCGGTCCCCGGTTTCGGGGTATATTTCGCGATACTGGTAAAGCTGCCGGGTCTCAACAACATGACGATAGGCGCTGGTCACGCGCTCGGCCAGATCGGGGGACAGGATTTCGCTGATCGTCCGTCCTTCAAGCTCATCCAGCGCAAAACCGACGATTGCCTGATGCGCGGGATTGAGCTGTTCAACAAAGAAATCGCCATCGGAGCGCACGCCGATCACGAACAGCCGATCGGGCGTGTTTTCGAAATAGGCGCGGTACAGTGCATCCGCCTGCCGTCGCCGGTCCTCGGCAAGCCGCAGTTCCGCTGTACGCGCCTCGATACGCAGTTCGAGGCTGGCGTTCAGCGCGCGCAACTCGCTTTCCGCCGCCTGGCGTTCGATGAACAACCGGATGCGCTCGGCAATATCCTCGATCAGCGCGATCTCGTCCGCCCGCCAGCGGCGATGGCTGCGGTCGTTCAGATAGACGATGCTGCGCAACCGGGCGTGTCGGACGAACGGAACGATCAGGAATGCGGCATGATCCGCCGCCCCGCCATCAGGCCTGCCGGCAACGGTAATGGATTGGAGGAGTGGCAGGTTCTCGCTGGCAATCAGCCCGCCTGTCGACAGCGTGTCCAAGGTCGACGGCACAAAGCGCGCGGCATCGCTGCCCGCCAGCGGAGGGACGCTCCCGTCGCTCCAGCCCACGACGAAATCGAAACTGCCGCCACTGGCATCCCATTCCGCAAATCCCGAACGGACAGCCCCGAAATGCTCACCAAGCGCGCGGGCGATGGCGGACAATGCCTCGCCGCTGTCCTGCCCGCGCAGCGTATCGGCAATGGTCAGCAGCAGCGTCGTGCGCGCCTGTTCCTGCGCGGCGCGTTCGATGAACCGCTGTACCCGGGCAGCCGCAAGCGCCAGGATCAGGATCATCGCCGTGACGACGGAAATCGAAAGGCCGAGCGCTGTCTGATCGAACAGCGCCACACCGCGCTTGGCCGAATCGGCATCCGGCACAAACCCGACGCCCGCCATCGCGGCATAGTGCATCCCGGCAATGGCCGCGCCCATCACTATCGCTGCGCCCAGTTGCCGGCCGCGACCATAATCGCGTGACGCCAGCCAGACCGCAGCCGTCGCCGCAGCCAGCGCGATCAGGATGGAAAGTGCGACCCAGCGGACATCGTACACGACAGAATATCCGGCCATGTACATCCCGGACATGCCGACATAGTGCATGGCCGCGACACCGCCGCCGATGAACAGACCGGCAAGACCGACGCGCAACCGTCGCGGCCGGTTCCAGTCCATCCCGCCCAGCCCCAGGCCGGTCGCACCGATGGCCAGCACCAGCGACACCAGCGTCAGGGCAAGGTCATGGCGCATCACCATGCCGGGCATCCGATAGGCCAGCATGGCAACGAAATGCATCGACCACACGCCGCCGCCCAGCGCCACCGCCGCAGCGCACAGCCACAGATAGGTGGCCCGGCCGCTGGCCGCGCGCATCCGTGCAACGATGCTGAGTGCAGTGAACGATGCAAGGACAGCGATGCCGATCGACACCGGCACCAGTGCCGGATCGTGTATGCCCGTCATCACCATTTGACCGACATCGGTCGAACTGTCCAATGAAGTACCCTTTAACCCGATGCGCCGGTTCTTGCACGTCCGCGCCCCACCGGCCCGAACTGAACGGAAAAGGCAATCCTCTTTCGGTAATCGTCGCGCGCGCAACGATCCAGCATTTTGGGGGCCGCAACCCGAACGGGATTACACAAATCGGGACAGATCTGGTGGCTGGCGGATCCGCAGCGGCGCTGCGCGTTACAGATTGCGGGTGGCAGCTGCGCAGGCGTGCGACTGAAAGGGAGTAACAATGCGCACGCCTGCCGCCCCGGGCGGGCTTTAGCCTCTGCGACCCGAAAACCGTGTCGAGGCCGGTATCGCCCCATCGGTAGCTTATTGATAGATCGCAACAATACGTAACTTACATCGATGAAAGCAGAAGGGATCGGCAGGGGCATCGGCACAGTCATGCCCCCGATCGCGCATGACACGGCGGCCGCCGCCAAGGTATCGGCCGATCCGATTTCCGCTTTACCGGTGCGCCCCCGTCCCTAAACACCGGCCATGGTCCCGCCCCCGCCCCCCCGGCATCCGGCCCGATCGATCCTGTTCGGTTCAGGCGATTTCGGCTTCAACCTCTATTGGCAGGCGCTCAGCCTGTTCCTTCTGTTCTTCTACACCGACCGGCTGGGGCTTTCGCCGGAGGTTGCCGGATCGGTGATGGCTGCGGGCGCAGTGATGGACGGTGCGGCCGATCTGGCCATCGGCATTGCGGTCGATCGCTGGCGCATCCGATATCGACGCATCGTGGCGATCATGGCCCTGCCGCTCGGCCTGTCGTTCATCCTGATCTTTGCCGAGGGGCTGGGCGGCGGTATCGGCGCCATTCTGGCCGCTCACCTCCTGTTCCGGCTGCTCTATGCCGTCGTCAACCTGCCCTATGCCGCCTGGTCGGTGCGGGTCAGCCATGCCAGCGCGGACCGGACGCTGATGTCGGGTGCCCGGATGGCATTCGGCGCGGCGAGCGCGGTGACCGTTGCGCTGGCCATGCCGGGCCTGGGCAATGGCTATACCGGAACGGCCATCCTGTTTGCCGGTGCGGCCACCGCCATCCTGCTGATGGTCGCCCTGTTCGTACCGGAACAGCAGATCGAGGCGCAGTCGGCCGGCCCCCGATCCGTCCGGCTGGATCTGATGACGCTGATCGGCAATCGCGCCTTCATCACCCTGACCCTGGCCGCACTGGCTGCAACGGTGGCGGGTGCAATCATCGGCCATTCGGTCCTGTATTTCTTCACCCACAGTCTGGCCGCACCAGAGGCGGGGCAACAGGCACTGGCGATGATGGGCGTTGTCGGCGCGGTGACCGTGCCGCCCTGGACGGCACTGGCATTGCGGATGGGCGCGCGGGCCACCTGGCTGGGCGCAGCGGCGCTGGGCATCGTGGCGGCCGTGTTGTTCGCGCTGGTCCCCGGTGTCGGCGTCACCGCGGCCCTGCTGTTCCTGGGCGCCATGCAGACAGCGCTCAGCGGCTTTCACCTGTCCGCCTGGGCCATGCTGCCCGACGCGGTGGATCACGGTGCCGACGCGACCGGCCACCGGGTCGAAGCGACGGCGTTCAGCGTGTTCATGCTGGCGCAAAAACTGGGCCTGGGCCTGGCCGCGCTGTTGCTGGGCGCCGTCTATGCCGCATGGGGGTATCGCGGCGGGACGCCGGGACCGGCCGCACGCGATGCCATCCAATGGCTGATGATCGCCGGCCCCGCCATCGCCATCGCGCTGGGCGCGGCGGCGATGCTGGCCAATCCGCTGCGCGGGCGTCAGGCCAGCGTGAATTCGCCGGACACGCCCTCTGCCTGAGCCGAAGGGGCGATCCACAGCCGGAAACGGCCCGGCTCCACCGTGGGTTTCAGGTCGAGGCCGACAAAGGTCAGGTCCTCCCGCCGCAGTGTGAATTCGACGCGGCGGCGCTCGCCGGGCTTGAGAGGCACGCGCTGAAACGCCTTCAGTTCGCGGACCGGACGGGTGATGCTGGCGGTAATGTCGTGGACATACAGCTGCACCACCTCCACCGCGTCACGGGTGCCGGTATTGGCGATGGTCGCCGCGACCTTGATCATGCCGCCAGCGGTCAGCGTGCTGCCCGCCCCCTCCATGGCGGAATATTCGATGCGGCCATAAGTCAGGCCATGGCCGAACGGATAGAGCGCGGCATTGGGTGCCTCCCGGTAATGCGCCTTGTAATCCTGACGCGGACCGGGCGGATTGGGTCGCCCGGTATTCTTGTGCGCATAATGATAGGGCTGCTGACCAGTGGCATGGGGAAAGCTGACCGGCAGGCGGGCCGACGGCCCCTCCACCCCGAACAGGATGTCGGCCGTCGCCGGACCGGACATCGACCCCAGAAACCAGGTGGCAAGGATCGCCGGGGCGTCCTTGACCGCGCCCGCCAGCGCCAGCCCGCGGCCATGGCGAAGCAGGACGACGACCGGCTTGCCCGTTGCGGCCACAGCCTCGGCCAGCGCCATTTGCGGCGCGGGGATGCCGATATCGGTGCGGGACTGCGCCTCACCGGACATGCGCTGGCTTTCCCCGATCGCTAGCACAACGATATCGGCCGCGTTGGCGGCGGCGACCGCCGCCTCGATCCCGCCGGCCAGCGGCTCTTCGATCCCCGATCCGTCGACGGCGGTGACCAGCGCCGGATCGCTCACCAGCGCGCGAACGCCGGTCAGCAGATCGACCGCCTCTGCATCCGAGCCATAGACGTTCCACGGCCCGATCAACTCGCGCTGACCCTGAACAAACGGGCCGATCAGGGCGATGCGCTTGCCCGATCGCGGCAGCGGCAACAGGTCGCCGTCATTCTTCAAAAGGACGATCGAACGGCGCGCCGCCTCCCGCGCGACGGCCAGATGCGCCTTGGTGCGCACCCGCGTCTTTTCCCGGCGCGGGTCGATGCGGCGGAACGGATCGTCGAACAGGCCCAGCAGCTGCTTCAGCGCCAGCACCCGGCCGACCGCTTCATCCAGCCGCGCCATCGGCACTTCGCCCGATGCGACCAGGTCGGGCAGATGCTTGATGTAGAAACCGGACTGCATCGACATATCGACGCCCGCCAGAAAGGCGAGCTTTGCCGCCTCGCGCTCATCGGCGGCAAAGCCATGATCGATCAGTTCGAAATCGCCGGTGTAATCGGATACGACCAGGCCGCCGAATGCCCATTCCTTGCGCAGCACGTCGGACAGAAGCCAGGGATTGGCAGTGGCCGGCACGCCGGACAGTTCGTTGAATGCCGCCATCACGGTCGCTGCCCCGGCATCGAACGCGGCCTGAAACGGCGGAAAATACACCTCGCGCAGCGTCCGTTCGGACACGTCGACGCTGTTGTAATCCAGCCCGCCCTCTGCCGCGCCATAGGCGGCAAAATGCTTGGCACAGGCGGCCATTGCATCATCGGCGGAAAGGCCGCGACGCCCCTGAAATCCCCGCACCCGCGCATCCGCCATTAGCTTGCCGAGCAGAATGTCCTCGCCAGCCCCCTCGACGCCGCGTCCCCAACGCTGATCGCGCGCAATGTCGACCATCGGCGCGAAATTCCAGTCGATGCCTGCCGCCGTCGCCTCGACCGCCGCGATCCGGGACGTCCGTTCAGCTAGGTCGGGATCGAAACTGCCCGCCTCGGCCAGCGGCATGGGGAACACGGTTCGAAAGCCGTGAATGACATCGGCGGCAAAGATCAGCGGCACCTTCAACCGGGAATCGCGCACCGCCGCCTGCTGCATCTGGCGCGCCATTTCCGCGCCATTGCCGTTGAACACCCCGCCGATACGGCCGCGCCGTACCTCGTCCAGCTGCTGCTGATAATTGGCCCCGCCCTTGGTCGGGTTCAGCGCGTTCGCGGCGCTGCCCGCCCAGGCGGCTGCCATCAGCGTCACCTGTCCCGCTTTTTCCTCCACCGTCATGCTGGCGATCAGCGCGCGGAGCCGGGGGGACAGGGAATCGGCGGCCGCATTCTGCATCAGCGCACGGGCGGGCGAGGAAACCCATGCCGCGACCGCGCCAGCGCCGATCATCATCGCGCGGCGGCTGATTCGGGGGGTGCGATCCATAAACTCTCCTGAAAAACGAACGGCTTGGCCCAGGACAGGCAGTCACCCTGCCTGACTATTGCAGACGCTTGTAGTTTCTTGTAACCGGTTACATCAAGAGGCGGCTGGCAAGGCCGCCCGCGAAAGCGGTCCCGACGGGCCGATGAGGATGAACGGACGGGCATGACCCAGGCGACGATCAGGGATGTGGCGCGCGAGGCGGGTGTTTCCGTCGCGTCGGTGTCGCGCGTCCTCAATCGCCTGCCCAATGTGCGCCCTGAACTGAAGGACAAGGTGGAGACTGCGGCCCGGCGCCTTAGCTATGTTCCCCATGCCGGTGCACGCGGCCTCAGCTTGTCCCGCACGGGCACGGTCGGCGTCGTCCTGCCCGACCTGCACGGCGAGTTCTTTTCCGAAATGCTGCGCGGCATGGACCGTGAGGCGTCGGCGCGGGGGATGCACCTGTTGCTGTCCAACATGCACGCCGATCCGCTGCACGGGATCGACGCGATGCGCAGCATGCGCGGGCGCGTCGACGGGCTGGTCGTCATGGCGCCGCACGTGGATCCCGACCTGTTGTTCGCGCATCTGCCCGCCAATGTCCCCGCCGTGCTGCTCAACTGTCCCGACAACCGGCAGGGCAGGATGGAATTGCGGATCGACAATGCAGCCGGCGCGCGCACCATGGTCGATCACCTGATCGGAACGGGCCGCCGCGCGATCGTTCACATCGCCGGCCCACGCGGGAATATCGAGGCGGAACACCGCGCTCAGGGCTATCGCCAGGCAATGGCCTCGGCCGGATTGCCCGCCATCATCCTGCCCGGGAATTTCGACGAGGATTCGGGCCGGGCTGCGGTCGCAACGATGGCCGCGCGCCAGATCGCGGCCGATGCGGTCTTTGCCGCCAACGACATGATGGCCATCGGCGCGATGGTGGCGCTGCGCGATGCGGGCATGGATGTGCCGCGCAAGATCGCGGTTGCAGGGTTCGACAATATCCCGCTTGCCCGGCTGATCAGTCCGGGCCTGACGACGATGGCGGTGGACATTGCCGACATCGGCGCCCGGGCCATCAACCGCCTGTCGACAATATTGTCCGGAGAAACCGTTCCGCTGACGGAACTTCGTAGCCCCAGCCTCATTATCAGGGCCAGTACCCAGTCCTCATCACAGTAAAAACAGCCCCGGCAAACGGGGGTTTAGCAGGGAAGAAAACCAATGCGTCAATCATCAGCTATCCGTCTGTTGCTGGCCAGCGCGACCGCGCTGACCGGTTCCGTCACGCTGGTCGCGCCCGTTGCGGCGCAGACCACGACCGCATCGATCCGCGGCGTCGTCACCGATGCCAGCGGCGCACCGGTATCCGGTGCAACCGTCCGCATCGTCAGCACGGGCACCAATCGCGCGCAGACCGCGACGACGAACGCCAGCGGCGGCTACATCCTGAACGGCGTGCGGCCCGACACCTATCGTATCACTGTAACCGGTCCCAACGGCGAGACGTTCGAGCGCGTGATCGGTGTGGGCGTGGGTCAGGCCGCGACGGTCGATGCCCAGCTCGGGGCAGCAGCCGCCCCCGCCGATGATGCCGCCGCAGCGGCCGAACCGACCACGGGCGAGGACATCGTCGTCACCGGCTCGCGGCTTCGCGAAACGCGGACCAGCGAAATCGCCACCAACATCAGCCAGGACCAGATCCGCGTCCTGCCGCAGACGGACCGCAACTTCCTGAGCTTTGCGGCGCTCGCGCCCGGCGTGCGCTACAATGACAGCGAAACCGACAAGAGCTTTTCGTCCGGCGCATCGCCCGCGGCACAGGTCAACGTGTTCATCGACGGCCTCAGCCTGAAGAACAAGGTGCGCGAAGGCGGCGTCGCTGGTCAGCAGAACAGCCGGGGCAATCCCTTCGGCCAGCTTGCGGTGCAGGAATTCCGCGTCATCACGCAGAACTACAAGGCGGAATATGAACAGGCCGGCGCGGCGATCATCACGGCGGTCACCAAATCCGGCACCAACGAATTCCATGGCGAAATCTTTGGCCAGTATACCGACCGGTCGCTGTCGGAGACGAGCTTCCTCGACCGGCGTCGAGGCAACGCCAAACCCGCATTCGAGCGCAAGCAATATGGCGCCTCGCTGGGCGGCCCGATCGTCAAGGACCGATTGTTCTTCTTCGTTGCCTATGAAGGCAATGATCAGGACCGCGCCTTCAACGTCCGTTCGACCGGCGCGCCCGATGCCATCACGGAATTCGAAAACTTTTCCGGTCGCCAGATCGAAGAGTTCGAGGGCGCGTTCGTCAGCCCGTTCCGCAGCGATTTCTATTTCGGCAAGCTGACCCTGACGCCCGACGATAACCAGATCTTCGACCTGTCGTTCAGCCGTCGCCAGGAAAGCGACATTCAGGGTTTCGGCGGCAACACCGCGTTCGAATATGCCGAAAACAAGCGCAACCTCGTCGATACCTATCAGTTCAAGTGGACCTATAACGGCGACGATTTCGTCAACGAATTCAACGCCAGCTATCTGAACTACGAATTCAACCCGACGTCGCTGAACCCCGATCTGGCCTCGTTCGACTATCAGGGCGTGCTGCTGTTCGGCGGCAAGGATTCGACCCGGCGCGAGCTGCAACAGGGTTACAATATCCGCAACGACTTCACCTATACCGGCCTGGCCGGCCACGCGATCAAGTTCGGTGCGCGTGTCGAGGTGACGGACATCAGCTTCGATAATCAGGCGTATATCCAGCCGCGCTACTTCTTCCGCCGCGAACCCAACAACAATCTGAACTTTGCCTTTCCGGCCGAAGCGTTGCTGGGCCTCGGCTCCGGGCTGATCGATGCGTCGAACACACAGGTCGGCCTGTATCTGCAGGATGACTGGGACATCACCGATCGCCTTCAGCTGAACCTGGGCGTCCGCTGGGATTACGAAACCAACGGCTTCAACAACGAATATCGCACGCCTGCCGCCGCTGCCGCCGCGCTGCGTGCCGTGCCCGCGAACGCCTATTTCGACCCCGAAAACTACATCACCGACGGTAACGACCGCAAACCGTTCGCCGGTGCGATCCAGCCGCGCGTCGGCTTTTCCTGGGACATCAAGGGCGACCGCAGCACGGTGATCTTCGGCGGTGCAGGCCGCTATTATGACCGCAACAATTTCAACAACACGGTCGATGAACTGTCGCGCACGATCAACCCGATCGGCCGCTTCCGGTTTTCCGCGGACGGTGCGAACCGCGATGGTCAGCCGACGATCCGGTGGAACCCGTCCTATCTGACGCGTGATGGGCTTCAGGCACTGATCAACGCCAATCCGCAGGTCGGCCTGCCGGAATTGTTCGCGGTAAAGAACGATTCCCGCCCGCCAGTGAACGACCAGTTCTCGTTTGGCGTGCGTCAGCGGATCGGCGTGTTCGAAGCGTCGGTGACCGGTTCGTATCAGCGCGGCCGCAATGGCTACACCAACCTGTTCGCCACGCGGAACAACGGCGGGCTTGGCGGCTGCTGCGATGGCACGGTGCTGTCGGCGGTTCGAGCCGCCGGATATTCCAACGTGCTGATCGGCTTTGACGGGCTCGATACCCGGTACAAGGCGCTCTATTTCACGCTCGACAAGAACTATACCGAAACGTCGGGCTGGGGCCTCAACATCGCCTACACGCTGGGCAAGGCCGAAAAGAATGGCGGCGATCTGTTCAGCCTCGATCAGATCACGCCGGATGCCTATGGCTGGCGCGCGTCGCCGGGCGACGAGCGGCACCGGGTCGTCATTTCGGGCATCGTCGATCTGCCGCTGGGCTTCCAGTTCTCGACCCTGACCACGCTGGGTTCGGGTCAGGCGTATCAGGTGGTGGACGGTACCAATGGCGGGTCGGTCGGGTTCAACGAATTCACCGCGCGTTACCCGGAAAAGAACTGCATCGCCGGGGTCTTCGCCTTCTGCGAAGTCAACGTCACGCTGGCCAAGAACTTCGCGATCTTTGGCAGGGAGGACAATTTCAACATCGCGGTCGATGTGCTGAACGTGTTCAACAACAACAATTTCAGCGGCTTTGACGGCTTTTTCAACAACACGATCAACCCGGCCACCGGTCAGGTCACTGATCCGCTGCTGCCCGCCAATGCGGACAATGCAGCGAACCTGCTGACCCTGCCGCGCAGGGTCCAGTTCAGGCTTGGCTATCGCTTCTGATAGTCTTGCCGGTCGCGGCGGGGCCTCCTCCCCCCACCCCTGGCCCCGCCGCGGCCAACCCAGATGGAGTAGCGACTTGTTCGACAGACGGAAGTTTGTGGGATCGGCGGGGCTCGGCCTTGCCGGTCTGATGGCGGGATGCACCCCGCGTTCGGCCCCGCCCGCCCCGGCAGGTCCGATTGCGGTGGATGGCTGGACCGTCCTCAACGACCGGCCCGCGCTGGACGTGGAGGTCAGCCCGCTGATCGACGATATCCAGCGCCGCGCCTTTCGCTATTTCTGGGAAGTGACGGATGAAAAGACCGGCATGGCGCCGGATCGCTGGCCCACCCCGTCCTTTGTCTCGATTGCGGCCATCGGCTTTGCGCTGACCGCCTATCCGATCGGGGCAAGCCATGGCTGGGTCACGCGGGAGGCGGCGGCACAGCGCACGCTGACCACGCTGGAGTTCCTGGCCAAGGCGCCGATGGGCGACACGCCGACCGGCGTTTCGGGCTATCGCGGATTTTTCTACCATTTTCTGGGTTCGACGCGCGGCTACCGCTTTTCGCTGTCGGAACTGTCCACCATCGACACCGCCCTGCTGATGGCTGGCGTGCTGTTCGTGCAAAGCTGGTTCGACGATGCAGCCAGCCCGGTGGAAGCGCGCATCCGCGAACTGGCCGAACAGCTGTACCAGGCCGTCGAATGGCCGTGGATCACCCCGCGCGCGCCATTCGTGTCGATGGGCTGGCACCCGGAAAGCGGCTTCATCCGGTCGGACTGGGACATCTATAACGAAGGGATGATCCTTTACATCCTGGGGCTCGGCTCGCCCACGCATCCGCTGGCCGATGGCACCTGGGATGCCTGGGCCGCCCGGTTCGAACCCAGCTGGTCGAACCGGTGGGGCGAACCGCACCTGCATTTCGCCCCGATGTTCGGCCATCAATACAGCCATGTCTGGGTGGATTTCCGGGGCATCCGCGATTCCTTCATGTCCGCCAAGGGCATCGATTATTTTGAAAACAGCCGCCGCGCGACCTATGCGCAGCGCAACTATGCCGTCGAAAATCCCGGCGGATGGGCGGGATATGGTGCCGATTGCTGGGGCCTTACCGCGTGCGACGGACCGGGCGATTTCCGGATGAACACGGGCGGCAGCGACCGGCAGTTCTTCAGCTATTCGGCGCGCGGACCCGGTGAGCGGGACGATGGCACCCTTGCCCCCACCGCACTGCTCGGCTCAATGCCGTTTGCGCCGGAAATCATCGAGCCAACGGTTCAGGCGATGTATTTCCGCTATGGCGAACAGCTGTACGACAAATACGGCTTTCTGGACGCCTTCAACCTCACCATCACGCGGCGGCCGCCGGAACCGTTCAAGCATGGCGAACTGCGTCCCGGCCTTGGCTGGGTGGACAAGGATTATCTGGGCATCGATCAGGGGCCGATCGTGGCCATGATCGAAAACCATCGCAGCGGGCTTGTCTGGGAAACCATGAAGAAGAACCCGCATATCCGCCGCGGCCTGCAGCGGGCGGGCTTTACCGGGGGCTGGCTGAGCGCCTAGCCGTTCATGCCTGCCGGTTCGTCGGGGATGGTCGGGGCGGTTTCCAGCCACGGCCTCAGGCTGATGCTGAACTCCGCCCCGCCCTCTGCCCCGTTGGCGGCGCTGACCCTGGCCTGCATCGCCTCGGCAAAGCCCTTGGCGATCGCCAGCCCCAGGCCGCTGCCGCCGTGCCGGTCATTGCCATCGCCGTGGCGAAAGGTTTCGAACACCCGGTGCTGAGCACCATCGGGCAGGCCAGGACCGTTGTCGGCAATGGACAGGACGACGCCATCGGGCATCCGCCGTCCGCTGACGATGATCCGGTCCCCGCCGCCATGGGTCGCTGCATTGGCCAGCAGGTTGATCAGGATGTGATGCAACAGGCGCGGGTCCGCGCGCACCAGCGGCAGGTTGGGCGGCACGCGAAGGTCGATGGTGCAGGATGCGAGCACCGCGCGCAGGTCATGCACGGCCGCCACGACGGCATCGGTCAGATCGGTCGGTTCGATCGACAGGTTCAGCGCGCCGCTGTCGATGCGCACCATGTCGACCAGATTGTCGAGAAACCGTTTCAGCCGGCCGACCTCTGCCTGCGCCATGCGGACCGTCTTGTCATCCGCCTGTCCTTCTGCCGCCAGCGCGTCGATCGCCGCCGCCACGCCGGTCAGCGGCGTGCGCAGGTCATGACCGATGGACGATAGCAGCGCCGCGCGCAGCCGATCGCGTTCGCGCAGCACCGACACCTCGCGCACCTGATCCTCCAGCGTCAGCCGCTCATGCGCCAGCGCGGCCTGACCCAGCAGCGTGGAAAACAGCAGCGCACGGTCCGCCGACACCGGATTGCCCCCGCCATCATTGGCAAGGCCGATCAGGGCAAGCGTGCCCAGCGCGGTGCGCAGCGGATGGAATTGCCACTCGGCGGCGACCAGGGTGCCCGTGCCGACCCCGGCCGGTTCGCCCCGGCTCCATGCCCAGTCGGCGGCGGCGCGATCCACCGGCCCCAGATCGGGCTGATCCGGCGGGCACGCGGCAACGCGCACCAGTTCGCCCTCCCGCTCGTTCAACAGGATGACCGAACAGTTGAGCGTCCGCGCCATTTCCTCGCACACGATCCGGCTGGTGCCATCCCAGTCGGACACGCGCGCCAGCGACTGACCGAAAGCGGCGACAGCGGCGTTTTCCTGGGCGCTGCGGGCACCCAGATTGGCCCGGTCGCGCAGCCGCGCCGACAGATTGCCGGTAAATACCGCAATGCCGATCAGGACGAACACGGTCAGCAGGCTGCGCGGGTCCGCGATGGTAAAGGTATAGAGCGGCGGCAGGAAAAAGAAGTTATAGGCCAGCCCCGCCGCAATCCCCGCAATCAGTCCGGGGCGCAGACCGGCCCAGATCGATCCGATGATCACCGGCGGCAGATACAAAAGGTCGACGCCCGCCATCCCGATCAGCGGCTCGGCCAGCTTGGCGATCAGCGTCGTGACGGCGAGCAGCAGCGCCAGGACCACATAATCGCGCACCCCGCCCCAACCGCGCAGCAGCGCCGCCGCCTGACGCGGGGCGGACAGCTTGGCCTCCCCCGGGATGACGTGCACCGCCAGCCCCTCGCCCGCCCGCAGCATTGCATCGACGACCGATCCATGGCGCAGTTCGAACCACCAGCTGCGCACCGATTTGCCGATCACCAGCTGCGTCGCGCGCATCCCGGCGACATGGGTGCGCAACCCCTCGATCACCGACACCGCCGGCACCGTGGCAATGGTCGCACCCAGCGTTGCGGCAAGGCGCAGGCTCTCGCCCACCCGCTGCCGCTGATCGGCGGAAAAGCCCGCGGCGCGCGGCGTTTCGATGAACACCGCCTGCCACGGCGCCTTAAGCGCATCGGCCAGCCGCTTGGCAACGCGCACCAGCTGATCCGATCCGGGCAGTTCGCTGACCGCGACCAGCACCCGCTCGCCGCCGGCAAAGGTTCCGGTTGCGGTCGTGGTGGCCAGATCCTCCAGCAGCGACTGATCGACGCTCATCGCAGCGCGGCGAAGCGCCATTTCGCGCAGCGCGGACAGATTGGGACGGGAAAAGAACCGGTCGAGCGCCCGGCTCGCCTCGGCCGGGATATAGACCTTGCCCGCCTTCAACCGCTCGATCAGCTCGTCGGGCGGAATGTCCACCACCTCGACCTCGGCACCGTCGAACACCGTATCGGGCACGGTTTCCCGCACGCGAACGCGGGTAAAGCCCGCCACCACGTCGTTCAGGCTTTCGACGTGTTGGATATTCAGCGTGGTATAGACGTCGATGCCGACATCCAGCAGTTCCATGACGTCCTGCCACCGCTTGGGATGGCGGCTGCCCTCGGCATTGCTGTGCGCAAACTCGTCGACCAGCGCCAGATCGGGCCGCCGCGCGATCACCGCGTCCAGGTCCATTTCCTCCAGCCGGTGGCCGCGATAATCGACCACGCGCCGGGGAACGACTTCCAGCGGCTCGACCAGCGCCTGGGTTTCGGTGCGCCCATGGGTTTCGACGACGCCGATCACGACGTCCCTGCCATCGCGCAGCTGCGCGGCACCGTCGGTCAGCATCTCATAGGTTTTGCCGACGCCGGGCGCAGCGCCCAGAAAGATCTTCAGCCGCCCGCGCTGTTCCCGGTTCGCCGCACGCAACAGCGCCTCGGGCGAAGGGCGCTGATCCCGATCGCTGTCGCTCACCACGGCATCCTGACGTCGTTCATCGGCACAGTCCTGCCATAACCCGCGTCGCGGCAACACGATCCTTATGGAATCTTTATGCCGCACCCCGCTTTTCGCCCTCGAACGCTAATGCCCGGCCGCCCTAATTGCCCGGCCGGCATCGTCCAGACGCGGACGATAATAGCTGGAGAATGGCCCATGGCCGATGTGACCTGGCTCGCGATTCTGGGCGGGCTGTTCCTTTTGACGCTGGCGCTGGTGCGCCTGGCCGAACGGGGGTGATGCGATGACACTGCCCCTGATCCTGGCCGGCCTGACCGCGCTCGGCCTGCTCGCCTATCTGGTCGCGGCCCTGCTGCGTCCCGAAAAATTCTGACGAAAGGGCCCTTGTCCATGACCGTAGAAGGTTGGGCGCTGATTGCGCTCTTTGTCGTCATCGTCGGTTTGCTGGCCAAACCGATGGGACAATGGCTGTTCGCGCTTTACGAGGGTCGCCGGACGCCGCTGCATACCGTGCTGGGGCCGGTCGAAACCGGGTTTTACCGGCTGGCGGGCATCGACCCGGCACAGGATATGGGGTGGCGCCGCTATACGCTCAGCCTGGTGCTGTTCAACCTCGTCCTGCTGCTGTTCCTCTATGCCGTGCTGCGGCTTCAGGACGTGCTGCCGCTGAACCCGCGCGGGCTGGCCGCGATCGGGCCGGACGGCGCGATGAATGCCGCGATCAGCTTTACGACCAATACCAACTGGCAATGGTATTCGGGGGAGGTCGCCCTGTCGAACCTGTCGCAGATGCTGGGCCTGACGCTGCACAACTTTCTGAGCGCGGCGACCGGCATTGCCATCGCCTTTGCCCTGTTCCGCGGCTTTGCCCGGCGCGAGGCGGCGGGCATTGGCAATTTCTGGGCCGATGTGACCCGCGTGACGCTGTATCTGCTGCTGCCGATCAGCATCGTCTATGCCCTGTTCCTGGTGTTCAGCGGCGTGCCGCAGACCCTGTCCGCAATGGTCGATGCAACGACGCTGGAGGGCGCAAAGCAGTCCATCGCGCTCGGCCCCGTGGCCAGTCAGGAAGCGATCAAGATGCTGGGCACCAATGGTGGCGGCTTCTTCAACGCCAATTCCGCGCATCCGTTCGAAAATCCGACCGCGCTGACCAACCTGGTGCAGATCGTGTCGATCTTCATGATCGGTGTCGGCCTTGCCTGGTGCTTTGGCAAGGCGGTGGGCGACACGCGTCAGGGCTGGGCCATCCTGTCCGCCATGGCCGTGCTGTTCGTCGCCGGCACTGCCGTCACCTATTGGGCCGAAGCCGCCGGCAATCCGGTGCTCCATCAGCTGGGCGTGCCCGGCGGCAATATGGAGGGCAAGGAAACCCGGTTCGGCATTGCCGCATCCGCGCTGTTCGCCGTCGTCACCACGGCCGCATCCTGCGGTGCCGTCAACGCGATGCACGACAGCTTTACCCCGCTGGGCGGCATGATCCCGCTGTTCAACATGCAGCTGGGCGAAATTGTCGTCGGCGGCGTCGGCGCGGGCATCTATGGCTTTCTGCTGTTCGCCATCCTGGCCGTGTTCGTCGCCGGCCTGATGGTCGGGCGGACGCCGGAATATGTCGGCAAGAAGATCGAGGCGCGCGAGGTAAAGCTGGCCGTGCTGGCCATTGCCGTCCTGCCGCTGTGCATCCTTGGCTTTACCGCCCTGTCCGCCGTGACCGAGGCGGGCCTGGCCGGGCCATTGAACAAGGGGCCGCATGGATTTTCCGAAATCCTCTATGCCTTTACCTCGGCAACCGGGAACAACGGTTCGGCCTTTGCCGGCCTGACCGCAGGGACGCCTTGGTATAACGGCCTCCTGGGCGTTGCCATGTGGCTTGGCCGGTTCTTCGTGATCATCCCCGTTCTGGCGATTGCGGGCAGCCTGGCGGCCAAGCGGCACAGCCCGGCAACCACCGGATCGTTCCCGACCACCGGGGCGCTGTGGGTCGGCCTGCTGGTCGGCATCATCCTGATCCTGGGCGGCCTGACCTTCCTTCCCAGCCTCGCACTCGGACCCATCGCGGATCATCTCGCGATGCTGTCCGGCACCCTTTCCTGACAGGAGTGGCATCCATGGCCGCTGCATCATCCATGTTTTCCGCAAAGCTTGTGGTTCCGGCCATCGGCGATGCGTTCCGCAAGCTTTCTCCCCGCGAACTGATCCGCAACCCGGTTCTGTTCACGACTGCCATCGTCGCGCTGCTGCTGACCATCCTCGCCTTTGTCGGCGGCGAGGGGCTCAGCACCGGTTTTCAGGTGCAGCTGATCGTCTGGCTGTGGCTGACGGTGCTGTTCGGCACCTTTGCCGAGGCGCTGGCCGAAGGGCGCGGCCGTGCCCAGGCAGCATCGCTGCGCGCGACCAAGGCGGAACTGACCGCCAAACGCACCATCGGCGTTGGTGACGCCTATGAAATCGTCGGCGCAACGCTGCTGCAACTGGGCGATGTCGTCCTTGTTGAAACCGGCGACCTGATCCCCGCCGATGGCGAGGTGATCGAGGGCGTTGCGTCGGTCAACGAAAGCGCGATCACCGGCGAAAGCGCGCCCGTGATCCGCGAGGCAGGCGGCGATCGCAGCGCCGTGACCGCGGGCACCCGCGTCATTTCCGACCGGATCAAGGTGCGGGTGACGCAGGAACCGGGACAGGGCTTTCTGGACCGCATGATCGCGCTGGTCGAAGGGGCCGAGCGGCAAAAGACACCGAACGAGATTGCCCTGACCATCCTGCTGGTCGGCCTGACCATCATCTTCCTGATCGCGGTGGCGACCATTCCGGGCTTTGCCAGCTATGCCGGCGGATCGATCCCGGTCGCCATGCTGGCCGCGTTGCTGATCACCCTTATTCCCACCACCATCGCGGCGCTTTTGTCGGCGATCGGCATTGCGGGCATGGACCGGCTGGTCCGGTTCAACGTGCTGGCCAAATCGGGCCGCGCGGTCGAGGCGGCGGGCGATATCGACGTGCTGCTGCTGGACAAGACGGGGACGATCACCATCGGTGACCGCGCCGCCAGCCAGTTCCGCCCGCTGAACGGCGTGACCGTGGACGCGCTCGCCCGCGCCGCACTGTTCGCCAGCCTGGCCGACGAAACGCCGGAGGGCCGGTCGATCGTCACGCTGGCCCGCGAAAAGCATGGCATCACCGTGCAGGAGCTGCCCGCGGGCAGCGAGGTCATCCCCTTTACCGCACAGACCCGCATTTCCGGCGTCAAGACGCTGGACGGTACGATCCGCAAGGGCGCGGTCGATTCCGTGCTGACCGCCATCGGCCAGCCGACCGACAATAACGGCAGCGCCGCCACCGAACTGCGCCGCATCACCGACGAAATCGCCCGCGCCGGCATGACGCCGCTGGCCGTGGCGCAGGACGGCGTGCTACTGGGCGCGGTCGCGCTTAAGGATGTGGTGAAGGCCGGCATCCGCGAACGTTTTGCCGAATTGCGCCGCATGGGCATCCGCACCGTGATGATCACCGGCGACAACCCGCTGACCGCCGCCGCGATCGCCGCAGAGGCAGGGGTGGACGATTTCCTGGCCGAAGCGACGCCGGAGGACAAGCTGGCCCTGATCCGGCGGGAACAGCAGGGCGGCCGCCTGGTCGCGATGTGCGGCGACGGCACCAACGACGCCCCTGCCCTGGCGCAGGCCGATGTGGGCGTTGCCATGAACACCGGCACGCAGGCCGCGCGTGAGGCAGGGAACATGGTCGATCTGGACAGCGATCCAACCAAGCTGATCGAGATCGTCGGCCTGGGCAAGCAGCTGCTGATGACACGCGGCGCACTGACCACCTTTTCCGTGGCCAATGACGTGGCGAAATATTTCGCGATCATCCCGGCGATCTTCGTCGCGCTCTATCCCGGCCTTGGCGTCCTCAACGTCATGGCGCTGGCCAGCCCGGAAAGCGCCATCCTGTCCGCGATCATCTTCAACGCGGTCATCATCCCGCTGCTGGTGCCGCTGGCGCTGAAGGGCGTGACCTATCGCCCGATGGCGGCCGGTCCGCTGCTGGCCCGCAACCTGGCCGTCTATGGCCTGGGCGGTCTGGTGGCTCCGTTCATCGGCATCAAGCTCATCGACCTTGCCGTCTCCTCCACCGGCCTTGCCTGAGGGAACCCCGTCATGTTGAACGACCTGAAATCCGCGTTGCGGCCCGCCCTTGTCCTGACGCTGTTGTTCGCCGCGCTGACCGGCCTTGCATATCCGCTGGCGATCACCGGCGTTGCCCAGCTGATCTTTCCCGATCAGGCGAATGGCAGCCTGATCCGACAGGACGGCCAGGTGGTCGGTTCCAGCCTGATCGGACAGCGATTTTCCGCCGACCGCTATTTCCATGGCCGCCCGTCCGCCGCCGGTGCGGATGGCTATGACGCCATGGCGTCCAGCGGCTCCAATCTCGGCCCGACCTCCGCCGCTCTGGCGGAACGCGTTCGTGCCGCACGCCCTGCCGCAGGTCAGACCGGCTCCGCCGACCTGTTGACAGCCTCTGCCTCGGGGCTTGACCCCCATATCAGCCCCGAGGCGGCCTTTTCGCAGGTGGACCGCGTGGCACAGGCCCGCGGCACCAGCGCGGCCGAGTTGCGTGCCCTGGTCAGCGCCAGGATCGAACACCCCCTGCTGGGCTTTATCGGCGAGCCGCAGGTCAATGTGCTGATGCTCAACCGTGCCCTCGACGCGGGCAATGCCCGGCCCTAAACCGGGCGGCATGACCCATGCCGCAAAGGTGCTGATCGTCGAGGACGATGCCCATATCCGCCGATTGCTCCGCGCCGCGCTGACGCGGGCGGGGCATGACGCGATCGAGGCGGCATCGGCGCGCGAGGGGTTGTCGCTGGTCGAGATCGAGCGGCCCGACGCGGTGCTGCTCGACCTTGGCCTGCCCGACCGGGACGGGCTGGAGCTGATCCAGCTGATCCGGGGCCGGTCCACCGCGCCGCTGCTGGTCGTTTCCGCGCGGGAAGAAACCGCCGAAAAGGTCGCCGCCCTCGATCTGGGCGCGGACGATTATCTGACCAAGCCGTTTGATACCGAGGAACTGCTCGCCCGGCTGCGCACCGCGCTTCGCCACCGGGCGGCGGGCAGCCAGCCGGTGGTGACCGCCGGCCACGTCACCATCGACCTGGAGCGTCGCCGCGTGACGCGGCAGGGGGCAGAGGTGCACCTGTCGCCCAAGGAATATGGCACGCTGGCCGAACTGGCCCGGCACCCCGATCGGGTGATCAGCCACCGCGAACTGCTGACCAATGTCTGGGGTTCGGCCCATGCCGGCGATGTCGAATATCTGCGCATCGTCGTTCGTGCGCTGCGACAGAAGCTGGAGGCGGATCCCGCCCGCCCCGCGCTGATCGTCAACGAACCGGGCGTCGGATACCGGCTGACGGCACAGGATGCGTTGCCGGATTAAGGGTTTCTGATCGCCCCGCTTTTCCCTATCCCGTTCGGGTCGTTGACGGATGGAGGGGATAATGAGCGCACAGGAAAATCGCCGCGCGGTCCTGCAGGGCATCGGCATGGGCGCACTCGCCGCCGCTCTGCCCGCCAGCCTCAATGCCGCCGGGCCGGGTCAGGCGGGCCAGCGCAAGCTGGGCTATGCCATTGTCGGTCTGGGCAGCTATGCCACCGCGCAGATCATGCCCCGCATGAAGCTGTGCCAGCACAGCCGCATCGCCGCGCTGGTCAGCGGAACCCCGGCCAAGCTGGACAAATATGGCGCGGACTATGACGTGCCGAAAACCCACCGCTACAGCTATGCCGATTTCGACCGCATCCGCGACAACCCGGATATCGACATCGTCTATGTCGTCCTGCCCGTCTTTCTTCACGCCGAATATTCGATCCGCGCGTTGAAGGCTGGAAAGCACGTGCTTTGCGAAAAGCCGATGGCAATGAACCCGGCGGAATGTCAGTCGATGATCGACGCGGCAAAGACGGCGGATCGGCACCTGATGATCGGATATCGCTGCCATTTCGAACCCTATAACCGCCGGGCGATCGACTGGGTGCGGCAGGGGCATGTCGGCCCGCTCAGCACGCTTCAGGTCGAAACCGGATTTTCCATCGGCCCCAACCAGTGGCGGCTGGAAAAGGCAAAGGCCGGTGGCGGCTCGATGATGGATATCGGCATCTATTCCCTGAACGCCGCGCGCTATCTGACCGGCGAGGAGCCGGTGGCGCTATCCGCGTTCGAGACGACGGACAAAAGCGATCCCCGCTTCGCCGAGGTGGAGGACCGGGTGTCGTTCATGCTGCAATTCCCGTCGGGCGTCGTCGCCAACTGCCTGTCCTCCTACAGCTCCGCCCATGGCCGCTATCGCGCCGTGGGCACCAAGGGCTGGCTGGAGCTGGAACCATCCGTCTTTTACGGGGGCCATGCCATGCGGGTCAGCCGGGACGGACGGGCCGGCCCCGTCGATCTGGGCAGCACCGGCGATGAACAGTTCGTGGCGATGCTCGATCATCTCGCTCTGTGTGCCAGCACGGGCAGGACGCCGATCGTTCCGGGCGAAGAGGGGCTGCGCGACATCCGCTTGATCGATGCGATCTATCGGTCGATGAAGGAACGGTCCGTCATCCAGCTTGCCTGAAGGATCGAATGTCCACCGCCGCCACCCATGACGCCATCATCATCGGGGGCGGGCACAATGGCCTTGTCTGCGCCTTTTACCTGGCGCGCGCCGGGCTAAAGCCGCTGGTGCTGGAAGCGCGCGGGATCGTGGGCGGGGCCGCGGTGACCGAAACATTCGCGCCCGGTTTCCGCAATTCGACCGCCAGCTATACGGTCAGCCTGCTTCAGCCGCGCGTGATCCGCGACATGGCGCTTCACGCCCATGGCCTGACCATCGTCGAACGGCCGGTGGGCAATTTCCTGCCTCTGCCCGATGGCCGCCATCTGCTGGCCGGTGGACAGGCGGACATGGCAGCCGAGTTCGCCAAATTCTCGTCCCGCGATGCCGAACGCCTGCAGGCCTATTCCGCAATGCTTGAGCGGATTGCCGATGTGCTGCGCGATCTTGCGTTGAAACCGCCGCCCAATGTCGGTGGCGGTGCGGGCGCGATCCTGGCCGCGCTTGGCCAGTCGCGGCAGGTCGCCCGCCTGCCCATCGACGTGCAGCGGGAATTGCTGCGCATCTTCACCCTGTCGGCCAGCGAATTTCTGGACCCCTGGTTCGAAAGCGATCCGGTGCGTGCACTGTTCGGGTTCGATGCCGTGGTTGGCAATTATGCCGGGCCGGATACGCCCGGTTCCGCCTATGTCCTGCTCCACCATGTGTTTGGAGAGGTGAACGGCAAGCGCGGCCTGTGGGGGCACGCAATTGGCGGGATGGGCGCGATCACGCAGGCGATGGCACGGGCGGCGGTCGCGGCCGGAGCCACCATCCGTACCGATGCGGCGGTCGAGCGGGTGCTGGTCGACGATCGCGGCCGGGCAACCGGCGTGCGCCTGAACGGCGGTCAGGAGCTGCGCGCACCCCGCATCATCGCCAATGTCGGGCCTAAATTGCTGTACGAACGCCTGATCCATCCCGCCGATCTGCCCGATAGCGTCCTTGCCCGCTCGCACGGCTATCGCGCCGGATCGGGCACGTTCCGGATGAACGTCGCCCTGTCCGCCCTGCCCTGCTTTGCCGCGCTGCCGGATCCGGGGCCGCATCTGGGCGCGGGAATCATCATGGCGCCCTCGCTCGGCTATATGCAGCGGGCGTTCGAAGATGCCCGCGCCCATGGCTGGTCACGCGAACCGATCGTGGAAATGCTGATCCCGTCGATGCTGGACGACAGCCTAGCCCCGCCGGGCGCGCACGTCGCCAGCCTGTTCTGTCAGCAATTCGCACCGGTCCTGCCCAATGGCAAAAGCTGGGACGATTGCCGGGACGCGGCCGCCGACGCCGTGCTGGACACCGTGGAGCGGTTCGCACCCGGGTTCCGCAAGCTGATCGTCGCCACTCAGGTTCATTCGCCGCTGGATCTCGAACGCAAGTTCGGCCTGATCGGCGGAGACATTTTCCACGGCCGAATGAGCCTGGATCAGCTCTGGGCCGCGCGGCCTTTTCTGGGTGAGGCGGAGTATCGCGGCGCAATCCCCGGCCTGTATCTGTGCGGATCGGGCACCCATCCCGGCGGCGGCGTGACCGGCGCGCCGGGCCATAATGCGGCGATGCGCGTGCTGAAGGATCGGGGCTGGCTCGCCCGCCTGCCCTTCGCTAAACGCCCCGCACCATGACCACGCTTCGCCTCTATAATTCGCTGACCCGCATGGTCGAGGATTTCGCTCCGCTGGATGCGGACAAGGGCGTGCGCGTCTATAGCTGCGGGCCGACGGTCTATTCCGATCCGCATCTGGGCAATCTGCGCGCCTATGTGTTCACCGACACGCTGGCACGCGTGCTGCGGTGGAAGGGGTATCCGCTCACCCATGTCATCAACATCACCGATGTCGGCCATCTGACCAGCGATGCCGATGCGGGCGATGACAAGATGGAGGCGGCGGCGAAAAAGCGCGGGCAATCCGCCTGGGACATCGCGGCGCATTACACCGCGGTGTTCAAAGGAAACCTCAGCGACCTCAACATCGGCGATCCCTCCGTCTGGTCCGTGGCGACGGACCATATCGACGAGATGATCGATTTCGCCGCGCGGATCGCACCGGCCCATTGCTACGAAATCGACAGCGGCCTGTATTTCGACAGCTCCACCGTGCCCGACTATGGACGGCTGGCCGGGGGCCAGGACGATGCCGGGGAAAGCCGCATCGACCCCGTGTCGGGCAAACGGCATCCGCAGGATTTCGCCATCTGGCGCAAGACGCCGCCGGGCGAGACGCGCCAGATGGAATGGGACAGCCCCTGGGGCCGCGGCGCGCCGGGCTGGCACCTCGAATGTTCGGTGATGAGCGGCAAATATCTGGGCTTTCCGTTCGACATCCACACCGGCGGCATCGACCACCGCGAAATCCACCATCCGAACGAGATCGCGCAGAATCAGGCATTTTGCGGCTGCACCGCGCCAGAGGGGGTTGCCGCCGGGTTCACCGGCGCGCGCTTCTGGATGCACAACAATTTCCTGGTCGACCGTACAGGCAAGCTGTCCAAGTCCAAGGGATCAGTCGCGACGCTGGAGGCGCTGAAGGCGGCGGGGGTCCACCCGCTTTCCTATCGCCTGATGTGCCTCAGCGCCCATTATCGCAGCGAGCTTGAGTTCGGCGCGGAACAGGTGCTGGCGGCGCAGACGCGGTTGAAGCGGCTGGTGATGGCGGTTCACCGGCTCCGTATCGCTCAAGCAACTAATACCGACGAATTCGAACCACTGGATAATTACGTACAAGGAGGTGCCGAGTTTGGCACATTGCTGGAAAGTTTTGAAAAAGCTATATGCGATGATCTAAACACCCCACGTGCATTGGCATTGCTAGAATTACTAGTTTCAAAACAAGACTACCCTACTGGCCGCTTAGCTACTCTTGCAAAATATGACGAAGCACTTGGTCTCCGATTAACTACTCTCAGCCGGGAGGCGCTGCGCGTCCGCCCCGCCGATGCCGCGTTGACGGCGGCAGACATCGATTCCCGCCTTGCCGAACGCCGCGAGGCCCGCGCGGCAAAGGACTTTGCCCGGTCCGATGCGATCCGCGACGAGCTGACCGCCGCCGGGGTCGAGGTGATGGACGGCGATCCGCTCGGCTGGGACTGGCGCCCGACGCTTTGACCGGCCCGGCCAGGCCGCCTTACTTGACTAACACACCTGAACCGGCAATGCTGCCGGTCGACAAACGGGAGGCGGCGGCGATGCGCGGCAAGATACTGGCGTTCGATTATGACCGGGGCGAAGGGTTCATCAGCGGCGACGATGGCGTGCGCTATCGGTTTGTCCCGTCCCAGTGGCGGATGCAGGCGCATCCGGTGAACGGCCAGACGGTGGATTTCGAAATCGCCGACGGCATGGCGCATTCGATCTTTGCCATCGCGTCGGATAATCTGCTGGCGGGTGAAAAGAACAAATATATCGCCGCGATCCTCGCCTTTTTCCTTGGTATTTTCGGCGCCCACAAATTCTATCTTGGCCGGATCGGCACTGGCGTCATCATGCTGTTGTGCGGCACCATCGGCTGGCTTCTGGTCGTGCCGGGCATTGCCGTCTCGCTGATCGCGTTCATCGAATTCATCATCTATCTGGCGATTTCAGAGGACGACTGGCAACGCAAATATGTTCAGGGGGACAAGGCCTGGTTCTGATCCGGCAGGCCGTTCGTCCCCGCCGCGGGGGCGAGCGGTCCCGGACTACACCTTGGCGCTGAACGGCGTGAAGTTCGTATCCTGATCGAACAGGTCGACCCCCTCGGCCTGTTTCAGCTTGCCGACCACCAGATAGGTCACCGGGGTCAGCGCCGCTTCCCACGCCACTTTCAGCGCCCAGTTGGTGACCATCACGGTCAGCACCTGTTCGTTGGACCAGATGCCGAGGAACGCGATCGGATAGAAGATCAGGCTGTCGACGCCCTGCCCCACCACGGTTGATCCGATGGTGCGCGTCCACAGATACTTGCCCCCGGTGGCAAGTTTCATCTTGGCCAGGACAAAGGAATTGACGAACTCGCCCGCCCAGAATGCGGTGATGGAGGCGATGACGATGCGCCACACCTGTCCGAACACGGCCTCATAGGCCGCCTGCCCCTCCCACCCGTCGGCGGGGGGCAGGCTGACCACAACCCAGCTCATCACCGCCATGAACACCAGCGCCGCAAACCCGGCCCAGATGCATCGCCGCGCGCGGGCATAGCCATATACCTCGGTCAGCACGTCGCCCAGCACATAGCTGACCGGAAAGAACAGGATGCCGGCCCCGAACACGAACCCGCCAAGCTGCGCCAGCTTTGCCGCGCCAATGACGTTGGACAGCACCAGAACGACGCAGAACGCGGCCATGACGAAATCGAAATAGCGGAACTGCCCGCTCGATACCGCGCCCGCCGCGACGTGACGCGGACCTGATTCTGACCTGATGCTCATGCCCCCGTTATGCGAACGGTTTCCTGCCCGCGCAATCCGCGCTATCGCCCCCACCACGCGCCCGTAGCTCAGTTGGATAGAGCACGAGCCTTCTAAGCTTGGGGCCGCAGGTTCGAATCCTGCCGGGCGCGCCACTCCCCCGGCATGACGACCGATCCGCCACAGGGCGGGACCAGCGCGGGCCAGTCGGCGGCCGGTGCGCCCCGATCGCGGCCGATCAGGGCGGCGATCGGCCCGCCATGGGTGACGACGATCCCACGCCCGTCGGGCAGGCGCAGCCGGGCAAGGGCCACCCGGTCGGCCAGATCGAACGTCGTTTCCCCGCCGCCGGGGCGAAAGCGGTCGGGCGCGTCGATCATGCCGTCCATGGCATTGCCGGTCGCGCGATAGATGGCGGTCCATCGCTGCCCCTCCCAGCTGCCGAAATCGCGTTCGCGCCAGCCGCGATCCTCCGCCACAGGACAGCCACAGGCCCGTGCGATCCGCTCGGCAAGGATGCGCGTCCGGGCCAGCCCGCTATGCACCACCCAGTCGGGCCTCCGCTCGGCAAGCACCGCCGCCAGCGCAATGGCATCGGCCCTGCCCTGTCGGCTCAGCGGAACGTCGCTGGCGCCATAGCATCGCCCGCGCCATGCCAGCGCCACGGCGGTATGCCGGACCAGCAGGACCTCCGCGCTCAACCCGCCGTCGCCGCCAGCAACAGGATCAGCTGACCGGCATAGGCGGCAAAGCCCAGGCAATCGCCCGTACTGCCGCCAATCCGGCGCAGCAGCATCGCGCGGAACCAGATGAGGAACAGCCCCGCCGCCGCAACCGCCGCCAGAAACTGCCCCGGCATCCACAGGACAAGCGCGGCCAGGCCGGGGATTGCCGTGACCAGCGCAGTCAACAGAATGGGCGCGCCGACCCCGGACGCCACATCCTTGGCAAGGCCAGTGCCGCCCGGTGCCGGGGCAATCATGGCCATCAGCATGACGACCACCAGCCGCCCGAACCCGGCCGCCGCAACGATGACGGCTGCCGCAAGTGCGGGCGTCATGCCCTGCAGCGCGGCGAGCATCAGGACAGCGCGCAGACCGATCGCCAGGATCAGGCCGACCGCGCCATAGCTGCCGATGCGGCTGTCCTTCATAATCCGGCGGATATCCTCGACGGTCATGCCGCCGCCAAAGGCATCGCAGAAATCGGCCACCGCATCCTCGTGAAACGCGCCGGTCACCCGCGCCTCGACGATCAGCGCCAGCGCCACAGCCACCGGTGCGGGCCACAGGCTGTCGGCGGCAATCGCGATGGCCGCCGTCATCACGCCGATCAGCGCGCCGACCAGCGGAAACCATCCGACTGCCCGGACCAGCCCGGCCGCCACCTGATCCCCGGTCAGCCGGTCGGTGCCCGGCACCGGGATCCGTGTCAGGAACTGGACCGCCAGCACGGGCGGCGCCCACCAGGGGCAGGCCATGCCCATGTCAGACACCCAGATCGGAAAGCAGCGCCACGTCGCGCAGCAACGCAGCCGCACTGTCGATCAGCGGCAAAGCGACCAGCGCGCCCGTCCCCTCGCCCAGCCGCATCTGCCAGTCGAGCAGCGGTTCAATGCCAAGCCGGGCCAGCGCCGCGGCATGGCCCGGCTCTGCCGACCGGTGCGCCGCGATCATCGCATCGCGCGTGCCGGGGGCGAGCGTTTCGGCAACCAGCGCGCCAGCCGTTGCGACATATCCGTCCAGCAACAGGGTCGATCCCTGTGCCGCCCCTTGCGCGAAGAATCCGGCCATGGCGGCTATTTCGAACCCGGCGATGCTGGCGATGGCCGCGCGGGGTTCGTCGGGGAACTGTGCCGATGCGCGGGCAACGGCGTCGGCCACCACGCGGGCCTTTGTCGCCAGTATGGCGTCATCGGCGCCCGCCCCCCGCCCGACCGCCTGTTCCGGCGGCGCATCGGCCAACAGCGCGGTCAGGCACGCGGCGGGCGTCGTGTTGCCGATGCCCATTTCCCCGGCGATCAGCACGACATGGCCATCGGCATGGGCGCGCCGCGCCTCCTCTGCCCCCACCGCCCATGCCGCGTCGAACTGATCCACCGTCATGGCCGGGCCGATGACCAGGTCGGCGGTGCCGGGCGCGATGCTGGCCTGATGATAGAAATCGGGATGCGGCGGCGCTGGCGGCATTGCCACGCCGACATCGACCAGCCGCAGGTCGCATCGCTGCGCCGCGGCCAGTGCCGAACTGGTGGCGCGGCCCGCGCGGATGGTTTCGACCATCAGGCCGGTGACCGCCTGCGGCCACGCCGTCACCCCCTGTGCCACCACGCCATGATCGCCGGCGAACAGGACGATGCGGCGCGGGTGCGTTACCGGGTCCAGCCGCTGCTGAACCACGGCAAGGCGGACGGCCAGGTCCTCCAGCCGGCCCAGGCTGCGCTGCGGTTTGGCAAGGGCGTCCAGATGTTCCCGGACGGCGGCGGCATCGATCATGGCATGGACCTCGCAATGGCAAGAATCTGTTCGGTATTCAGATGCACGGCAAGCTGTTCGGCCAGCGCGTCCAGCGCGCGGTCCACCCGGTCGGACTGAAGCACGCCGTCCGATGCCGTGCCGATCCGCGCCAGCCACGCCGCGCGCTGCGCCGGATGATCGAACAGGCGGTGGATGTAACAGCCCGCAATGCGCCCGTCGGCGGAAATGCAACCATCCGTCTGACCATCGGCAAGCCGCAGCAGCGGCCGGACCGTGCCGGCCGGCTCCGTTCGCCCGACATGGATTTCATACCCGGAAAAGGGGGCGTCATCCCCGATGCTGGTGCCCGTCACATCGATCACCCGCTTGTCTGCGGTCAGATGCGTGGCCACGGGCAGATAGCCCAGCCCGGCGACGGTTTCCGGCGGCCCTTCGACCCCGTCCGGATCGGCGATCATCTGGCCCAGCATCTGATAGCCGCCGCAAATGCCCATCAGCATCCCGCCGCGCCGGACATGCGCCGCAATGTCGATGTCCCATCCCTGCGCGCGCAGAAAACCAAGGTCGGCAATCGTCGCCTTGGTGCCGGGCAGGATGATCATTGCCGCCTCGGCCGGGATCGGCTTGCCCGGCGGCACCATGATCAGCCGCACGCCAGGCTCGTTCGCCAGCGGGTCGAAATCATCGAAATTGGCGATGCGCGACAGCATCGGCACCGCGATGGTAACCCCGCCGGACGCGGCATCGGTATGATCCAGCGCCACTGCGTCCTCGGCGGGCAGGTCGCGCACCGCCGCCAGCCACGGCACGACGCCCAGCCCCGGCCAGCCCGTCCGCCGCGCAACCTCGGCATATCCGGCATCGAACAGGCGCACGTCGCCGCGAAACTTGTTGATCAGGAACCCCCGGATCATCGCCGCATCGTCCGGGTCCAGCACGGCTTTGGTCCCGACCAGCGACGCGATCACCCCGCCCCGGTCGATATCGCCCACCAGCACCACCGGCACACCTGCCGCACGCGCGAACCCCATATTGGCAACATCGCCTGCGCGCAGATTGGTTTCGGCCGGGCTGCCCGCCCCTTCGACGATTACCAGGTCGGCCTGCGCCCTCAGCCGTCGCCACGATTCCAGGATGGCGTCCATCCAATGGTCGCGGCGGCGGGCATAATCGGCAGCGCCCAATCCTCCGGCGACGCGGCCATGGATCACGACCTGTGCGCCGATATCCGATTGCGGCTTGATCAGCACCGGGTTCATGTCCGTCGTCGGCGGCGTGCGACAGGCCAGCGCCTGCAGCGCCTGTGCCCGGCCGATCTCGCCATCCGGCCCGCCCAGCGGGTTGCTGGCGACGGCGGCATTGTTCGACATGTTCTGCGGCTTGAACGGCCGGATGGTCAGACCGCGATTGGCAAACAGGCGGCACAGACCGGCGACCAGCACCGACTTGCCGACATCCGACCCGGTCCCCTGCAGCATCAGCGCGCCCATGCGACCACCCCGACCATCAGCCATAACAGCAGGCACGCCCGGCGATAGATCCGCAGCGCCCGGCCCAGATCGGCGGCATCGGGCAGCGGCCCATCCCCCAGCCAGGCCCGATCCGCCATCTCGCCATCATAGCGCACCGGCCCGCCCAGCCGACGGTGCAGCGCGCCCGCCATCGCCGCCTCCGGCCAGCCGCCATTGGGGGATGCGTGGCGGCGCGCATCGCGCAGCATCACCGCAATCCCGCCCCCGCCCGCCACCGCGACCAGCAGGCCGGACAGACGCGCAGGGACCCAGTTGACCCCATCGTCCAGCCGCGCCGCGGCCCAGCCGAACCAGCGATAGCGATCATCCCGGTGCCCGATCATCGAATCCGCCGTATTGATGGCCTTGCACACCAGCAGACCCGGCAATCCCGCGATCAGGAACCACAGGGCAGGCGCCACCACCCCGTCGCACAGGCTTTCGGCCAGGCTTTCGGTTGCGGCCAGTGCAACGCCCCGCTCGTCCAGCGCATCGGTATCCCGCCCGACGATCCGGCCGACCGCCAGCCGCGCACCGGACAGATTCCCCGCCAGCAAGGGCCGCGCCACCGCCCGGACATGATCGTCCAGGCTGCGCTGGGCCAGCCCGGTGGTGGCGATCAGGATCACAACAGCAACGCCCCATCCCCCGCCAGCAATCATCTCGACCGCCCAGCCAGCGCCCGCCGCCACCGCGATCAGCAACAGCATCACCGCCACCCCCGCCGCCCGGCGACGCGCCGGACCACCCCGGTTCCACCCGCGATCCAGCACGCCGATCCCCGCGCCCATCCAGGTCACGGGGTGGCCGATGGCGGCAAACAGCGCGGCGGGATAGCCGACCGCCGCCTCTCCGATCAGCGCGATCAGCAGCTGTTCCGGCCGCGCGATCATCCAGTGCCGGCCCGGCCCGTCGCCACGATCACCGGTTGACCGCTGGCCGTCACGGCACGCTCCACCCTGACGCCATAGGTCGCGCGGATGCGATCCGGCGTCAGCACGGCATCGGCGTCCCCCTGTGCCACGACCACGCCGTCTGCCATCAGCACGACCCGGTCGGCAATGCGCAGCGCGTGATTGAGATCGTGCAGCACGACGACGACCCCCGCACCCGCCCCCGCCACGGCGCGCAGGCATTCCAGCGCGTCATGCTGATGCGCGGGATCCAGATTGGCGAGCGGCTCATCTGCCAGCAGCCATTCCGGCTCCCCCGCCAGCACGCGGGCGAGCAGTACCCGCGCCCGTTCGCCGCCGGACAGGGCGGATACGGGGCGACCGGCGAACTGCGTCACATCGGTTGCGGCCATCGCCCGCACCACGGCCGCCCGGTCGGCCGCCGTCTCGCCCCAGCGCGCGCGGTGCGGATAGCGGCCAAGCGCGACCAGCGTCGCCACATCCACGTCCCAGTGCACGTCCGCCACCTGCGGCAACAGGCCGATGCGACGGCCCAGCTCCCGCCGCGACAGGGCAGCGCGCGGCTGACCGTTCACCAGCACCTGCCCGCCATCGGGCTGCCGCAGCCCGGCCAGACAGGCGAGCAGCGTCGATTTGCCCGCCCCGTTCGGACCAAGCAGCGCCGTCACCTCGCCCGGCCGGAACGTCGCACTAACATCGCGCAGGATCGCGCGGCCGCCCAGCGACAGGCTCAATTGTTCCGCCGCAAGCATGCTCATGCGAGCCTCCGCCGCATCCGGACCAACAGGATCAGGAAGAACGGGCCGCCCAGCATCGACATGGCGATGCCCAGGCGCAGTTCGCTGACCGTCGGCATCGCCCGCACCAGGCTGTCGGCAACGATCAGCAGCAACGCCCCCGCCAGCGCCGCGGGCAGCAGCACCGCCGATGGCCGGTTGCCGACGAACGGCCTTACGATATGCGGCACGATCAGGCCGACAAAGCCGATCACCCCCGCCGTCGCCACCGACGCCCCGACGCACAGCGCAACGCCGATCACGACCAGCAATTGCAGGCGGAGCGGCTCTACCCCCATTGACCGCGCTGCGCTTTCGCCAAGCGTCAGCGCATCCAGCGTCCGCGCGGTCAGGGCAAGCAGCGCGATGCCCAGCCCGATCAGCGGCAGGGCCAGCCAGACATCGTTCCAGCTGCGATCGGTCAGCGCACCCATCAGCCAGGTGACGATCTGCGACGTGGCGAACGGCGTCGGGGCCAGGCTGATCGCCAGCGCGGTCAGCGATCCGGCAATGCTGGACACGATCACGCCCGCCAGCGTGAACACCGTGACGCTGCCCGACCGCCCGACGATCAGCGCGAGCAGCGCCATGGTCAGTGCAGCGCCGGTCAGCGCAAAGCCCGGCAACAGCCAGGCGGAGGCTGCATAGCCGAAATAGAGCGACAGGACGGCACCCAGCGCCGCGCCCGCCGACACGCCGAACAGTCCGGGATCGGCCAGCGGATTGCGCAGATATCCCTGCATCACCGCCCCGGAAATACCCAGCCCCGCCCCGACCAGTCCGGCCAGCATCGTGCGCGGCAGGCGCAGTTCGGCAATGATCGGCCAGCGCGGATCGCCCGCGGCCCAGGCGTCGAGCGGGATCCAGACCTTGCCCGCGATCAGCGATACCAGCATGGCCAGCAGGATCCCGGCGATCAGCGCCAGATTGAGCCGGACCGCACGCATCACAGCGACTGCCGCGCGCGGGCCAGCTGGCCCGCCGCATCGATGATCGTCGGCCCGCCGCAATGCAGCAGCCGTTCGGGATAATCGCGAATGGCAATGCGCCGGTTCAGTCCCGCCAACACCGGATGACCCAGCATCCGGTCCTGCCGCTCCGCGGTGCCGACGGAAAACAGCACCCGCGGCGGGCGCGCCACCATCGGTTCCAGGGGCAGGACATCCCATTGTTTCAGGCCGTAATCGGCGCTCATGTTGCGGTATCCCGTGCGGTTCAACAGGTCATCGGCCAGCGTGCCCGTACCCGGCACCAATCCTCCGCCCTGCCAGATCAGGGCAGGCACCGGCGCTGCGCCACCGGGCGCGGCACGGGCGGGCGCGGCACGGGCGACGGCATCCTCGATCCGGCGGGCCAGCGCCGCACCGGCGGCGGGACGGCGGACGGCATCGGCAATCTGGCGCACCTGTTCCACGCTTTCCGCGACCGTTTCCGGAATGCCGATCTGCACGATCGGAATGCCCATCCGGTCCAGCGCGATCAGCGTCGATGGCGCAACATGGCCGCCCGCAAGGACCAGATCGGGGGCCAGCGCCACCACCTCCTCTGCCGTTCCCGACGTTGCCCGGAACCGCTTGGCCCAGGCCAGCGGGACGGAAGTGGCGCGCGGATCCTGCGAATAATGGCTGATCCCGGCAATCTGGCGCGGGTCGGCAACGTGCATCAGGACGGCATCGACGCACGGATTGATCGACACGATCCGGGGCAGGCCGCGTACCGGCGCAGTGCGCGCCGCCGGGCGCGGCACGGGATCGGCCCCGCACGCGGTCACCGCCACCGCCGCCAGCATCAGGCACGCGGCACGGATCAATATTCGACCCCCTTCTGCGCCTTGAACCCCGCCTTGTACGGATGCTTCACCTCGCCGAATTCGGTGACCAGATCGGCAATCTCGATCAGCGAGTCCTTGGCCCCGCGCCCGGTGATGCAGATATGCTTGGTCAGCGGGCGGTCCTTCAGGAACGCGACAATCTCGTCGATCGGCAGCGTATCCTGGCGCAGCACGATGTTGAGTTCGTCCAGGATCACGAAATCATATTCGGGGTCGAGGATCAGTTCCTTCGACCGTTCCCATGCGGCGCGCGCAGCGGCGATATCCCGCGCGCGGTCCTGCGTGTCCCAGGTAAAGCCCTCCCCCATCACCTCAAAGGTCAGCAGGTCGGGATTGGCCTGAAAGAACGTCTTTTCGCCCGTTTCCCAACTGCCCTTCACATATTGCACGATGCCGACTTTCATCCCCCAGCCCAGGCTGCGGATGGCCATGCCAAAGGCAGAGGAAGATTTGCCCTTGCCATTGCCGGTGTGGACGATCAGCAGGCCGCGCTCCAGCGTGTGGCGCGCCTGTATGCGTTCGCGGGCCGCCTGAACGCGCTTCATCCGGGCGTTGTGACGGGCATAATCCTCGGGTTGTTCGGTCATGCTGTCCTCCATTGCGTCAGGGCGCGTTGCAGCCGGGTCCAGTCCGCTTCCTTGCCCGGCAATCCGATGCGGAGCCAGTGGGGCTGATCGGCAAATGGCCGGGTCAGGATGCCCGCCCGGATCAGGTGGTCGAACAGGGCGTCCCGATCCCCGCTCTCGATCAGGGTGAAGTACGGCGTCCGCCCCCGGATGATCAGGCCATGTCCGGCGATCAGGTCGGCCATCCGCTGCGACCCGTTGATCAGCCGCGCGCGCTGCGCCGCCTGCCATGCCGCGTCGGCATAGGCGGCAAGGCCCGCGACCAGTGCGGGCGCAGCGACGGGCCAATC
Source organism: Sphingomonas sp. BGYR3 (assembly GCF_025153455.1). Taxonomy (NCBI): domain Bacteria; kingdom Pseudomonadati; phylum Pseudomonadota; class Alphaproteobacteria; order Sphingomonadales; family Sphingomonadaceae; genus Sphingomonas; species Sphingomonas sp. BGYR3. Next base: position 581,302 of record NZ_JANZNT010000002.1, on the reverse strand, counting down.
GCCCAGCAGCGCGCGCACCCGCGCCAGCATCTTCGGCGCGGCGATGACGCAGCCCAGCCGCAATCCGGCCAGCCCGAAAAACTTGCCAAAGGACCGCAGCACGATCAGCCCCGGCACGTCATGCCCGGCCAGGCTGTCGTCCGGCTCCGCATCGGCAAAGGCTTCATCGACGATCAACACTCTGCCGCGCGCCGCCAGCCGTTCCGCCAGCGCCAGCAATGCCGCACGGTCCGCAATCCATCCATCCGGATTGTTGGGCCGGGCAAGAATGACATGGCCGTCCCGCCCGGACAGGTCGTTCAGGTCGCCCAGGTCAGGGCCACCGAAGGATGCGGCCTGCCCGGCGGGCCACATCGCCCGATGACCGGAATATCCGGGGGCACGATACGCCGCCGGGCCGTCCAGCACTGTGCCGATCAGCCGCAGGGCGATGTCCGTCCCCGGAACCGCTGCAACCCGGTCCGGCGACGTCCCGAACACACGGGCAGCCACCGTCTCCAGCCGCGACAGGTCAGCGGGATCGGGCAATGCCGTCATGCAGCCCGCGTCGATCCGCACTGGATAGGGCCATGGGGCGATGCCGGTGGACAGGTCCGTCCACTCGGCCACCTCCGGCAACAGCGCGCGCGCCCGGTCCAGCCGCCCGCCATGGACGGCAAATGGCTGAACCGGGACGCGCGCGATGGTCATGCTCAATAGCTCAGCCGGACACCGACATATCCCGCCCGGCCGGGCGTCCCATAGCGGAAGACGGTTTCATAGCGTTCGTCGAACAGGTTTTCTACGCGGCCGTAAACCTCGATCCGCTCGGTGACTGGCATGGCCGCACGCAGATCAGCCAGAACATAACCCTCGACCACACGGCTGTTGCTGGCGTTGTCAAAGGTTGATCCGACATGCGTCACCGTCGCGCCCGTTTCCAGGCCGAACGACCAGCGATAATCGATCAGCGCGGTCACGCTGTGCTGCGGCCGCCGCACCAGCTGCCTGCCGAAATTGGCGTCGCCCGGCGACCGGTTGGTGGCGTCGGTATAGGTATAGTTCGCCTGAAACCGCAGGGCCTCGACCGGCTGCATGGTCACGCCGATCTCCACCCCCTCGGCGCGCGCGCGGGCGACATTGTCGTACGTGCCGGACGGGCGGTTGGCGCAGATGCCCGTCAGCGGTGCTGTGCAGGAGATAAAGGCGATCAGGTCGGTTGAATCGCGCTTGAAATAGGTCGCGCTCGCCTGCAACGCGCCTTCGACCAGCGACTGCGTGACGCCGGCATCCCAGCCCTTCGACCGTTCGGGGCGCAGCAGCTGATTACCGAAATCGCTCTGCAACTGGAACAATGACGGCGCCTTGAACCCCTCGGCATAGCTGGCGCGGATGGTGGTGCCGGTCTCTGCAACGACCACCACACCGCTGCCGCCGAACGTCGTGGCACCGCCGAACCGGTTGTGATCGTCATGCCGGACCCCGCCCGTCAGGGTCAGTCCGCCAACCGGGCTGGCGACGATCTGGCCATAGACGCTGTCGATCCGCGCCCGACCGACCGTTGCAGGCGCGCCGTAGCTGCTGGTGGAATAGCGGGATGTTTCGCGCTCCGCACCGGCCGTTGCCTGCAATCCCGTGGCGATGTCCAGCACGCCCTGATATTCGAACCGCTCGTTACGGCCATGGGCGGCAAAGGTTTCGGTTTCCGGTTCATCCAGGCTGATGTTGCGGCGGCGGGTGTCGGTATAGGCATAGCCCAGCCGGTTGCGAAAACGCCCCTCGAACAGCGCGGCGTTCAATCCGGTATAGCCGACGAACTCGCGGGTCCGGGCTTGCTCGTTCACATCCCCGAACGCAAAGGCAGGGGGCGCAAACCCGTCGATATTGACGCGGCCATCGGAATACCATCCGCGCGCATCGACCGACACGCCCTCGGCAAGGGCGAGGTTCAGGTTCGCATTGGCGCCCAGATTTTCGTAACCGTCCAGCTCGGTACTGCCGCGCGCCTCGCTGAACGCCGACAGGCCATCGGTGCGGAACCACCCACCCCCGGCACTGGCCGACAGCGGCCCCAGCTTGCCCGCAATGTTGCCAACGACCTGACCTGTATCGCGCCAGCCATATTCCCCGCGCGCATTGACGGTCAGCGCCTCCGTTGGCGCGCGCGTGATCATGTTGACAACACCCCCGATCGCCTGACTCCCCCAAAGAACGGACGATGGGCCGCGCAGGACCTCGATCCGCTCGATATTGCCGACCAGCAGGTTGCCGAAGTTGAAGCCGCCACCCGGCGAGGATGGATCGTTGAGCTTGACCCCGTCGATCAGCGCCACGGTCTGATCGCTGTCTGCACCGCGGATGAACACGCCGGTCGACGCACCGACGCCGCCGTTGCGAACGATGCTCACGCCCGGCACGGTGCGCAGCACGTCGGCGACCGTCTGGGTCTGGCGGCGCGTGAGTTCGGCATCGTCGATCACCGTCACGGACTGGCCAACGCGGTCGATCGGCTGGGCGCCGCGGTTGGCTGTGACGACGATGACGGGCGATGCCCCGTCCTCCGTCACCTGCTCCTGCGCATGAGCAGTGCCGGCAATGGTCAGGACGAACAGCGAAATGGTGGATTTCAGGAATGCAACGCGCATGGTTTCCCCTTTTGAACAACAAAGGGGCCGCACGCGCGCAAAGCACGACAGACGGGTCGCCGGACGTTGATCCGCGCGTGCCACCCCAACCGGATGTCGTCACGCGAGGAAGAACCTCGATCACGCTGAACACCCCGTCCGCGCAAAGGACCGACTGCGGCTGGCAGGTCTCCTGGCTCCCGGGTCGCTGCGGCCGCTCCGCCTTCCCAGCCGGTTGCCCGGCCAGTGGCATAAGGAGCGACCGCTCACCGGTCACAGTTGCGGGGACAGCCGCGGCTTACGGGCTGGTCGCCCGCTTCCGCGTTCCCTATTAATCCCGTCTCCGGGAACCAATCGCGGCCTCCGGTTAGGATAATGCGGGCTCTCCCGCAAGGCGAAAGGCGGGCGACGGGTGCTGACATTCATTCTGGGCGGCGCGCGGTCGGGCAAGAGCCGGCGGGCACAAGCCATGGCGGAGGCGACGGACGGGCGACTGATCTTCATCGCCACGGCGCAAGCGTTCGACGCGGAAATGACCGATCGCATCGAACGGCATCGGCTTGACCGGGATTCGCGCTGGATGACGGTGGAGGCGCCCGTCGACCTGGCCGATGCCATTCGCGTGCACGGGTCAAGCGGCAACGTGCTGCTGGTCGATTGCCTGACGCTGTGGCTCAGCAACCTGCTGATCGCCGAAGCGGATATCGACATGTCGGCAGATGGCCTGATCGATGCGCTGGCAGCCGTGCCCTGCCCGGTTTTCGTGGTCAGCAATGAGGTCGGCCTAGGGATCGTCCCCGACAATGCGCTGGCCCGGCAGTTCCGCGACCATGCCGGCCGCCTGCACCAGCGGATTGCCGCGCAGGCCGATCATGTCGAATGGATGGTCGCCGGCCTGTCGCTTCGCATGAAATGACCGCCCAGCGTGATGACACCGGCAGTCACCACCATGCTGAGGCTAGCGTGGCTCTTTGTAGAATGATGGCAGCAGGGAAGTGGCGGAGAGGGTGGGATTCGAACCCACGGTACCCGTGAAGGCACAACGGTTTTCGAGACCGTCCCAATCGACCACTCTGGCACCTCTCCGCAGAGGCGAACGGGCACCCAAATGCCCCTGGCCGGTCGAATGAAGGCGCGCCTCTAACGCAAGGATGGGCCGGGCACAAGCGCCTCTGTCATCCCTGGCGCAACACGTCCCTTGTTGCGACCGCACAAACCCCTAAATTGAGCCTATGACCAGTGATTCACGACCCGCGGGCAACCTGTCGATGGACAATGTGCCGCCGATGCCCGCCATATCGGCCGCCCGATTTGCGATCGGTGATGTCGTGCGGCATCGCCTGTTCGATTTTCGCGGCGTCATTTTCGACGTCGATCCGGTGTTCGCCAACAGCGAGGAATGGTACCAGGCCATCCCCGAGGATATCCGGCCGCGCAAGGACCAGCCCTTTTACCACCTGCTCGCCGAAAATGCCGAGCAGAGCTATGTCGCCTATGTCAGCCAGCAGAACCTGGTCGTCGACGAAAGCGAAGAGCCGGTCGATCACCCGGACATCAAGGGCCTGTTCGACGATTATCGCGATGGGCGATACTGGCTGAAATCGGTGCATCGGCACTGAGTTTCCGGGGCACCTTCCCGCCCGACCGCGGCAGATTGGCAACACCCATAACCCGTTGATCGCTGCACTGCAGCAGCGGGTTGCGCAGTGCGTCATTGTTACGTAACCATGACTGCACGGTTGATTCTGTGCCGCCGGGTGTTGCGGCAATCGGCCAGAAACCAGACCAAAGCGTGAGAGGATGGCGGGGCACGGGGACTGCGGCGGATGATCATTCCGCTGCAACGATGGGGATCGGGCCGGATGCGATACTGGACCAGCCATGACAGTAGCAGGGGTGCGCCGCCGCGCACCAATGGCGCACCCGCCCAATGATCGGCGCCGCTTCGCCCGTTCTGACGATCAGGACCGCGCGACGCGATGACATTCCCACACTCAACGATCTGATCGCCCGCTCGGCCCGTGGGTTGAGCCACGGCTATTACAACGCCGCCGAAACCGAAACCGCGATCCGCAAGGTGTTCGGCGTCGACAGCCGGCTGATCGAAGACGGCACCTATTACTGCATCACCAATGGCGATGGGCAGCCCGTTGCCTGTGGCGGATGGAGCCGCCGGGCGACGCTGTTCGGCGGGGACCAGGCCGGCGGCCGCACGGATCGCCTGCTGTCGCCCGCCACCGAGGCAGCGCGGATTCGCGCCTTTTTCGTGGCGCCCGAATGTGCCCGGCAGGGGGTCGGCCGGATGCTGTTGAACCATTGCATCGCAGCAGCGTCAGCGGAGGGCTTTACCGCTCTTGCGCTGATGGCGACGCTGCCCGGCGTGCCTTTTTACGCCCGACACGGATTTGTGGCGGGCGAGGAACAGCTTTTCGACCATGACGGTGTGACGCTGCGCTTTGTGCCGATGCGCCGCCCGATCGGCGAATGAACCGATAACCAAAAGAAACCAGCAGCAGGAACCAGCGATGAAACGACAGACAGAATAGAAAAAGAGAGGATCGGAAAGGCTCCTGTTTTCTACGACTTAGCAGAACACAAAGGGGAGCTTTGATGATTGCACGATCCATTTCCATGCGCGCGCTCGCGATCGCGAGCCTGTGGGCATTGCCCACAACTGCATGGGCCGAACCCTTCGCCGCCGATCCGGTGGCGGACGAGCCGACCGACACGGCCGAACCGGTCGTCCAGGAAACGCCCCAGGACGAATCGATCATCGTTACCGGCACCCGGCGGACCGACCGCACCGTCACGCAATCCGCCGTCCCCATCGACGTGTTTTCTGCGCAGACGCTGGAAACCCAGGCGTCCGGCGACATGAACAACCTGCTGCGCAACCTGGTCCCGTCGTTCAACGTCGCGCGGTTCGCCATCGCGGACGGATCGACCTTTGTCCGACCGCCGACCCTTCGCGGCCTTCCGCCAGATCAGATCCTGGTGCTCGTCAACGGCAAGCGTCGGCATCGCGCCGCGCTGGTGCAGATCGGCGGCGGCAGCCTTGCCGCGGGCGCACAGGGCCCCGACCTTGCCCAGATTCCGACCATCGCCATTGAACGGATCGAAGTGCTGCGCGACGGCGCGGCCGCGCAATACGGGTCGGACGCGATCGCGGGGGTCATCAACTATGGCCTGAAGCGCGATGCCGGGCTGGAAGTGAACACCCGCGTCGGCCAGACCTTTCGCGGCGATGGCGAAAGCTATCAGGTGGCGCTGAAATACGGCCTGCCGCTGCCCGAGGGCAATTACACGACCGTCGCCTTCGAATATCTGAAGTCGGAACAGACGAGCCGCGGCGTCCAGCGGCCCGGCGCCCTGTTGCTGGCGCAGAGCAACCCGGCCGTATATGGCGGCATCCGTAATCCCGTTCAGATTTGGGGCGACCCGAAGGTCGAGGCGTATCGCGGATTCCTGAACGCCGGCTTTTCCGTCACTGACGATGTCGAGGTCTATTTCTTCGGCAATATGGGACAGTCGAATCAGGAGGGCGATTTCAACTATCGTCAGCCTGTGCCGTTCACTGGCCCCAACCAGTTCGGCAACCCGACGACCTATGGCGCGGCGGGCGGCATCTTCAACACGCTCTATACCCGCGTCATCCCCGGCCTGACGGATGCGCGGGGTCGGCCCGTCTATGACGGGACCGGCCCGACGTTCAATTTCAACAGCATCTATCCGCTGGGCTTTACCCCGCGCTTTTTCGGCACGGTAAAGGACCTGTCGACGGTTGGCGGCCTGCGCGGCAACCTTGGCGGCCTGAACTTCGATGTCTCGGCCAGTTATGGCGAGAACTCGATCGACTATTACATGACGAACACGCTCAATCCGTCGCTTGGCCCGGATTCGCCGTTCGATTTCTATATGGGTCGGTTGACCCAGCGTGAAACGAACTTCAACGCCGACTTCACCTATCCGGTCGATCTGGGGCTGGCATCGGACCTGACGATCGCATTCGGCGGCGAACATCGGAACGAGGCGTATCAGATCTCGCTGGGCGATCCCGCTTCCTATGCGATCGGGCCTTATGGCCTGCAAAGCTTCCGCGACGCGAATGGCGTCATCCGGACCAATACCGCCCAGCAGCTCGGGTCGAACGGCTTTCCTGGCTATGGCCCGGATTCAACGATCAATCAGGGGCGGAACAGCTACGCCATTTACGGCGAACTGGAAGTCGATCTGATCGAGGGGCTGTCGCTGTCTGGCGCGGTCCGGCACGAAAACTTCGACGGGTTCGGCACCACGACCAACTGGAAGGCGACGGCGCGCTATGAGTTCAGCCCTGCCCTTGCCATCCGCGGCGCGGCCAGCACGGGCTTCCGGGCGCCGACACCGGGCCAGCTGTTCACCACGAACGTCGCCACGGCATTTTCGGGCGCCAATCCGATCGAATCGGCCATCTATCCTGTGGCCACCGCAGCGGCCCAGGCGGCCGGCGCTACGCCGCTGACCCCGGAAACGTCGAAAAACTATTCGGCAGGTGTGGTGTTCACGCCGACATCGGCGCTGTCGGTGACCATTGATTACTATAATATCGAGGTGGATGACCGCATCGGCCTTACCGGGAACATCGAAATCAATACCGAGGCCCGGCGCCAGGCGCTGCGCGACGCGAATGTCGCCAACGCAGAATCGCTCGGCCGACTGCGCTATTTCACCAACGCCTTCGCCACCCGGACACAGGGTGTCGACGTAGTCGCCAATTATGTGCTGAACACCGACATCGGCCGGTTCAACACGACCGTGGCGGGCAATTACAACAAGACCGAGGTGACCCGCGCCGACACCATCAATGCTGGCCCCATCTTCGGCCAGCTGACGCTGATCGATCGGGTCCGCGAAGGGAATATCGAAAACGGGCTGCCGAAATTCCGCGGCAACATCACCGAAACCTACACCAACGGGCCGACGACCATCGTCCTACGGGCGAATTATTTCGACAAATATACCAGCTTTGCACTGCCGGCCGATGGCGGCGATCTGGTGATCGGATCGGAATGGACGTTCGACGTCGAAACCGGCATCCAGATCACGCCTTGGGCGCGGTTTGCAGTGGGTGCGGAAAACCTGCTCAACAACTATCCGGACCGGAATTACCGGGCGACCGGGCTGAACGGTCCGACAGCCAACAATATCCCGGTCCAGAACTGGTATCCGTTCACTGGCGGGACGATTGCGGGTACCGTCTATCCCGACGATTCGCCGATCGGGATCAATGGCGGCTTTTATTACGCGCGCCTCAATCTCAGCTTCTGATCGGGGCTGAACGGACGAAGGGCGGCGGGAGCAATCCCGCCGCTTTTTCGTGGACGATGCACGATGTCGTCCGAATAGCGGGAAATCGTGCCTGATCGGTTGACTTTCCGCCCCCCATCGCATAGCTGGCCCGCTCACCCGCGGAGCCCCTGGCGTCGCGGCATAGATTATATTGGGAAATCGCCGGAAAATGTTCGCAGTCGTACGCACGGGCGGCAAGCAGTATCGCGTTGCCGCAGGAGACAAGATCGTCGTCGAAAAGATCGAGGGCGAGGCCGGTTCGTCGGTCACGCTGGGCGACGTTCTGCTCGCCGGTGAAGGCAGCGAGCTGAAGCCGGTGGACGGCCTGACCGTCACCGCCGAGGTGATTGCCCAGGCGAAGGGCGAGAAGGTTATCGTCTTCAAGAAGCGCCGCCGCCACAATTATCGCCGCAAGAACGGCCACCGCCAGCAGCACACGATCCTGAAGATCGTTGCCATCGGCGAAGCGAAGAAGAAGGCCGCCAAGGCCAAGAAGGCAGAGGCCGCTCCCGCCGAGGCAGAAGCCCCGGCCGCGGAAGCCTGAGCCCCACACGAGACACGAGGAGTATAGGTCATGGCACATAAGAAGGCAGGCGGCTCGTCGCGCAACGGTCGTGATTCGGCAGGCCGGCGTCTTGGCGTGAAGAAGTTCGGTGGCCAGGAAGTGGTCGCCGGCAACATCATCGTGCGCCAGCGCGGCACCAAATTCTATCCGGGCACCAATGTGGGCATGGGCAAGGACCATACCCTTTTCGCGCTCGTCGATGGCCGCGTATCGTTCCGCGAAGGCAAGCTTGGTCGCAAGTTCGCGTCGGTGGACATGATTGCAGAGGCCGCCGAATAACATCGGACAACCAGCCGGGTTGTCCACCAGGACGACCCGGAGTTTCCCCGGCAACGGAGAAACCAGCAAACAAGGGAGACGGGTCGCCCCGGCTCCCTTTTTTATTGCTCCCTCCCCTTCGGCTGCTGACCCCAAAACGTCATTTCCGACGTTCATGGGGCGGGCAACAGAGCAGAGGAGAGTGCCCGATGTTCGTGCGTACACAACGGCTGATGCTGCGTCCCGGCTGGACCGACGATGCGGCCGAACTCGCCCACGCCATGGGTCATTGGGACGTGGTGCGCCACCTGTCGCGCGCGCCATGGCCCTATGGCATTGCGGATGCACAGGCGTTTCTAGGCCAGATGCAGGCCCGGCGGGATGCCGCGTCCTTTCTGATCTGTTCGCGCGACGGCGATGCTGCACCGATCATCGGGGGCATCGGCTATGGCCCCTTCGAGGATCGGCCGACAGAGTTCGGATACTGGCTGACTCCGCAGGCCTGGGGTCGGGGCTATGCGACCGAAGCGGGCCATGCCGTCATCGCGCTGGCCCGCACCATGGGCGTACGCCGTCTGACCGCCAGCCATTTCATCGACAATCCCGCATCGGGCCGGGTGCTGGCCCGGTTGGGCTTTACGCCGACCGGGCGTTCCCCCGGCTGGTCCACCGCGCGGCAGGGCCATGCCGAATGCATCGACATGGCGCTGTCCCTGACGGCGGAACAGCAGACGGACGACGATCGACCGCTGGCACAGATGGCGGCGTGATGCGCGGCCCGAACCGGTGCATTGGCGCTTTGCCTTCCGCGCCGGTTTGGGCCACATATCGCGGGTAATGACCGTAGAAATCGCCACGTTGAACCCGGCCGCCGCCCGTCGCCGCCTTAGCCCCGAAGAATCGCGCGAAGCGGCGATCGAGGCTGCCCGCGCGCTGCTGATGGAAATGGGACCACAGGCCGTGACGCTGAAGGCGGTGGCCGCGCGGATCGGGCGCACCCATGCCAATCTGCTCCACCATTTCGGCAGTGCGGCCGGGCTGCAGCGGGCACTGATCGAGCATCTGGCGGAAACGATCACCACCAAGATCGGCGCAGCGGTCGTCCGTTCGCGCGAGGGGGACCAGAATCCGCGCGAGGTCGTCGATCTGACCTTCGATGCCTTTGACTCCGAAGGTGCGGGCGCGCTGGCCAGCTGGATGATCCTGTCCGGGAACGAGGATGCGCTGGATCCGATCCTTGAGGCGATCCACCGGCTGGTCGACGAACTGGCGACGGACAGCCATTTCAGCGAAAGCCATTCGCTGCACGAGGAAACACTCAGCCTGGTACTGATGGCGCTGGGCGATGCGCTGCTGGGGGCGCCGATGGCCCGCGCGCTTGGCCTGCCCCGCGAGAAGGCGCGGGAACTGGCGGCGCGGATGCTGCTGGCTGCGCATGAGGGCAAGACGGCGGTGTGAGCCGCACCCTATCGCCCCGCGTCGCAATCGGTTAAGGGCGCGGCCATGCATTTCCTCGATCAGGCAAAGATTTTCGTCCGTTCCGGCACGGGTGGCCCCGGCGCCGTCAGTTTCCGGCGCGAAAAGTTCATCGAATATGGCGGCCCCGACGGCGGCGATGGCGGCAAGGGCGGCGATATCATTTTTGAGGCTGTCCACGGCCTCAATACGCTGATCGACTTTCGCTATACTCAGCATTTCCGTGCACCGCGCGGCAAGGGCGGATCCGGCGCGAACAAAACGGGCGCGGGCGGCGAAGACCTGATCATCAAGGTGCCGGTGGGCACGCAGGTCCTGGCCGATGACGAGGAGCGGACGCTCCTGCTCGACCTGACCGAGGAGGGGCAGCGCGTCGTGTTCCTGCGCGGCGGCGATGGCGGGCGCGGCAATGCCAGTTACAAGACGAGCACCAACCGTGCGCCGCGTCAGCATGGCACCGGCTGGCCGGGGGATGAGGCGTGGCTGTGGCTGCGGCTCAAGCTGCTGGCCGATGCCGGCCTGGTCGGGCTGCCCAATGCGGGCAAATCGACGTTCATCAACGCGGTGACCAATGCGCAGGCAAAGGTTGGCGCCTATGCGTTCACCACCACCCGGCCTCAGCTGGGCGTGGTGCGGCACAAGGGCGAGGAATTTGTCGTCGCGGACATCCCCGGACTGATCGAGGGTGCGGCCGATGGTGCGGGCATTGGCGACCGGTTTCTGGGCCATATCGAACGGTGCCGGGTCCTGTTGCATCTGATCGATGCCAATGATGCGGATGTCGCCACCAGCTATCGCATCGTGCGCGACGAGCTGACCGCATATGGCGCGGGGCTGGAGGACAAGCCGGTCGTCGTTGCGCTGAACAAGATCGATACGCTGGACGAGGAACTGGTTGCGGCGCTTTCCGCCGAACTGGAAGAGGCGAGCGGCGGCCCGGTCATCCCGCTATCGGGCGTCAGCGGCACCGGCGTCGATTGGGTGCTGGACAAGCTCCTGGAAGCGATCGGCGAGGGCAAGCGCGACGACAGCAGCGAGGACGATGGTGAGGACGCAATCGAATGGTCCCCGGTATAATCGCCCGTAAAGCCAATATTCAGCAAGATTGAGCGATCAAACCGCCTTCGTAACGAAGGGGAGGTCGAATCATGCGGATGCTGGTTGCAGCAACGGTGATGGCAGGGATTGCGCTGTCGCCGATTGCGATGACGCGCGCAGCGGAACAGGAACGGGCCGAAGGGCGGACCGAGCGCAATCGCCCGGTCGAGCGGGCCTATGGCCAGGATGACAAGCAGAAGCTGGACGTCTGGAGGGCCGAAGGGACGGCCCGCCCCGCCCCGCTGATCCTGTTCGTGCATGGCGGCGGGTGGAAGCGCGGCGACAAACGCAACGCCACCGGATCGGCCAAGGTCGACCATTTCCTGAGCCAGGGCTATGCCGTGGCATCGATCAATTACCGGCTGGTCCCTGAACACCGGGTCGAGGATCAGGCGGCCGATGTCGCTGCGGCCTTTGCCTGGGCGCGGCGCAATGCGGCCCAGCTGAACATCGATCCTGCCCGCATCATCCTGATGGGCCATAGCGCGGGTGCGCATCTGGTCGCGCTGGTCGGCACCGACCCCGCCTATGCCCGCGCTGCCGGGTTCAGCCTGAGCGACATTCGCGGCGTCGTGCCCCTGGATGGTGCGGCCTATGACGTTGCGCAGCAGATGGACGGGCGCAACCGGATGATGCAATCGACCTATGAACAGGCATTCGGCACCGATCCGGCGCGGCAGCGGGCGCTGTCCCCCACCCTGCACGCGGCCGCGCCCAATGCACCGGCGTTCCTGATCCTGCACGTTCAGCGCAGCGACGGCACCGAACAGTCGCGCAAGCTGGCCAAGGCGCTGAAAAGCGGCGGCACTGCGGTGGAACTGCATGGGATCGAGGGGCGCGGCCTGATCGGGCATATGCAGATCAACCGCAAACTGGGCGAGGCGGATTATCCCGCGACACCGATCGTCGATCGCTGGCTGAAAACCCGGCTTTGACGCGGAGCGCCTTCGCTCTTTCCAATGGGGCCGCCTGCCCTGTATGCGCTGGGCCATGCAGCTGTTTCCGCCCGCATCCTGCCCCCGCCTGATCGTCAAGATCGGGTCGGCGCTGCTTGTCGATAATGGCGGCGTGCGGCGGGATTGGCTGGCGGGGATTGCGGCGGACATTGCGGCCCGGGCCAGCGCGGGCCAGCAGGTGGCCGTGGTGTCGTCCGGAGCGATTGCGCTGGGCGCGCGGCGGCTGGGCCTGGCCAAAGGCGGGCGTGCCAGCCTGGAGGATGCGCAGGCTGCGGCGGCGACCGGGCAGATCGCGCTGAGCCAGGTATGGGCCGAAGTGCTGGGGGCAGAGGGGCTGACGGCGGCGCAGATGCTGGTCACGCTGGACGATCTTGAGGACCGGCGGCGGTATCTGAACGCGTCCGCAACGCTGGACCGCTTGCTGGGCCTGAACGTCGTACCGGTCATCAACGAGAATGACAGCGTGGCGACGGCCGAAATCCGGTTCGGCGACAATGACCGGCTGGCCGCGCGGGTGGCGCAGGCGGCGGGGGCGCAGGGCGTCATCCTGTTGTCCGACATTGATGGCCTGTACGATCGCAACCCCGCCCTGCCCGGCGCAGTGCATATCCCGCTGGTCGAGCGGATCGATGGCGGGATCGAGGGGATGGCCGACCGGGGATCCGCCAGCGGCATGGGATCGGGCGGCATGGTGTCCAAGATCGAGGCGGCAAAGATCGCGTGCGGCGCCGGCGTTGCGCTGGCCATCGCATCGGGCCGGGTCGACCGGCCGCTGTCGGCAAAGGCGCGGCATACGCTGTTCGTGCCGGAAAAGCGGGCGCGGGCGCGCAAGGCATGGCTGGCCGGGCGGTTGACGGCCAAGGGCAGCATCGTCGTGGATGCGGGCGCAGCGCGGGCGCTGAGCGAGGGCAAGAGCCTGTTGGCGGCAGGTGCGGTGTCGGTCCGCGGCGCGTTTTTCCGGGGCGATCCGGTGACGATCGAGGGGCCGGCGGGGCCGATTGCCCGCGGCCTTTCCGAATATGATGCGCATGATGCCGCCCGGCTGCTGGGCAAAAGGAGCGAGGAGCAGGCCGCAATCCTTGGCTATGCACCGCGTTCCGCACTGGTCCACCGCGATCATCTGGTGATGCTGTGATTGTCGCGATCACCGGAGGCACCGGGTTCGTCGGCACGCGGTTGATCGAACTGGCGACGGACAGCGGCCATGCCGTCCGGGCGCTGACCCGCCGGGACCGGGCGGAGCGGCCCGGCGTCACCTGGGTTCCCGGCGCGCTGGACCGGGCGGACAGCCTGGCCGCGCTGGTTCAGGGTGCAGAGGCGGTCATCCATGTCGCGGGCGTCGTCAACGCGCCCGACCGGGCCGGGTTCGTCGCGGGCAATGTCGACGGCACCCGCGCCATGCTGGAAGCCGCGCAATCGGCGGGGGTTCGCCGGTTCGTCCATGTCAGTTCGCTGTCGGCGCGCGAGCCGAACCTGTCCATCTATGGCTGGTCCAAGGCAGAGGGCGACAAGCTGGTGATGGCCAGCGGCCTTGACTGGACCATCGTGCGTCCCCCCGCGATTTACGGTCCCGGCGACCATGAGATGCTGGAGATGTTCCGGCTGGCAAAGCGGGGCGTGGTGCCCCTGCCCCCGCCGGGCCGGTTTTCCACCATCCATGTCGACGACCTGGCCCGGCTGTTGCTGGCGCTGGCGCTGGAGCCGGTCGGCGTTCGCGCGGTGTATGAGGCGGATGACGAGACGCCGCGGGGATGGAGCCATGCCGATTTCGCCCGCGCGCTGGGCCGGGCGACGGGCGGCCGGGCCATTCCCTTGTCCATGCCCCGCCCCGTCATGGCACTGGCCGCGCAGATCGCCCGGATGGTTCAGGGCGACCGGGCCAAGCTGACCCCCGACCGGGTCGGTTACATGTGCCATCCCGACTGGACCGTCGCGGAAACCGCCCGCCCCCCGGCGAGCCTGTGGCAGCCCCGGATTGCGACCGAACCGGGGCTGGCGGAAACGGCGGTCTGGTATCGTGACGCCGGCCTGCTGTAGCCCGACCCGCCGGTCAGCGGCATGCGAGTTTTGACAGTTTTGACACAAATCACGGGTGTACGGACGGGGTGACAACCCGCGCCCATGCCGTTGACGCCCATCATCCGAACCTGTTGCCCGAGCCGCCATCCGATTGGGAAAGCAGGCGAAATCCTACTTTTCAAGCGGTTCGATTGCGGTCGGGCGGTAGATGATTTCGACCCGGCGGTTCTGAAATTCCCGGATGTTCGGGCCGGTTTCGATCCGCAGGCGCGATGTGCCGAGCGCCTCCACACGAATGTCGTCGGGGGCGGTCCCGTGGCGCATCAGCCAGCGATCGACGGCACGCGCGCGGGCCATGTCCGTGCCCGGCTGTTCGCTGGTGTCGCTGTGGCCGGAAACGAGCATCCGGGTGCCACCACACTGCCCGCGACGCTTTAGCGCATTGGCCAGCACCTGTTGCGATTCAGGCGACAGGGCATCCGACTGCCATTCGAAAAAGACGATGAACGGTCCCCGCGTACAGGGATCGGCGGCGGCCGGCGCCGCGTTGCCCGCAAGCAGGACACACAGGAGAGGGACGAGCGCACGCATGAAGGCAAGCGTCGCGCAAGCTGGCCTTAAAGGCAATCGGACCGACCCCGATTTCGCCGCAATCGCTTGGCAGGGGGGATGCAGCAGATTAAGGGACGCCGCATGACCGACCGCAGCCAGATTTTTGAGACCGTTTCCGGCCTGATCGAACCGTTCAACAAAAAGGGCGTTGCCCTGGGCGAAGGAACGACCTTTGCCGGCGATCTGGAATGGGACAGCCTGACCGTGATGGATTTCGTCGCGTCGATCGAGGACGAGTTCGACATCATCATCACGATGAACATGCAGGCGGAAATCGAGACGGTCGGCCAGCTGGTCGACGCCGTCGCGAAGCTGAAGAACGCTTAACCCCCCGCCCCGTCCGTTTCACGCCACGCCGCGAAACGGGATCGGGCACCATACCGGCCGGCTCCCGACCATGATCGACGGGACCGGTTCGGGACGAGGATGACGTGATGACCGAAGCCGCAGCAACCGCGCACGCCCCCGCCGAGGCGCTGACCACGCCGGAGCCCCGCGACCTGATGAGCAAGTTCGATGGCCTGATCGCGGAGCGTCAGGCGCTGCTGGACAGCGGCGTCACCGATCCGTTCGCCATCGTGATGGAGCGCGTCACCAGCCCGACCGAGGCGGTGATCAAGGGCAAGCCGACCATCCTGCTGGGCACGTACAACTATATGGGCATGACGTTCGATGCGGACGTGATCGCCGCGGGCCATGCCGCGCTCGATCAGTTCGGGTCGGGCACCAATGGCAGCCGGATGCTGAACGGCACGTTCCGCGACCATATGGAGGTGGAACAGGCCCTGCGCGACTTTTACGGCGTGTCGGGCGCCATCGTGTTTTCGACCGGATACATGGCCAATCTGGGCATGATTTCCACCCTGGCGGGCAAGGGCGATTACATCATCCTGGACGCCGACAGCCATGCCAGCATCTATGACGGGTGCAAGCAGGGCGTGGCCGAGATCGTCCGGTTCCGCCACAACGACATTGCCGATCTGGACAAGCGGCTGGGCCGCCTGCCCGCCGATGCCGGCAAGCTGGTGGTGCTGGAGGGCGTTTATTCGATGCTGGGCGATATCGGCCCGCTGAAGGAAATGGTCGCCGTCGCCAAGAAGCATGGCGCCATGGTCCTGTCCGACGAGGCCCATTCCATGGGATTTTTCGGCCCCAACGGCCGCGGCGTGTATGAGGCGCAGGGGTGCGAGGCGGATGTCGATTTCGTCGTCGGCACCTTTTCGAAATCGGTCGGCACCGTCGGCGGGTTCTGCGTGTCGAACCATCCGAAGTTCGAGGCGATCCGGCTGGCGTGCCGCCCCTATATCTTTACCGCATCGCTGCCGCCGAGCGTGGTGGCGACCGCGACCACATCGATCCGCAAGCTGATGACCGCGCACGACAAGCGCGAGCGGCTGTGGTCCAATGCCCGGATGCTGCACGGCGGGCTGAAGGCGCTGGGCTTCAAGCTGGGCACCGAAAGCCCGGAAAGCGCGATCATCGCCGTCATCCTGACCGATCAGACCCAGGCAGTGGCGATGTGGCAGGCGCTGCTGGAAAACGGCCTGTACGTGAACATGGCCCGGCCGCCCGCGACACCGGCGGGCACGTTCCTGCTGCGCTGTTCGCTGTGCGCGGAACATACGCCCGAACAGCTGACCCGCGTGCTGGGGATGTTCGAGGCGGCGGGCAAGGCGGTGGGCGTCCTCGACTGACCCGTTCCGTCCGGCCGGACACCGCGATTGCCGGAATGGCCCGGCAAGGGGTGACGGCCCGCCCCGCCATCGCTATATCGGCGGACAATTCATGAACGCCCGCGTTCAAGCGGGTCGGTCCGAAAGGCATATCCGCGCGTGATGCAGTCAATCGATCGCTACATGGCGCGACTGATCGCGGTGCCGCTGTTTTCCACGCTGATCATCGCCGCGATGCTGCTGGTGCTCGACCGGATGCTGCGCCTGTTCGATTTTGTCGCGGCAGAGGGCGGGCCGGTCAGCGTCGTGTGGCGGATGCTGGCCAATCTGTTGCCCGAATATATGGGCTTGGGCATCCCCATCGGGATGTTGCTGGGCACGCTGCTTGCCTTTCGCAAGCTGGCCACGTCATCCGAACTGGATGTGATGCGCGCCGTCGGCATGGGCTATGGCCGGTTGCTGCGCGTGCCGTATTTCTTTGCAATCGGCCTGGCGCTGCTCAACCTGCTGATCGTCGGATGGGTGCAGCCCTGGTCGCGGTACAATTACGAGGAGCTGCGGTTCGACCTGCGGTCCGGCGCGCTGGGCGCGTCGATCAAAGTGGGCGAGTTCACCACCTTTCCCGGCAACATCACCGTCCGGATCGAGGAAAGCGCCGACAAGGGCACGCGCCTGTCGGGCATTTTCGCGCAGATGCGGCAGGACAATGACCGGTGGATGGCCGTGGCGGCGGAGCGCGGCCAGTTCCTGGCGACGGAGGACAAGGAGACGATCCTGTTCCGCCTGACCAACGGCACGCTGCTGCATTACGAACCGGGATTTACCGAACCGCGCGTCCTGACCTTTTCCCAGCATGACCTGCCCATCCCGCTGCCCAAGTCAGAGAATTTTCGCGGGCGCGGCGGGCGCAATCTTGAGCGCACGCTGCCGGAGCTGATCCGCGTTGGGCTGGACCCGAAGGCGGACCCGGACGATCGCAACGCCAGCTGGGCCAATCTGCATTTCCGGCTGGTCGAGGTGGTGACGATGTTCCTGTTGCCGCTGCTGGCGCTGGCGCTGGGCGTGCCGCCGAAGCGGTCGACATCGGCGCTGGGCGTGTTCGTGTCGATCGTGATGATCGTGACGCAGCACAAGATCAACGAATATGGCGAGGATTTCGGCGCACTGGGCCGCGTTGATCCCGTGCTGGCGCTGTGGGGACCGTTCGTCGTCTTTGCCCTGCTGGTCGGGTGGATGTATTACACCATCGCCTATGTCCCCGGCGGCCAGCCGATCGGCGCGCTGGAACGGGTGTTCGGCAAGGCGGGCAAGGCGCTGGGCCGGTTGATCCCCGGCCGCAGAAAGGCAGCGGCATGAGCGCGAAGGCCCCCTCCTTCTTTCCCTCGCGCACACTGTCGCTGTACATGGCGAAGCTGTTCGTGACGCGCACGGCGGCGGTGCTGATCGCGCTGGTGCTGGTGCTGCAATCGCTGGACCTGTTGTCGGAAAGCGCCAAGGTGCTGGCCGCGCCCGGCAATGGCGATGCGGCGATCTGGAAATATGTCAGCCTGCGCGTGCCGGAGCTGATTGCCCGGTTCCTGCCCTTTTCCGTGCTGCTGGGCACCATCGTCGCGCTGTCGACGCTGAACCAGAACAGCGAGGTCGTGGCGATGAAGGCATCGGGCCTGTCCGCGCATCAGGTGCTGGCGCCGCTGGTGCTGGCCGCGCTGGGCGTGTCGGCCGTGTCCTTTGTCTTTAACGAGCGGATCGTGTCGCGCGCCACCGCGACGCTGGATGCGTGGCAGGCGGTCGATTACGCCGCCATCCCCGTCGATCGCGGCGACAGGACCAATGTCTGGGCGCGGGACGGCAACAACCTGATCCGCGTGACGCGGGTGAACGGCCGGGGCGAGGCCACGGTGCTGGAGGGCGTGACCGTTTACGAGCGCGACGGCGGGCGGCTGATTTCCGTGCTGACGGCCGAAACCGGCAAGCGCGAGAATGGCCAGTGGCGGCTGGACGGCGCGAAACGATTTCTGGTCGGTCCCGGCAGGCTGGAGCCGGTGGGCGCGGTGCGGCTTGGCCCGGAAGTGCGGCCGGACCAGTTCTCGCTTGGATCGGTGAACGCCGATGGCCTGTCGTTCATCGAGCTGTCGGCGGCGATCGACGATCTGAAGGCCGCGGGCCGCCCGACCAAGGCGCTGGAAGGCAGCCTGTGGCACAAGCTGTCCGCGCCGCTTTCCGCGGTGCTGATGCCGCTGCTGGGCGCGGTATCGGCCTTTGGTCTGGCGCGGTCGGGCAAGCTGTTTGTGCGCGCGGTGATCGGCATGGCGCTGGGCTTTGCGTATTTCGTGGCGGACAATTTCGCGCTCGCCATGGGGAATATCGGGGCATATCCGCCGTTCCTGGCCGCATGGGCGCCATTCCTGCTGTTCCTGCTGATCGGTGAGGCGGTGCTGGTCCGCACCGAGGAATAGGACGGGATGCCGCGCCCGCGATACCGGCACCGATCAGGGCGCTTGTCGAACGGGCGGCGATCGTGGACACCGGGCAGCATACAGCCGCAACCGGCTGTCCATGACAGACAAGCAGTGCAGAGGATCGAAAGTGCAGCGTTTTGACTGGGCCGACCCGTTTCTGATCGACGATCAGCTTGACGATGACGAGCGGATGATCCGCGACACCGCGCGCGCCTATGCCGCTGACAAGCTGGCACCACGCGTCATCGACGCCTTTGCCGAGGAACGCACCGATCCCGCCATTTTCCGGGAGATGGGCGAAGTGGGTCTGCTGGGCCCCACCATCCCGGCCGAATATGGCGGCGTGGGCGCATCCTATGTCGCCTATGGCCTGATCGCGCGCGAGGTGGAGCGCATCGATTCGGGATACCGTTCGATGATGAGCGTGCAATCGTCGCTGGTCATGTATCCCATCCACGCCTTTGGGTCGGAGGAACAGAAGCAGCGATATCTGCCCAAGCTGGCGAGCGGGGAATGGATCGGCTGTTTCGGCCTGACCGAACCCGATGCCGGGTCCGATCCGGCGGGCATGAAGACGCGCGCGACCAAGGTGGAGGGCGGATACCGCCTGAACGGCAGCAAGACGTGGATTTCCAATTCGCCGATCGCCGACGTGTTCGTGGTGTGGGCGAAATCCGACGCGCATGGCGGCGCGATCCGCGGCTTTGTGCTGGAAAAGGGCATGGCTGGCCTGTCCGCGCCGAAGATCGAGGGCAAGTTGAGCCTGCGCGCATCGATCACGGGCATGATCGTGATGGACGAGGTGGAGGTGCCGGAAACTGCCCTGCTGCCGGATGTCGAGGGGCTGAAAGGTCCGTTTTCTTGCCTTAATCGCGCACGATACGGCATCAGCTGGGGCGTGCTGGGCGCGGCGGAATTCTGTTACCACGCCGCCCGGCAATATGGCCTGGACCGGCATCAGTTCGGCCGCCCGCTGGCCGCGACGCAGCTGTTCCAGAAAAAGCTGGCCGATATGCAGACCGATATCGCGCTGGCGCTGCAGGCGTCGCTGCGCGTCGGGCGATTGATCGATCAGGGCCGGTTCGCGCCGGAAATGATCAGCATCGTCAAGCGCAACAATGTCGGCAAGGCGCTGGAGATTGCGCGTCAGGCCCGCGACATGCACGGCGGCAACGGCATTTCCGGCGAATATCAGGTGATGCGCCACGCCGTGAACCTGGAAACGGTCAACACCTATGAAGGGACGCACGACGTCCACGCCCTGATCCTGGGCCGGTCGATCACGGGCATCGCTGCATTCTGACGCGAGCGGCGCGGCGACGGGTGGCGGCGGCAACCGGCCCCCGCCGCCCGGCCGGTGTCGGCGTTCGCGGACCGGCAAAGTGCATTCATTCGATTACCGTTATGAACCCAAACGGTTGGATCGATCCTGCCATCTTCTCCTAACGGCGCCGGCATCGCCCAGTCCGGGCGAAACCAACAGGAGAACATCAACGCCATGAACACGGGAAACCGTCTCATCGCCCTATTGCTGCTGGCCGGATCGCCGCTGGCCGTTGCCAGCGGCGCTGCCGTGCGCGGCGATACCGCGGCCCCCGCCGCAGCCCCCGCTACGGCCGAAACCGCGCCGGCGCAGGCCGCCAATGCCAAGGAATGGTGGCCAAAGACGCTCGACCTGACCGCGCTGCGCCAGCATGAGGCGCAGTCCAGCCCCTATGGCCCCGATTTCGATTATGCGAAGGAGTTCGCCTCGCTCGATCTGGATGCGGTCAAGGCGGATATCCGCAAGGTGCTGACCACGTCCCAGCCGTGGTGGCCGGCCGATTACGGGCATTACGGCCCGTTCTTCATCCGCATGGCGTGGCACAGCGCCGGCACCTATCGCACCAGCGACGGGCGCGGCGGATCGGCGGGCGGCGAGCTGCGGTTCGAACCGCTGAACAGCTGGCCCGACAACGTCAATCTGGACAAGGCCCGCCGCCTGGTGTGGCCGATCAAGCAGAAGTACGGGCGCAAGCTGTCCTGGGGCGATCTGATGGTGCTGACCGGCAACGTCGCCATGGAGGACATGGGGTTCAAGACGCTGGGCTTTGCCGGTGGCCGGGTCGACAGCTGGCAGCCGGACCTGGTGTTCTGGGGGCCGGAGGCGAAGCTGCTGGCGGATCAGCGGCGCGATGCCAAGGGCAACCTGAAAATGGGTCTGGCCGCGACGCAGATGGGCCTGATCTATGTCAATCCCGAAGGACCGGGCGGCGTGCCCGATCCGCTGGCCGCCGCCATGGACATTCGCCGCGCGTTCGGCGCGATGGCGATGGACGACGAGGAAACGGCGGCGCTGATCGCAGGCGGCCACACGTTCGGCAAGGCGCATGGCGCGCACAAGCCGGAGGAGTGCGTGTCGAACGATCCGGGCGCATCGCCCGTTGAAAAGCAGGGCCTTGGCTGGACCAACAAGTGCGGCAAGGGCAATGCAGAGGACAGCGTCACCAGCGGGCTGGAAGGTGCCTGGTCGGCCAATCCGATCCAGTTTACCACCCAGTATCTGGACAACCTGTACGGGTTTGAATGGGTGAAGACCAAGAGCCCGGCAGGCGCGATCCAGTGGATCCCGACCGAGCCGTCGGCCGCGTCGCTGGTGCCGGACGCGCATATCGCGGGCAAGACCCATGCGCCGATCATGTTCACCACGGACATCGCGATGCGCGAGGATCCGGGGTTCCGCAAGATCACCACGCGCTGGCGCGAAAACCCGGAGGAGTTCGCCGATGCGTTCGCCCGCGCATGGTTCAAGCTGACCCATCGCGACATGGGGCCGCAGTCGCGGTACATCGGCAAGGACGTGCCGACCCGCACGTTCGTGTGGCAGGACCCGCTGCCCAAGGCGACCTATGCCATGATCGCCGACGCCGATGTCGCGGCGCTGAAGGGCAAGATCGCGGCCAGTGGGCTTAGCAACACCGAACTGGTCCGCACGGCATGGGCGGCAGCCTCCACCTTCCGGTCCACCGACATGCGCGGCGGGGCGAACGGGGCGCGCATCCGGCTGAACCCGCAGCGCGGCTGGGCGGTGAACAATCCGGCCGAGCTGGACAAGGTGCTGGGCAAGCTTGAGGCCATCCGCGCCGAGTTCAACCGCAGCGCCACCGGCGGCAAGCAGGTGTCGCTGGCCGATCTGATCGTGCTGGCCGGCAATGTCGGCGTGGAACAGGCGGCGGCGGCCGGCGGCAATGCGGTGACCGTGCCGTTCACGCCGGGCCGGGTCGACGCGACGCAGGATCAGACGGACGTCGAATCCTTTGCCCTGCTGGAGCCCAAGGCCGACGGTTTCCGCAACTATTACACCGACGCCGCCTATCAGGGGCCGGCCGAGGCGTTGATCGACAAGGCGGATATGCTGGCCCTGACCGTGCCGGAAATGACGGTGCTGCTGGGCGGGATGCGCGCGATGGGCGCCAATGCGGGCGACAGCAAGGCGGGCGTGTTCACCAGCCGTCCGGGGACGCTGACCAACGATTACTTCGTCAACCTGTTGTCCATGGACAATGTGTGGACCAAGGCATCGGCCCCCGGCGTCTATGA
The DNA here is from genome assembly GCF_025153455.1 of Sphingomonas sp. BGYR3. NCBI lineage: Bacteria > Pseudomonadati > Pseudomonadota > Alphaproteobacteria > Sphingomonadales > Sphingomonadaceae > Sphingomonas > Sphingomonas sp. BGYR3. The sequence goes on along the minus strand of NZ_JANZNT010000002.1, from coordinate 558,676 downwards.
GGGCAAGGACCGCGCGACCGGCACGTTCAAGTGGACGGCAACGCCCGTCGACCTGATCTTCGGTTCGAACGCCGAACTGCGTGCGGTGTCGGAAGTCTATGCCTCCAGCGACGGCGGCAAGCTGATGGCACAGGATTTCGCCAAGGCATGGGCCAAGGTGATGTCCGCCGACCGGTTCTGATCCAAGGCCGGTGAATTCGGGGGGGCGGTCCGTTGCGGGCCGCCCCCCTTTTTCGTTTCTGCGCGGGGTTGCCCCGTCAATGGCCGCCGGAAATCGCCCCGCCCCGCTTGGGCCGCGGCGCGATCCAGACGATGGCGGCGGCGATCAGGAACACGGCGCCCGCGATCAGATAGACATGTTCGGCACCCAGCGTCGCCGCCTGCGCATCGAGCAGCCGGTCGAGCACGCCGCGCGCCTGAGCCTCGCTCAATCCCCGCGCCTGCAACATCGCCATGGTGCCGTCGACATCGTTCATGACCGGGGCCAGCTGTGCCCGCGCCTGTTGCCAGCCATCGTCCCACAGCGTGGTGGCAAAGGCGGTGCCGACCGCGCCCGACAGGGTCCGGATAAAGCTGAGCAGGCCTGCGGCGGACACCACCTTGTCCGGCGGAACCGAGCCCAGCGCCAGCGAGGTCAGCCCGACGAAGAAGAACGGCATCCCGATCCCCTGCAGGATGTGCGGGATCGCCAGTTGCCAGTAATCGCTGTCCGTCGTCCATTCGGTGCGCAGCACGGCCAGCCCGACCAGCCAGAGCAGGCCGCCGGACACCATGAAGCGCACATCGAACCGCGTGATCGACCGCGCGGCGACGGGCGACATGATGACCGCGAACAGCCCAACCCAGGCGACGACATAGCCCGCATCGGTCGCGGTGTAGCCAAGGATCTGTTGCAGCCAGAGCGGGGTCAGCACCAGCTGGGCGAAAAAGGCGCCGAAGCCGAGCGAGATGGCCAGCACCCCGGCGATGAAGCCGCGATATCGGAACACCCGGATATCGACCACGGGATTGCGTTCGGTCAGTTCCCAGATCAGGAACATCGCAAAGCCGATGACCGCGGTGATGGCCAGCGCGACGATCCAGCTGCTTTCGAACCAGTCATGTTCGCGCCCGGTATCCAGCATCAGCTGAAACGCGCCGACGAACAGGACCAGCAGGCTGAGCCCGATATAGTCGATCGGCTTTTTCTCGACCGTCGTCTCGAACGGCGTCACCAGCCGCGAGACGCCGAAAAAGCAGATCGCCACGACGGGCAGGTTCACGAAGAAAATCCACGGCCAGGACCAGTTGTCACTGATCAGCCCGCCCAGGATCGGCCCGGCAATCGGCGCCGCCGTCGTCGTCATCGCCCAGATCGCCAGCGCGACAGGTTGTTTGTCGCGCGGGAAAATCCGCATCAAGAGCGTCTGGGACAGGGGCAGCAGCGGGCCGCCGGCAAATCCCTGAAGCACGCGGAACAGGACGAGCATCGGCAGCGAGGTAGCCGCCCCGCACAACAGGGAGAAGATGCCGAAGCCGACCAGCGAGATCAGGAACCAGCGCACGCTGCCAAAGCGCATCGCCAGCCATCCGGTCAGCGGCACGCTGATCGCGTCGGCCACGGCATAGCTGGTGATGACCCAGGTCCCCTGGGTCGGCGACACGGCAAGGCCGCCGGCGATGGTCGGCACCGCGACGTTGGCGATCGAGGTATCGAGCACCACCACGAAATTGGCGAGCGCCAGGGCAAAGGCGGCAAGGAACAGCCGTGGCCCCGTCAGGTTTTCGACCATGCCCTGCCCGCCGCCCCGCGGCGCCGCACCCGCTGCCGCGCTGGCCATGGCTCAGCGCCCGCGCGTGTCGATGGTCGCATCCATCGACAGGCCGACCCGCAGCGGATGCCGGGTCAGTTCCGCCGGATCCAGCGCGATCCGCACCGGCAGGCGCTGCACCACCTTGGTCCAGTTGCCCGTCGCGTTCTGAGCCGGGATCAGCGCAAAGGCCGCACCGGTGCCGCCGGAAAAGCCGACGACCCGGCCGTGAAAGACCACATCGTCGCCATAGAAATCGGACGTCAGTTCGACCGGCTGGCCGGGGCGGACGCTGGCCAGCTGATCCTCCTTGAAATTGGCATCGACATAGGCGGAGCGCAGCGGCACCAGCGTCATGATCGGGCTGCCCGCGGCGACGCGTGCGCCGACCTGAATCTGCTTGTTGGTGACGACGCCGTCGACCGGCGCACGGATGACCGTGCGGGCAAGGTCCAGCCGGGCCTGATCCAGCCGGGCGCGGGCGGCAACGATTTCCGGCGCGGTTTCGCGATCGGTGCCCTTTACCAGCGCCTCAGTCGCGCCAAGGTCGCCGCCCGCCGCCTTGCGCGCCGCCTGTGCGCTGGCCACACCAGCCCGCGCCAGATCGAGCGCCGCGCGGGTGGAGGCAAAGGCGGTCCGCGCCGCCGTCAGTTCATCGCCGGACACCGCCCCGCTGGCAATCAGCGCCTCTCGCCGGGAAAGTTCGACCCGCGCCCGTTCGAACGCGGCGGCGGCATCGGCAACGCGGGCCTGCGCCTGTCGGATATCGGCATCGCGGGCACCCGCCTGACCGGCGGCGGCGCTGACCTGAGCCCGCGCCTGATTATATCGCTGGATCGCCTGCGCCAGCGCGCTTTCCGCCTGTGCCACGGCGATCTGCGCATCGGCCGGGTCCAGCCGGACCAGCACATCGCCCTTTTTCACCGACTGGGTATTGGCGACGCGCACGTCCATTACCGGCCCGGCGACCAGCGGCGTCACGACGGCCGTGTCCGCGCCGACATAGGCATTGTCCGTCGACACCCGGCCCGCCATGGCCAGCCAGTACCAGACGCCCCATGCCGCCGCCGCAACGACGATGGCGATTGCCAGATAGCCGAACCAGCGTTTGCGCCGCGTGCGCAGTTCATCCGGGGCCGCCACTTCCGCTTCGGCCACCAGCGGTTCCTTGGACAATTCGGTCATGGACGTGCTCCTGAAAGACGCGAGCCGGTATCGGAAAAGCCGCCGCCCAATGCCCGGACCAGCGCGACGTCGAGCTGAAGCCGACGCCCCTCCAGGTCCGTGACGGCGCGGCGGGCGACGATCACCTGATTATCGGCCTGAAGGGCGGTCAGCTGGTTCGCGAGGCCCCCCTGAAACCGGATGCGCGCGATGCGGGCGGCATTTTCCGCCGCCGCCAGCGAGGCGCGCTGCTGATCCAGCCGCCCGGTCAGGGCGTTGAGGCTGGCGGTTGCGTCCGCCACCTCCCGGATCGCCTGAAGCAGGGTGGCATCATAGCGGGCCACCGCCTCGTCATATTGCGCGCGGGCGCCGCGGTACTGGCCCTGCAACCGGCCGCCCTCGAACAGCGGCAGGCTGATCGCAGCGCCGCCATTGACGATGGTCGAACCGGAATCGAACAGCTGATTAAGGCCCAGCGATTGCAGCCCGATTAGCCCGGACAGGTTGATGTTGGGATAGAATGCGGCGCGCGCCACCTTGATCCGGCTGGCCGCCGCTTCGGTCCGCAGCCGGGCCGCGACGATATCGGGCCGCCGTCCGATCAGGTCGACGGGCAGGCTGGCCGGCACGCCCTGTGCCATCGGCACCGCCGCCGGCCGGCCGATGGCAAGGCCGCGATCCGGCCCGGCCCCGGCCAGCGCGGCCAGCCGGTTGCGGGTCAGCGCAATCGCCTCATCCAGCGCGGCGACCTCTGCCTGTGCGGCGGGGACCAGCGACTGGGCCTGAGCCAGTTCGCCCTGCGTATCCAGGCCATTGTCCACCCGCCGCCGGGTCAGGTCTGCCGTCGCCTGACGCACGCGCACGGCGTCCGCCGCGACATCGCGCTGGGCGTGAAGCAGGGAAAGATCGGCCCATGCGGCCGCAATGTTGGTGGTCAGCAACAGGCGCGCCTGATTGGCGTCGACTTCTGCCGCCTGTTCCTCCGACGTCGCAGCGGCCAGCGCGGCGCGATTGCGGCCCCACAGATCAAGATCGAACGACAGCGTGCCCGCGATGCGGCCGACATCCCGGATGCCATCGGGCACGAACTGCGCGGGGACGCCAAGGTTCTGGCTCTGCTGCTGTCCGCCCGCGCTTGCCTCTGCCCCCGCCTGGGGCAGCAGCGCGGCCCCGGCCTGTTGGGCCAGACCGCGCGCGGCGTTCACGCGGGCAGCCGCCACCGCCAGATCGGGGGATTGGGCCAGCGCCTCGTCCATCAGCGCGTCGAGCGCCGGATCGTTCATCGCCCGCCACCAACCATCGGCCGGCCATTGCCCCTGCGGCGCTGCAGCAAGGCTTTGTTCGGCGGCATAGCGGGTCGGCGACGCGATCTCCGGCCGGTCGCCCAGCGCCGGAACCGAGGCGCACCCGGCGATTGTTGCCATCAGCGGCAGGGCGAAAAGGGATTTGCGAAGACGCACGAGGATCACCATACTGGTCAGTACGCCGCCAACTTGGGTGCGGTGCAATAGGTTGTCAATCGCAATGGTACCGACCAGTACAGTTTTTTCTGCCGAGCCGGAGGACGATGCCGAACGAACATCGCGCGATATCAAGCGCGAAGCGTTCGTGGAGGCCGCGCGCGAAAGTTTCCTGACGCGCGGCTATGGCGCGACGTCCATGTCTTCGATCGCGGCGGCGGTGGGCGGATCGAAGACGACGCTGTGGTCGCATTTCCCGTCCAAGGAGGCGCTGTTCGCGGCGGTCGTGGACCAGATGGTCGCCCGATATGGCCGGGCGATGGACGTGCCGCTGGACCCCACCGAGGATATCGCCGAATCCCTGCGCCGCTATGCCGCAGCCCTGATGGAAACGGTTCATTCCGATCCGGTGATCGAGCTGCACCGGCTGGCGATCGGCAATGCCGGGCGGTTTCCCGAACTGGCGCGGACATTCTACGAACGCGGACAGGCGCGGGGCAAGGCGCGGCTGTCGGTATTTCTGGGCGGCGCGATGCAGATGGGGAAACTGCGCGCGGGGGACCCCTATGTCGCGGCCCGGCAGTTTGCCGGGATGCTGTTCCACGGATCGCCGCAGCAGCATATCCTGAGCCTGACCGGAGCGCCCTCCCCCGCGGAGATCGAGGCAGAGATCGACCTGTGCGTCGACAGTTTCATGCGGGCCTGGAAGCCGGACTGATGCGCTGAACCGGCCCGGCCCGGCACAGCCCGAACGAGTTGGCGATTGCAAATCGTCGGCCGGTTGACGATGACGGCGGGGAACCATGGACGCTTTCTTCATCCTGCTGTTCGGCGTGATCGCCGCCCTGCTGTGGCAGCGGCTGACCCGGATCGAGCGCAAGATGGCGTCGATGGCTGCCGAACTGGCCGCATTGCGAAGCGCATCGCCGGACCGGCAACCGGCCGATCCGTGGCCGGCAATCCCATCGCCGGTCGCCGACGAACCGGCCCCTAAACCGCAGACGATCGTGGCCGAGTTTGCGGCCGAACAACCGCCCGAACCGGTGATGGAGCCGGTGCCGGTTTTCCGGGCAGAACCATTGCCGCCACCGGAACCCGGGCCTGAACCCGTTGACACGGCCGAGCCAGTCCGGGGTTTTTCGTTCGATTTCGAGGAAATTTTCGGCCGGCGTCTGCCCATCTGGGGCGGCGGATTTGCGCTGGCCATTGCCGGGATTTTCCTGGTCCGCTTTTCGATCGAGGCAGGCCTGCTGACCCCCGGTGTACGGGTCGCCATGAGTTTTCTGTTCGGGCTCGGCCTGCTTGCCGGGGCGGAGGCGGCCTATCGCCTTGATGAGCGGGTGGCCGATCCGCGCGTGCGTCAGGCGCTGGCCGGGGCGGGTCTGGCGACGCTTTATGGTGCATTCTATCTGGCCGGCACCGCCTATGGCCTGATGGGGGCCGGCCCGGCCTTTGCGGGTCTGGCTGCCGTCACCGCAGCGGCCATCGCCCTGTCGTTCCGGTTCGGATTGCCCAGTGCGGTCATCGGGCTGATCGGCGGATTTGCCGCCCCGTTGCTGGTCACCAGCGATGGCGCGAACGTGCCGCTGCTGTCGTTTTACCTGATCCTGGTCACGGGCGGGCTGGCGTGGAGCGGGCAGGCACAGCGGCATCGCTGGCTGAGCTATGCCGCACTGACGGCCGGGCTGGGCTGGGGCGCGCTGATGATGGTGGCGGGTGTTTCGGGGACGTCGGATTTCGCCGCGCTGGGCGTCTATCTGATCGTGCTGGGCGCGGTCCTGCCCGCCTTTCTGCACGCCAGAGGCGGGCCGAGCGTGCCGCATCTGGTCGCTGGCGGGCTGGCCACGCTGCAGATGGCGGTGCTGGTCACCAATGCCGGTTTCGCCCCGCTGACCTGGGGCATGTATCTGTTGATCGGTGCCGCGCTGACGGCACTGGGCTGGCGGTTCGACACGCTGAGGCTGGGCACGCTGGTCGCGGCGGGGATTGGGCTGTGGCTGATCGCCATCTGGCCAAGGCCCGATCCCCAGTTGCTGGCCGGAGTGGCGGCCGCGCAGATCGCGATCTTTGCCGCCGTGCCGCTTGCCCTGCACTGGCGGGGCAAGGCGCGGCTGCTCGATCTGGTGCAGCTTTCGGCCGTGCCGCTGATCATGGGGGCGATCCTGTACAGCCGATTTGGCCGATGGGCCGGGGATGCCAGCGAACCGATGATGGCCGCCGTTCTCGCCGGGCTGGCGGTGCTGCCCGTCGCGGGATTTGCGCTGTCATGGCAGCGCGGCGAACAGGGGCGGACGCGCGAGGTGCTGGCCCCGCTGGCGTCCGGGGCGCTGCTTGCGTTCGCTGCGTTGCTGCTGATCACCCCGGAATGGGCGGCCCCGATCATGGCGATGGCGGTCAGCGGCGCGCTGATCGCCGGTCAGTGGCGGCGCGATGCCCCGGCGCTGCACGCTATGGCATGGGCCGGGGCGGTCGTGACTGCCCTTACCCTGATGGTGACGCCCGCCTTTACCGCCGAACTGGCCGGGTTGGGCAGCCGGGCCGTCCCCGTCGACATGGTGCGCGCCGTCCTGCGCTGGGCAGCGGCGACCGTGCCGTTTGCGGCACTGGCGATGACCGCCCGCCCCCGATCGTCGCGCAGCGTGGCAGAGGTTGGTGCGGTTGCCCTTGGCTACGGCATGATCGCGCAAGTCCTGCCCGGCGTGCTGCTGGCATGGATGGCCGCAGCGGGTGTTGCCGCGCTGTTCCTGAGCCAGCGCAGCCGGACGGCCGCGTGGCTGACCGCGCTGGCGATTGCCGGCATCTGGGCGCTGGAGCCGCTGGTCGGCTGGACACTGGCCGGGACGATGGCGGCGATTGGCGATCCGTTCCTTGCCTCATCCGCGATCGGGCCAAGGGATCTGGCCCTGCACGTCGCGCCGCTGTGCGCGGCCCTGATCCTGCTGGCATGGCGGGGCGCGACCCTGCCCGTCGCCGTCCGCCGGGCGACCCTGGTGGCCGTCGGCATCGTGGCGGCGATCCTGTTGCACAGCGTGTACAAGCAATTGTTCGGCATCACGTCGCGCGCGGCGTTCGTTCAGTACGGGATGGGTGAGCGGACTTTGTGGCAGGCGATGCTGCTGCTGGCCGGACTGGCGGTCGCGCGGCTCGCCCCGGTGGACATCCGGCGTCCGGCGGCGATTGGCCTGATGACGACGGGGCTGGCGCATTTCGGGTGGTTCACCCTGATCCTGCACAACCCGTTATGGTATGGGCAGGATGTCGGCCCGGTGCCGGTCGCCAACTGGCTGACCCCGGCCTATCTGGTCGCGATCGCCGGGTTGGTTGGCGTGCAGCGCCAATGGGGGCCGGTGACCACGGGCGCGAAGGTGGCGGTGGACACCGCGATCATGGCCCTGATTTCGTTGTTCGCGCTGTCGCTGCTGCGGCAGGGGTTTGCGGGGCCGGTGCTGATCGCGCGCGGCATCGATCCGACTGAAAGCCTGCTGATCTCACTGCTTGGCATCGTGCTGGCGCTCGGTTTTCTGTGGTGGGGATCGCGGGGCAAGCTGCGCAGCTGGCGCATCGGGTCGCTGGTCCTGATGCTGGGCGCGGTGGTCAAGGTGTTTCTGATCGACGCCGCCGGGCTGGACGGCCTGTTGCGGATCGCCAGCTTCATGGCGCTGGGCTTCAGCCTGATCGGCATTGGCTGGGTCTATTCGCGCCAGCTGTCCCGCCGCACGGACAGCGCCGCCTAGACCCGGGCAGTCGGCAGGGGTGGATCGGGTTCAGCGCGGTCCGTGGAAATCGGCCTCGACGGTGGCAAGCCGCCAGCCGGGGGCGATGGCATCTGCGCCGGTATCCCCCGCCTGTCGCGCGGTCGCCAGCTCGACGATCTTGCCGAACGCATCCCGATCCGTGGTCGGCCCGGTCTGGGTGATGCGTACCACCTGTCCCGTGGAGGCCGGAAACGGGATTGCGGCATAACCGAGCTGCCGCTCCGATTCGCCGCGCCACACCTCTCGCCCGTCAACGGTGATGACGATGGGATAGGCGCGCGACCGCCAGCCGACCAGCTTCAGTTCGATCTCGTTCAATGTCACCGGGGCGGCAAAGCGATATTCGATCCACGCCGTATCGGGGCGGCCATCGCTGGCCCAGCGGGACAGTTCGTTATCGTCGAACGTGGTGGCTGCATCGCCCGGGTTCGACCCGGCGGTGACGGCAACGGGCAGATGCGTGGACCGGGTGGGACGGACCGAATCCCCCGCTGGCGTCGGGCCGCGGGTCAGCAGACCGAGCTGAGCCGCTTTCGCAAACTCCCGTGACAGGCCGCCGGTCAGCGGCGCTGCCGCACGGGTCGGAATGGCGATCGTCGCCGGTTTCAGGCCGGGCGCGCTGGCGGTCAGCCGCACGGTGCCGGCATTCCGCCCGGCGCGCAGCAGCACCCGGTTCACCCCCGCCTCGACCGGCAGGGTGCGCGACAGGATATAGTTATCCTCACCCCGCGCCGTGCCCGCAGTCGGCGTGGTGCCGGGCACCAGTTCGCCCTGAACGGCGACGGTGGAGCGCGGCTTGCCCGAACTGTCGCCCTGGGCAATGCCGCCGCGCCATTCGGCGGGGCCGTTCAGGGTAAAGGCAACCTTGTCATTCGCGGTCGGGACGCGGCGGCCCTTTGCATCGACCACCTCCACATCCACCATCGCCAGGTCCGCGCCGTCCATCACAAAGCCGCGCGGGCCGGTGCGCGGCGTCAGGCGCAGGGCAACGGGCGCACCCACGGTTTCGATGACATGGGCAGAGCGACCGTCATCGGCGACCGCGCGCAGCGTCCCCGGCTGCCACTCGACCGCCGGCCAGGTGAACAGGAACCCGCTGGACCGGGTGCCCATGCCGAGCGAACGGCCGTTGCGAAACAGTTCGACCGAGGTGCCGTTGGAAACGACGGTGATCGGCCGCGTGGTGCCCGGCGCATAGTTCCAATGGCCGACGATATGCGTTGCCGGCGCCTCCGGATCCACCCAGCCATTCCACATCACCCGATGCGCGAAAAAGCCCTGTTTGGGCAGGCGCATCGCATCGACCTCCCCCGACCGGCGATAATTGTTGTCGCCGCGATAATGCGTGTTGCTGTCCGACCAGATGATGTTGACCCCGCCCGAACTGACCCGTCGGCCGGTGCCGGGCCGGATGCGGAAAAAATCCCACCAGCGGCGGACATCCTCGATCGCGTGGCTGTCCTGATTGCGGTTGTAATCGGGCGCATCCTTGTGGAACGGCGGGGTGTCGTTGTCCTGATACAGCCGCGCGCCCTCGTCCCGGCTGTATTCCATCGCCCACATCGGGTGCCGTGCGCTCTTGTTGAGGTACAGCATTTCGCCGCCATATTCGGCGACGCGGCTGTCCAGCATCTCGCGCGATCCGATCGCCCGGCCGCCATGCGGGTCGTACTGGTCCCGAATGGCCTTCATCTCGGCCATGTGCGCCTCGCTGATGCTTTCGTTGCCGCTTTCGTAAAATAGGATGGACGGGTTGTTGCGGTTGTAGATGATCGCATCGCGCATCAGGGCGGTCCGCTGTTCCCAGCGGCGGCCGTCCACGTCCCGCTCGGCATCACCCGCCGGCATCGCCTGGGGCAGGCCAACCCGGTCGGCGCTTTCGATATCCTGTTTCGACGGCGTGATGTGCATCCACCGGACCATGTTCGCGCCGCTGTCGACCATCAGCGCGTTGGAAAAATCGCTGATCCATGGCGGAATGGAGACACCGACCGCCGGCCATTCGTTGGAACTGCGCTGGGCATAGCCATGGACCTGCATCACGCGGTCGTTCAGCCGGATCAGGCCATCGCCGAACCGGGTCGAGCGAAAACCGGTCAGCGTATCGACGGCATCGATCGTCCGACCCTGTTCGATCAGGGTGGTGGTGACGCGGTAGAGATAGCCATAGCCCCAGCTCCAGAAGTTCAGGCGACCGATCCGCCCCTCGGCCGACAGCGTCCGCGTCTCGCCCGGGGCAAGGGTTGCGTCCGCTCCGTCAAATCGCCCGACCACGCGGCCGTTGCGATCGCGGATTTCGACGCGATAGGCCAGCGTCCGTGGCTGCGCGGCATCGTTTCGCACCTGCGTTTCGGCATGGATGGTCGCGCGGCGGCCCGGAATGTCGAACTGATCGGCCCAGACATATTGGCCGGTCGTGCCGAGCGCCGAATAGAGCGGCAGCGTCTGATAGACGATTGGCGTCAGGTGCAGCCGTACATTCTTTGTGATGCCACCGTAATTCACGTTGAAATTGCGGTCATTCCACTGAAAGCCGCTGCCGCTTTCCCGCTCCTTGTACCGCCAGTCATTGTCGACGCGGACCGCGATGAGATTTTCGCCAGGCTGCAACGCGGCGGTGATATCGGCCCCGAACGCCATCGCCCCGTGTTCCGACAGCACCACGGATCGCCCGTTCACCCAGACTTCGGCGGCCTGACGCACCCCTTCGAACTCAAGGAACGCCTTGCCCGCCTGCGCCCCGGCGGGCAGCGTGATCCGCTTGCGATACCAGATGATCCCGGTCGACTGGTCCTTGATATCACGGGCAAAGGCCTCACGCTCATTGAACGCATGGGGCAGCGTGGCCAAGGTCCATGCGCCATCGTCGAACGCGTTCAGATGCGCGCCCGCCGGATCGCCGGTGATCGTCCGCCATTCGGCGTTGAGGTTGTAGGTCGCGCGTTGCGATGCGACCACGGTGGATGCGTCATGGGCCAGCGCAGACGTTGCCGACAACAGCCCCACGGCACCGGCCGCAACCCATCCGCGCATACCCCTACTCCCACATTATGGTTTATCCATCCACACTGTGCGATCAAAGGCGAGTTGGCAAGCATATGGCAGCGGAACAGGAGCTGTCAGCCGTTTGACGCAGCGACACGCCCGGGGGTTCGGGGTCAGTCCGCGCTCCATTCCGCCGGATTGGCCTCTTGCCCGATCATCGCCAGCCCGTTGGCGATGGAGGTGAGTTCATCGCCGGACGCGATCCGTTCCACGCCGAACCGCGCCTCGAACCGCGCGCGGATCGCCGGGATCAGCGACGTGCCGCCGGTCAGGAACACGCGATCGATCTGTTCCGGCGTCACCCCAGCCTTGGTCAACGCGGACATCATCGCCGCGTCGATCCGGTCGAGGTCGCCCGCAATCCATTGATCGAACTGGCCGCGGGTCAACGGCACGTCGATGCGCACCCCGCCGCCGTCAAAGGTGAAGCGCGTTTCGTCCGCCATCGACAGGTTGCGCTTGGCCCTGCCCACCGCCTCGTACAGCGGGAAGCCCTGTTCATGCTCGATCAGCGCGATCATCCGGCCGATGGGCGCAGGGTCCACGGCATCCCGCTGTAACCGGCGCAGTTCGTCCAGCGTGCGGCGATTGCGCATCAGGGCAAGGCGGGACCAGTCGGAAAACTCGCCGAAATAGCCGCCGGGAATTTCCAGCACCTTGCCGAACGAGCGATAAAGGCCGCCCTTGCCCAGCAGGGGCAGGACGAGATTGTCGACGATCCGTTTGTCGAAATGATCGCCCGCAATGCCGATGCCCGCCGCCGCCAGCGGCTCGCACCGCTTTGAGCGGCCAGGCTCTGCGACGCGCACGACGGAAAAGTCGGTCGTCCCGCCGCCGAAATCCGCAACCAGCAGCGTCGTCGGCCTGTCCAGCCGGGATGCAAAGCCGAATGCGGCGCCCAGCGGTTCGTACACATAATGGATTTGCGTGCCCCACTGATCCAGCATCGCGTCATAGCGTTGCCGGGCGAGCGCCGGGTCCGGCCGCCATCCGGCATATTCCACCGGCCTGCCCACCACGATGCGCGGCGGCAGCCGGTCGAGCCGATCCCCGGCATGATTGCGCAGATGGTTGAGGAAGGTGCGGCCAAACTCTTCGAACCGGAAGGCGCGGCCGAAAATCTGCGCCCGTTCGAACAACGGGCTGGCGGCAACCGTCTTGAACGATTGCACGAAGCGGCTGTCGAGCGGGGATTGCAGATATTCGTGGATCGCCCATGGCCCCGCCTCGCTCGCCACCCCTTTCCACGCGCCCTCATCCTCCCAGAAACACAGGGCGGAACGGAACACGGCGCTGCCCGCCCCTTCCCCGTCAAAGGGGACAAGTTGCGGCGCACCCTGTCCATTGGCCAGGGCAACGACCGTGTTGGTCGTGCCGAAATCGAGGCCGAGCGAAGCCGGCACGTCGCCAGTCACGATCATGATCCTTTGCGTTGCAGGAGAATGGGAACGGGGCGCCTATGGCAGGTTGCCCCCGCCTGTCCAGCGATGCGCGGACGTGGGACCCGCCGATCAATAGTCCCGCTGAACGCGGACGTTGACGCTCTGACGCCCGATGGTGCTGATCGAACCGAGCAGCGACAGCCAGCGGGTCAGCCGGAATTCGGCCCTGGTCGCGCTGTATCCCTGACCATCGGTGATGATTTCGACATAGGCGCGGCGGGTCAGGAACTTGCCGGCGGCGATCGAGGTTTCGGCGCCGGTCTGCGGATCGGCGGGCAGGATGCGCAGCCGGTCGAGGCCGATGGCCGAGCGCACCGCGTTGATCGGGTTCAGGCCCCCGCCGCCATCCCCCTGAAGCGCGGCGACGGCGGCGGCCAGCTGAAGCGCCTCGGGCGCGGACAGGTTGGTGATCGATGTGCCGAACAACAGGCGGGACAACAGTTCGTCCTGCGGCAGCGCGGGGGTCGAGGCAAAGCTGATTTCCGGCCGCAGCGCATTGCCGCGCACCAGGATCGAGGCGTTGAGATTGTCGGCATCCGCCTGTGCCACGATGTCGAGCGAGGGATTGGCGGGCGTGCGTCCGTCAAAGCGGATGACGCCGCGCTCCAGTTCGAAACTGCGGCCGGCAAATTCGTAATCGCCGCGGTCCAGCGTCGCCTCACCCGTAATGGCGGGGTCGGTCGGCTCCCCCCGGATGACCAGGTCCGCCCGCCAGATGCTGTCGAGGCCAAGGCCGGTGACGGCCAGGTTGTTGGTGCGGGCGCGGATATCCAGCCGCCATGGCTCGATGGGGGTCGTCTCCTCCTCCCGGCCGAAGGGCAGGTTGATTTCGCGCACATTGAGGCGCGGCAGGGGCGTTGCCGTCGCGGCGGCATTGCCCAGCTGATAGCGGGCGCTGTTCAGCCGCACATCGCCGCTGATCGTGCCGCCCGACCCGTCGGACCGGATGCGGATCGGCCCGGTGACCCGCGCACCCAGATTGTCGAGATTGATCAGTTCCGCATTCTGCGCCTCTGCATTCAGGTCGAACGCAAAGCCGCGGGCGGAGAAGGTGAAGCTGCCGGTGCCGCTGACCCGGCCATCGCCGCGCGTTTTTGCCTGAAACCGGTCGAGCAGCAGCTGCGATCCGGTGAAGCGGCCGGTGGATTGAATGTCGGTCAGCGCCGTGCCGGTCAGCCCGCTTTCGATGCGCGAGCCATTGGCCCGGAGCGAGCCGCGAATGTCGGGATCGTTCAGCGTGCCGCCGATATCCGCACCGATGGCGACGGGGCCGGTCAGGTCGAACAGTTCAAGCCCGGTCAGCCGCCAGAGCGTGTCGGCAGGGCCGCTATAGCGCAGCTGGGCGAACAGCGGGGCGGCGAACACCTGATCCATCAGGGGGCCGCGTCCCGACAGCGGCGACAGGCGCATCTGCGCGCGCCCGATCGTCTGCCCGCCACTGGCGATGACGGCGCGGGCAGCGGCGCGGCCGCCGTCCAGCACGCCCGTCACCCCCATGTCCACCGCGCGGGACGACAGCACCAGTCCGGACCGGGTCAGGCCGCGCACCCGGGCGTCGATCCGCCCGGTCGGCATCCCGTCGCCCCGATCGGTCAGGGCAAGCGTGCCCGACACCGTGCCGCCAAGGCCAAGGCCGGGATAGGCGATGTCCAGCAGCGACAGGGGCAGCGCCGATGCGGCGATATCGGCCCGAACGGCCCCGTCCTGGCTGGACGCGCCGATCGTCGTGCTGCCCCCGGCAAAGGTCAGGCGGCTGCGCGACAATACCCAGCCATCGGGCGTGAACCGAAGCTCTGCGGGCTGATCCAGCTTGATCGGGCGGCGGTCGACGGTCCCCTCCAGCCCGATGCGATAGACGCCATCGGCGATGTCGGTGACGGTGGAGATTTCAAACCCGCGCCCGCGTGCACCGGCGATGGTGGCGCGCACCTGCCCCTCGCCATTCACGAGCTTTGCCGTTCCCTGAAGCCGGGCGATCCGCAGGCTGCCGTTCGACACGCCAAAGGCGCGCACGTCGCCCTCAATACTGGGCGCGCCGGGATTGAGCACGACGGCGAATGTCGCGCGGCCGCGGCGGATGGCATAGGCATCGGCCAGCCGCGCCTCGCGCGCCTCGATCGTGCCGTCGATCCGCTGAACCCCGCCGGGAGCTGAGAAATTGGCGGTGCCGGTCAGTCCGCCGCCGGCCAGCGCCAGCGCGCCCTGAACCCCGCCGGAGACGATGGACAGCGTGCCGGATGCCCGGCCGCCGCTGACGTCGATGCGGTCGAACCGGATCTGCGCCGTGCCGCCGGGGGGCAGCAGGATCGCGCCATCGCTGGCAAAGCGGCCGGCGAGCGACTGGCCCGTCGCGGCGAAATCGAACCCCTGCGCCGTCGGATCGAGCGTGGCATCGACGCCGGCAAGCCCAAGGCCAAGGCCGGGCCGCGCCAGTTTCAGCTGAATCCGGGGCCGCTGGATCGGGCCATCCAGCACCAGCTGAACCGGGCCGTAATCGACGTGGCGGCCCGCCGCCTCGATATGGAACGTGCCGTCATTGCGGCGATAGCCATTGCCGGACAGGGTCAGGCCGGGCGAGGTCAGCCGGGCGCTGCGGAAATAGATGACGCCGTCATTGCCGCGTTCCAGCAGGGTTTCGACGCGCGGCAGCCCCTTGGCCAACGACAGCAGGAACGCGTTGTCGAACCGGCGGACCTGCGCCACGCCGCGCCCGACCACGCGCACGCCCCGGCCGCCCGGATCGGGAACGACGGACAGTCGCGACTGCACATCGACAATGCCAAGGCCGGGGATCAGCAGCCGGGTCAGACCGCCGTTCAGCATCACCTCGTACCGGCCGCTGGGGAAATCGACCAGCAGCCCGGCGCGTGCGTTCAGCTTGTCCGAACGGACGCGCAGGTCGCTGGCGGTCAGGGTGCGTCCGGTAATCTGAAGCGCGCCATCGACCGACAGGTTGCGCAGGATGCCGCCCGCCACATCGCCCACGCCCGTCACGCGCGCGGCGGACAGGCGGATCGGCACCGTCACCGGCGTGCGGGACAACCGGCCCTGCCCCGCGGCCAGCACCCGGTCGAACCCCGTATTGCCGAACGCCACCCGTTCCGCCGCCAGCCGGTAATCGAACCGGGCGGTATCGAAGGCGCCGTCCAGCACCAGGCGAAGTTCGACGGGCGTCCCCGTCATGGTGGGCAGCAGGGCCGCCGGCCGCGACAGCCGGACGACGGTGCGCAGGTTGCGAAAGGCGCTGGTGCGAAGGTCGACGCCGCCCTCGCTTTCCACCGACAGGGCATCGGAACGCAGGTTCAGCCGCCCCTCGATCCGGCGGGCGCGGAACGTGCCGGCGGCAACCATGGTCACGCGCGGGGCGAACAGCGCGCGGACCCGCGATCCGATCAGCGGCGCAGGATCCAGGGTGCCGTTCAGGCGGAAATTGCCGCTTTGATTGGCGATGGACAGTTGAACCAGCGGGACGTTTGCCGCCCGCACGGCTGCGCCCCCCTGCCACCGCTGCCAGCTGCCATCGCCGCGCACCGCCGCGCTGACCGGCCGGTTCAGGCCCGTCAGCCGGGCGAGGATGCCGTCGCCGCTGCCCAGCGCAACGCCATCCAGATCGAACCGGTCGCGATCCGGCTCTGCATCCAGCCGCAGGCGCAGCCGGTCGCTGCCCGCGACCAGCGCGGTCAGATCAACGAGCGCGCGGCCGTCGCGGATATCGGCGCGGCCGGCCAGCATCCCTTCGCGCACCCGCCCGGCAACGCGCCGCCCGATCAGCAGGCGGTCGGCCTGAAGCCGGGCGATGGCGATGTCGAACCCCGGCAAGATGGGACCCTGTCGGCCGGTCGGCGTCGGTTCGGGCAGTTTCAGCAGCACCGATTCCGGGATGACGAGCGACCGGATATCTAGCCGGTTGGCGATCCCCGCCAGCGGCCGCCAGTCGAGGTCGGCGCGGGGCGCATAGAATACCAGTCCCTTTGGATCGCGGATCGCCAGACCATAGATGCGGGCGCGGCCGAACAGCGACCCTTCGATCCGCTGCACCGAATAGGTGATGCCATTGGCCGGGCGCAGCATCCCGATCCGCTGGGCAACAACGCGATGCCCGCCCGGCGTGTCGATCCACAGGGCCAGTGCCGCGATCGCAACGAGAATAAGCGCGACCGCCGCCAGCACCCAGCGGCCCCAGCGCACGCCCTGCCGCTGCCCCGTCGACGCAGGTGCGGTGTCCGCCCCCTCGGTCAAAAGGCCTGCCCCAGCGAGACATAGACCGCGATGCGGCTGTCGCCCGGCTGCGGATTGAGCGGCGTGCCCACATCGATGCGGATCGGGCCGAAATTGGAATAATAGCGAAGGCCGACCCCGGCCCCGTACCGGAAATCGCTGATCCCCGGCGAGGTGTCGGTATAGATGTTGCCGCCGTCCAGAAAGGCGACGGCACCGAAATTGCCCCACACCTTTGCCCGCGCCTCCAGCGAGAATTCGGTGAGGCTGAGGCCGCCGATCGGATCGCCATTGGGATCGCGCGGCCCGATCGCCTGAAATCCGTATCCGCGCACCGATGCGCCGCCCCCGGCATAATAACGGCGCGATGGCGCAATGCCGTCACGCGGGGCGCCAAGGATCGATCCGATGCGGACGCGGGCGGCGGCGACCAGAGTGTCGTTCACCGGCTGATAATAGCTGGCGTCGAGCTGCAGCCGGGCATAGCCGAACACGCTGCCGGACAGTGATACTTCGGGGCTCAGCCGTCCGCCGAGACGAAAGCCGCGCGTCGGATTGAGCAGGTCATCCGATGCGTCATAGGTCAGGCTGGCCGGCAGCGCGCCGATGAAATAGGTGCGCCGGCGAAACTCGCCCGTGCCCACGATGGTATCGCGTTCATCGGTGGCGACCAGTTCGGTGCCGATCGACCAGGTCCAGGGTTTCTGAAAAAAGATGTTCGATTGCCGTTCCAGCGTGCTGAACAGCTGAAACCCCGTCGCCTGAAACGCCTCTCGCCGCAGCGACGTGGCGGCGATGCCGACGGTCAGCACGCGGTCGCGCTGACCGAAATTGTTGAACCGCAGTGTCGTTGCCGCCACCTGTTCCAGCGTGCCGAGCACACCGCGCAGCGTCAGCGCGCCTTCCGGCTTTACGAAATTGCGGTGCGTCCAGTTGCCCTCGATCCGGGCGCCTTCGCCGGTTCCATAGCCGATTTCCGCGCCGATGGTGCGGAACGGCGCTGGCTCCATGGCCAGCGACAGATCGACCGTGCCGGGCGCCTCCCCCTCCACCGGCGTCAGCTTGACCGAGGAGACAAGGCCCGTCTGAATGATCGCGCGCTCCAGATCATCGACATCGGCGGCATTGTACAGCTGGCCGGGGCGGAACCGGGCGATATCCTGGGCATGGTCGCCATCGAACACGCGGTCATTGGTGGTGATGATCCGCCCGAAGCGCCGCTCGCCGCCGGGCTGAACATCCAGGGTCAGCGTCGCCGTGCGGGTATCGTGATCGACGACCAGCGCCGGTTCCCCCACCTCGGCAAAGGGGAAACCCTGACTGCCGATCGTGGTGCGCAGCTTGTCCTCGGCCGCCACAACCTTGTCGGCATCGACCGGATCGCCGGGATTGAGGGTCAGTGCGCCGCGCAGTTCGTCGGCGCGCGGCCCGGCGGCGTCCAGGCCGGGCAAGGCGACCGTATCGATCGTGTATCGCGGCCCCGGCGTCACATCGAGCGTGACCAGGATGGTGTCCGCTTCGGCGCCGATCCGCGGCCGGACGCGGGCGTCGTAATAGCCGGCCGCGCGCATCAGTTCGTCGAGCAGTTCCACATCCTGCCGCGCGCGCCGTTCGATCTGCGCGGCGTTGGACGGTTCGTCGTCATGCGCCTCCAGCGCCGACCCTTCGCGAAAGCGCTGCAGGAACAGGGGGTCGGCAATGCCGTCCACCCCCTGCAACGCATAGCGATAGCGCCGTTCGGCCGCGCCCTCGACCACCACGGCATCGGGGTCGGTGGCATCCGCCTGTTCACCGGGTAGCGGCGTTGCGAGGTCCGGCCAGTCCACCCCGAAATCGGGCAGGTCGGCCATCGGCGAATCGGGGTCCAGTTCCGGTCCGGGGGCAGCGGGTACCGGCGGCGGCGGCGGTGCGGGCGGCGCAATGTCCTGCGCATGCGCGGTCGTTCCGCCCATCGCCAGCAGCAATGCAGCGGCGATTCCACCCGCCGAAAAGCGATCCACGCACGCCATCAAGGCGATCCATGCCGCAAGCAGCAGGCCCTCACAATGACTTGGCGGCGTTTTTCCGGTCAACTGTGGCGCATTTCCGCGCCCGCGCCCCAGCTATCAGTGGATGGTGCCCACCGCCACCGGATTGCCGAGCACCAGGATCAGCCGCTCGATCTGACGCCAGCGGCAGAAGTGCAGGTAATTGCCCACCGTCCGGCTGTGATCCGCCCGTTCCGCCGCTTCGAACCCCGCATCCTCGCCAAATTCGCGGATCAGGTCCTGAGCCATGGCAACTTCGCCGGGATCGGACAGGTAGAACAGGTCGTGCATGAGGCGCCTTGGCTGTTTTTTCGTTGGTCATGCCCCGTAATGCAAAACCCTGCGCGGCTGGTGCAGAGACAGGGTAAGCGGCGCATTCACCATTTGCGGGGGCAACGCCGTCAGAACAGGCGCGTCATCCACACCACCCGGCCGACCGGTTCGACCGCATCGGGGGCCAGATCGACGGGCGGCCAGGCGGGGTGTTCGCTGATCAGCCGGACCCCGGCCGGGGCAAGCGCGATCCGTTTGACCACCAGCGCGCCGTCCACCCGCGCCACCATCAACCGGGGCTGATGCGTGATGCGGCGATCGGCGCGGTTGACCAGAATCTCGTCGCCGGGCGCCAGCAACGGTTCCATCGATTCGCCCTGTACCCGCAGAAAGGCGAGCGTTGCCGCATCGAGGCGAAGGGCGCGCAACAGATCCGCAGGCACGCTGGTCATCGCCAGCATCGCCGCATCGTCCGCCAGCGCGCCCCGCCCCGCCGCCGCCGCCAGATCGAGCCGCGGCACCGCGACCGCAGCGGGGACGACCGGCCCGCCCAATGCCGATTCGGGCACGCTCAGATACCGGGCAAGCCGCCCCCGCTCCGCCTCTGGCAAACGGCGGGGCGAACCGCGCCGCAGATATTGCTGAAGATAGGCGTCGTTGCGCCCGATCAACCGCGACAGGGCGGTCAGGCTTTCGCCGCTGGCATCGATCAACCGGGCCAGCGCGGTGCGTTGCGCATCGTCATCCATTGTTCCGTCATAGGCCAAGGATTTTTCCTAGACAAGTTGGATTTGAAAGAACATTTCAGGAACATATTGGAGCGACTCACGGGGGTCAATGCGATGGAGATGTTGTGGAAAATCGAACGGTTCCTGCGCGATCAGCAGATGCCGCCGACCAAGTTCGGGCGGCTGGTGGCGCGCGATCCCCGGCTGGTGCTGGACATGCGGAACGGCCGCGAACCCCGGCCCGAAATGGTCGGGCGGATCGAGGCGTTCATCGGCAACAATCGGCAGGATGGCGGCCGGAACGGAGCGGCGGCGTGATGCGCGGGCCGGACGCGGCAACCGCGCTGGGCCGGGCGATGACGGCCAGTGCAGAGCGGGCGGGCATCGCGATCACCATCGCATCCCGCTCCAGTCGCGCCTGGGCAAGCGCGACGTTCGAGGGGTCGCGCGTGGGCTATCGCATCGAGGCGGGCGATGATGATCGCCTGTCCCGATGGCTGGCGGCGCTGCCCGATGCGGAATGGCAGTTGCCGGGGCATCTGGTCGCCGACCTGGCGGTTACGGGCCGGACGGCTGCGGCCGGGCGGGCGGCGGTGGAGATCGAGGCGCTGACCCTGATCGAGGGTTAAGGATGCCGCCGGTCAGCGCGCCGCCATCTGGCGCAGCTGCATCAGCGTATCGTCGAACACGCGAACGGGCGGTGCCGAACGGCGGGCCACGCCGCTTTCCAGCCGGGCCAGCAGGCCCTGGATCGTCGCGTCGGTGGCGGGCGCTACGATGGCCTCTTCCGGCACTGGCCGGGGCTGGCGCGCGGCGGGCGGCGGGGTGAGTTCGAACGTTTCGATCCGCTCATGCGCAGCAAAGCGCGGCTTGGGCAGCGGCAGCGGCAGCGGCTCGGCCGGGATGGCATCGGGGTCGAACGCAGCCAGCGGCAGATCAAGGTTGATCGGCAGCGGCCGTTCGACCGGCTCGGCCACAACAGGCGCGATGGGCAGGCCGGATGCGGCAGGCGCGATGCGCACGCGTTCCTGCCACAGCGGATCGCCCAGTTCGCGGGATGCGTGAACGGGCGGGCGCGGCGCGGCATCGGGATGCGCGTCCGAGGGGCGGATTTCCAGCTTTGCCGCGCGGCGCAGCCGGCGGGCGGGGCGGCGCGGCCAGTGGCGCACGGCCAGCGTGGCGACTACCCAGCCCGCGCCGCCGACGATCACAGCGCCGAAGAACGCAATGGCTGCACGCGCAGTCATGCCCAGCGGCGGCGCTGCGGCAGGCAGGATCGCAGGCAGGCCCGAATCGATCACGATCGATTCGAGTCGCCAGTCGGGCACCGCCATCACCAGCGCCAGCACGGTCACGACCAGTGCCGCGGCGACAAGTCCGGCAATGCCGGGCGCAGAAATCAAGCGTTTACGGGAGAGATACGCGACCATTTTCCATCCGTCCGATTGCGATCGACCAGCCTTTGGTAAACGGGACGATAGCCAGAAACATTTGACGACCAGTTACGTTCGGCATCGACGAATGCACGGGCGCGGGTGCGGCGGGCGTCCCAGCCGGACCGGTCGGCCAGCAATCCGGCGAGCGCGGCGGCCATGCCCGCGGGATCGTCCGCCGGGAACAATGTGCCGGTGTCCCCGTCGCGGATCAGTTCGCGGTGCCCGCCCACATCCGATGCAGCGACCAGCCGGCCCTGGGCCATGGCCTCAAGCGGCTTGAGCGGCGTTACCAGTTCGGTGACCCGCATCCGCTTGCGCGGATAACAAAGGATGTCGGTCAGGCTGTAATAGCGTTCGACCTCGTCATGCGGCACGCGCCCGACAAATCGGATTGCGTGCGCTGCCGACGAAGCGGCCGCCCGGGCGCGCAGGGCATCGGCGACGGGACCGCCGCCGACCAGCAACAGCCGCGCGCGCGGCCGCCGGGCGACCAGATGCGGCATGGCGTCGATCAGGTGATCCAGCCCCTCATAATCATAGAAACTGCCGATATAGCCGACGACCTCATCCGCGCTTTCCAGGCCGAGCGTGGCGGCCAGCGCGTCGTCGCGCGGGGAAGGTTCGCCGAACAAGTCCAGATCGACGCCATTGGGCGACACCATGATCTTGTCCGGCGCAATGCCGCGCGCAATCAGGTCGCCCCGCAACCCTTCGCAAATCACGGCCACGGCATCGGCGCGCCGCACCTCGCGCGTTTCCAGCCGGCGGGTCAGGCGATAGCGCAAGCTGCCCTCCCGTCCCGTGCCGTTGCCCACGGCCGCATCCTCCCAAAAGGCGCGGATTTCGTACAACAGCGGCAGGCCGAGCCGGCGGGCGGCCATCCGGGCGGCAACGGCGTTCAGCACGGGCGAGTGCGCGTGCAGGATATCCGGCCGGAAATCCCGCGCCACGGATTCGATGTGACGGGCAAAGCCGGTGATTTCGCGCCATTCCCCGATCGGGCTGGGCGCGGGCGATACCGCTGGTGAGCGATAAAAGCGCAGGCCATCGACCAGCGCCAGCATCGGCGCGGCGGGGGCATCGGGCTGTCGCGGTCCGCTGATCCCCGCAACCGTCCAGCCGAGCCGTTCCTGCGCCTTAAGGATAGCGCGGGTGCGGAACGTATATCCGCTGTGAACGGGCAGACTGTGGTCGAGGACGTGCAGGATGCGCATGCCGTCCCCTTGCCACGACAGTGTTTAACGCCGCGTCAACCGGCAGCGGCTATTGCAGGGATGTTCGCCCGGCCCGTTGGTGTCGGGCGACGCCCAGGGAAAGCAGGCCGGCCGCGCATGATCGACAATTTCTCGCTTGGCCTGACCCATGGCCTGATGCTGCTGGCGGCATGGCTGTTGCTGCGCCGGCCGGACCTGGACGACGAGCGCGCGGGAACAGGCGAGCGGACCCGGCGGTGGCTGGGCCGGCGCGGCGGCGGGGACCGGCCCGGTGCGTGACCTTGTCTTTGTCGTGTTCCTGGCCGCATTGTTCGGCGCGGGTGCGCGGCGGCCGTTCCTGTTCATCCTGACCTATGTCTATATCGACATCGTGTCGCCGCAGCGGCTGACCTATCTGCTGCTCAATTCGGTGCCGATTTCGATGATCGCGGTGGCGGCGGCGGTCGGCGGCTGGCTGATGTTCGATGACAAGCGCGACGTCCGGTTTGCGCCGCGCCAGTTTCTGATCCTGATGCTGCTGGCCTATTGCGGATACACGACGAAATATGCCGATTTCCCGGTCGAGGCGCTGGATAAATGGGAATGGGCGTGGAAGTCGCTGGCCTTTGCCGCTTTCCTGCCGCTGACGCTGCGCACGCGCCTCAGGATCGAGGCGCTGCTGCTGTTCATGATCCTGTCGGCCGCATCGATCATCATCGTGGGCGGGATCAAGACGTTGGGTTCCGGCGGCGGCTATGGCCAGCTGGACCTGATGGTCAGCAACAATAGCGGCCTTTACGAAGGATCGACGATCTCGGCCGTTGCCATTACCATCATCCCGCTGATCCTGTGGTTCAGCAAACATGGCACGATTTTCCGCCCCGACTGGCGCGTCAAGCTGTTCTGTTATGCCCTGTGCTTTTCCTGCCTGCTGATCCCCATCGGCACGTCGGCGCGAACCGGACTGCTGTGCATCGGGTTGCTGGCCGTGCTGATGCTGCGCGATGCGAAGCGGCGGCTGATATATATCGGCCTGGCCGCGGTGCTTGGCCTGGCAGCGATACCGTTCCTGCCCAGCGCGTACACGCAGCGGATGGAGACCATCAAGGAATACAAGGGCGATCAATCCGCCAGCACGCGGCTGGCCGTGTGGAAATGGACGCTGGATTATGTCAGCGACAATCCCATGGGCGGCGGGTTCGAGGCGTACCGCCAGAACCGGCTGACGTTCGACACCGTGACGGTGGCCGAACAGGGCGCCAACGCCACGGTCGAGCGGCGCGCGGTGCAGGATGCGGGCCGCGCCTATCACAGTTCCTATTTCGAGATGCTGGGCGAACAGGGCTATTTCGGGCTGGCGCTGTGGCTGGTGATCCAGCTTGCCGGGCTGTTGCGGATGGAGGTGATCCGCCGCCGCTATGCCAGGGCGGGCGAGGATCAGGCATGGATCAGCCCGCTAGCTACCGCGCTTCAGCATGGCCACATGATCTATCTGCTGGGCGCAGCATTCGTCGGCATCGCCTATCAGCCGTTCGTCTACATGCTGATCGGCGCGCAGATCGGCCTGGACACCTATCTGGCGCGCAAGCGGGCGGAGCTTGGCTGGCGGCCGATGCGCCGGGCGCAGGCCACCGGAGCGGCCATCCCCGCGGCATGAACTGCCGCCCCGACGGGCGTGGCATGAGCGGTTTCAGGGCCGGGTCGCATCCGACCCGCACCCATGCCCGGCCTGTCGAGGGACGCAGCAGCCCCTGTCGACACGCGGTCAGTCCGCGTCGGCCATCTGGTCGGCCAATGCCTGAATCAGCGCCTTGTTGAACGCGGGAATGTCATCCGGCTTGCGGCTGGTGATCAGGTTTTCGTCCACCACCACTTCGCGGTCCACGACATTGGCGCCTGCATTGGCCAGATCGGTGCGAACCGACGGCCAGCTGGTGACGGTACGACCATCGACCACATCCGCCTCGACCAGCAGCCAGGGGGCGTGGCAGATCGCGGCCACCGTCTTGCCATCGTCGCAAAACGCGCCGACGATTTCGACCGCACGGTCGTTGATGCGCAGCGCATCGGGATTGGCCAGGCCGCCGGGCAGCAGCAGCGCGTCGTAATCGCCCTCTTCGACCTCATCCAGGGTCAGGTCAGGGGTAATTTCCCGATCGCCCGGCTGGTCGTGGATGACACCGCGAATGGCATCGCGTTTCAGGGAAGCCAGAATCACCTGTGCGCCTGCATCGATCAGCGCCTGACGCGGATCGAACAGTTCCGACTGCTCAAACCCGTCCGTCGCCAGCATCAGTACCTTTACGCCGTCAAGTTCCGCCATGGTCCGTCTCCTTGTCATGCACCTGTCCCGCAAACCGATGGCGGCGGGTCCTGTTCCCGGAACGATGCGACAAATTGCGCATTGATGCGGCGAACCGAGGATGCCGATGACAGACACGTGCCTGCGCTATAGCGATGACAGCGAACCGGGCATCACGCGGGAACGGCGCGGCGACGGGCCGTGGCGGTATCGGATGCCGGACGGGCGGCTGATCCGCGACAAGGCGACGATTGCCCGGCTAAACGCCATCGCCCTGCCCCCCGCCTATCGCGACGCATGGTTCTGCGCCCAGGATGACGGCCATATCCTGGCGACGGGCATCGATGAGCGCGGTCGCAAGCAATATCGGTATCACCCCGATTTCCGCGCGGAGCGGGAAGCCGCAAAGTTCGGCGCATGCGCCCGGTTTGGAGCAGCGCTGCCAAAGCTGCGCGCACAGGTGGCCCGCGACCTCGCAAAGCGCACCCTGTGCCGTGAGCGTGCCATTGCGGCGGTCGTCCGCCTGCTCGACCTGGGCCGGGTGCGCGTGGGGAACGAGGATTATGCCAGAACCAACAAGAGTTTCGGCGCGACCACCCTTCGCCGCCGGCACGCCCGGCTGACCGGCAACCGGCTAAGGCTGGCCTATACCGCCAAATCCGGGCGTCGGCGCGTGCTGACCATCACCGACGGGTCGCTGACCCGGTTCGTCCGGCGGTGTCAGGACCTGCCGGGCCAGCATCTGTTCGCATGGGTCGACGATGCCGGCGAGGCGCATCCCGTAACCTCGTCCCACGTCAATGAATATATCCGCGCGGCGATGGGCGATGGCTTTACCGCCAAGCATTTCCGCACCTGGGGCGCCAGCGTCATCGCCTATGAACTGCTGGTCGCCAGTGACGAGCCGCCGACGCTGAAGGCGATGCTGGAACCGGTCGTGGCGGCGCTGGGCAACACACCGGCGATTGCGCGCAAATCCTATGTCCACCCCTTGCTGATCGACCGGTGCAGGGGCGGCGCGGGGCTGAACGGCCCGCGAATGACCCTGCCGCGCGCCACCCGCCACCTTTCCCGGGCCGAGCGCGGCCTGATCGCGTTTCTTGACGCGTGCGACGGGGCATGTCAGCCGACCGCAAAGGCTGCGTGAACGGGAATGTGTGAATGAGCAACGCCATCGTCGAAACCGAATTGTCGGCCGATGCCGTGCAGCAGAATGCCCAGGCGCTGGTCGATTCCAGCGTGCTGTGGCTGACGACCTATTGGTTGCAGGCGCTGATCGGGCTGGGTGTCGCCGCCCTGATCTTCACCGTGCTGCACATTGCCCGTCGATGGGGGATGCGCCTGTGCGAACGCACGCCAGGGCCAATGGGATGGGGCACGATCCTGGGCCGGGCGATCAGCAAAACCGGGCATCTGTTCATCATCATGGTGTCGGCCGAACTGGTCGTCGAATATGCCCATGCCCCCCAGCCGGTGATTGCGACCGTCCGGTTCCTGTTCACCATCGCCGCGGTATTTCAGGCCGCGATCTGGGCGCGCGAGATCATTCTGGGCGTGGTCGAAAAACGGACGGAGGGCGATCATTCCAGCGAGACGCTGGGCACCGCCATCGGCATTATCCGGCTGCTCGTCACCGTCGCCCTGTTCGCCATCGCGCTGATCGTCGTCCTGGACAATCTGGGGGTCAATGTCACCGGTCTGGTCGCGGGGCTTGGCGTGGGCGGCATTGCCATCGGCCTAGCCGCGCAGGGCATTTTTGCCGACCTGTTCGCCGCCCTATCCATCATCTTTGACAAGCCGTTCCGGCGCGGCGATGCCGTGACCTTTGACACGACAAGCGGCACGATCGAGGCGATCGGCCTGAAATCCACCCGCATCCGCGCGCTGACCGGCGAAGAGCTGATCATCAGCAACAAGAACCTTCTGGAAAAGCAGATCGGCAACAACACGCAGCGGACCTATCGACGCCAGAAATGGATGCTGGGGGTGATCTATCAGACGCCCGCCGACCGCTGCGCCCGGATCCCTGAAATCCTGCAGGAAACGATCGAGGAAGCCGGCGCCCTGTTCGTGCGCGCCGGCTTTGTCGGGTTCGGCGCGTCCAGCCTGGATTTCGAGGTCGAATTCGACACGCCGGGACCGGATTATCAGAGCTTTTACGACAAACGGTCGTCGGTCGGCCTGGCCATCCTGTCCCGCTTTACCGCAGAGGGCATCGAGTTCGCCTATCCCACTCAGACGACGTTCACCGCCGATCCGGCCGGCCGGATGATCATGCCCTATGCCGAACCTTACCCCCGTCGGAGCATCCAGGACGGGCCGGAAGCAGGTTAGCGCTATCTTAATCGCCCTGCCGTGATACGATGCTGACAACGCACGACAATCATAGGCGGGGGACGGGGGATGGATGGATCGGGGGGCGCGCCGCGCCTTGCCGTCTCGGTTGGCGAAACGCAGATCAGGCTTGCCTGGATCAACGCAGCCGGCCGTCCGGAACAAGAGGCAAGCTGGGCGATGGCGGACCTGCCCACGCTGACGGACGCGTTGATGCGATATGAACGCGAAACCGGCCGTCCGTTGACCGGTGCCTCTGCCGCCATTGCCATTATCGGTGCGACCCATGGCGACACGATCGCCATCGCCAGAGGCCGATGGATGATTACCCGGTCCGGCCTGCAATCCATCTTCCGCTCTGATCCTCAGATCATCAACGATGTTGCGGTCCACGCCTGGGCAGCCATTGGCGGACATGGCGTCCGTTTCGAAGCCTTGTCGCGCAACAGCGGGGATCCGGTCATGACGCAACAGGGCCGCTGGCTGGTTGCGCATATCGATTTCGGGGTCGGGCTGGCCGTCATCGATGTGGACCGCACGGGCACGGTGCGGATGCTGGAAACCGAAATGGGCCATTGCGGCTTTCCGCCGGAAAGCGAAGAGGATGATGTGCTCGCCCGGTCGCTTCGCGCGCGGTCCCGCCGTTCGGCGACGTGGGAAAATGTGCTTGCCCTGTCGCACGACGATGCCGCCTGGAACGTCCCTGGCCTGCCGGCAGGCCGGGCCGAGCGGCTGACGATCCTGGCCCGCGCGATGGGGCGGTTTGCCCGCGATGCCGTGCTGGCCCATGGGGCATGGAGCGGCATCCTGTTGATGGGCAGGAAGGTCGGGGAGATGACCGGCGCCGGGCTGACCGATGCGATGAATGCCGGGTTCGAGGCGACGCCGAAATTTCAGCGTCTGATCAACCTGACGCCGCGCTGGCGGCTATCGGGCCATGACCTGGCGATGGAGGGGCTTGCCTATTCCCTGATCCACCGCGTGCCGATCGGCGAGGATGTGGGCGATGCCCGGCCGCCGGGCTTGCCCGCAGCAACACTGGACAACCCGCCAGCGGCGGCTCCTCCGGCAGCAGCGCCGCCAAGCCCCGCTGCCGGATTCATGCCGATGCGCTGAAGGGTCGATCAATCCTCCAGGCTGAGCAGGCTGGCGTTCCCGCCGGCGCTGGTCGTATCGACACTGATCGCCCGTTCGACGCAGAACCGGTGCAGGTAATGCGGGCCCCCCGCCTTTGGCCCGGTGCCGGACAGACCTTCTCCGCCGAACGGCTGGCTGCCGACGACCGCGCCGATCATGCTGCGGTTGATATAGAGGTTACCCGCCCTCCCCTCAGCCTCAATCAGGTCGGCGGCGCGGGCGATGCGGCTGTGCAGGCCCATGGTCAGGCCATAGCCGCTGGCGTTCACGCGCGCGATGGTTTCGGCCAGCGCGCCCGCTTTCCACGTGGCGATGTGGAGCAGCGGCCCGAACCATTCGGCGGTCAGGTCCTCCGGCCGGTCCAACCCGATGATCGTCGGCGGGACGAACAGGCCGTCTGCGGGCGCATCGACGGTATGAACCCAGCGCGCCCGCTGGCTTTCGCGATAGGTCATCAGCCTGTCATAGGCGGCACGGTCGATCACCGGCCCGATATCGTTCGACGGATCGGCCGGATCGCCCAGGCGAAGCTGATCCATCGCGCCCTTCAGCATCCGGATCATGCCATCGGCAATCTCTTCCTGCACCAGCAGCAGGCGAAGCGCCGAACAGCGTTGACCGGCCGAGCGAAAGGCGCTGGTCAGCACATCGGCCGCCACCTGTTCGGGCAGCGCGGTGGAATCCACGATCATCGCGTTGATCCCGCCGGTTTCGGCGATCAGCGGCACGATCGGCCGCGTGTCGTCATCCAGCAGGCTGCGCGCGATTTTCTTTGCCGTGGCGGTCGATCCGGTAAAGGCAACGCCCGCCACCCGCGGATCGGCGACCAGGGCAGCGCCGACCTCAGGCCCGCCGGTCACCAGCACCAGCGCATCGGCGGGGATGCCGGCCTGATGCGCCAGTTCGACGGCGCGCGCGGCGATCAGCGGGGTTTGCGGCGCAGGCTTGGCCACCACGGTGTTGCCCGCGACCAGCGCAGCGGCATTCTGACCGGTAAAGATCGCCAGCGGGAAGTTCCACGGCGCCACCGTCGCCCAGACGCCGCGCCCGCCAAAGCGCAGTTCGTTCCGTTCCCCCGTCGGCCCCGGCAGGGTAACGGGCGACAGGCCGGTGCGCGCCTGATGCGCGTAATAGCGGCAGAAATCGGCCGCCTCGCGGATTTCGCCCAGCGCGTCGGGCAGCGTCTTGAACGCCTCCTTCACGCACAGCGCCATCAGCTCGATCCGGTTCGCCTCGATCAGGTCGGCATAGCAATCCAGCGCGGCGGCCCGCGCCGCCAGCGGCGTTGCCGACCATGCGGAAAAGGCCACGTGCGCGCGTGCGATGGCGCGGTCGGGCGTCTGTCCCCGATCGTTCGCCGCGGGCAAGGGCACCCCGGCGATCGCACCGGCAACGCCCGCCAGCACGGTCCGGTCATTCAGGTCCAGCCCCTCGCTGTTGCGCCATGCGCCCATCAGGTCGCGGGGCAGCGGGATGCTGGGATGCCGCGTCCCGCCCAGCGCCGCCACCTTTTCCACCGGATCGGCCAGCAGTTCGGCGTCCGAGGTGTCGGCATCGGCCAGCTGATGCACGAAACTGGAGTTCGCGCCATTTTCCAGCAACCGGCGGACCAGATAGGCCAGAAGGTCCCGGTGACCGCCGACCGGCGCATAGATGCGGCAGCGATAGCCGCGTTCCTGCACCAGCGCCTCGTACAGCCCCTCGCCCATGCCGTGCAGGCGCTGAAATTCGAAATCGCGGGAATCCCCCGCCCAATCCAGGATCGTCGCCACCGTCAGCGCATTATGGCTGGCAAAGGCCGGGCGGATGTTGCGCGCCGCCAGCATGTCGCGCGCACAGGCAAGATACGACACGTCGGTCGCCGCCTTGCGCGTGAACAGGGGATAATCCGACAGACCCTCGACCTGCGTCCGCTTGATCTCGCTGTCCCAATAGGCGCCCTTGACCAGCCGCACGTTCATCGGCCGGCCAAGCGCGTCGGCCCAGCCGATCACCGCCCGCGCGCGCTTGGAATAGGCCTGAACCGCCATGCCGAACCCGTCCCAGCCGGAAAGGGCGGGCCGCCGCGCGACATCGCCGATGATCGCCAGGCTCATTTCCAGCCGCTCGCTCTCCTCCGCATCCACGGTCAGCGCGATGTTCAGCCGGGCCGCCTCTGCCGCCAGTTCGGCAAGCATCGCGGTCAGTTCGGGCACGCAGCGTTCCCATTGCGCGACCTCGTATCGCGGATGGAGCGCGGACAGCTTGACCGACACCGAATGTCCGGCCGCCGGGTCAGCGCCAACGGCACGGATCGCCTGACCATAGGCCGCGAAATAGCGTTCGGCATCCTCCGCCGTCCGCGCCGCTTCGCCCAGCATGTCAAAGCTGGCCGTGAAGCCGTTGTTTTCCGGCCTTTTCATGCGGCGCATGGCTTCGTCGATGGTGCGGCCCATCACGAACACCTCGCCCATCATCTTCATGGCGGCGCCGACGGCCTGACGCACGAACGGTTCGCCGGCGCGAGAGAGCAGGCGGCGCAGCGGCCCGCCCTCCCCCTCGCCCACCAGCGCGCGGCCCATCACCAGGCCCCAGGTGGCGCTGTTCACCAGCGCGGAATTGGATTTCCCCGCATGGGCGCGCCAATCCGCATCGCCCAGCTTGTCCGCGATCAGCAGGTCGGCGGTTTCCGGATCGGGCACGCGCAGGAACGCCTCTGCCAGGCTGAGCAGGGCCACCCCCTCTGACGAGTTCAGGCGATATTCCTGCAGAAACTGGTTCACCCACCCCCGCGTCTGCGCCGCGCGCAGTTCCGCGATCAGGCCGGATGCTTCGGCAACGATACGCCCGCGCGACTCAGGGGTCGTCCGCGCACGCTCGATCAGGGGTTTTAGAACATCGGGTTCGCTGGCGCGGTGCAGGGCGACCATGGATTCTAGGGACATTGACGCTAGGACTTTCTATGCTTTCGTGTGCTCGGTCAGCCGAGGCTTGCAACCATGCCCTGCCCCGACCTAGATCATGGTTAGGCGCTATGCGACGAAAGTGCGCCGAGGGGAATGCCGTGCAGACGCTGACCATCCAGGAATATGCAGCAACCGCCGGGTCGGTGCGCGTATCCGATTGGGTGACGGTGACCCAGGCGATGATCGACCGTTTTGCCGAGGCGACGGGCGATCACCAGTTCATCCATGTCGATCCCGAACGGGCGGCGGCAACGCCGTTCGGCGGCACCATCGCGCACGGTTTCCTCACCCTGTCGCTGATGCCCATGCTGTCGGACAGCGCCGGGATGCCCCAGATCCGCGGCCTGCGCATGGGCGTGAATTATGGCGGGGAGCGTGTCCGTTTCCTGACCCCCGTCCGGTCGGGCAGCCGGGTGCGCGGCCATTTCAAGCTGCTGGCCGTCACTGAAAAGCGCCCCGGCCAGTGGCAACAGACGACCGAATTCACCGTGGAGATCGAGGGACAGGAAAAACCCGCCCTGATCGCCGAATGGATCGGCCAGATTTTCATCGATACCCCATAACCGAGAGGAACCGGACCCATGCGTTCAGCCGTCATCGTATCCACCGCCCGCACGCCGATCGGCCGCGCCTATCGCGGCGCGTTCAACAACCTGCCCGCCCCGACGCTGGCCGCCCATTCCATCCGGGCCGCCGTCGAGCGGGCCGGGATCGACGGGGCAGAGGTTCAGGACGTGGTGTTCGGCGCGGCGCTTCAACAGGGCAGCCAGGCAGGGAACATCGCCCGCAACGCCGCACTGCGCGCCGGCCTGCCCATTTCCGTCGCCGGCATGTCGGTCGACCGTCAGTGCGCATCGGGCCTGATGGCGATTGCCACGGCGGCCAAGCAGATCATCACCGACAATATGGACATCGCCATCGGTGGCGGGGTGGAAAGCATCAGCCTGGTTCAGACGCCGCAGATGCGGATCGCGCCGGACCCCGAATTGCTGGCGATGCACGGCGATATCTATATGCCGATGCTGCAGACGGCGGAAATCGTGTCCACCCGCTATGGCATCGGGCGCGACCGTCAGGACGCATATGGCCTTCGCTCGCAGCAGCGGACCGCAGCGGCGCAGGCCGCGGGCAAGTTCGACGACGAGATCATTCCGGTCACCGCGACGATGAACGTCGTTAACAAGGAGACCAAGGAAGTCACGCAAAAGGAAGTGACCCTGACCCGGGACGAGGGCAACCGCGCCGACACCACGGCAGAGGGTCTGGCCGCGCTTCAGCCCGTCATGGGGCCGAACGCACACATCACCGCGGGCAATGCCAGCCAGCTGTCCGACGGATCGTCGGCGGCCGTGCTGATGGAGGAAAAGGTCGCCGAAAAGCGCGGCCTGACCCCGCTGGGCCGCTATGTCGGCATGGCGGTGGCGGGCACCAAGCCCGATGAAATGGGCATCGGCCCGGTCTATGCCATCCCCGCCCTGCTTGAGCGGTTCAACCTCAAGATGGACGATATCGGCCTGTGGGAACTGAACGAGGCGTTTGCCGTGCAGGTCCTGTATTGTCAGGACACGCTGGGCATCCCGGACGAGCTGCTGAACGTCAATGGCGGCGCCATTTCCATCGGCCACCCGTACGGCATGAGCGGCGCGCGGATGACCGGCCATGCCCTGATCGAAGGCAAGCGGCGCGGCGCGAAATATGTCGTGGTCACCATGTGCGTCGGCGGCGGCATGGGCGCGGCCGGCCTGTTCGAGGTGCTGTGACGGGATGATAGGCAAAGGCTATGGCCATAACCACAGCCTTTGAGGATCGCGTGCCGGCTCCTGCTGCTAAGTAGGGTGACAGGCCCCCCGCCAAAGAGGGGGCCACACCGCAGGAGCCAAATGAGATGCAGATGATCCTGGCCACAGCGTCGGCAATCGCCGCCCTGGCCCTTCCCATCGACGCCCATCAAGTGACGATCCAGCACCAGGGCCGCGACGTGACCGCCGCCTATGGTGCGACGGTCGAGATCGAAACCCGCCAGCGCGGCATCGCTCCGCCGATGCGGGCCAGCACGCAGCAATGCGACTGGCAGGCGGTGGTGAAGGTCGAGCGGTCGGTGACCGGATCGACGCTGCCCGCCCGACTGGTCGCCACCGACCGCAGCCAGAAGGGGACGATCGCCGGCGATTGCCGGGCTCTGGCGCGTCAGATCGACCGCGCGATTGCCGGCCGTGCGCCCGCGATCCAGCAACGGCTGGCCGCGATTGCCAGCGAAGACCGCGCGACACTGCTTGCCGAAATCGACCGGCTGGCAGTAGTCGCGTCGAATGACTGATCGAAAGACGCTGATCCTGGCCGCCGCATCTCTGGCGGCGGCCATCCCCGCAACGCCGGCCATTGCACAGGACCGGACCGACGCCGCCCTGCTGGTCGAGGCGACGACCGATCATCGGCGGCGCGGCCTGTCGTGGAGCGACGGCGATCCCGCACTGGACGTCTATGGCTCGGTCACGGTCAGCGGCGTGGATATCGCCGCCCGTGCCGTTTCCACCCGCAACAGCGCCCGCCATGGCGGCGCGGATGCCGCCATCGACCTGATTGCGGGGATCAGCGAGGATGCCGGCCCGTTCACGCTGCGCGGCCGCGTGATCGGCCATTTCTTTCCGGGCAGCGACGACACCGCCTATGGCGAATTGAACGGAGAGGTGGGCGGTTCGCTCGGCCCGGTTCAGGTCGACCTGTCGGCCAGCTATGCGCCCGAACAGAGCAGCATTGGCGGGGACAATCTCTACCTGTCAGCCCGGGGCAGCGTTGGCGTGCCTGCAACGCCATGGACCCTGTCCGCCCATGTCGGCCGGTCGACCGGTTCGGTGGATGACCCCGTTCGCGCCAATCGCCTGCGCCCGGGCGGCAGCTATACCGACTGGGGCGTCAGCGCCGAATATGTGATCGGGCCGGCGACCGTTGGCGCCCGCTATACCGGCACGAATGTCCGGTTCGACACCCCCGCGCCTCCAATCGCGGATCGCACCAATTCCGGCGACCGGATCGCCCTGTTCGCTTCATTCGGGTTCTGATCGCGGAACCCGTCCCCCATCCGCCCGTTCGACGCGCATACCCCCGGAAAGGAGCGTCTGATGGACAAGATGGACAATGGCGATGTTGCGCAGGTGCGCGAGCGGATGTGGAAGAAGATGGCGGCCAGCCCGTTCGTGATGGTGCGGCTGGACGACAGTTTCGATCACGCCCTGCCGATGACCGCGATCCTGGACGAGGATGCGAATGGCAAGTTCTGGTTCTATACCAGCCGCGACAACCGGCTGGCATCCGGCGGATCGGCCATGGCCCAGTTCGCGTCAAAGGATCACAAACTGTTCGCCTGTATTTCCGGCCGCATCGTGCCCGAAACCGACACGGCGGTCATCGACCGCTATTGGTCGCCGATGGTCGAGGCATGGTTCGATGGCGGGCGCAACGACCCCAGCCTGCTGATGCTGCGGTTCGAGCTGAACGATGCGGAAATCTGGGAAGGCGACGAAAGCCTGACCGGCAAGTTGAAGATGCTGACCGGCATGAAGATCAAGCCGGAAGAAGCGGGGCGGCACGTCGAAACGACGCTGTAACCCGGCATCGCGGGCGCGCTTGACGATCGGTCAGGCGCGCCCGATGACGGCACCATGCACGGTCCCAGCCTGGCCCATCGAATCCGCGTGGAATCCCACGCCATCTGGCTGGCCGCGCGCGATCCGCGAACGCCGATCGCCGCCCGGCTGATCGGCCTATTCATCGCGGCCTATGCCCTGTCGCCCATCGACCTGGTTCCCGATTTCATCCCCGTGATCGGCCTGCTGGACGAGGCGGTGCTGATCCCGGCCGGGATGTGGGTGATGACGCGGATGATCCCGCCCGCGCTGATGGCCGAACATCGCGCCGCCGCGGAACGGGCGGCCCGCCGCCCGGTCAGCTGGGGCGGGATTGCCATCGTGCTTGCCGTCTGGGGAATGCTGATCTGGCTTGCCTATGGCTGGATCGCTGTCGCCTGGGACTGACCGGGCAGGTACGGCCGACGGCGGGTCAGCCGCCGTGCTTTTTCATCCATTCGACCATCACCGGCGCGATGCGGGTGCGCCATTTGCTGCCGTTGAAGATGCCGTAATGGCCGACACCCTCGGCCATGTGGTATTTCTTCATGGCAGGGGCGAGCTTTTTGGCCAGGGTCAGCGCGGCCTTGGTCTGGCCAAGGCCGGAAATATCGTCCCGCTCGCCCTCGATCGCCAGGATCGCGGTATCGGTGATTGCGGCAGGATCGACCGGGCGGCCGCGATGCGTCATCTCGCCCTTGGGCAGGGCGTGCCGCTGAAACACCACATCGATGGTCTGCAGATAGAATTCGGCGGTCATGTCGCAAACCGCGCGATATTCGTCGTAAAAGCGCATGGTCGCATCCGCGCTGTCGCCATCGCCCGCCACCAGGTGTTTGAACATTTCCCAGTGCGAAATCATGTGGTTGCCAAGGTTCATGGTCATGAACCCGGCAAGTTGCAGGAACCCCGGATATACCTGTCGCCCCGCGCCGGGATAGGTCATCGGCACGGTGGCAATCACATTCTGTTCGAACCAGGCGTGCGGCCGTTCCGTCGCCAGCGTGTTGACCGCCGTCGGCGCCTCACGCGTGTCGATGGGGCCGCCCATCATGGTCAGCGTCAGTGGGCGATTGGGATGCTTGTCCGCGTTCATCAGCGCGGCGGCGGCAT
Organism: Sphingomonas sp. BGYR3; assembly: GCF_025153455.1. Taxonomy (NCBI): domain Bacteria; kingdom Pseudomonadati; phylum Pseudomonadota; class Alphaproteobacteria; order Sphingomonadales; family Sphingomonadaceae; genus Sphingomonas; species Sphingomonas sp. BGYR3. The sequence goes on along the minus strand of NZ_JANZNT010000002.1, from coordinate 522,691 downwards.
AACAGGGTACCGATGGCTGACACACGGCCAGCACATGCGCCCGCGCATCGCCCTCTGCCCCGATATGGGCCAGGAATTCGATGACATAATCGATATAGTCATCCAGATCGAAGCTGCCGTCGCTGAGCGGCACCTGACGCGCGTCGCGCCAATCGGTGATGTACACGTCCGCTTCGGGCAGCATCCGCTGAACCGTGCCGCGCAGCAGCGTGGCGAAATGGCCCGACATCGGGGCGACGATCAGCAGTTTCGGCCCGCCGGTCACCCCTTCGCGGACAAAGTGCTTGAGCTGGCCGAACGGTTTGCGCAGCACGATTTCCTCATGCACCGCGACCGTCCGCCCGTCGATTTCCGTCTGGTGCAGGCCAAACGCCGGCTTGCCACGCGGCGCGGCGGCATGGGCGAACACCTCAAGCGCACTGGCCAGCACCGGGCCGCCGCCGAAATAGGCGAAGGGATTGGCGGGGTTGTTGAGCAATCCGGCGCTGAAATTGGCGAACGCGCTGGCCCCGGCCAGCATCGACCGCTGGAGTTCATAGGCGTTGTATAACATTCGATCCTGCCTTTGGCCCCTGATGTCCGCTTTTGCGGTTGAGGAGGGTTATACGCCCTGTCCGCTGCGGTGCAATGTGCCGAATACGCAGGCGCATCATTGCGGGACGTGAAGGCGCCGCTTTTCAATCCGGGTCGCGATCCCCATCTGCGGCGCCATGCAGCCATTTCCTGCCCATGCCGATGATCTTGATGCCACGCGGGACGAGGCATTCCGCCTGTTGCGGCGCGGGGTGGTGGACCGGAAAAGCCCGTTCCGCACGATGAATGTGGCGACGGTGGACGCGGACGGTTTGCCATCGGTGCGCACCGTCGTCCTGCGCGGGTTCGACCCGGCGGCACGGCTGATCCGCTTTCACACCGACCGGCGCAGCGCCAAGGTGACGGAAATCCAGCATCAGCCGCGCGTTGCGCTTCATGCCTATGACCGGGGGACGCAGGTGCAACTGCGCCTGTCCGGCACCGCCGCCATCCACAGCGGCGATGCGGCGGCGGAGGCGGCATGGGGCCGCTCTGCCCCCGGTGCCCGCGCCTGTTACGCCATTCAGCCCGCCCCCGGCACGCCGGTATCCCGGCCCGTGCCCGCACCGGCGATCGAGGATGAGGCGCAGGCCCGCGCCCAGTTCGTGCTGGTCGAGGTGGTTTTCGACACGCTGGAATGGTTGTGGCTGTCATCCGCCGGGCATCGCCGTGCGCGGTTCGACTGGCGCGGGGATGCGCCGGCCGCAACCTGGCTGGTCCAGTAAGATTGACCAAAGTCCCGGTTCCAACCGACGCGCGCATCGGCTAGGCCAGCGCCATGTCCGAAGCCGTTCCGACCGCCAGCCCGCCGTCTCCTCCCAAAAGAAAGCTGAGCAACCTCTCCATCGTCTGGCGTTATGTCGCGCGGTATCCGCTGCAACTGACGCTGGCGATCGTGGCGCTGATCGTGGCGGCATCGGCGACGCTGTACATCCCCTATACCTTCAAACAGGTGGTCGATAACGGCTTTCGCGTCGGCGCGGACCCCGCATCGATCGGGCCGTATTTCTATCGCCTGTTGATGGTGGTCGGCGTGCTGTCGATCGCGACGGCGATGCGATTCTTTTTCGTGTCGTGGCTTGGCGAACGCACCGTGGCGGACCTGCGCATTGCGGTGCAGACCAATTTGCTGCGCCTGGCCCCCGGCTGGTTCGAGGAAAACCGCCCGTCGGAAATCGCATCGCGACTGACCGCCGATACCGCGGTGGTCGAACAGGTGGTGGGGACCACCGTGTCCGTCGCGCTGCGCAACCTGCTGGTCGGGATTGGCGGGATCCTCTATCTGTTCGCCCTGGCGCCGAAGCTGGCCGCGATGCTGATCGTCGGCCTGCCGGTCATCATCCTGCCGATCGTCTGGCTGGGGTCCAAGCTACGCAGGTTCAGCCGGACCAGCCAGGACCGGGTTGCCGATATCGGATCGACCGCGTCGGAAACGCTGGGCGCGATGAAGATCGTGCAGGCGTTCGGCCAGGAACGGCGTGAGGCGGATCGCTTTGCCGGGGCGGTCGAGCGCGGCTTTGCCGCCGCCCGCCAGCGGTTCGGCACGCGCGCGGTGATGACCGCACTGGTCATCGGCATCCTGTTCGGGGCGGTCACGCTGATCATGTGGGACGCGGTGACCGATGTCGCCAATGGCCGCTTGACCGGCGGCGCGATCACCGCGTTCGTCCTGACCGCCGGACTGGTGACCGGAGCATTCGGCGCGCTGACCGAGGTGTATGGCGACCTGTTGCGTGCATCGGGCGCGGCCGCGCGGCTTGCCGAACTGCTGGCCGAAGAACCGAGCATCGCACCGCCCGCCAATCCGGTTGCCCTGCCCCAGCCGCCCATTGGTTCAATCCGGTTCACCGGGGTCGGGTTCCATTACCCCACCCGCCCCGAAACCGCCGCGCTCAATGATTTCACGCTGGACGTGAAACCGGGCGAGACGGTGGCCGTGGTCGGCCCGTCGGGTGCCGGCAAGTCGACGCTGTTTCAGCTCGCCCAGCGATTCTATGATCCCGAAACGGGCGAAATCGCCGTGGACGGCGTGCCGATCCGGCTGGCCGATCCGGCGGAGGTGCGTGCCCGCATCGCGGTGGTGCCCCAGGAAACGGTGATCTTTGCCGCATCGGCGCGCGACAATCTGCGCTATGGCCGCTGGGACGCGGATGAGGATGACATCTGGGCAGCGGCCGCCGCAGCCAATGCCGCAGAGTTTCTGAAGGCGCTGCCCATGGGCCTCGACACCTATCTGGGCGAGGGCGGCGCGCGCCTGTCCGGCGGTCAGCGGCAGCGCATAGCGATTGCCCGTGCGCTGCTGCGCGATTCGCCCATCCTGCTCTTGGACGAGGCGACTAGCGCGCTGGACGCGGAAAGCGAACGGCTGGTTCAGGATGCGCTCGACCGGCTGGTCCGCGGGCGCACGACGCTGGTCATCGCCCACCGGCTGGCGACGGTCCGCTCGGCCGACCGGATCATCGTCATGGACGGCGGCCGGATCGTCGAAACGGGCACCCATGCCGAACTGATCGTGCAGAACGGCCTGTATGCCCGGCTGGCCAGCCTGCAGTTCAACGAAGCGGCCTGAACCGCCCCCATTGCCGTAGCGGACTGGCCAAGGCGGGGCATTGCGTCCAAACTCGGCTGCGTCCGGATCAAAGGAGAGGATCATGAGCCGCGAATTCGATATCATCGTCTATGGCGCGACCGGCTTTACCGGCCAGCTGGTGGCGGAATATCTGGTGCAGCATCAGGGCGACGGGCCGATCCGCTGGGCGATGGCCGGACGATCGCTGACCAAGCTTGAGGAGGTTCGCAGCGCCATCGGTGCGCCGGCCGACCTGCCGCTGATCGCCGCCAATGCCGATGATCCCGCCGCGCTGAAGGCGATGGTTGCACGGGCCAGCGTCGTCATCACCACCGTCGGCCCGTATCAGCTATATGGCGAACCGCTGCTGGCCGCCTGCGCCGATGCTGGCACCGCCTATGTCGACCTGTGCGGCGAACCGGCATGGATGCGGCACATGATCGACAAATATGATGCCGCCGCCGCCAATTCCGGCGCGCGCATCGTCTTTTCCTGCGGGTTCGATTCCATCCCGTTCGACCTGGGCGTCCACACGTTGCAGGAGGCGGCACGCGCACGGTTTGGCGCGCCCGCCCCGCGCGTCAAATGCCGGATCCGGGTGATGAAGGGCACGTTTTCCGGCGGCACCTTTGCCAGTGCAAAGGCGACTATGGCCGCGGCCGCGCGCGATCCCGGCACGTTCAAGCTGCTGCTCGATCCCTTTGCGCTGACCCCCGGTTTTCGCGGGCCGGATCAGCCAAAGGGGATGCTGCCCGAATATGACCCGGCGGTCGGCGGCTGGGTCGCGCCGTTCATCATGGCGACGATCAATACCAAGAATGTGCACCGCACCAACGCGCTGCTCGATCACGCCTATGGCACCGATTTCGTCTATGACGAAATGGTCGTGGCGGGCCTGGGTGACATGGGCAAGGCGGCGGCAGAGGCACTGGCCAAGCTGAATCCCATGGCGGGCGACAAGGGGCCGAAACCCGGCGAGGGACCGTCAAGGGAAGAGCGCGAGGCCGGCCATTACGACATCCTGTTCATCGGCGAGATGGCGGATGGCGCGCGAGTTGAGGCAGTCGTCACCGGCGACCGCGACCCCGGCTATGGGTCGACATCCAAGATGATCGCCCAGAGCGCGCTGTGCCTGCTGCGCGACGTGCCGGTTAAGGGCAATGGCGGCGTCTGGACCGCCGGCGGCCTGATGGCGGAGCCGCTGCGCAAGCGGCTGATCGACCATGCCGGCCTGACCTTTACCGCGGGATAGGCGCGCGCCCTACCAGCGATAAAGGAACAGCACCCCGACTGCGACGAGCAGGGACAGGGCGATGGCGATCGGCACCTTGTTCAGTTCGCGCCGCTTCAGCTCGGCACCCAGCCGGTCCATGTCCAGCCAGTAATGACCGGGCGCCGTCTGGCGGATCACGCCTGCGCGGACCAGCGTCTGAAACTCCTTCAGCTCGCGGGGCCCCGGCGGGCGATATTCGATGGCATCGCCCGGCGTGATGGCGTGCAGCGCCATGAAATGCGCACGCACCCGGTGGCGGGCCGTTGCGGCGGCATTGACGATGCCGGCGCGAATGGGATCGGAATGGCTCACCGCTTTCGCCCCTGATGCCGGATATTGCCGGGCCGACCCCGCCGGTGGATCACCCGTTTTGGACCCCGGCCATTGCCGCCGCGCGGCGGTGCCTCCCCCGCCGACCCCTTGCCATCGGGCAGTTCGAAACGAAGCGCGCCCGACACGGGATTGGCCTCGACCAGCCGCAGCTTGAGCCGCTGACCCAGCGAAAACGCCTCGCCGCTATGTTCGCCGACCAGTTGCCGGGCACCCTCGTCATAGCGGAAATATTCGCGGCCCAGATCACGGGCGGGGACCAGCCCGTCGCCGCCGATTCCGTCGACCGTGGCGAAAAATCCGAACGGCTGAACCCCGGTGATCCGCGCATCCAGCACTTCGCCGACATGGGTCGACAGATAGGCCGCGACATAGCGGTCGATGGTATCGCGTTCCGCCTCCATCGCGCGGCGTTCCAGCGCGCTGATCCCCTCGCCCACCCGCTCCATCTCCGCCGGATCGGGCAGGCTGCCGCCCGGCCCCAGCCGATGCGCCTCCACCAGCGCGCGATGGACGACCAGGTCGGCATAGCGCCGGATGGGCGAGGTGAAATGCGCATAGCTGCCCAGCGACAGCCCGAAATGGCCGTGATTGGCGGGCGCATAATAGGCCTGGGTCTGGGTGCGCAGGATCTGCTCCATCACCTGCTGCCGGTAATCCACCTCGCCCAGCCGGTCGATGATGCGGTTGAACGTCGCGGGCCTGATGACCTGACCCAGCGCAAAGGGCAGGTCGAATGTTTCCAGATAATCCTTGAGCGCGACCAGCTTTTCGCGCGCAGGCGGTTCGTGCACGCGGTACATGCACGGCGCCTTTTTCGCCTCCAGCGCCTTGGCGGCGGCGACATTGGCGGCGACCATGTAATCCTCGATCAGCTTGTGCGCGTCGAGCCGCTCCCGCGGCGCAACCGACAGGATGCGGCCTTTCTCGTCCAGCACGATGCGCCGTTCGGGCAGGTCGAGGTCCAGCGGCTCCCGCTTGGCCCGCGCCTTGTTCAGTGCCGCCCAGCAATCCCAGAGCGGACGGAATGCCGTTTCGGTCAGCGGATGATCGAGCGTCCCGTCGATCGCGGCCTGTGCATCCTCATAGGCGATGTTGGCCGCCAGCCGGACGACCGCACGGGTAAAGCGCCAGCCCCTGATCGTCCCGTCCTTGCCGATGGTCAGGTGACAGGCGAGCGCCGCGCGATCCACGCCTTCCTTCAGCGAACAGACATCGGCCGACAGGATTTCGGGCAGCATCGGGACGACACGGTCGGGGAAATAGACGGAATTGCCTCGCTTGCGCGCCTCCCGGTCCAGCAGCGATCCGGGGCGGACATAGAAACTGACATCGGCGATGGCGACGATGGCTTTCCATCCCCCGGCATTGCCGGGATCGTCATCGGGCGCGGCCCAGACGGCATCGTCATGGTCGCGCGCATCGGCGGGATCGATGGCGACGATGGGCAGGTGGCGCAGATCCTCCCGCCCCTCGCCCAACGGCTGGCGGGCCGATGTTTCGGCTTCTTCCAGCAAATCCTCGGCAAAGACGTGCGGGATTTCGTGCTTGTGGATCGCCACCAGCGAAAAACTGCGCGGGGCAAAAGGGTCGCCCAGCCGCTCGACCACCTTTGCCGTGATGCGCGGCGGCCGCCCGGCCTTTTCGGCCAGCACCAGGTCGCCCGGCTCTGCCCCGCCGGCATCGGAGACGGGAAAATCGCGCCGCTCCTTTTTCTCCACCCCCTGCAGCCACAGCCGGTCGCCCTCGCGGTGCAGCACGCCAAGCATCAGCGCCTGAGACGGGGCGAGCTTCTTCATCGGATGGGCGATCCATCCCTTCCCCGCCTCTTCCGTCCGGGCAAGCACGCGGTCGCCGACGCCAAGCGCGGACGATCGGCTGCGCTCGCGGATGCGCACGCGGGGCATCGGCACCGCCTCTGCCTCCCACCGTTCGGGTTCGGCCCAGATGTTGCCACCGTCATCGACATCGACGATGCGCAGCACCGTCACCTTGGGCAGGCCGCCCATGGCGTGGAATGCCCGGCCAGGCGCGCTGTCGATCAGCCCTTCGTCGCCCATGTCCTTGAGCAGCGCCTTCAGCGCGATCTTCTCATTGCCCTTCAGGCCAAAGGCGCGCGCGATTTCCCGTTTGCCCGCCGGGGTGTCGGACTTGGCGATGAAATCGAGGATCTGCTGCCGCGTCGGCAGGCCGGGGGGAAGTGCCATGGGCCAGACATAGGCAGTCCGCGCCCCGCCGTCACCTGTCCCCGAATCAATATGCGCGCGCGACCAGGATGCGCTCAACCGCAGGTTCGCCGGTAAAGATGCAGGCACCCGTTGCGGGGGCGGCATCATTCGGCACGTTGCGGAAGGTGAGCTTCAGCGCCTTCAGCCGTTCGACCACCTTGTCCAGCGCAGCGCCGGTCGGCCGCGACCAGCTGACCTCGACCCAGCCGGGATAGCGGTTGCCCTCGGCAAAATGCGCCTCGATGCCCGCAAAGTCGGTCACGTCGCGGCGGATATTCGCCTCCAGCCGCTCGCGCGCCTGTCCGTGCAGCGATCCCTGGATTTCGGCCAGCAACGCGGACGCGCCGTCGATGAACTCCCCGCGCGGCTGGACGGTGCTGTCCAGCTTGCCATCCGGGCGATACAGCCGGTCGCGGCGGATGACCGACACATTGCCGCCCGCCTGATCGCGCGGGCCAACCTCGACGATCACCGGCGCGCCCTTTTTCACCCAGCCCCAACGCTTGCTCGCCGCCTTTGCGGGCTTGAGGTCGAGCAGCGCGCGCACCGGCTCGCCCAGCGCGGTCTGCCGGGCCAGCGCGGCCTGAAGCTCGCGGCAATAGGCGATCACTGCCTCATCCTCCGGCCCATCGCGCAGCATGGGCACGATCACCACCTGCCACGGCGCGATGGCCGGCGGCACGCGCAGGCCATCGTCATCGCCATGCACCATGATGACGCCGCCGATCATGCGGGTGGACACGCCCCAGCTGGTCGTCTGCGCCAGCTCAAGCTCGCCGTTCGCGTTCTGGAACCGGATGTTCTGCGCCGACGAAAAGGTGGTGCCAAGGAAGTGGCTGGTGCCGGCCTGCAGCGCCTTGCCATCCTGCATCATCGCTTCGATGGAATAGGTGGATACGGCGCCGGGAAACCGTTCATTTTCCGGCTTTTCGCCAGCCACCACCGGCAGCGCCAGGCAATCCTCGGCAAAGCTGCGATACACCTCCAGCATCTTCATCGTTTCCTCGCGCGCCTCGTCCACCGAAGCGTGCGCGGTATGCCCTTCCTGCCACAGGAATTCGGACGTGCGCAGGAACATGCGCGTACGCATTTCCCAGCGCACCACATTGGCCCATTGGTTGATCAGGACGGGCAGGTCGCGCCACGACTGAATCCAGCGGCTGAACGCGGCACCGATCACCGTTTCCGACGTGGGCCGCACGACCAGCGGCTCCTCCAGCTTGGCAGAGGGATCGGGCACCAGCCGCCCGTCCTGCTGAATCAGCCGGTGGTGCGTGACGACGGCCATTTCCTTGGCAAATCCGTCGACATGCTCCGCCTCCTTCTCGAAATAGGAAAGCGGGATGAACAGCGGGAAATAGCAGTTTTCATGCCCCGTCGCCTTGATGCGATCGTCCAGCAGCCGCTGCACCCGTTCCCAGATGCCATAGCCCCATGGCCGGATGACCATGCACCCGCGCACACCGCTTTCCTCGGCCAGATCGGCCTCGGCGATGACTTGCTGATACCAGGCGGCGAAATCGGCTTCGCGCGTGACGGACAGGGCGTGCTTGCTCATGGGCCAAGCGGATAGCAGCGCAGGCGCACGGGGCAAGGGGTTGCGGGCAAGCGGCGGTCGCGATCAACCCGCCATCATCCTCCCCCGCCAGGGGGAGGTGTCGCCAACGGCGACGGAAGGGGGCGGCATCCCATCCGCACTCTGGCCATGCCCCCCTCCGACCCGCTGGCGCGGGCCACCTCCCCCTGTCAGGGGGAGGATGGGTTGGGCAGCGCGTTCGGAAAAACCGGTGCGATCGCTCGACATGGCGGCAGGAACGGCTATGGCCGGGCCATGCCTGCCGAACGCATCCTGACCGGCATCGGCCTGCGGTTGCTGGCCATATTCCTGCTTTCGGCAATGACCGCGCTGGTCAAGCTGGCGGTTCAGCGCGGGGCGACGCTGCCCGAAACCATGTTCTATCGGCAGCTTGCATCGCTGCCCGTCGTGCTGGCCTTTGTCGCGGCGGGACCGGGGCTGGCGTCGCTTCGCACGCGGCGGTTCGGCGCGCATCTGCGCCGGGCGGTGGTGGGAACGATGGGCATGGTCTTTACCTTTGGCTCGGTCCTGCTGCTGCCGCTGGCCGAGGCGACGGTGTTGTCGTTCACTGTGCCGATCTTTGCCACGATCATGGGCGCCCTGTTCCTGAACGAGCGGGTGGGCGTGCATCGCTGGGGTGCCGTGATCGTCGGGTTTGTCGGCGTGCTGATCGTTGCGCAGCCATCGGGCGGGCATTTCCCGCTGGTCGGCACGGTCGTCGGGCCGCTTGCCGCCCTGTTCGTCGCGGTGGTCGCCATCCTGCTGCGCCAGATCGGCCAGACGGAACCGACCGGCACTACCGTCTTCTGGTTCGCCACCCTGTCGCTGGTGCCGTTATCCATCGCCTATGCCGTGGTGGCGCGCGCGCATGATCCGCTGACCTGGGCGCTGCTGATCGGGACCGGGGTGATCGGCGGGATGGGGCAGCTGGCGCTGACCGGCGCAGTCCGCTTTGCGCCCGTCAGCGCGGTGGTGCCGATGGATTATTCCGGCCTGATCTGGGCCACTTTGCTGGGCTGGACCCTGTTCGCCGCCCTGCCCACATCGACCACATGGCTGGGCGCGCCGATCATCATCGGGTCGGGCCTGTATATCGCGTGGCGGGAGCGGCGACGCAGCGCCCCGGTTACTGGCGGCGGAACACCAGCATAAGGTTGTTGGCGGGCATCTCGATCCGCTCCGTCAGCGACAGGCCATGCGCGGCCCCTGCCTCTGCCATGGCCGCCACGGACCTGAGCCCCCAGCGCGCGTCCCGATCTTTTAGCGACCGGTCGAACGCCAGGTTCGACGCCGCCGTCTCAACCCCGTCCTGAACAAACGGGCCATAAAGGATCAGCAGCGCCCCGGCCGCCAGCACCCGCCCCGCCCCCGCCATCAGTCCGGTCGACGCCGCCCATGGCGCGATATGGACCATGTTGGCGCAAAACAGCGCATCGGCCCGATCGACCGGCCATTGCGGGGCGGCGGCATCGATCCTCACCGGCGGGCGGACATTGGCCATGCCGTCCGTCCAGGCCGCAATCGATGCAAGCGCAGCCGCGTCCGGATCGCTGGGTTGCCAGGTCAGCGCGGGGAACAGCGGCGCGAAATAGGCGATATGCTCGCCCGACCCGCTCGCCACCTCCAGCACCGTGCCGCTGGCGGGCAACAGCGCGCGCAGCTCGATCAGGATGGCGTCACGGTTGCGCAGCGTCGCCGGCGCGTGCTTGCGCACATCCGGCCCCGCTTCGCCCGGCGTCCATGGGGCAGGTCCGGTCACAGGCGAACCGGCCGCCGCGCGCGCGACAGGGCAAGGTACAGCAGCAGCCCGGCCGGCCCCGCCAGAAAGCACAGGATCAACGGCACCACCTGAACCCAGCGCCGCATCCCGATCCGGTCCGCATCGGATGCGATCCACAGCCCGGTCATCAGGTCGAACGCCAGATAATGGGTCCAGCCGATAACCACGCCGCCATCGGTGGCAAAGATCGCGCGGATGCCCGCAATCGTGCTGAAATCAGGGGCCGGGCCGTCGGCCGCGCCGAACGCGCCGGACAGGGCCAGCGCGATCAACAGGGCATAGAGCGCGCACAGCCCGCCGACCACGCCCCAGCGCAGCGCCGGGATCAGCCAGCGCGGCCGGGGTGCGAACACCAGCGGCAGCCAGGCCAGCAGGGCAATCAGGTTGACGATGCCGAACAGCGTCTCCCACGTCATCGGCATCGCCTTTCCCGATTGATCCTCCGGTTACTCCGCCGCCTCGGCCAGCGGCGCATCCTTCCACACCAGCACCGGCTTGCGCGCGGCCTGCGTTTCGTCCAGCCGCCGGCGCGGCGCGAAATGCGGCGCGGACTTCAGCGTGGCGTCGCCCGCCTTTGCCCGTTCCGCCACGCTGCGCAGCGCACCGATGAACTGATCCAGCGCCGCCTTGGATTCCGTTTCGGTCGGCTCGACCAGCATCGCGCCATGGACGACCAGCGGGAAATAGACGGTCATGGGGTGATACCCCTCGTCAATCAGCCCCTTGGCCACGTCCAGCGTCGAAAAGCCCTCTGCCAGGTTATCGTCGCTGAACAGCGCCTCGTGCATGCACGGGCCGCTGGCGGCGAACGGCGCGTCCAGCACGCCCTCCAGGCTGCGCAGAACATAATTGGCGTTGAGGACGGCGTCCTCTGCCACCTGCTTCAGGCCATCCGCGCCATGGCTCAGGATATAGCTGAGCGCGCGGGTGAACATCCCCATCTGGCCATGGAACGCGACCATGCGGCCAAAGCTGTCGGCATGATGCTCGCCCGCCGTTTCTTCCTCGACCAGGCGGAACCCGTCCGCAGTCTTTTCCACGAACGGCAGCGGCGCGAACGGCGCCAGCGCCTCGGACAAGACGACCGGGCCGGAACCGGGGCCGCCGCCGCCATGCGGGGTCGAGAAGGTCTTGTGCAGGTTGATGTGCATGGCATCGACGCCCAGGTCGCCGGGGCGGACCCGGCCGACAATGGCGTTGAAGTTCGCGCCGTCGCAATAGACATACCCGCCCGCCGCGTGCACCGCGTCCGAAATCGCGCGCAAATCGCGCTCGAACAGGCCGCAGGTATTGGGGTTGGTTATCATCACACCCGCCACGTCCGGGCCAAGCCGCGCCTTCAGCGCCGCAAAATCCACGCGGCCTTCGGGCGTTGCCGGAATATCCTCGACCGTAAAGCCCGCAAAGGCGGCCGTCGCCGGGTTGGTGCCATGCGCGCTTTCCGGCACCAGGATCACCTTGCGGGGATCGCCGCGCTTTTCCAGCGCCGCCTTGATCGCCAGGATGCCACACAGCTCGCCATGGGCCCCTGCCTTGGGGCTCATCGCGACGGCGTGCATCCCGGTCAGCGTGATCAGCCAGTGCGCCAGTTCGTCGATCAGGCCGAGCGCGCCCTGAACCGTGTCCACCGGCTGAAGCGGATGGATGTCGGCAAATCCGGGCAGCCGGGCCATCCGCTCATTGAGGCGCGGATTGTGCTTCATCGTGCACGACCCCAGCGGGAACAGGCCAAGGTCAATGGCATAATTCTGGCGGCTGAGGCGGGTATAGTGCCGCACCGTTTCCGGCTCGGCCAGGCCGGGCAGGCCAACCGGCGCACGGCGGGCAAGACCGCCCAGCCGATCGGCGACCTCGGGTGCCGGGGCGATATCGACGCCCGTCGTCTCCGTCGATCCGATTTCGAAGATCAGCGCCTCTTCCAGCATCAGCGCGCGGTTACCGGTAAAGGTCCCCGCCGCTTCGCTGCCCGCGCCATTGCCCATTTCCGGGCGCCATCCGCTCTGATTGATCGCGTTCATGCCAGCACCTCCTGAAGGCCGCTTGCCAGCGCCTCGATATCCTCGTCCGTCACCGTTTCCGTCACCGCCACGACCAGCCCGTTCGCCAGCGCATCGTTGCCGGGATACAATCGGCCCAGCGACACCCCGGCCAGCACGCCGCGATCGGCCAGCGTGCGGACGACCGGGCGGGCTTCCTTGCTCAGCTTGACGGTGAATTCGTTGAAGAACGCGTCGTTGACGATCTCCACCCCCGGCACGCTGGCCAGCCGGTCGGCCACCTGCACCGCGCGGGCGTGGTTCAGGGCGGCCAGATCGCGCAGCCCCTTTTCCCCCAGCAGCGTCATGTGCACCGAAAAGGCGAGCGCACACAGGCCGCTGTTGGTGCAGATGTTGCTGGTCGCCTTTTCGCGGCGGATATGCTGTTCGCGCGTCGACAGCGTCAGCACGAAACCGCGCTTGCCCGACGCATCGACCGTTTCCCCGCACAGCCGGCCCGGCATCTGCCGAACCAGCTTTTCGCTGCATCCGAACAGGCCGACATACGGGCCGCCGAACTGCAGGCCGACGCCCAGCGACTGACCCTCGCCCACCACGATGTCCGCGCCCATTTCGCCGGGGCTGCGGATCGCGCCCAGCGCGACCGGTTCGGTGACGACGACGATCAGCAGCGCCTTGTTGGCATGGCAGGCATCGGCCAGCGGGGTCAGATCCTCGATCCGGCCCAGAATGTCGGGATACTGAACCACGACACAGCTGGTGTCGCCGTCGATCTGCGCGATCAACTCGGCCTGATCGGTCTGCGGCGTCAGCGCGGGCAGGCGGGTGATCAGCTGATCCCCGGTATATTTCGCCATGGTGTTGGCAACGGAGACGTAATGCGGGTGAAGCCCGGCCGACAGGATCGCCTTGCCCCGCCGCGTCACCCGGCGCGCCATGCCGATCGCTTCCCAGCACGCGGTCGACCCGTCATACATCGACGCATTGGCCACATCCGTGCCGAACAGCCGCGCAACCTGCGTCTGGAATTCGAACAGCATCTGCAGCGTGCCCTGCGCGATTTCCGGCTGATAGGGCGTATAGGCGGTAAGGAACTCGCCGCGCTGGATGATGTGATCGACCGTCGCCGGCACATGGTGGCGATAGGCGCCGCAGCCAAGAAAGAACGGCACCTCGCCCGCCACCGTGTTTTTGGCCGCCAGCGCCTTCAGATGGCGTTCGACCGCCATTTCGCTGGCATGGTTTGGCAGGCCGCGGATCGGCCCGTTCAGCCGGGCTTCCTCCGGCACGTCGAGGAACAGATCGTCGATGCTGGCAGCACCGATCGTTGCGAGCATCGCCTCGCGGTCAGTCTGGGTCAGGGGCAGATAGCGCATAAGTGCCTTCTCAATTGGCAGGAGCGCCCTCGGCGGGCGTCCAGGCTCTGATGTCGGTGGGCTCAATTCCTGGCGAGCGGTCGGTTCCGCCCCGGCCATCGCAGCTAGTTTCGTCCATTCGACCACTGACGACGACGTAGCTTTGTTGAAATTTCTCGGCCTTGCGGTCCCAAGCTTCGTCGGTGAAGCCTACACTCATCACCTTTTCGGGCTCCCGGAGATCCGCCAAAATGATCCGGGGTTGCGAAATAGCAGCGATATACCGGTCCCACTTTACCTTCTCAGCCTTGTCGCTGAACAGGTGACAGTCATACCCGGCGCAATCACCAAGATATCCGGCAACTCGCACGGCCTTGCCCAAATACGCCTTGCAACTTTCGAGAACCTCGGAGACCGTCGGCTGAGCAACGATCTCGGGTTGCTGCGAATTGCATCCAGCTGCGGACAACAACGTCAAGGCGAGCATCGCTCTCACAGCTTGCTGACGAATTCCTGGTACTTCACTTCGTCCATCAGGGCGTCCAGCTCCGACGGATCGGACAGGGTCATCTGCCAGAACCAGCCCTCGCCCTCCGGATCCTCGTTCACCAGCGCGGGATTTTCCTCCAGCGCCGGATTGCCCTCGATCACGGTGCCGCTGGCGGGGGAATATACGTCGCTGGCGGCCTTGACGCTCTCGACCACGGCGGCATCGTCGCCCTTGCTCAATTCCTTGCCCGGTTCCGGCACTTCGACGAACACGATGTCGCCCAGCTGGCTCTGCGCATAATCGGTGATGCCGACGGTGGCGACTTCGCCGTCCAGTTCGATCCATTCATGGTCTTCGGTGAAGTAACGGCTCATTTCGCGGCTCCTGTGCGAACATAGCGGTGGGGAACAAAGGGCATGGGCGTGACGGTGGCATGATGCACCTTGCCACGCTGGCTCAGCAGAATCCGGGTGCCCGGCTCGGCGGAAGCGGCGGGGACATAGGCCATGGCGATGGGCTTGCCGACGCTGGGGGCAAAGCCGCCGCTGGTGACGCGGCCGACCTCGCTGCCCTCCGCATCGACCACCGCCGCGCCCTCGCGCACCGGCTGGCGTCCCTCGACGATCAGGCCGACCCGGCGCACGATGGGACCATCGGCCAGTTGATGTGCGATCCGCTCGAACCCGGCATAGCCGCCCGTCTCGCGCCGCTTTTTCGACAGGGCAAAGGCCAGATCGGCCTCAACGGGCGTCGTGTCGGGATCAAGGTCGTGGCCGTACAGCGGCAACCCGGCCTCCAGCCGCAGCGAATCGCGCGCGCCAAGGCCGATCGGCTTGACCTCCGGCTGTTCGCACAAGGCATCGGCCAGCGCGGCGGCATGGACGGCGGGCACCGAAATCTCGAACCCGTCCTCGCCGGTATAGCCGGACCGCGACACGCCGATATCGATGCCGTTCCAGCGATAGGGCGATGCCTGCATGAACGCGAGCTGCTCGACCCGCGGCCAGTCGGCCTGCAGCGGCTCAAGCCCCAGCCGGGCCAGCGCATCGACCGCCTTTGGCCCCTGCAGCGCCAGCAGCGCATGATCGTCCAGGTGATTGAGCGTGATTTCGTCGGGCAAATGCTCGCGAAGATGCGCGATATCGTCCCATTTAGTCGCGCCGTTGACGACCAGATACAGGCCGTGCCCGGTATTGGTGACCATCAGGTCGTCCAGCACGCCGCCATTGTCGGCCAGCAGCAGCGTGTAGCGGATGCGTCCCGCCTTCAGCGCGGAGATATCGCCCGGCACCAGCGCCTCCAGCGCCTCTGCCGCGCCCTCGCCGGACAGGGTCAGCTGGCCCATGTGCGACACGTCGAACAGGCCGGCACTGTCACGCACCCACAGATGTTCGGCCATGATCCCGTCGAACTGCACGGGCATCCAGTATCCGGCGAACGGCACCATCCGGCCGCCGCGCGCGCGATGCCACCCGTCCAGCGGCAACGTGAGGGTTTCGGGCAGCGCGTCGTCGCCTGCTCCACTGTCGATGTCGATGACTTCGCTCACTCTGTCGGTTCCCGCGCGACGGACGAAGAACGGCAGGAACCGGCGCGTCGCTGTGGCGCCCGATCCAACCGCCCCCTCTGTCACGGGACCTGAGAGTTTTGATCCGCGCGGGCGACCCGGCGGACTTACCCCTTCGGTGGCCCCGGCACCGGGCCGGGACGCTTTCCAGAGTGTCGTGGCACGCGCGGTCCGCTTTGCCTGAGAGTTTCCGGGGCGGTTGCTCCTTCGGCGGTGGGGTTGAACCCACACTCTCCCGCGCTGCCGATACCGGTTGCCCGGCGCCGACCCGTCAACCTGTGACGCGGTGCAACAGGCGAGTCAATCGAGGATCGCGACGATCCGATCGAATCTGTGGATAGCCCGGAAGAACGCCGGGATCAGCGGGTGACGTTGTACGCCAGCTGCGCCTCGGTCAGCTGAAAACCGACCAGCGCCTCGAACGTCGCGGCGCGCACCGCATCGCGCACTTCCGGCTGGCTCAGCGGATCGACGGCGGCGTCCTCGTCGCCCGCGCGGCGGCGGCGGGTCAGCTGCTGCCGGACCTCTTCGGGCAGCGTGGCGGCGGACAGGTTCACCACGGCCGTCCCCTGACCGCGCGCCTGGGCCCGCGGCTCGCCCGCCGCAAAGGTCAGCGTCGCTTCGGCCACGCGCTTGCTCACCACCTGGCTGCCACCGCGAAGGACGGTGACGAAATAGGGCACGGTCACGGTGCGGGCCGCATCGGTGCGCGTCCGCCGGGCCAGAATGTCAAAGGTCAGCTGACTGACGATCTCGCCATTCACGGTGCCGCATTGCGCGCGGACATTGGTGATGACCGCCGTCATGTCGATCGCGTTCGCATCCTGGCTGCCGGCCGGATCGAACAGGGTGATGTCGCCGGCACCGGCAACGACACCCGTCGTCGGGCACGCCGAACGGACCGCGCTGACGCCGACGCCCTGGCCTACGTCCAGTTCGCCAGTGCGGGAACAGCCCGCCAGAACGGCCGCCAGAACGAACAGGGCGGGAATGGCGGCTTTGGCTGGCTTCACGATGGGATACTTTCTTGAACGGGCGAACGACGGGCCGATCCGGGAACGTGCAAGGCCCCGGCCGGGCGGCGCGCACCATAGGAACCGCCTTTCGCCTTCGCAAGCAATCGCGTAAAGGCCGATGCCATGACCAGCACCGCAAAGCCAGCCATCGACCTGCTCATCGCCGCCCCGCGCGGCTTTTGCGCGGGCGTCGACCGCGCCATCCGCATCGTCGAGCTTGCGATCGAGAAATATGGCGCGCCCGTCTATGTCCGGCACGAAATCGTCCATAACCGGTTCGTCGTCGATACGCTGAAGGCGCAGGGCGCGGTGTTCGTCGATGAACTGGACGAGGTGCCGGACGGCGTGCCGGTGGTGTTCAGCGCGCATGGCGTGCCAAAGGTGGTGCCGGCCAAGGCGCAGGAACGCGGGCTTTCCTATCTGGATGCCACCTGCCCGCTGGTGTCCAAGGTGCACCGCCAGGCCGAGCGGCTGGTCGCGGCGGGCCGCCACATCCTGTTCGTCGGCCATGAAGGGCATCCGGAAGTGATCGGCACCTTTGGTCAGGTGCCGGAAGGGTCCATCACCCTGATCGAAACGGTCGAGGATGCAGAGGCGCTGACCCCGGCCGATGCGGAAAACCTCGCCTTTCTGACGCAGACCACGCTGTCGGTCGATGATACCGCCGCGGTGCTCGAAGTGCTGACCCGCCGCTTTCCGGGCATTGTCGCGCCCAAGGCGGACGACATCTGCTATGCCACGTCCAATCGTCAGGCGGCGGTCAAGGCGATCGCCTCCTCGGTCGATCTGGTGCTGGTGATCGGCGCGCCCAATTCGTCCAATTCGCTGCGGCTGGTCGAGGTCGCCAAGCGTGAGGGGACCAATTCCCGGTTGATCCAGCGCGCGGCCGACCTTGATTTCGCGTGGCTGGACGGGGTCCGCTCGCTGGGCATCACGGCCGGCGCATCGGCCCCCGAAGTGCTGGTCCGCGAAGTGGTGGAGGCCATTGCCGCCCGGTTCGACGTCACCGAGCGCGAGGTGGAAACGACGCGGGAGGACATCGCCTTCAAGCTGCCGCGCGGACTGGAAGAAGCGGCCTAGTTCAAGCCGGACGGGGACAGGGGTTGGCAGTTTATACTCACGTGTCCGCCGAGGCGCTGGCGGCATTTCTGAAGCGATTCGATGCGGGCGAACTGGTGTCGGCAAAGGGGATTGCAGAGGGCGTCGAAAACTCGAACTTCCTCGTCGAAACAACGACTTCACGGTATATCCTTACTTTGTATGAAAAGCGGGTGGCGGCGGGCGACCTGCCCTATTTCATGGCGCTGCTCGATCATCTGGCGGCAAAGGGCCTGCCCGTCCCCCCAGCGATCAAGGACCGTCAGGGCCGGGAAATCCATGAGCTGAATGGGCGGCCCGCCTGCCTGATCCGCTTCCTGCCCGGCGTGTCGGTCAGCCATCCGACCAAGGGACAGGCGCTGGCGGCGGGCGCGGCGATGGGCCGGATGCACGGCGCGCTTGCCGATTTCCGCGTCGACCGGCCCAATTCCATGGGCGCCAATACCTGGCGCGCGCAATATGACCGGTGCGGCCGCGATCTCGACCGGATCGAACCCGGCCTGCATGGCCGGGTCGGCGAGGCACTGGACAGCGTGCTCGCCCGCTGGCCAAGCGACCTGCCGACCAGCGCCATTCACGCCGACCTGTTTCCCGACAATGTGCTGATGCTGGGCGACCGGGTGACCGGCCTCATCGACTTCTATTTCGCCTGTACGGACATCCGCGCCTACGACCTGGCCGTCATGCACGGTGCCTGGTCGTTCGATGCCAGCGGCCGGGACTTTTCCCCGCCCATCGGCCGCGCGCTGATCGCGGGCTATGCCGGCAGCTTCGGCCTGACCGACGCGGAGCGCGCGGCCCTGCCCGTGCTGGCGGAGGGTGCGGCGCTGCGTTTCCTGCTCAGCCGCGCCTGGGACTGGCTGAACACACCGGCCGACGCGATGGTCACGCGAAAGGATCCGCTCGCCTATCTGCGGCGCTACGATTTTTACCGCGGCATGGGCGCGGACCTGTTCGCATGACCGAACTCTCGCTGGTCGAAATCGCGACAGACGGCGCGTGCAAGGGGAATCCGGGTCCAGGCGGCTGGGGCGTCCTGCTGCGCATGGGCAAGAACGAGCGGGAGCTGTCGGGCGGCGAGCCGATGACGACCAACAACCGCATGGAACTGATGGCCGCGATCCAGGGTCTTTCCGCGTTGAAGCGGCCCTGCCGGGTCAAGCTGTCCACCGACAGCCGCTATGTCATGGACGGCCTGACGAAGTGGATCCATGGCTGGCGCAAGAACGGCTGGAAGACCGCCGACCGCAAACCGGTGAAAAATGCGGACCTGTGGCAGCAACTGCTCGACGCCGCCGCCCCCCACCGCGTCGAATGGCAATGGGTCAAGGGCCATGCCGGCAACCCGGACAATGAACGCGCCGACAAACTCGCCAGCGACGCGGCAAAGATTGCGGGCACCTCCCCGCCGTCACCCCGGCCTTGAGCCGGGGGGGCCACCTTACCCCTTTTCGCCCAGCAGGTCGTGGCGGCGCAGGGCGTGGCGCAGCTGGTCGTAGCTGAGGCCCAGTGCCTCAGCGGTATGGCGCTGATTATACCGGTTTTCCGACAGGGCACGGGTCAGCAGCGATCGTTCGTAATTGTTGACCCGCGTCTTGAAATCGACCGCGCCGTCGAACGGGCTGTCCTCCAGCCGGGTCGATGGCACTGCCACCGGCTCGCCCGCAGGATTGCCCGGCGACGGGGCGGCATCGCGCGCGGCGGGTGCCTGGCCGCGCGGGCGATAGGGGGAGGCAAAGGGGTCGAGTTCGATCACGTCCACCGGCCCCGGCTGGTCCCAGCGATAAACCGCGCGCTCGACACAGTTGCGCAGTTCGCGGACATTGCCCGGCCAGCGATGGGTGGTCAGCAATTCGGTGGCGTGCAGGCCAAACCCCGGCCATTGATCGCGCCCCAGTTCCGCCGCCATGCGCCGCCCGAAATGATCGGCCAGCACCATGATGTCGCCCGGCCGCGCGCGTAGGGGGGGCAGCGTCACGACCTCGAAACTCAACCGGTCGAGCAGATCGGCCCGGAACGTCCCCTGCTCCACCCGGTCGGGCAGATGTTCGTTGGTCGCCGCCACGATGCGCACATCGACCCGCACCGCGCGGGATGAGCCGATCCGGTTGATCTCGCCATATTCCACCGCGCGCAGCAACCGTTCCTGCGCGCCCATCGACAGGGTGCCCAGTTCGTCCAGGAACAGCGTGCCGCCATCCGCTTCCTCGAACCGCCCGGCCCGCGCCTTGGTCGCGCCGGTAAAGGCCCCTGCCTCATGCCCGAACAGTTCGGCCTCGATCAGTGTTTCGGGCAGCGCGGCGCAGTTCATGGTGACCAGCGGCTGATCCCAGCGCGGACTGAGGCGGTGCAGGCGTTCCGCGACGAGTTCCTTGCCGGTGCCGCGTTCGCCGATCACCAGCACGGGACGGTCCAGCGCCGCCGCACGGCTGGCGCGTTCCAGCGCGTCCATGAACGGGCCGGACTGGCCGATGACCTGAGTTGCGCGCTCCATTCCTTACAATTGGCGCAAATCACCAACTGTTGGCAAGCGGCATTTGCCACCCTGTTTATCTGACGTTCAGCTTTGGCGGATTTGCGCCATTCTCGAAATTGGCACGCCCCGTGCAAAGCATCAGGCACCACCCGAAAGCGGTGGAGCAAAACAGATCAAGGTTCAGGGATAACCGAATAATGAAGAGCATCAACGCCACAACCAACCAGCGCTTTGCCGCGATCCTGCTCGCCTCCTTCGGGACCAGCGTGCTGATGATCGGCACGGTGGCACCGGCCAAGGCAAGCCAGGCCGACCGTACCCCGCATGTGTGGGCACAGGTCGAAACCGCTCAGCCGAATGGCCAGCCGCAGCTGGACTGACGGGTCTTTTTCGCTGCCTTTCCCCAGGGGTGGCGAAGGAACGGCCGGGGCGGACAGCCCCAGACCCCGCCCCGGCCGATTTTCGAAGTGATTTGACGAAGGAGCATTACCGATGGGTATCTTTTCCCGCACCCGCGATATCATCGCCGCAAACGTCACCGACCTGCTCGACAAGGCGGAGGATCCGGCCAAGATGATCCGCATGATCATCCTCGAAATGGAGGAGACGCTGGTCGAGGTGCGCGCAAGCGCCGCCCGCACCATCGCGGATCAGAAGGAAATCCGCCGCCATATCGCCAAGCTGGAAGGGCTTCAGGGAAGCTGGACCGAAAAGGCCGAGCTGGCGCTGAGCAAGGGCCGCGAGGACCTGGCCAAGGCCGCGCTGACCGAAAAGCAGAAGGCGGCCGACATGGCCGACCAGCTGTCGGCCGAGATCGTGGTGCTGGACGATGCCCTGAAGGCATCCGAAGCGGACATCACCAAGCTGCAGAACAAGCTGCGCGAAGCCCGTGCCCGCCAGTCGTCGATCGTCACTCGTCTGGAAAGCGCCAACAACCGCGCCCGGATGCGTGAAGTCTATTCGGGCAGCCGCATCACCGAGGCGTTCAGCCGCTTCGATGTGCTGGAACGCCGCGTGGACATGGCCGAAGGCCGCGCCGACGCACTGGGCATGGGTCAGCCCGCCAAGACGCTCGAGGAGGAAATCGCCGAGCTGAAGTCGTCGGAAAAGGTCGATGCCGAGCTGGCCGCGCTGAAGGCCCGCCTGAACAAGGAGGGCTGATCCGATGGAGGACATTCTGGTTCCCATCGGCGTCGTCGGGATGCTGTTCATCGGCCTTCCCTGGGTGATCATGCACTATGTCACCAAGTGGAAGCAGGCGGCGACCATCACCGGCGAGGACGAAAAGCTCCTCGACGAGCTTTACCACACCGCCCGGCGGCTGGACGAACGGCTCGAAACGATCGAGCGCATCATCGCCGCCGACAACCCCGACTTCCGCCCCGCTCAGTCGAGCCAGTCGGAAGACCCGTCCTTCGATTACAGCAGGAGGAACTGAAATGTCCGCCAGCCGCACCAAATTTTACACCGACAAGCATAATGGCAAGTGGATGGGCGTGTGCGCCGGGCTTGCCGACTATACCGGCATCGATGTCACGATCATCCGGGTGTCCACGGTCATCCTGACCCTGGCGACCAGCGGATGGGTGCTGATCGGTTACCTGGTCATGGGTTGGGTGGCCCCGAAAAAGCCGCTTGGCCTGTATGAAACCCGTGAGGATGAGAAGTTCTGGCAGGGCGTGCGCAGCAATCCGCGCCGTTCGACCAGCGAGGTCCGCTCAAAGCTGCGCGATATCGACCGCCGCCTGGCTGACATCGAAATCTTCTACACCAGCCGCAACCGTCGCCTGGCCGACGAAATCGACAGCCTGCGCTGATCGACGGCACGAACAGGGAGGAACAGGATCATGAGTTGGAGTGGACCCGGTTTCGTCATCGCCATCATCGCGATCTCGACCATCGGATGGGTGATCAACAGCTGGATCCGGGCAAAGCACGGCTATCCGGTGGAAAACGAATGGGGCGGCACCACTGCCCTGGGGTTTGACGGACTGGAGGAAGATTATCCCAACGCCGTCCGCAAGATCGCCCTGCTGACCAGCGAGAATGAAAAGCTGAACGGCAAGGTATCGCGGCTGGAGGAACGGATCGCGGTCCTCGAACGGATCGCCACCGACCCGGCCCAGCGGATCGCCCGCGAAATCGACAGCCTGCGCTGAACCGCCGCAAAGGGAGAACCGACATGATCGCCGATCAACTTGCCCCCAACCTGCCCTGGATCATCGGCTGCGGCCTGTTGATCGGCGCCCTTGGCCTTGTGGCCTGGATGTTCACCACCTGGCTTCGCGTCAAGAATGGCTACCCGCTCGACGGCGCCTGGGGACAGGCCATCTATCCCCAGCGCAACGACGAGGCGATGGAGCGGATCAAGCTGCTCAGCCAGGAAAACGCCCAGCTTCGCGCCGAACTGGGATCGATCAAGGACCGGCTCGCCAATGTCGAGCGGATCGTCACCGACAGCGCCCACAGCCTCGACCGCGAGATCGAGATGCTGCGCGGCAAGACCAACTGAGGGAGCAATCGCTATGGACCCCGTCTGGATCCCCATTCTCGGCATCACCTTTGGCACCATGATCCCGATCGTCGCGCTGGTGGCCAAACTGATCGTCCAGCCGATGCTGGAACACCGGCGGCTTCAGATGGAGCTTGAGGCCAAGCTGCTGGCGGAAAAGACCGCTCAATACGCTGCCGGCACGGAACGGCTCGAACAGCGGGTCCGCGTGCTCGAACGCATCGTCACCGATCGCGGCATGGCGGTGGCCGACGAGATCGAGCGGCTGCGCGACGCACCGCTGAACTGACCTGTACCGACCCATTTCGCATCGAAGGAGAAACAGAACATGATGCTCGTTTTCGCAGGCGTCGTCGCCACCATCACCGCCGGCCTGTGCTGGATCGCGGAACGCCGCGACCGCCCGGTCCGCCGTGCAGAGCGCCTGGCCCGGCTGGCCGACAACCAGCTGCAACCCGCCGAATAACCGATAACCGACCGCAAAGGGAGCAAGCACCATGGGTCCGTTCGAAATGGTCGTTGCCATCGTGATCGTCGTCACGGTCGGCAGTATCGTAAAGGCCAGGATGAGCCAGCCGGCACCCGATCAGCCCCCCGCCGACAGTGCCGACGCCGCCCGGATGCGCGAGGAAATCCGCACCCTGCGCGAACGGGTTCAGGTGCTTGAACGCGTCATCACCGACAATCATTCGTCCAGCAGCCTGGATCGCGAGATCGAGCGGCTGCGCGGCGAAGACCGTAACTGAGGGACCGTCCGATGTTCGACCCCAATTCCACCATGATCCTGGCCACCGCCGCCCTGACCGGGCTGGGCATGGTCACCGTCGCATCGCTGGCCGGCTGGAAGGGCTGGCTGGCCCTGAAGCAGCAGGAACTGTCGCTGGGCGGCCGCAGCTATGCGCCACAGGCGGACGATGCCGGCACCGGCAATGCCAGCGCCCGGATCGAGATCGCGGACCTCAAGGAACGCATCCGCAAACTGGAAGCGATTGCCGCCGGCGTCGAACTGTAACGCCGGACGCCCCCCCTTCCGCCTTGCACCGTCCCTGTCCATGACGGGGACGGTGCAAGGCAGACGCTGAGCGGGCACAATCGGGACCGACGGGGCTTTCGCCGCACCGCCCAGCCGCTATATCGCCAGCATGACCATCCTTGCCGATCTTCACGCCGAATATGAATTTCTGGACCCCGATGATCGCTACCGGATGCTGATCGATCTGGGTCGTCAGCTTGAACCCATGCCCGACGCCTTGAAAACCGACGCAACGCTCGTGCGCGGCTGTTCGGCCAGCGTGTGGGTTTATGCCGTGCAGCGGGACGATGGCACGCTGCATTTCCTGGCCGACAGCAATGCTGCGATTACCAAGGGGATCGTCGCGCTGGTGCTGGCAACCGTGCAGGATCAACCGGCCGCAACCGTGGCGGCGGCCGATATCGAAGGGGCACTGGCGCCGTTCGATCTTCGCGCCCAGCTCAGCTCGAACCGGACACAGGGTATTCCGAACATGATCGCCCTGATCCGCGAAACCGCAGGTCGGCTTGTTAGCGACACGCACTGACTTCCCCCGGCCCTTGATCCGGCGCGATCGCTTGGTTACGCCTGAGCCGACGGACGCATTGTCGGCGTCAGTGTTTGTCAGCGTACCTTAAGGCGATTATACCCGTTCATGTCGATTGGGCCGAAATGCACCCGGTGCCACACCCGCACCCCGTTCTTCAGCAGCTTTACCGGGATCGGCAAGCGCTTCATCTGCAAACGCTGCGGGGAACGGCTGACCGTTCCTTCGCCCTATCTGCTGTTCGGCCTTGTGCTGCTGCTCGGTGCGGCCAGCCTTGGGCTGGTGTTCAACGAGCGGTCTGAAATCGCCGCCCTGCTGTTCGGCACGCTGATCGTCGTTCCCGTGATCTTCTATGTCTTCACCCCGATCCGGGTGAACCGCTGAACCACCTGGGCACAGGGCTTCATTCCGAAACCTGCGGATGACACTGGCATCGCGCTTCGCTATGCGCGCGCTGTCATGACCGAATACGCATCCGACCTCCTCCGCCTGCTGTCCTCGCGCGGCTATGTGCACCAGATGACCGACGCGGCCGCGCTCGACGCGCTGGCCGTGAAACAGGTGGTGCCCGGCTATATCGGGTTCGATCCGACCGCGCCGTCGCTTCATGTCGGCAGCCTGGTTCAGATCATGCTGCTGCGCCGCCTGCAACAAACGGGGCACAAGCCCATCGTGCTGATGGGCGGCGGCACCGGCAAGATCGGCGACCCCAGTTTCAAGGACGAGGCGCGGAAGCTGATGACCGGGGATGTCATCGCGGCGAACATCGCGTCGATCAAGACGGTGTTCGAACGCTTCCTGACATTCGGCGACGGTCCGACCGATGCGGTGATGCTCGACAATGCCGAATGGCTCGACGCGCTGGAATATATCCCGTTCCTGCGCGACATCGGCCAGCATTTCAGCGTCAACCGGATGCTCAGCTTTGATTCGGTCAAGCTGCGCCTGGACCGCGAACAGTCCCTCAGCTTCCTCGAATTCAACTACATGATCCTTCAGGCGTACGACTTTCTGGAACTGTCGCGCCGCATCGGCTGCCGCCTGCAGATGGGCGGATCGGATCAGTGGGGCAACATCATCAACGGCGTGGAACTGTCGCGCCGCGTCGACGGGACCGAGGTTTACGGCGTCACCACGCCGCTGATCACCACGGCGGACGGCGGCAAGATGGGCAAGACCATGTCGGGCGCGGTCTGGCTGAACGAGGATGCGCTGCCCGCCTATGATTACTGGCAGTTCTGGCGGAACACCGACGACCGCGATGTCGGCCGGTTCCTGCGCCTGTTCACCGATCTGCCGCTGGACGAGATTGCCCGGCTGGAGGCGCTTGAGGGCGCGGAGATCAACGAAGCGAAGAAGGTGCTGGCGAACGAGGCGACCGCCATGTGCCGCGGCCGCGATGCCGCGCAGGCAGCAGCCGAAACCGCCCGCCGCACCTTCGAGGAAGGGGCCGCTGGCGGCTCGCTCCCGACGCTTGCAGTCAGCGGTTCGATCGCGATCGTCGATGCGCTGGTGGGCCTGGGCTTTGCGGCATCCAAGGGCGAGGCACGGCGGCTGATCAAGGGTGGCGGCGCACGGGTCGAGGGCGAAAAGATCGCGGACGAGGCGGCAATGGTGACCGTTGCCGGAGAGGTGCGGATTTCCGCCGGTAAAAAGCATCACGGCCTGTTGCGGCCGGCCTGATCCGCCCGGCTGCCGCGTGGGTGCAAGGATCCGTTAGGCATAGTTGTTGCCGATCCGTTCATCCGCCTGTTCCATGGTCGGCATCAGGGCAACCGCCTGTGGGGTCACGGACAAATGAGGGCAGCGAGCAGCCTAGCCTATGTCGAAAACCGCGCCGTCGATCGGGACGAGGTGCATTTTCGCGCTCGTGCGACCGGGCCGGGCGGGCGTCCGCTGACGCTGCTGATCGTCAACCTGTCGCCGCATGGCCTGATGGCGCGGCTGGATGCCAGTATTCAGCAGGGGGACCTGATCCGCGTTCAGCTTCCCGTTGTCGGCCAGGTGATCGTCGATGTGCGCTGGTCCCTTGGCGGCCGGATCGGCGGGCAGTTCGATCCCGTGCTCGACCGGGCGACTTATTATCAGCTGCTCGCCCATGTGATGCGCGGCTGATCCTGCATTATGGAATTAATCTCCACATAGCGAAATCGGCATTGCGCCGGACATTGCCTTGGCGCTAGCGTTGTCCCCCTGATCGACGGCAAAGGCCGTTCAGTGCAGGGGAGAGGCGGAGCGTGCAGCATCGGCGGGAAATGCGCTGCTTTCCATCTGCCCGCCTGTCGCGCCGCGCCGTGACGTTCGGCCTGCCGCTCGCCACCCTTGCGGCAACGGCCCGTGCTGCCGCGCCCGACCCTGCCGACTGGCTGATCGAGGCGGAGGATGCCGCCGCGCGCGTCCGCTTTCACGGCGAGATCATCGACATCGAAACGCCCGCCGGCCTTACCCTCTGGCATCGCCGGCGCCTGTCCGGTCCTACCCGCATCCGCTTTGCCGCGCGGCCGATCACCGATGGCGGCCCGAATGACCGGTTGAGCGATCTCAACGCCTTCTGGATGGCCAGCGATCCGGCCAGCCCCGATGGCGACCCGCGCGGCCGCCGGTCCGGGCAGTTCGAGGGGTATGACAGCCTGCGCACCTATTATGTCGGCATCGGCGGCAACGGGAACACGACCACGCGGATGCGCCGCTATACCGGCCGCCCCGGCGACCGGCCGCTGCTGCCCGAACATGATCGCGCCGACGCCCCGGCGTTGCTCCGGCCGGACCGCTGGACCCAGGTGGAACTGACCGCCGACACCGGGCGCATCGGCGTCGACCGGGATGGCACCCCGCTGTTCCGATGGACCGACCCCAGCCCCTATCGCGCCGGCTGGTTCGGATTTCGCACCACCTGGAGCCATTGGCAGCTTCGCGACGTGAGGATTGAAACGGCATGAACCGCAGGCATCTGCTGAAAGGCGCGGCTACCCTGCCCGTGCTGACCACCGGACTGGGCACGGTTGCGGCGGCCGCCACGCCCGGTCGCGCCGCGCCGGTCGGGCTGCGCTGGATCGACGGCGATCCGGCCACGGCACCGCATGGCGCGACAGTCGGCACGGCCTGGCCGCGCGGAGCGGTCCGCCGGGGTAGCGATTTTGCGGTCACCGCCGGGGGCAAGGGGGTTCCGGCGCAAAGCTGGATCACCGCCACCTGGCCCGATGGCTCGGTGAAATGGGCGGCGCACGCGATCCTGCCCGGCACTGCTGCCGGCCCGCTGTCCGTCGCGCCGGGCCGCCCGGCACGGCCCGCCCGCCCCCTGACCCTGACCGAACGGCCGGACCATCTGGCGATCGATACCGGCGCGGCGCAGTGGCGGGTCGCGCGCAGCGGCGATGCGGTGATTGAGGCCGCCAGCATCGACGGGCGCGCGGTCATCGGCCCCGTCCGGCTGGTCGGCAGCAACCGCACGGGCAGCCCGGATGCTGCCGCCGCACCCCTGACCGGCATGATCGAGCAGGTGACGGTGGAACAGCGCGGGCCGGTGCGCGCCGTGATCCGGGTGGAGGGGCGGCATCGCGGCACGGACGGGCGGGCATGGCTGCCCTTTGTCGTGCGCCTTTACGCCTATGCCGGATCGTCCGCGCTGCGCATGGTACACAGCTTTATCCATGACGGCGACCCGGCGCGGGATTTCATCGCCTCGCTGGGCATCGAAGCATCGGTGCCGATGCGCGATCCCCTGCACGACCGGCATCTGCGGATCGCAACCGATGGCGCGCCATGGGCAGAGGCGGTGCGACCGCTGACCGGCCTGCGCCGCGATCCCGGCCGCGTGGCGCGCGAGGCACAGATTGCCGGCCGCGCCGCGCCGCCTCTGGCGGAGCTATCGGCGGCGGTGCGCGATCGGCTCGACCGGATCCCCGCATGGGGCGATGTCGCGCTGGAACAGCCCAATGCCAATGGCTTCACCATCGCCAAGCGGACGGTGCCCGGCCATGCCTGGGTCCCGTCGGCTCAGGGGCGGCGCGCGCCCGGCCTCGGCTATCTGGGCGGCGCTTCGGGCGGGGCAGCGATCGGCCAGCGATGGTTCTGGCAACGGCATCCGTCGGCGCTGCACATCGCGGATGCGGCAACCGATACGGGGCGGCTGATCGCATGGCTCTGGTCGCCCGCCGCCCCCGCGATGGACCTTCGTTCCTATCGCGGCGTGCTGGGCATGGAGACGTTCGATGCCCAGAATGAGGGGCTGGACATCACGTACGAGGATTACGAACCGGGCTTCGACACGGCCAGCGGCGCTGCGCGGACCAGCGAGCTGACCCTGTGGGCGCTAGCCACCACGCCCGATGCCGCCACCTTCGATGCAATGGCAGCCGGGGTCGCCACGCCGCCGCAGTTGATGGCGGAACCGGCCAGCCTGCACGCCGCGGGCGTGTTCGGCGACTGGTCGCTGCCCGACCGCAGCACGCCGCGCCGCGCGATGATCGAGGATCATCTGGACCGGATGCTCGATTTCTATGCCGACGAGGTCGAACATCGCAGCTGGTACGGTTTCTGGGACCATGGCGATGTCATGCACAGCTATGACGACGACCGGCATCAGTGGCGGTACGACATTGGCGGCTTTGCCTGGGCGAACAGCGAACTCTCGCCCGACCTGTGGCTCTGGTACGCTGCGATGCGCAGTGCCGATCCCCGCGCCTTCCGCCTGGCAGAGGCGATGACCCGCCATACCGGAGAGGTCGATGTCTATCATCTCGGCCGGTTTGCCGGGCTGGGCACCCGCCACGGCGTCCAGCATTTTTCCGACAGTTCGAAACAGCCGCGCGTCAGCACGGCCGCCTATCGCCGCATCTTCTATTATCTGACCGCGGACGAGCGCACCGGCGACCTGATGCGCGCGCTGCTGGGGTCGGAGCAGCGGCTTGCCGATGTGGTGATCGAGCGAAAGGTGCCGGGAAACACGCGCGAAACGCCGCCGCCGGGCACGGTCAACATGTCGTTCGGCACCGTCTGGTGCTCGCTTGCCGCCGCATGGCTGACCGAATGGGAACGGACGGGGAATCGCAAATGGCGCGACCGGCTGATGGCGGGCATGGATTCCATCGGGCGGATGCCGGCGGGCTGGTTTGCGGGCGGCGGCTTCTATCACCTGGAAACCGGCCGCTTCCTGCCGAGCGAGGGACAGTCCATCTCGCACCTAAACGCCGTGTTCGGCGCGGTCGAGGTGAATGCAGAGATCATCGCCCTGATCGATGTGCCGCGATACCGGTCGGCGTGGCTGGATTATTGCCGCAACTATAATCTGTCGGGGGAGGCGTTCCGCGCGGCGACCGGCCGGGCGCGCTCCGGCTCCGCCAATCTGAAACAGGGTCATTCGCGCCTGACCGCCTATGCCGCCCGGGCCGATGGCAACCGCGCGCTGGCCGATCGGGCGGCAGCCGAGTTCCTGGGCGCAGAGGCGGGGCTGCCGCTGGCCGATGGCGATCCGCGCGTCACCCTGGCCGGTGGCGGGGCGGAATGGCCGGGCATGTCGACCAACGCCGCCTCGCAATTCGGGCTGGCCGCCATTCAGCTGCTGGCGCTGGTGCCCGATGCGCTGGACCGGGCCGATCTGCCTGCCCCCCGCCGCCCCCGGCGACGGCAATGACGGTTCGAAAGGGGCGCTGAGATGCGATACGCACGGCCGATCCTTGTCCTGACCGCCGCCCTCGCGGCACTTACCGGAGCGCCAGCCATGGCCCAGACCCGATGGCAACTTGCCGGCAATGGCGATGGACAGCCGGTCGCCCCCGACCGGCCCTATGCCGATGGCGCGGGCTATGAACCGGCCAGCACGCCCGCCAACCGGCTGTTCTCGGTCGCGGTGGCAGAGGGCAATCATCGCGTGACCATCACCGCCCGCGCGCCCGCTCAAAAGGCCGCGCGCCTGACCGTCAAGGCGGAGGACCGGCGTCTGATGATCGACCGGGCAAGCATTGCGCCGGGCAAGGCGTGGACGACCAGCTTTGTCGTCAACACCCGCACGCCCGCCTTTCCGCCCCCGCCCGCCAACGCGCCGGGCGGCAGCCGCGTCCTGTTGCCCGACGGCGATCTGGCGGGGTTCAGCTGGGACGACAAACTGACGCTGGAGTTCATCGGCGATGCCGTGGTGCAAAGCGTCACCGTCGAACCGGCCGACGTGCCGACGCTCTATCTGGTCGGAGATTCCACCGTCACCGATCAGCGGGGTGAGCCGGGGGCAAGCTGGGGACAGATGGTCACCGCCATGTTCGACAACCGCGTTGCCGTGGCCAACCATGCCCGGTCGGGATCGACCCTCAAATCCTTTGCCACTGACCTGCGCCTTGCCAAGCTGTTGTCGGTGCTGAAGCCGGGCGACACCCTGTTCATTCAGTTCGGCCATAATGATCAGAAACAGAACTGGCCGCAAACCTATGCCGATCCGGTCCATGTCTATCCCGCGATGCTGCGCGCCTATATCGCAGAGGCGCGGGCGCGCGGCGCAACGCCGGTGATCGTCACGTCGCCCGAACGGCGCAGCTTTGACGGCGGACGCATCCGCCAGACCCTGGCCGATCATGTCGCGGCGGCAAAGCGCGTGGCGGCAGAGGAGCAGGTGCCGCTGATCGACCTCAACACCGCCAGCCGCCGCATCTATGAGGCGCTGGGGCCGGAACGCGCGCCGCTGGCCTTCAGCGATGGCGGGCGCGATATCACGCATCACAACAATTACGGCGCCTGGCTGATGGCCCATGCGGTGGCCGACGGCGTGCGCCGCACCATCCCGGCGCTGGCCCCCCATGTCGTCGCCCCGCCCTTCGATGCGGACCAGCCGCTGTTGCCCGAAACCTTCGGCGTGCCTGCCAGCGCCAGCATCGACCGGCGGCGGCCGGACGGCAATTGATCCCTGCCCCCCTGCCCTTTCCCGATCATGGCGCGCGCATCGTCGATGTGCGCAGCCATGGCGCGGTGGGCGACGGATGGACGCTCGACACGGCGGCGATCAACGCGGCGGTGCGCGCGGCGGCGGGTGGCGGCATGGTCCTGTTCCCGCCCGGCCGCTATCTCAGCTTTTCGATCCGGCTGCACGCTGGCGTCACGCTGGTGCTGGCGGCTGGTGCGACGCTGATCGGTGCGGATCCGGCGCGCCATGATGGTGCCTATGATCCGTTCGAGGATCGCGGGGATCAGCTGTATCAGGATTTCGGCCACAGCCATTGGCACAACAGCCTGATCTGGGGCGACGGGATCAGCGACGTCGCGATCCTCGGCCCCGGCACCATCCATGGCGAAGGGCTGACCCGCGACGGGCCGGGCGCCCGGTGGCAGCGTCAGGCGGGGGAGCGGCCGCTGTCGATGGCGGGGATGAGCGCGGCCGAAATCGCCGAGCTGGAACCGGACCGGGCGGCGATGCGGGGCCTTGGCAACAAGGCGATTGCCCTTCGCTGTGTCCGCAACGCCCATATCGCCGGGCTGACCATCCGTGACGGCGGCCATTTCGCCATTCTGGCCACGGGGTGCGAGGATCTGGTGATCCGCGACTGCGCCATCGACACCGATCGCGACGGCATCGACCTGGATTGCGTGGCCCGCGCGCGCATCGAGCGTTGCCGGGTCAACACGCCCAACGACGACGCCATCGTCATCAAGACCAGCCTTGCGCTGGGCCATGCCATGCCAAGCGAGGATATCGTGATCCGGGACTGCACCGTCAGCGGATGGGATCGCGGCACGATGCTGGACGGCAGCCATGGCCGCACGCAGCAGTTGGCGCCTGACCGTGACCGGGTGACCGGGCGGATCAAGATCGGCACGGAAAGCAACGGCCCGTTCCGCCGCATCCGCATCGAACGATGCCGGTTCGAACGGTCGCGTGGCCTGGCCATCGAATGTGTCGATGGCGGGTCGATCGCGGATGTGGTGGCCAGCGATCTGGTGATGACAGAAGTGACGACCGCGCCACTGTTCGTCCGGCTGGGCGACCGGCGGCGCGGCCCGGTGGGCACCGGCATCGGCAGCATCGGGGGCATCCGCATCGAACGGGTCACGGCCAGCGGCATCGACCCGCGCTTTGCCGCTCAGATCGTCGGCCTGCCTTCCCATCCGGTGCGCGACGTGACCCTGTCCGGCATCCGCCTGGATTTCGCGCCATCGGCTGCACCGATCGCGAGCCCCGCCGACCCCCCGGAACTGGCCGATGCCTATCCCGAACCCAGCATGTTCGGCATCACCCCCGCCTGGGGCCTGTGGTGCCGCCATGTCGTCGGCCTGACGCTGGACAGACTGACCCTGGACAATGCAAAGGATGACCCGCGCCCCCCGATCCGCCTCGATGATTGCGCGGGTTGCGATGCCGGCATGAATGCCGCTCCGGATCAGAAAGCCATTTGACCGGCCCCCGACCCCATGATACCGCATGGTGGACTAATGTTTCACATGATGGAGGGGAATGACTGTGGCGCTCCACGCATTCCGGATGCAGTTAAAGCCGGGCAATCTCGACGCCTATCGCGCCGCACATGATGCCATCTGGCCGGAACTGGTCGACCTGCTGCACGACGCGGGCATCAGCGATTATTCGATCTTTCACGATGCGGACAGCAACGCCCTGTTCGCCGTGCTGACCGTGACCGAACCGGATGGCCGCGCCGCATTGCCCGATCATCCGGTGATGAAGCGGTGGTGGGACGCGATGGCCCCGTTGATGGAAACCCATGCCGACAACCGGCCGGTCGAATGGCCGCTGGACCGCGTGTTTCACCTGGCGTGATCGCGATGCGCCGGGGGGCCTTTCTTGTCGTCGCCGCGCTGGCGTCGACCGCGCTGCCATCCACAATGGCGGCTGCCCAGACGGCGGCCCCCACGGCCGATTTCAACGCGCCAGCGCAGCAATTCGGGCGGGTTTCCTTCGACGCCCGGTCGCTGATGATCGACGGCAAGCGGACGGTGATCTGGTCGTCGGAAATGCACCATTTCCGCCTGCCCTCTCCCGATCTGTGGCGCGACGTGCTGCAAAAGATGAAGGCGAGCGGCTTCAACACCGTCGCCCTCTATTTCGACTGGGGCTTTCACAGTCCGAAGCGCGGCGTCATCGATTTTTCGGGCATCCGCGACATCGACCGGCTGCTGAAAATGGCGGCGGACGAGGGGCTGTACGTCATCACCCGCGCCGGCCCCTATGTGAATGCCGAACTGACGCGTGGCGGTTATCCCGGCTATATGCTCAATCAGCGGGCGCGCGCCCGCACGGACGACCCGGAATATCTGGCGGCCGTCGATGAATGGCTGACCGCCGTAAACGCGATCATCGCCCGGCATCAGATCAATGGCGGCCCGAATGGCCAGCGGGGCGGCACGGTCATCCTGCATCAGATCGAGAACGAGCTGGCGCTCACCACCCCTGCCCAGCGGCGCTACATGGACCATCTGTACGCCAGGGCGCGGGCCGACGGCATCACCGTCCCCATTTTTCACAATGATCAGGGGCGAAACGGATATTGGGTGCCAGCGGGTGCGGGCGTCGACAAGACGGTCGAGGGGCCGGTAGATCTCTATGCCTTTGACGGCTATCCCGGCGGCACCTGTACCGCAGAAGGGATCCCGACCCAGGCCGTGCCCGCCCCCGACTGGGGCTATTACGGCACGGGCGGCGCGCGCGGAGGGGCATCGGCCAGCCCGAAGACGCCCGGCTTCGCCGCAGAATTCGGCGGCGGCTGGTTCGATTACTGGGGGTCGAACGGCGGCTATGGCTGCAATGCCATTCAGCGCGGCCGGCGATATCAGCGCGTGTTTTACGGCACCAACCTGGCCAACGGCATCGGCATCCAGAGCTTTTACATGGGCTATGGCGGCACCAGCTGGGGATGGCTGCCCGGCCCGGTCGTCTTTACCAGTTACGATTACGGCGCGGCGATCGACGAGGCACGCGGCCTGCGCGACAAGGCGCTGGAGCTGAAACAGCTTGGCGGCCTGATCGGCGCGGTCCCCGACCTTGCCGGCATGATCCCGGCCGCCCCTGTTGAAAAATCCAGCCAGGATGTGCGCGTCTATCACAACCGCTCGCCGGAAACCGATGCGCGGTTCCTGCTGGTGACGCAAAACCCGTCCAACGGCTCCGGCGACCGGCGCTTCACCGTCACCGCCGATCTGCCCGACGGGCGCTACACCCTGCCCCTCCGCCTTGACGGTTATGATGCCAAGTGGCTGGTCGCGGGCGTCGACCTTGCCGGGCAGCGGCTCGTCTATTCGACCAGCGAGGTTCAGCACGCGCTGCGTCAGGGGACGCGCGGCCTGATGCTGCTGTACGGCCGGGCGGATGAGGATGGTCAGACCCTGCTGCGGTATAACGGCGCCCCGCTTGTGACCGTGCTGGCGGGTCAGGTGCAGCACCGGTTCGATGCCGCCCGCGGCGACCTGATCCTCGATTACCGGCACGACGGGCTGGCCCGCCTGCGGATCGAGGGCGGCGGGCGGCCGCCGCTCGACCTGCTGATCGCCGACGAGCCGGAAGCGATGCGGTTCAGCCTGACCAATGGCGTGCTGGTGCGCGGGCCGCTGATGGTGCGCAGCGCGCGCATCGACGGATCGCGCGCCACGCTGACCGGGGATGCCGCCATTGCCGGGCCGATCGAGCTGTGGGCGCCGCGACGCATCGCCGCCCTCCGCTGGAACGGCGCGCCGCTGCGCGTCACCGGCGGGATCGGCGGCACCGCGCTGGCCAGCATTGCCGGACCGGCAGATATCGCTCTGCCGCAACTCGCCAACTGGCGCACCGCCGCCGGCTTGCCAGAGGCCGAGCCGGGGTTCGACGACAGCGGATGGCAGGAAATCGACGACCGGCCCTATACCAGCATCACCCTGCGCCCGGATGGCCAACCGAACATGAGCATGGACGCCTATGGCTTTCATGACGGCGATGTCTGGTATCGCGGCCGCTTTGCGGGCGGCGCGCAGGCCCGGCGGCTGACGCTGCATTATGGCGGCGGCGGCGCGGGCATGGCTCAGGTGTTTCTGGACGGCAAGCTGATCGGGCACCACGACCTGCCCGGCGGGCTGCCCCGGCCGGAAACCATGGGCGTGTTCACCATCGACCTGCCGGATGCGGCCCGCACCGATGGCGAGCACGTCCTGTCCGTGATGGTCCGCAACAACGGGCATAACTGGGACCTTGATGCCGATGATTTCCACAAGGAAGCGCGCGGCATCGTCTTTGCCTCGATCGAAGGGGCCAATGGGCGCAGCTTTGCCGTGCCGATCCGCTGGCGGATCAACGGACGGCGGGGGGGCGAGGATATTGCCGATCCCGCGCGGGGGGTGCCCAATAATGGCGGCCTGAATGGTGAGGGGCTGGGCTGGCACCTGCCCGGGTTCGACGATGCGGGCTGGACCGCCGCCACCCTGCCCGCGGCCGAGGCGCGCGCCGGGACGACGTGGTACCGCACCCGCTTCACGCTGAACGTGCCAAGGGGGCAGGATGCGACCATCGCAGTGCAGTTCGGCGACGGCAAGACGCCGCGCTCCCCCGTCGCCTATCGCGCGATCCTGTTCGTCAATGGCTGGAACATGGGCCAGTTCGTTGCCCATATCGGCCCCCAGCGGACCTTTCCCGTGCCGGAAGGGATCCTCAACCATCGCGGGGACAATGTCATCGCACTTGCCGTCACCAGCGACGGCGCGCCGGGCAATGCGATCGAGGATGTGCGGCTGGTGACGATGCACAATGTCGCGGGCGGCCTGCCCATCCGCGCCGTACCCGCGCCCCGCGTTCCCGGGGAACTGAAATGACCCGCGCCCTGCTCTCCCGCCGGGACTTGGCAACGCTCGGCGGCGGCGCGTTGCTGGCTGCAGCAGCGCCGCGTCCTGCTGCAGCAAAATCCGCAAAATGGCCCTATCTGATCGGCGCCGATGTGTCCTGGATCCCGGAGGATGAGGCGGTTGGCGCAACCTATTGGCAGGACGGCATTCGGCGCGATCCGCTGGCGATCCTGCGCGATGCCGGGTTCAACGCGATCAAGCTGCGACAGTTCGTCGATCCGGCCAGGGGCTATTCCGCTGGCAAGCCGGGCGGCCCGTGGTGCGATGTTGCGCGCAACATCGCATTCGCCCGGCGGGTCCGCGCGGCGGACATGCACCTGTCCCTGACGCTGCATTATTCCGACACCTGGGCCGATCCGGAGCATCAGGACAAGCCCGCTGCCTGGGCCGATCTTTCCTTTGGCAAGCTGCTCGATGCGGTGCACCGTCATACGGCGGAATCCCTCTCAGCGATGAAGCTTGCCGGTGTCGCGCCCGACATGATCGTCATCGGCAACGAAACCACCTTCGGCATGCTGTGGCCGGAGGGGCGGATCCCTGCTGCACTGCCCACGGGCAATCCGGTGACCGATTCCCGCCATCGCCAGTCCGGCCAGCCCGGCGCCCATGACCGCTATGCCGCGCTGTTGTCGGCGGGGCTGGCGGCGGCAAGCGATACGGTGCCCGATGCCACGCTGGTGCTGCACAACCATCTTGGCCGGCACTGGGGCATCGTTCAGGACTGGATGGACAATCTGCTGCGCCGCGATGTGCGTTTCGACAGCATCGGCCTGTCCTGTTACCAGCAACAGGCGCAGGGCGACTGGGAACGCTGCTTTGCGCAGTTCATGGACCGCTATCCCGACCATGGCCTGATCGTGCTCGAATATTCGTCGCGCAAACGCTACCTCAACGATCTGGTCCGGGCGCTGCCGCGCGGACAGGGCAGCTTCATTTGGGAACCGACCCGGCATCAGGAGGCGATCTTCCTGAAGAACGGTGTTTCCGCTGGCGAA
The DNA here is from genome assembly GCF_025153455.1 of Sphingomonas sp. BGYR3. Classification (NCBI taxonomy): domain Bacteria; kingdom Pseudomonadati; phylum Pseudomonadota; class Alphaproteobacteria; order Sphingomonadales; family Sphingomonadaceae; genus Sphingomonas; species Sphingomonas sp. BGYR3. The sequence continues at coordinate 485,498 of NZ_JANZNT010000002.1, read as the reverse complement.
GGGCCGCGACCGGACTTGCTGTCACAGGGGATCAATGCAGCCGAAGCACCCGGCTCCACGCCCACCCCGGCGGCTGCATCGACGCCGCGCCCGCCCCGCGATCATCGCGGCCGCTATGACGCCGATCCGGCATTCCTCAATCTCTATCGCACGATGGCGGCCGATTATGGCCTCGCCGTCGGAAAGGGCATGGCGCGGCCATGACGATTTCCCGGCGAACCCTGCTTGGCGCATCCATGGCAGCGGCCCTGCCCCTGCCATCGCGGGCGGCGGTCCCGTCGGGCGGCGTCGCGGCCCGCTTTCCGATCTGGAACGGCCCCGCGCCGGGCGGTGAAGGGCTGGCGGTCAAGGACGAGTTCGTCATGCGCTCTGCCAATGGCGGGCCGGACGATATCGCCTGGCCGCACGTCGCCACGCCGATGCTCAACGTGCTGCCCGCGGCAAAGCCCAATGGCGCAGCGGTGCTGATGATCGCCGGCGGCGGCTATGCCCGCGTCGCGCTGGGCCGGCAGGGGTCGTCCATTTCCCGGATGTTCAACGAACGCGGGGTCACGGCGTTCGAACTGCTCTATCGCCTGCCGCACGATGGCTGGGCCGCCGGGCCGGACGCGCCGCTTCAGGATGCTCAGCGCGCGATGCGGCTGATCCGCGCCGGTGCCGCGACCTGGGGCATCGATCCCGACCGGATCGCCGCCATCGGCTTTTCCGCGGGCGGGCATCTTGCCGCGCGGCTGGCCAGCCGGTTTGCGCTCGAAACCTATCGCCCGATGGATGCGACCGACCGGCTGTCGGCGCGGCCGCGCGTCGCCGGGCTGTTCTTTCCGGTCATCACCATGGCGGGCGACGTCGCCCACGCCCCGTCGCGGCGCGAACTGATCGGCCGGACGCCCGATGCCGCCACGATCGAACGCTATTCGGCCGAACGCGACCTGCCGGCCGATATGCCGCCCACCTTTGTCGCACACGCCGCCGACGATCCGGTGGTCAAGGCCGCCAACAGCCTGACCATGTTCGGCGCGCTTCAGGCGGCGAAGATTCCGTCGGAACTGATGATCTTTGAAACGGGCGGCCACAACCTGCCGCTGATCGAGGATGGCAGACCCCATCCCTGGCCCGACCTGTTCGACCGCTTTGCAAAAAGGCACGGCTGGTGACCCCCGCCGCGCTTTCCCGCCCCCTGTCTGTAACACCAGAGATACGGATCGCTGCCATGGCAGGCGCCTGGCCGATCCAGCCACCCGAAGGAGACGTTCATTGGCTGCCCTGACTCACGATGTTCCTCGCCAACAAGTGACCGATGCGATCGGTCGCCTGATGCACAATCTGGTCAACATCAAGGATGAGACCGGCGAGTTCCTGCTGCATCTGGAGGATGGCCGCATCATCGACACCAAGGGCTGGGCCGGGTGGGAATGGACCCATGGCATCGGCCTGTTCGGCATGTGGCGCTATTTTGAACAGACGGGCGATGCGGCCGCGCTGGCGATCATCAAGCAGTGGTTTGCCGACCGCTTTGCTGAAGGCACGCCGACCAAGAACATCAATACGGTCGCGCCGTTCATCACGCTTGCCTATCTGTACGAGCACGAACCCGATCCCAGCTACATTCCCTATCTGGACACCTGGTGCGAATGGCTGATGGCCGATGACGGCCTGCCCAAGACCGAGGATGGCGGCTTCCAGCACATCGTCTATAACGACGAAAACCCCGGCGAATTGTGGGACGACACGCTGATGATGAGCGTGCTGCCGCTGGCGAAGATCGGCCTGCTGCTGAACCGCCCGCATTATGTGGAGGAGGCCAAGCGCCAGTTCCTCATCCACATCAAATATCTGTTCGACAAGAAAACCGGCCTGTGGTTCCACGGCTGGGATTTCAACGGCCGGCACAATTTCGCAGAGGCGCTGTGGGCGCGCGGCAATTGCTGGGTGACGATCGCCATTCCGGAAATCATCGAAATCCTCGACCTGCCGGTGGGCGATGCGTTCCGCACCTTCCTGATCGACACGCTGGCGGCACAGGTAAAGACGCTGGCCGAAACCCAGGACGAAAGCGGCCTGTGGCACACGCTGATCGTCGATCCGACCAGCTATCTTGAGGCATCGGCCACCGCGGGCTTTGCCTATGGCATCCTGAAGGCGGTGCGAAAGGGCTATCTGCCCCGCCATTACGAGGCGGTGGGGATCAAGGCGGTGCGCGGCGTGCTAGCCAATATCGACGATAGCGGCGAGCTTCAGCAGGTCAGCTTCGGCACCGCGATGGGCGACACGCAGCAATTCTACAAGGATATTGCCCTCACCTCGATGCCCTATGGCCAGAGCCTGGCGATCTGTGCGCTTGGCGAATTCCTGCGCACCTATATCTGATGCGGGCGATCCTCGTCCTGCTCGTCCTGTTGCTGGCACCGCCGGCATGGGCCGGGCAGGACTGGGTCGCCTTTGACCGGGGACCTGGCTTTGCCCTGATCGACCAAGGCCGCGCAGCACCCGTCATCACGGATGCGGCGGATCATTCGGTCGTCACCCTTGCCGCCGCCGAATTGCGCGCCGACCTTGGCCGGGTCGGCGGGGGAAGCCGGGACGAGCGCGCCGCCCCGATCCTGGCCGGCACCATCGGCAAGAGCGCGCTCATCGACCGCATGATCGCCGCAGGCCGAGTGGACGCATCGCCCGTGCGCGGGCGGTGGGAGGGGTATGCCATCGCCCTGGTCGACCGGCCCATGCCGGGCGTGGCCCGCGCGCTGGTGGTAATCGGCGGCGACCCGCGCGGCACCGCCTATGGCCTGATGGCGCTGTCCCGCGCCATTGGCGTGTCCCCCTGGCACTGGTGGGCGGACGTGACGCCGGGCCAGCGCGCCCATGTCCGCATCCGGCCGGGCACGCGGATCGCGGACGCGCCCGATGTGCGGTACCGCGGCTTCTTCATCAATGACGAGGATTGGGGCCTGGTCCCCTGGGCCGCGCTCACCCACGCGCCGGGCGAGCGCCCGATCGGCCCGCGCACCAATGAACGCATCTTTCAGTTGATGCTGCGCCTTCGCGCCAATCTGCTCTGGCCCGGGATGCACAAGGTGACCGCGCCGTTCAACGCCGATCCGGCCAATGCTGCACTGGCGGACCGCTATGCCATCGTCATGGGGTCCAGCCATGCCGAACCCATGCTGCGCAACAATGTCGGCGAATGGCCGGGCGCGGCGGACGCATTCGACTATGTGAAGAACCGCGACGGCGTGCGCGCCTACTGGTCCGAACGGGTGGCCGCCAACGCCCGGTACGAAAGCATCTGGACGCTGGGGATGCGCGGCATCCACGACAGCGGGATGGTCGGCCCGTCCAGCCCGGCCGAACAGCGCGCGACGCTGGAACGCATCTTCGCCGATCAACGGGCGATGCTGGCGCAGGCGGGCGCAGGTTCCGCGCCGCAGCTGTTCACCCCTTACAAGGAAGTGCTCGACATCTATCGCAGCGGCCTTGCCGTGCCCGACGATGTGACGCTGATGTGGCCGGACGATAATTTCGGGTACATTCGCCAGTTTCCGAACGATGCGGAGCGGCGGCGATCCGGCGGATCGGGCATCTATTACCACCTCTCTTATCTCGGCGCGCCGCTGTCCTATCTCTGGCTGTCGACCACCCCGCCCGCCCTGATCCGGGAAGAGATGGGCCGGGCATGGGATCTGGGCGCGCGCCGCATCTGGGTCGCCAATGCGGGGGATATCAAGCCGGCGGAACTGGCGCTCGGCTATTTCCTCGACCTTGCCTGGGACGTTGCGGGCACGCGCGCCCAGCCGATCGACGACTATGTCGCGCGCTGGGCAGCGGAGGCGATCGACCCCGCGCTGGCGCCCGAAATCGCCGCCGTGATGGCGGAGCATCACCGCCTGAACCTTCAGCGGCGGCCCGAACATCTGCAATGGTTCCTGCCGCACGGGCGCGCACGGCCAAGCACGCTGTCGCCCGCCGATGTTGCGGATCGGATGGCAGCGTTCGAGGCGAATGTCGCGCGGCTGGACGCGATCGAGGCACGCGTGCCCGCCCATCGCCGCGATGCCTTTTTCCAGCTGGTCCGCTATCCGGTAGAGGCGGCGATGCGGGCGAACGAGCGGGTCTTTGCCGCCGAACTGCACGACCGGCTGCGCGACCGCGATCTGGCCGCCGCCAATGGCTGGGCGGCGCGTGCCCAGGCGGCCGACGACCGCATCCGTGCGCTGACCAGCTACTATAATGGGGCCATGGCCGGCGGCAAATGGCGCGGCATCATGGCGCCGGAACCCGCGGATGGGCAATGGCGGTCCTATCGCACCCTGCCCGTCGCGGTGCCGGTGGCCGTCGGCACCCCTGCCCTGCCCCGCCACTGGCCGACAGAGGGCAAGCCGGCGAGTGTGGTGGTGGAGGCAGAGGCAGCGCGCGGCAACTGGCGCATCATCGACGGGCTGGGCACGAACGGCACCGTCATCGGATCGCGGATCGGACAGACGGTCCGCGGCACGCTTGCCGCATCGCTGCCGCCCGGTCGCTGGCGCATGGCCGTCGACCTGCTGCCCACCTATGCCGACCGCGATGGTCGGCCGCTGGAACTGACCATCGAAATGGGCGGGCGATCGTTCCGGGTCGGCGCAAAACGCGAAACCGGCAACGACGACTGGAAACAGGCGGTTCTGGACAACCGGCTGACTTTGACCTTGCCCGAACCGGTCGATGGGGGCGACCGCCGGATCGTGCTGGGCGCAACCGGCGGGGGCGTGATCGTCGACCGTCTGGTCTTCAGCCCATTCTGATTGGCGAGTGGCTGACGGACGGCGTTTTTTCCGTCCCGCTTTTCGATTGAAAGGTCCACATAATACGATATGGTTTCACATAGTGAAGCCATGAGCACATGGTTCGGCAATCCTTTTTGGGGAGGTGGCACAGGTCCGATGTCGGTCGCACAGCACCCTGACCGGCAACCGCGCGCACCATCGCCGCGCGTTTCCGCGCCCCTCCTTCCCCCGACTTCCTCGCAACCCCACCCTTTTAGACGGGAGCTTTTCCGATGAGCGTCATGTCATCGCTGCTGCTTGCCTCCAGCGCCCTCGCCACGCCGCAATCGGCCCCCGCCGCCTGTCCCGCCCATGTCGCCCTCGCCCCGGTCGCGGTGCCCGCTGCCGATGGCAAGGGCGTGCACATTAGCTGGCGGATGGCCAAAGCGGGTCAGCGATATGACCTCTATCGCGATGGCAAGCGCATCGTGCGCGGCACCGCGACCAGCCATGTCGATGCCACCGGCACGCCCGCATCGCGCTACGCCGTCGCCCTGTCGGGTCAGCGGCCATGCACCGACGGGATCGGCGTGTGGGAGCGGGGCTATTGGTCACTGAAGCTGGACCGCCCGGCCGGCCGCACCACGCCCAGGGGCGATGCCTATAGCTACAACGCCAATGACGCGAGCGCCGCCGATCTGGACGGCGACGGCGTGCCGGAAATCCTGCTGAAATGGGATCCCAGCATTTCCAAGGACAATGCCTTTGCCGGCTATTCGGGCGAAACGATCATCGATGCCTATCGGCTGGACGGCACGCGCCTGTGGCGGATCGATCTTGGCCGCAACATCCGGTCGGGCGCTCACTACACGCAGTTCATGGCCGCCGATTTCGACGGCGATGGCCGCGCCGAACTGATGATGAAAACCGCCGACGGCACCATCGACGGCACCGGGGCAGTGATCGGCGATGCCAATGCCGACTGGCGCGGCAGGGATGGACAGGTGCCGCAGGGCGACCGGACCGGCGCAGTGACCCTGCCCGATGGAACCAAAGTCGCCCCGCTGGAAGGCCGCATCCTGAAGGGGCCGGAATATCTCAGCGTATTCGACGGCCGCACCGGCAAAATGCTGGCAACCGCGCCCTATGCGCCGGGCCGCGATCCGGACACGACCGACCCCACGCCGGATGCGATGACCAAGCGGTGGGGCGATGGCTATGCCAACCGGTCCGACCGCTATCTGGCCGGCATCGCCAGCCTAGACGGCAAATTGCCCAGCGCCATCTTTGCCCGCGGCTATTATACCCGCACCACGCTGGCCGCATGGGACTGGCGCGGCGGCAAGCTAACCATGCGCTGGCTGTTCGACAGCGCCACCCCGGGCAATGAAAAGTTCGGCGGACAGGGCAATCATCAGCTTGCCACCGCCGATATCGACGGCGATGGCCGCGACGAGATCGTCTATGGCTCGATGGCCGTGGATGATGATGGCAGGGGCATCTGGAGCACGGGCCTGGGCCATGGCGATGCCATGCACGTGTCCGATCTCGACCCCAGCCGACCCGGCCTCGAAAAATATGGCGTGCACGAGGATGTCCGGCGCAACGGCGGCATCGGCGCGGCGATGGTCGATGCGCGCACCGGCGAAGTGCTGTGGACCAAGCCTGCAACCCAGGACACCGGCCGCGGCCTCGCCGCCGATATCGACCCGCGTTATCCCGGCGCCGAAAACTGGGCATCGAACAGCCCGGAACTGTTCGACGTAAAGGGCAATGCCATCGCGCCGACCAAGCCGCGCTTCGCCAATTTCGCAATCTGGTGGGATGGCGACGCCCTGCGCGAACTGCTCAGCGGCAATAGCATCACCAAATGGGACTGGACCAGGAACCAGGAGACGACCCTGCTCAAGGCAGAGGGCGCGGAATCGAACAACGGGACCAAGGCGACCCCGGCGCTCAGCGCGGACCTGCTCGGCGACTGGCGCGAGGAACTGATCCTGCGCGCGGCGGACAACAGCGAACTGCGCATCTACGCAACGCCGATCCCGACGCGCATCGTCCACGCACCGCTGATGCAGGATCGCCAGTATCGGAACGCGATCGCATGGCAGAACACCGCCTATAATCAACCGCCCCACCCCTCCTATCGGATCAAGGAGGGCAAGTAGCACCAATGGCAGACCTGATCACGGCAGGGCGCGCTATGTCCCGCCGTCACCTGTTGGCGGTCGGCGGCGCGCTGCCGCTGCTGGGGGCCTGTGCGCGGGCCGGTCTTGGCGGCGGTTTTCCGGCACAGACGGTGCGGGTCAGCGCCCCGTTCGCCATGCCCGACATCGCGGTACCCGACTTTCGCGGCGCCCGCCCCTTTCCGATCACGACCTATGGCGCAAGCCCGGACGATCAGGCGCGGACCAGTGCGGCGATCCGCATGGCGATTGCCGCTGCCCATGATGCCGGGGGCGGCATGGTGGTGGTGCCGCAGGGCGTCTGGCCCACCGGCCCCATCCATCTGGCGTCCAACGTCAACCTGCATCTGGAACGCGGTGCGACGCTGCTCTTTTCAGACGACCCGCACGATTACCTTCCTGCCGTGCAGACGTCGTGGGAGGGGATCGAGTGCTTCAACTATTCCCCGCTCGTCTATGCGTTCGGGTGCGACAATGTGGCCATCACCGGGCCGGGCGCGCTGGTGTCGAAGCTTGACGGATGGAAGCCCTGGTATGCCCGGCCCAAACCGCACATGGACGCGCTGATCGCGCTCTACACCATGGCCCGGCAGGGCGTGCCGGTGGCCGAACGGCAGATGGCGGTGGGCCAGAACAATCTGCGCCCGCACTTCATTCAGTTCAACCGCTGCACCCGCGTGCTGGTTGAGGACGTGACAATCCATGGCAGCCCATTCTGGACGCTGCATCCGCTGCTCTGCCGCGATGTCGTCATCCGCCGGATCAAGGTGCGCGCCCATGGCCATAACAATGACGGCGTCGACCCGGAAATGAGCCAGAACGTACTGATCGAGGATTGCGAGTTCGATCAGGGCGACGACGCCATCTCGGTCAAGTCGGGCCGCGACATGGACGCATGGCGCCTTGCCACGCCCGCCCGCAACATCGTCGTGCGCAACTGCCGCATCCTGAACGGGCATCAGCTGATGGCGGTGGGCAGCGAATTGTCCGGCGGCATCGAAAATGTGTTCGTCGACAATTGCCACTTCATCGGCGATGGCAAGGGGGCGGACGGCTGGGCCGTGCCCATCGACAATCTGCTCTTCGTCAAGACGAACGAACGGCGTGGCGGCCATGTGCGCAACATTCACATGACGAACGTCACGGCCACGCGCCTTCGCGGTTCCGTGCTCGCCGTGGAAACCGATGTGCTCTATCAGTGGCGTACGCTGCTGCCGACCTATGTCCGCCGGCTGACCCCGATCGATGGGCTGCACGTTGCCAATGTCCGGGTGGCAGAGGCAAAGTCGGTCTGCACCATCCGGGGCGAGCGGGAACAGCCGGTGCGCAACGTCAGCCTGCGCAACGTCACCGTGGAGCAGCTGTCCGGGCCAGCCATCACCACCGACAATGTCGAGGGGTTCCGCCGCGACGGCTGACCCCGCCCGACCGCGCTCTCGTCAGCGTCCCGCCTTTGCCACCTCGACCGCATAAACGTGCGTCGCGCCCTCGAAATTGCCGCGGAACACGACCCATTTGCCGTCGGGGGTGAACGTCATGTTCGGCTCTAGCCGATAGTCATGCCTGCGCATGTCGACCAGCTTCTCCTCGATCAGCGTGCCGGGGGTGATCAGGTCGGCGGCGTTGGGCGCGCTGATCCCGGCCACGTCGGGAATGTCCTTGGGCGTGAACAGGTACAGATATTTGCCGTCGGGTGCCTTGGCGACCATCTCCGCATCGCCGCCATCGCCGGAAAACCGCTTGCCGTCCGGCGACTGATAATAATGCACCGACCACTGGTTGCGCTCGACCTTGTACCAGTGGCGCTTGCCGGTCGCGATCTCGTAACTCGCCAGCCAGAACACCTCGCCGCGCGGCGTTTGCAGGTCGTACCAGATGGTCTTGCCGTCGGGGGAAAAGAACTCGTGGCCCGCGATTTCCATGTTCATGGTGCGGGTGTGGATCCGCTGCTTGCCGGTGCCGTCCGCGCGGATGGTCCAGATGCGGTCGACCTTGTGCCACGGCCCTTCGTGGCAATACATGATCTGCATCGGGTCGGTCGGCGAAAACTGGATATGGTTCAGCCAGTCGGTCGACGCCGTCACCACCCGCCGCGCGCCGGTGCGGATGTCGATGGTGAAGATCTCCATCGGGATCTTCGCCTCCAGCCGTTCATTCAGCCGCACCTCCTTCGCCTCGGCAAAGGTCAGCGGCTTGCCGTCCTTGCCCACCGCCGAATAGTCATATTCGCCCGGTCCCACGACGCGGCCCGGCGTCCGGCGGTTCTGCTGGCGCGTGCCATCGGGGCGCAACGCCTGCGTGCCCAGCGCCACCTGCCCCAGCAGCAGCGTTTCGTCCGCGTTGATCGAACCGATCGTCCCGGCGGGAACATCGGCAACCTTGCGCACCGCGCCGGTATCGATGTCGGCGGCATAGATGGTCTGCACCCCGCCCGCATCGTCGCGGCTGCGCGAACTGAAATAAGCGGACCGCGTCCTGCGCCCGGTAAAGAGGAGCGCGATCCCCGGCCGCGTGACCAGCGGCTTCACTTCCCAGGACTTCAGGTCGACGACCGCAATCCCGTCCGGCACCGTGATGACCATCTTGTCCCCTTGCGGGGTATAGCTGTTCTGGTGGAAATAGAGGCTGATGCTGTCGGGCACCCGGCTGATCCGCACCACGCGGTGACCGGTCAGCGCATCGACCCAGCTTGCCGCCGGCTCCGCCATCGCCGCCGGGGTCAGCGCCGGGACGGTCACGCCGATGCCGCCCGCCAGCGTGGCCGCAATGGCTGCCCACGCAAATTTCCTCATCCTCGCCTCCGCGCTTGACCGTTCCATATTGTGTGATACGCATTCAATATATGAACTGATCGGCATGGCAGCACAAGCCATGCCCTGTGGGGAGGATGGCATTGGCCAGCGGAGGAACAGTCGGGGCTGGGATGCGTCAGCCGCGCTGGTACAATTACTGGGGCTGGGGCTCGGGCGACATGCTCGGCGCCGGGGCGCAGGCGGTGGTCACCGGCTGGCTCTTCTACTTCTTCGTCACCTTCTGCGATCTGTCCGCGACAGAGGCTGGGCTGATCCTCGGCCTGCCCCGGCTGCTGGAGGCGATTACCTGTCCGCTGATCGGCTATGTGTCCGACAATCTGCGCTACACCTGGATCGGGCGGCGAATCGGGCGGCGCAAGATCTTCCTGATCGCCACCGTACCCCTGCTGCCCAGCTTCGCGCTGATCTTCGTCAGCGGGCAGACCTTCACCTATTATCTGCTCACCTTCATCTTCTTCGAATTCGTCTACACCATGTTCCTGATCCCGTGGGAAACGCTGGCCGCGGAAATGACCAGCGATTACGGGAAAAAGGCGAAGTTCGCGGGCGCGCGGATGCTGATCGCGCAAAGCTCGGCGATCCTCGCCTCCTATCTGCCCACGCTGATCATCAACAATCTGGGGGGCAAGGATTCGCCCTCCACCTTCCTCATCATGGCCGCCATCTTCGGCGCGATCTTCAGTTTCGTGGTCATCCTGGTGCTGATCTTCAGCTGGGAGCGCCCTTATACCGATGCAGAACAGCAGATCGAGGCACAGCCGCTGGACCTGAAACGGGCGCTGGCGATCCCCGCCATCATGTTCCGCGACCTGTTTTCGACGCTGCGCATCCGCGCCTTTCGCCAGCATCTGTCGATCTATCTTGGCGGCTATATCTCTCAGGATATTTTCAACACCGCCTTCCCCATCTTTGTCGTCACGGTGATGATGGGCGCAACCCTCATCATCTCGCAGATGCTGACCGCCATGTATGTGGCTCAGCTGATTTCGGTGCTGATCGCGATCAACATCGTCATCCGCACCGGACCGGTCATCGCCTATCGAATCGCGATCAGCTTTTACGGCGCGGGCCTGTTGCTGCTCCTTGCCCTCTATCTCGCCCGCCCCGCCGGGCTGGCTCAGGGGATGGACGCGCTGGGCGGCAATTTCCTGACCGCGCTCGACCCGTCCTGGTCGATGTTCAGCCCGGCGCTGCTGTTCTGGCTGTTCGTGCCGATCCTGCTGACCGGTCTGGGGCGCGGCACGCTCAATTTCGTGCCCTGGTCGGTCTATAACTATTTGCCCGATGTGGACGAGGCGGTGACGGCACAGCGGCGCGAGGGCATTTTTGCGGGCGTCATGACACTAGTGCGCAAGGTTGCCCAGTCCATCGCCGTCGTCATCACCGGCAAGATCATCGACATGGGCGGCTATATCTCCAGCCAGGGCCCCGGCGCCGCCGCCGTTCAGCAAAGCCCGCAGGCGATTGCCACCGTCACCTGGCTGCTCGTGCTCGGCCCGATCCTCGTCATGCTCGCCGGGATGCTCGCTTCCTGGCGTTTCCGCCTCAACGCGCGCACCCACGCCGTGCTGATGGCAGAGATCGAGCATCTGCGCGCGGGCGGCACCGAACCCACTTCGCCAGAGGCAAAGGCGGTGGTCGAAAACCTGACCGGCTGGCGCTATGATCAGCTGTGGGGTCGCAACGGGGTCGCCCGCTCGTGACCCTGCTGGCGGCGGCGCTTGCCCTGGCGGCACAGGTTGGCCAGCCCGCGACCGCCCCGGTCCCCCTGCTGCGCGATCCCGTGCATGACGGCGCGGCCGATGCCAGCACCGTGTGGGATCCGGCCACGCGGCAATGGCGGATGTTCTATACCAACCGCCGGGCCACTCTGCCCCTTGCCGATCCAAAGGATGTCCGCTGGGTTCACGGCACGCATATCGGCATGGCTCATTCGGCCGACGGCCTGAACTGGCGCTATGCCGGCATTGCCGCCATTCCCGAACATTGCACCGGCCCGACGCTGTGGGCGCCGGAAATCCAGTGGATCGATGGGCAATGGCATCTATGGCTGACCGTCGTGCCCGGCGTGTTCGGCAACTGGAACGCGCCGCGCCGCATCGTCCACCTGACCAGTCCCGACCTTGATCGCTGGACCTGTGCCGGGCCGGTCGATCTGGGGTCGGACCGGGTGATCGACGCCAGCGTCGTGACGCTGCCCGGCGGCGGATACCGGATGTGGTTCAACGACGAGCGGCGCGGCAAGGCGATCGTCGCCGCCGACAGCGACGACCTGATCCGCTGGCGGGTGGGCAAGGTGGTGGTCGACACCCCTGGCGAAGGGCCAAAGGTGTTCCGCTGGCGCGGCCGATGGTGGATGGTCAGCGATGCGTGGAAGGGGCTGCTCGTCCTCTCCTCTCCCGATGCGGACAGCTGGACGCGCCAGCCGGGCTATCTGCTGGCCGAACCCGGCACCCGCCTCACCGACCGGGCAAAGGGCCAGCATCCCGACATCGTCGTGGCGGGCGACCGCGCCTTCATCATCTGGTTCCTCCATCAATCGGGCGAACCGGAAGCGGCGGGCGATCCGGCGTGGCAACGGCGCAGCGTGCTTCAGATCGGCGAGCTGACCGAACGGGACGGCGTGCTGTCGATCGATCGCAACGCACCCGTCGCCGGCGCCCTGCAGCCCCCCGCATCCTGACAGGAGCCTGTCCCATGATCGCCCGCGTGATGCTCGCCTGCCTGACCGTCACCTGTCTGACCCTGGCCGCCGCCACGCCCGCCGCGGCACAGGTCGGCCGCGTCTTCCCCTCCGAAACCCGCACCATCGTCGACCGGACCACCGGCCGCACCATCACCGCGCTGACCAGCGGCGCCTATGCCGACCTCAAAATCTATCAGACGCATCCGCAATGGGCGGCCGATGGCACGCACATCATCTTTCGCTCGATGGACCGGGCGGGCGCGGGCAACCCGCAGATCTTTGCAGTCGATGAAATCAGCGGCGTGATCGTCCAGCTGACCGACGGGCCGGGCACCGGCACCGGCAGCCCCAATGTCGCCCGCCTGTCGAACAAGCTCTATTACATGCGCCGCCCGGTCGAGGGGGGCGGCAACCGCTATCGCCTGATCGAGGTCGATCTGACCCCGCTGCTCGCCGATGCAAAGGCGGGGACGCTGCGCCCCGGCGGCTATGAACGCGTTATCGCCACCCTGCCGGACGGGCATATCGAAGTGGGCGGCTTCACCCTCGATGCGGATGAGCGGACGGCCTATACCGGATTCGATTCCCGCCCCGCCCCGCCGCGCAAGCCCGGAGAGCCGGTGCCGCAGGTGCCCGGCGGCATCCGCGCCATCGACCTGACTACGGGTGCAGTCCGCACCGTGATGACCACCCCGTTCCGCATGGGGCATGTTCAGGCGAACCCGTTCGTGCCCGGCGAAATCCTCTATTGCCACGAAACCGGCGGCGACGCGCCGCAGCGGATGTTCATCGTCAAGGCGGACGGCACCGGCAACCGCCCCGTCTATCCCGAACAGCCCTGGGAATGGGTGACGCACGAACAGTTCGCCGATGCCGATCACGTCATCTTCAACCTGATGGGCCACCGCCCGGCCCTGCGCCAGCATCAGACGGGCATTGTCATCGTCTCGCTGCGCGACGGCAGCGTCACCAATATCGGCCAGATCGACGGCGGCACCTCCGCCCGCACCGGCGTCCCCTATTTCAATCAGCCGGATCAGCGCCCCGACCCCGACAATCGCGGCGGCTACTGGCACAATGCCGTCACCTATGACGGGCGCCTCGCCGCAGGTGACGATTTCGACGGCAACCTGCACCTGATCGACCGCGCCACCGGCAAGCGGACCCTTTTGTCCACCGGCCACCGGATGCGCCCCGACCATATCCACCCCAGCTTCAGCCCGGATAACAGCCGCATCCTGATCAATTCGGGGATGCTGGCGGACGGCAAGCGGCTGGCGCTGATGACCGTTCCCGTGGGCGATCCCGCCCGCTGACCTCTGATCGATCAATGGACCATCCGATGATGAACCGTCTCCTGCTCACGCCCCTCGCCCTGTCGCTCGCCCTGTCATCCGCCATGCCGGCCAGCGCGCAGAACTGGGTCCGCACCTGGGCTGCCGCCCCGCTCGCGGCCCAGCGTCCTGGAACGGAACGCGCCCTGCCCGACCTGACCGACCGCACGGTGCGTCAGGTCGTCCGGATCAGCAGCGGCGGCGACCGGCTGCGCATCCGCCTGAGCAATGAGGAGAGCGAGGACGCGATCCGCGTGGGCGCGGTCCGCATCGCCCTTTCCAAACCCGATGGCCGCATCGTGCCGGGCAGCAGCCGCATTGTCACCTTTGCCGGCCAGGGCGGCGTCGTGATGGCCGGGCACGCGCCCGTCATCAGCGATCCCGTCGCCATGGCGGTCAAGCCCGGCCAGCGGCTGACCATCAGCATCCACCTGCCCGACGGGGGTCAGCGCGCGACCGTCCACGGCCACGCCGCCGCCAATGCCTGGATCGCGCGCGGGGATCAGACCGATGCCGTCGTGATGAGCGACACCACGCGCTTTGGTCAGCGCATCATGATCACCGGCGTCGATGTCGAAACCCGCCGCCCGGCGCGGACCGTCGTCGCCTTTGGCGATTCGATCACCGATGGCGCACGCGCGACGGTGGATGCCGATACCCGCTATCCGGATCAGCTTGCCGACCGGCTTCGCAAGGGCGGCATGACCAGTGTCGCGGTCGCCAATATGGGCATCGGCGGCAACCGCCTGCTTGCCGATGGCACGGGGATCAGCGCGCTTGGCCGGTTCGACCGCGATGTGCTCGCCGTGCCGGGCGTCAGCCATGTCATCGTGCTGGAAGGGGTGAACGATATCGGCACCGCCACCCGCGACAAAAAGCCGCTGCCGACGCCGGAGGCGCTGATCGGCGCCTATCGTCAGATGATCGCCCGCGCTCGCCAGCATGGGGTCAAGGTGATCCTGGCGACCATCCTGCCCTATAAGGGCGCAGGCTATTGGAGCGAGGAAGGCGAGGCCGTGCGCGCCCGCGTCAACGACTGGATCCGCACCCAGCGGGAATCGGACGGCATTGCCGATTTCGACCGGGCCATCCGCGATCCCGCCGACCCGCTGCGCATCGCAAAGGCATTCGATGGCGGCGACGCGCTCCATCCCAACGACGCCGGATTTGCCGCAATGGCAGGCGCAGTGGACCTCAGGCTGCTGCGCTGACCATCGCTTAACAATCGATCTGGGAATAGCCGGTGGGCGACCGGCGCGGCACGCACGGATGGGTCGGATATCCCTCCAGGTCCAGCTCCGTCGCCTCCCGGATCACCTCGACCGCATTGCCGGTGTCGCGCATCTCGTACAGCTTGCCCAGCGCATAGGTGAACGGGCGGTGCAGCACCATCATCAGCCGACCGTCGAACGCGCGGAACAGCATCCCGTGCCCGCTGTCCCGCTTGACCAGCGGCCCCAGCTGTTCCCACGGCCCCTGGATCGTGCCCGATTTCGACCGCGCCAGCGCCTGCACATAGCCGCGCTCGCCATAGCTGGACCACAACATCAGCA
Source organism: Sphingomonas sp. BGYR3 (assembly GCF_025153455.1). NCBI lineage: Bacteria > Pseudomonadati > Pseudomonadota > Alphaproteobacteria > Sphingomonadales > Sphingomonadaceae > Sphingomonas > Sphingomonas sp. BGYR3. The sequence goes on along the minus strand of NZ_JANZNT010000002.1, from coordinate 470,187 downwards.
ACGTTCCGGCCTTGGTGCGGAACAGCTCCGGCCCGTCCGTCACCCACACCGTGCTGCCGTCCGCCTGCCGCTGCCCCCGCGCCCATGCGGCCTCGTCGGCGCGGAACAGCGTCGTCGGCTCGCCCGCCCGGCGCAGATTCTCGTCCAGCGGCAGGGCAGCGATGGTGCCCACCGTCGTCTGCCACCATTCATGGGCATAGACATACCACGGCCTGCCATCCGGCTCGACGTGCAGCGTCCCGTCCAGCGTCATCAGATCGGCGGGCGCGATCGGCTCGCCCTTGTCGAGCAGGGTATAGGGACCGTCCAGCTTGTCCGCGACGGCCAGCACGGTGCCCCGGCGATAGGTGTCGCGCACTCCGGCCTTGCCCAGTTTCGCCGCGTCGTCGTGAAATGTCGTGAACAGGTAATATTTGCCGCGCCAGGAATGAACCTCCGGCGCCCAGCTGCCCTGCTTCGCCCAGGTGCCCGTTGCGGGCAGCGCGAACACGACCCGCGGCAACGTCCAGTGCCGCAGGTCTCGGCTGGTATAGACCATGGTGCCCAGCCGGGGATCACCCGTCATCGCCTGTTCGTTGCGGGTGAACAGATAATAGGTCTTGCTGGCCGCGTCCGCGACGATGAAGGGATCGTGCAGGTGCATCTGCGGCAGCATCAACGGCGCATCGGCGGGCGCAGGCGGGATCGACGGGGGCAGCGCCGGGACCAGCGCACGAACCGTCGATTGCGCCTGCAACGGGCCGAGCGGCATCGCACCGGCACCGACCAGTGCCGCCGCCGCCACAGCCACAGAAGTTGTCCATGCCAGCGCCTTGTGCATCATCCCGTCCTGGTCCACCTTGTTTCGACTTTCCATTATGTGATACGATATTCCACAATAAGGGCAATTCGGAATTGTGTTTGAATTGCCGTTTGCGGGAGAAGTCGATGCTGTCAGTGCTGATCGCGGCCGCTGCCCTGGGGCAGACGGTGTTCATCGCCAGCGATTCCACCGCGTCCAACTATCCCGACCGTTCCTATCCGCAGACCGGCTGGGGCCAGATGCTGCCCTGTGCGCTGGACGGGGTGAAAGTCGAAAACCGCGCCATTGGCGGGCGGAGCACGCGCACCTTCATCAGCGAAGGGCGCTGGGAAAAACTGATCGCCGATATTCAGCCGGGCGACACCGTGCTGATCCAGTTCGGCCATAACGATGCCAGCCGCAACCGGCCGGAACGCTATGCCGCCGCCGCCACCGACTATCGCGTCAACCTGACCCGCTTCGTCACGGACGTCCGGGCCAGGGGCGGCACGCCGGTCCTCCTCACCCCCGTCGCCCGCCGCTCGTTCAACCCGGACGGCACGGCAAAGGCGGACTTCGCGGAATATGCCTCGGTCGCCAAAAGCGTCGCTCAGGAAACCGGCACCGTGCTGCTCGATCTGGGCAAGCTGTCGCGCGACTGGCTGACCCGCACCGGCGCGGAAAAGGCCAAGCCGTTTTTCCTGCATTACACGCCTCAGGACGGACAGCCCGCCTATCCCAAGGGGATTTCGGACGATACGCATTTCAGCGAACTCGGCGCCCGGCACGTCGCCGATCTGGTCGCGGGCGAACTGGTCCGCCTGAACCTGCCGGTCGGCAAGGCGGTGCGCGCCGACCGGTCCGGCCTGACCATCGACACGGCGGCGGGCAACCGCGACTGCACGCCCGCACGCTGATCCCCCGAACAAAATTAACCCGAAAAGGACCATCGGACATGAAGATCGCATTGATCATTGAGAACAGCCAGGCGGCGAAGAGTGGTGTGGTGCATGAGGCGCTGAGCGAGGTTGCGGGCGGTTTCGGGCACGAGGTGTTTCATTACGGCATGTACGCGCCGGAGGATAAGGCGTCGCTGACCTATGTGATGAACGGGTTGCTGGCGGGCATCCTGCTGAACAGCGGTGCGGCGGATTTCGTGGTGACCGGTTGCGGCACGGGCATGGGGTCGATGCTGGCGGCCAATTCGATGCCGGGGGTGTTCTGCGGCCTAGTGATCGATCCGACTGATGCGTTCCTGTTCGGTCAGATCAATGACGGCAACGCGATCTCGATGCCCTATTCCAAGGGGTTCGGCTGGGCGGCCGAACTGAACCTGCGCGATGTCTATGCCAAGCTGTTCGATGGCGAGCGCGGCCTTGGCTATCCGCGCGAGCGGGCCGAGATCATGCGCAAGAACCGCGGCATCCTGAAGGATCTGAAGGCGGTGACCTGCAATGACATGCTGACCGTGCTGAAGAATGTCGATCAGGACCTGCTGCGCGCCACGATCGCGGGCGAGCGGTTCCAGGAATACTTCTTCGCCAACGCCACTGACGCGGCGATCAGCGATTACCTCAAGCAAGTGCTGGCCGCAGAGCCGGCGCTTTCCTGATCCCCGCATCCTGATCCCCTTGACCGGCGGGGCGCGGGCGCGCGTCCCGGCCGGATACGGAGCCTTTGCCCCTGCCATGACCCATCCCTTTGACCTTAGCGGCCGCGTTGCGGCGATCACGGGCGCCAATACCGGCATCGGCCAGGGCATTGCGCTGGCGCTGGCTGCGGCTGGCGCGGATGTCGCGCTGATCGGGCGCACGCCCGCGACCGAGACGGCCGAGCAGGTGACCGCGCTTGGCCGCCGGGCCGCGATCATCAGCGCGGACCTGTCCAGCATCGAACCTGTGGGCAGGGTTGTGGACGAGACCGTGGAGAAGCTGGGCGGGCTGCACATCCTGGTCAACAATGCCGGGATCATCCGCCGCGCCGACAGCATCGATTTTACCGAGGCGGACTGGGATGCGGTGGTCGACACCAACCTCAAATCCGTGTTCTTCCTGTGCCAGGCCGCCGCCCGGCACATGATCCCACGCCATGAACGGGAAGGCGGCGGCGGCAGCATCATCAACATCGCCTCGATGCTGACCTTCCAGGGCGGCATCCGCGTGCCCAGCTATACCGCGTCCAAATCCGGCATTGGCGGCCTGACCAAGCTGCTCGCCTGCGAATGGGCATCGAAGGGCATCACGGTCAACGCCATCGCGCCCGGATACATCGCCACCAACAACACCGCCGCGCTTCAGGCGGACGAAACCCGCAACCGCCAGATCCTGGAGCGCATCCCCGCCGGGCGATGGGGCGATCCCTCCGACCTTGGCGGCGCCGCCGTGTTCCTCGCCTCCCCCGCCGCCCGATATGTCCAGGGCCATATCCTCGCCGTCGATGGCGGGTGGCTGGCTCGGTAGTTGTTTCACGATTTGGAACGTGCCAATGAGTGATAGAACCCTGTCCCATATTCCGGGACTGGCTGAGACGCGAAAGACGGGCGATGGAACAGGAACTGGTGGCGACTGCCGCAGCGGATGCGACAAAGGGCAATGAGGCAAAGGGCGCGCAGACGCTGATGCGCGCGCTCGACATCCTGGATCAGGTGATCATGGGCCCGGTTAAGGCGGTCGACCTGTCCAAGAAACTGGCACTCAGCAAGACGACCACCCACCGGCTGGTTCAGGCGCTGAAATCGCGCGATTATCTCAGCCTCACCCGCGACGGCTATGCGCTGGGGCCAAAGCTGCTGCATCTCGGCACGCTGGTGTCGATGCAGATCGATTATGTCGCCGTCGCCCGCCCGTTCATGGAACAACTATCGCAGCAAACCGGCTTTTGCGTCTTTGTCGGCAAGCGGGAGGATGACCATAGCCGCCATCTGGAACGCGTCACCGGGCGTCAGCGGCTGCGCGTCGCCACCTCGCCGGGGGACAAGCGGTTCATCTCCGAAACCGGCCTTGGCAAGGCGCTATTGCTCGACGAGGATGCGGCCATCCTTGAAAAGCTCTTCCGCCAGAGTCAGCCCAAGGCGGACAAGGCACAGGTAAGCGCCTGGCTCGCCTCGATGGGCGAGCATCGCCGCCGGGGCATCGTCCTGCATGAAAGCGAGGCCGGGGACGGCGTCCGTTCGATCGCGGCACCGGTGCGGGATGCCAATGGCCAGATCGTGATCGCGCTCAGCATCGCCAGCGCGGCCCATTACCTGACCGACGACGTGATGCGCGATCTTGCCGAAAAGGTCCGCATCACTGCAGCGGAAATCAGCATGGCCCTGGGCTGGCGTCCCGTCGTGACGAACCCCGCCGACTGATCCGCCCGGCAGCCGCTGGGCGGGGCCTCTATTCCGCGCGGCAGAACCGCTGGCGGGTGCCCAGCATCAGGCAGGGGCGGTCGCCATCGCCGCCCGCCAGTTGCAGCCATTCGCTGTCGATGCCCATCGTCACCTGCAACCGCCCGTCGCGCAGCGTCGCGTCATAGGTCTGCTGCGCCCCGTCGCGCTCGACCGTCACGGCAAAGGCCGCACCGGATAGCGGCGAGATGGTCAGCACCTGCCCATCGCCCACCCACCGTCCATAAAGCCGCGCGGGCGATGCCGGCACGGCGTCCCGGATTACCGGCGCCTGTGGCGGCGACAACAGCGGGGCCGGGGCATCGGCCGTCTCAGGGGCGACGGCCACGGGCTGAACCACGCTCGGCGCGTCAGGCGCGGTCATCTCCCCCGGCGGCGGATCGTCGGTCAGCATCGGCATGGCTAGGACGATTGCCAGGCCCAGCCCGGCAATCGCCCCCGCCGCCCCCAACCGGCGGACCGATCGGTGCTGCATCATGCCTTATCGCCCGCTCAGGTTCGCGCCGTCGCCCAGAAAGTAACTGGTGTGCGGCGGCTGGTTATACGCGACATTCTGCCACGCGACGCCCAGGCGATAGACCGGATCGTGCATCAACGTCTTCAGGCGCACCGTCGTCGAATAGGGCGTGGCATAGATGCGCAGCGCCGTGCTGTCGCTCGTCGGCAGGATCAGCTCCTCCCGCCAATCGCCCAGGATATCGGCGGTCAGCGACGGATTGGCCTTGGTCCCGTTGATCGACGTGGTGCCGCTGGGGGTCAGCAGCCGGGTGGTCGTGGCCGTGGTCCAGTTCCATTTGTCGATCACGCCGCGATCATGGATTTCGCGCAGCAGATCGCCGTCCCACCAGATCGCGTGATTGATCGCCGAGGGCCGTGCGCCGATCACGGTCCCGGTGGCACTGTACAGGTTGGTGTTGTTCGACGCCCATGCCTCTGCGCCGGGATGGCGCGGATCGATATCCATGGCGACCCCGCGCCCGGTATCCGACGTGGCCGATGTGCTCCAGATGACGGCGCCCGTCCGCGCGTCCAGCATCGCCGACCCGATATTGCCGTTGGAATTGATGTCCTCGTGCGCGCCGAACTTTTCCAGGCCCGCCCGCGACGGGATCAGGTCGGATACGTGCATCGCATCGCCATGTTTCAGGTTCGAATTCCACAGCGGCTGGCCATTGTCGTTGATTGCCATCGCGCCGAACACGATCTCGTCCCGCCCGTCATTGTCGACATCGGCGATGGACAGGTTGTGGTTGCCCTGTCCGCGATACTGGCTGCCCGCGCTGTCGCTGTCGAAATACCAGCGCTGGGTCAGCTGACCGTTGCGCCAATCCACCGCCCAGATCGCCGTGCGGGTATAATAGCCGCGCGAAAAGATCGCCGTCGGCCGCGTGCCGTCCAGATAGGCGACACCGGCCAGGAACCGGTCGACCCGGTTGCCATAGCCATCGCCCCACACGGTGTTCAGCTGTGCCGATGTCGGGTTCTGCGTCGTCGGATGGCGCGGCGGGTTATAGTTGATCGTCGCCATCGCCGCGCCCGTCTGACCATTGAACACGGTCAGGAATTCCGGCCCGGCCAGCACATAGCCGCTCGTGTTGCGATGATCGGCACTGGCATTGCCGATCACCACATTGTTCCCGGCGCGCGTGCCGTCGGCGGTCTTCATCATGACCTCTGCCCGGCCGTCGCCGTCAAAGTCATAGACCATGAACTGCGTGTAATGCGCGCCCGCGCGGATGTTCCGGCCCAGGTCGATGCGCCACAACCGCGTGCCGTTCAGGCGATAGGCATCGATCAGCACCGGGCCGGTATAGCCGGACTGGCTGTTGTCCTTGGCATTGGTCGGCTCCCACTTCAGCACGATCTCGTACTGACCATCGCCGTCCAGATCGCCGACGCTCGCGTCATTGGCGGTATAGGTATAGGCGGAACCGTTCACCGTGCCGCCCGCCGGCACCTGCAACGGCACGGACAGGAATCCGCCCGCCCACACGGAAGCTGCCGGCGTCGGGCTGCCCAGCGTGCCGTTCAGCACGGTGCGGACGGTATAGGTCGAACTGGCCGTGCCGCCGGCATCCACGAAATTGGTCCGGTCGGTGATCGGTGCGGCGTTCAGCAGGGTCGACCCGCGATAGACATTAAACCCGATGGCGCCGTTGTCCGTCGACAACAGCCGCCAGTTGACCAGATTGCCGCCGCCCTGCGCGGGCACGACCACAAGCCCGCGGTTCAGCGTCTCGATCTGGCGTTGTGCATGAGCGGCGGGGATGGCGGCAAATGCGGCAGGCAATGCCGAAACCATGATGAACGCGCGCAGCATCGTTCGCCCCGACGGGCGTAAAGATTTCAGCATTCTACCTCTCCCAACACCGGATATCGCTCGAATCGATATCCTTAATGTGGGATGCTATTTCATAGTGTGGCCCTTGCAAGGGCTTTGTCCCGGCAAAAGAAGGTATCCGAACCGTAAGGCAACCGGACGGCCGGATTGCCGGGTTCTGGTGGGCGAAACCGCTTGCCGTAATGCCCGTCCCGCTCCCGCGACCGCGGCTCAACCCAGCCAGTTCGCCTCGGCCAGCAAAGGCGCGGGCGGCATCGCCACCGGGCCGGCTGCCGCGCTGGCGATGGCGGCGTCCACCTGCCCGCACGTGGACAGGCCGATGGCGATGGTGCTGATCCCCGGCATCGCCAGCTGGTGCCGGATCATTGATCCCGCCGGATCGGCCGCAAAGGCGGGCCATGCCGCTGCGATCCGCGCCGCCCGCTGGCGGCATTCATCCCGATGCTGCGGATACAGGCTGATATCGCGGGCATCGGCAAAGGGGCGCTCCCCCCGCATCGCCGGATGGCCTGGCAACAGTCCGCCCGCATAAAACGGCATCCGCGCGACCATCCACAGGCCGCGCTGGACCAGTGCGGGCAGCATCGCGGCCACCCGCTGATCGAACAGGTTCAGCATCGACTGAACGCCCTGGATCCGCCCGGACGCGATGGCCGATGCCATTGCGTCGGGATCATGGTCGAACGCCGCCACGCCGAACCCCGCGATCTTGCCCGCATCGACCAGTGCGGTCAGCGCCCCGGCCCATTCCCCCTCGTCCAGCCATTCCGCACACCATTCGGGGACATGCACCGCCGCCAGCCGCTCGACCCCCGTCTCCAGCAGCGCGGCATCGACCTGATCCACGATCCCGGCCGCTGGCCACAGCTGATCGGCGGACAGGTGGTGCGATGGCAGCGCAATCGGCAATGCCGGGCGCAGGCGACAGACCAGCTGCGCCCTGCCCCGCCTGCCCGCCCCGGCCAGCACCCCGCCAATCGCGGCGTTCAGGGCATCGTCGCCCAGTTCCATCTCGATGGCCGATATCCCGCGATCGACCGCATGGGCCAGCACGGGCGACAGATCGCCGGCACCGCCGCGATGCCAGCGCGCTGTCCCGAACGCGATGGGCGATACGGCGACGCCTGTCCTGCCCAGCGGCCGCGCCTCCATCATGCGTCGCTGTCGCTGGCGGTGATGACGATCTGCACGCCCGGCTGATCCCGATTGCACCAGTCCGACCGATGCAGACAGCCCGGCCAGCCTATCGTCTCGACCCGGTGCAGGCTCGCCGCGCCGACCGGCACCGTCGCCACGGCGGCAGGATCGCGGATAAAGGGAAACGCCCCCGTCTGCATCATCCGCACTTGTTCCGGGCGATAGGCCCACAGCCGCTCCAGCGATCCCCCGCGCTTTTCGACATGATCGTCCAGCCGGCACAGCAGCGGAAATTCGCGCCGCATGAACGCGGCATAGATCGGCTGATCGACATTGGCGTGCGGCGTCACCTGCATCCCGCCCGGCCGACCGATGGGCCACACCAGCCGCACGGATCGCTGCCCCGGCATCCGGTCGACGTGCCACACCAGGTCGCCCGGCGCGAAATAGGTGCGCAGGACCACCATCGGCCGCCCGCCCGCAATCTCGCCGACCCGGTCGGCCAGCCGATCGATCTCCCCGGCCAGCGCCGCGACAGCATCGCCCAGCGCCGATGCCGGAAACAATTGCCCAACCAACCTCTCCAGCGCCTTGGCCGGGGCTTCGCTGTTCAGGCTCATCCGGAAACCGGGACCGCGGGCCAGCGCCTCGATCAGCGGACGATAGTGCGCCTCAGCCAGCACCGGCCGGTCGATGATGCACGCCTCCGCCCCGCCGCCGAACAACAGGTCGCGGCACTGACCGGCGGACAGGGAACTGGCATGGTTCAGCACGGCATCCGGCATATCGCCGCCGATGTTCGGCTGTCCATCAATTGCGCGGCGTCTGGCCCCGGGCCGCTGCCGCCTCTTCGTCCGACAGCTTGCGGAACGACCGCACCGGGCAACGCCGTGCGCCCGTTCCGGGATATGGGACGGTCAGCGCAATCTCGTTGCCATTGCACACCCGCGTCCGCCCGCGCGCATCGACACCGATCTGCAACGTCCAATCGACGTCCGGACATCCGGGCGCCAGTTCCAGTTCCCAGCTTTCATATTGCGCGAAATTGACGATCACCCGGTCGGGCGAAACGGGATTGAAACTGGTGATCTGGCTGATGAAGAAACACTGCTTGCCCGCATCCGCCCCCGCGCCTTTGCCCGCGCTCTGCGGCCCGGCCTGCGGCGCGCATCCCGCCAGCATGACCAGCCCGGCGACCAGGGGAAAGACGGCTGCACTGCGCATGACACTCTCCTTCATTGCCGCCCCGCTCATGGCCGCCTGCGTACAGGAAAAACCCCGCTTCAGTCACCTGAAGCGGGGCAGTCGGGGGGGATTACTGGCCGTACCGCAGACGGAAGCCCGCCAGAATGCGGCGACCGCCATAACCGAGTTGAAGGATACGCGGCGTACCATCTTCAAAGGGCAGATAGTCGCCCGTTGATGCCGTCTGCGCTTCCCGGGTCAGGTTGCGTCCCTCGACAAACACCTGGATGGCATTGTTGATGTTGTACGCAATCTTCGCGTCGATGAACGTCGTCGCATCAATGTACCGGGCAACGCCAGGATTGTATCCAGGCGCGACCAGGCGGACATTGCCCCATTGCTGGCCCGGATAATTGATATCCGGCTGATCCCCGGTGCCGCCGCCCGGCGTGACGAACGTGAACCGCTCGGTCCGCTTCTGATAGGCAACGCGGATATTCAGCTTGCCATCGTCGTACCACAGCGACGCGTTCGTAAACAGGCGCGACTGATCCGGCGGAGGCAGCACGTCGCCCGACAGCGGATCCTGCTGACCGGTGGTGGCCACTGAACTGAGCACCGAAACGTTCACATCGGCACCGGTATATTTCAGGAACCACGGCAGGAACGTGAACGCAGTTTTCGCCTGGAATTCCCAGATATCCCGCTTGTAGCCCGGACCATCGGCAAAGGTCGGATAGGTGAACTGGAGCTCGGAAATCGGTCGGCCAGTCAACTGGTCGACAAGATCTGAGCCGCTGAACGGGCTGCCGGTAACCGTGACACCGATCGGCGATCCGATCTGTACGTCAAGCTTGCCGTAAGTCGCGGACAGCACCGTGTCCCGGTTGGGATACCATTCCAGCGAGTAGTTATAGTTCCACGCGGTAAATGGGCTGAGACCGGGATTACCAACGCGTCCGGGACAGGCGAACAGATCTTCGCCGTCTCCGGGGCTGGACAATATGGTCCGTTCGTCAATCGTGCACTCGCCGCTTGCCAGCAGCCGGCTGACCGGCGGCCGCGCGACCGTCTTGCCGCCATAAGCGCGGAAAACAAGGGACCGATCGAACGCCCACAGGTTCAGGTTGACCGACGGCAGCCAATCCGTCGTGTTGTTGGAAATCGTCGTATTCTCGCGAGCAATCGTGGTCACGATCCCTGCTGCGGCAGTGGGATTGTTGGGATCAAATGCCGCCGTCGTGCGAATGTTGCGCAGAACGAAGACGCCAGTACCCTCAACCTTTGTGAACACGCCGCGCAGGCCGATATTGCCGTCGAATTCCAGCCCCCATGGCAGCTTCTGCTCGAAATCTAACATGGCATACACGTTGCGGATTTCTTCCCGGGTACGTGTGAGTGGCTGCTCATACTGGTTGCCGTCGCTACCCGTGCAAACTTTGACGCAATCAAAGTTGATGAACTGTGCAGCGCCAAGCTGCGAGAACAGCTGATCGGTCAGGATACCCGTCCATGCCGGCGGCAGATTGCCCCGGTTGGGCAGATCACCGAAATACTCTGCACCAAGGTCTTCCAGCGACGAGGTAAACAGCCGCGTCAGCTCCTCCGGGGTAACGGTATCCACGCCCGACCGACTGTTCAGCGGTTGAGTGAAGGGAACGAAGCCGTAATTGCACGACAGGGTCGACGTGGCAGTTGGCTGGCATGCCCGCAACTGCCCACGGACGTTGGCCGTCGGCACAACCACAGGCGGAACATATCCCGCGGTCCCGAATGTACCAACAGCATCGCGGACATTGTAGCCACCGCCTGCCCATCGGTCGGTAGAATTGCTGCGATACTGCGCACCAACCTTCACCCGGGTGATGAACGGCAAGAGCCCATCCGTCCGATACGTTACGTCCGCCTTTGCCAGTCGCTCCTCGATCTCGGCCAGGAATGGCGAAAACTGGACCTGGAAATTCGGTGTCACCAGCGGCATCTGCCCGACGGTGTAGGCCGGTGAAGCCGGAGTGCCGAAGGCCGCGGCAACCGCATTCTGGCCAATGCAGGTAGGTGCGGTACCGCTTCCGATGCAGGTGGGCGCACGCAACTGAACGAAATTGGCGATATTGCTCTCATCATAGGCATCCGGGAAATCGATATCCCAGAGGCCGTTGGGCTGCAGCGTGATGGTGGCATCGCCATACGCGTAGGAACGGTTTGTCCGCTGGTCGGCGCGCGAGCCGGTTGAGCTCGACATGCCTGCGAATGCGTCGATGTCGACCCTTTCGGAACGCCATTCCAGACCGCCTTGGTAGAAATAGGTATCGGTTTTGTTGCGACCCTGGATCTGGTCGATATTCACCACATTGTTGGTCGTGGTCATCTGCGTCACGTTGTGCAACGCATCCACGACGACGCTGTTCGGCACAATGCCAACCACGTTACCCAGCGCCATGTAATTCTGGTTGCCCAGTAGCGGCTGCGGGTTTGCCGTGCTGTTCGGGTTCCGCCTGTTCTGCGTAACCGTATTGACCCCGTCATACAGGTAATAGCCGGCGGGGCCATTGGGGTTTACGGTTCGCTGCGCAGGGGCCGTGCTGTTGGTTCCGTCATTGCTCAGCAGGAATGTGCCGGCTGGATTCAGAACAACGGTCTGAACCGGATTGCGGCTGCGGTTCTGATCTTCCACATCCCGCCGGCTGATCGTTGTCTTGGCATAGAACAGCAGGTTGTCCGTTGCACGAAAATCGATACGCGCATCGATCGCGACCCGTTCGTCGTTCTGCTCGTTCATGAAATTGCGGATCAGCGACGGCGTGTAATCATTCCACTGATTAAGGCAGCTTTGCAATTCGAGCACACGCTGCCCCCGCTGGTTCGATGACCCGGTCGGCAGGTTGGGGAACGCAGCGAAACAGTCCGCCTTCGATTGTGCAGCAATTGACTTGGTCAGCAGCGAGCGGGGCGTTTCGGTGGAATTGGCAAACACCTGATCGGCGGCATCGCCGGTCAGGGTATCAAGATTGTAGACAAACGTCTTTTCCGGGGAATTGTCGAAGTCGATCCGGCGATGATAGCCGGCCGTGCCGCTCGTGGTATTCTGATAACCGTGATTGATGTTCTGAATCTTATTATAGTTCGCACTGACAAGAACACCAACGCGGCCGTCAAAGAACTTGCGCGTAAGGATGCTGTTGAAATTGGGCGTCCAATCGCCAGTCAGCGAGTTCTGCTGAAAGCCACCGGAAAACTGGTAAAACGGCTTTCTGAAATCCAGCGCATTGCGCGTCTTGATCTGAATACCGCCGCCCAGCGACCCCTCGGTCTGGTCAGCGGTCGAGCCCTTGACCACGTCGATGCTCTTGACCAGTTCTGCCGGCAGTTCGCGCAGATCGGCACTGCGACCGGCGTCGGCATTGATGGCGGCACCTGACGCGCTGCTCACACCGACGCCGTCCAGTTCCACGCGGGTCAGGTCGGGGCCGTTCCCGCGCACCGCGACGCTTTCGCCTTCGCCGAAATCGTTACGGGCCAGCGCCACACCGGGAAGGCGGGAAACGGCTTCTGCCACGTTGCGGTCGGGGAAGGAGCCGATATCGTCGGCGACGATGGAATCGGTCGCGGTCCGGGCATTGCGCTTGCGCTCGTTCGCCGACTGCTGGCTGGCGCGCGAACCGACGACCAGGATTTCGCCCTGATCCGCATCGGTCGTCTCCTGGGCAATCATCACCATGCCGACAGCGGCCGCCAGCTCGGCATCGCTTAGCGGGGTATCGCCTATGGCAGCATCGCTCGGTTCGGGATCGGCATGGGCATAGGCCGGGCCAGCAAGTGCCATCAGCATCGCCGCGGCGATCACGCCATGCGACGCGCTGGCAGAAAATCCTCGATTGTACAGCTTGGCCCGACTCATCAGACTCCTCCCCCTATCGCTCGTTTTCACCAGCAGGAGAGCCCGGTTCGCCGCATCCCCCCCAGCCGCGCCACTATTCTTCCCGTTATGTGGAACAGTGGTCTATGATGTAAAACTAGCAGAGTTTTTCGGGGACGCAAGAACGGAAATGCCCAATTATCGGACAAACTGAACAGAAGCTGACAGTGCCGAAATGATCCCGGCAATCAGCCGGATCTAAGGAGCGCCACCGCCGCATCCCGCTCGAACAGATACAGCGCCAGCCGCGCTGCCTGCCCCCGCTCGCCGGACAGTCCGCCATCCCGGTCGATCAGCAGCCGCGCGTCCTGATTGGCGGCGGGCAGCAGTTCCGCCATCTGGTCCGGACTGGCCAGCCGGAACGCCATATCGCCCGACTGGCGCGTGCCGAGCAGCTCGCCGGCTCCGCGCAGGCGCAGGTCCTCCTCGGCAATGCGAAACCCGTCATTCGTCTCGCGCATCAGCGCCAGCCGAGCCCGCGCCGTTTCGCTCAGCTGCCCGCCGCGCAGCAGCAGACAGATCGACTTGCCCCCGCCCCGGCCCACGCGCCCGCGCAGCTGGTGCAGCTGGGCTAGGCCGAACCGGTCGGCATGCTCGATGATGATCAGGGTCGCGTTGGGCACATCCACGCCAACCTCGATCACCGTCGTCGCCACCAGCACGCCCGCCTGTGCCGACTGAAACCGCGCCATCTGCGCGTCCTTCTCCGGCGGCTTCATCCGGCCATGGACCAGCGCGACTGCCGCATCGCCCAGCCGGATACGCAGCGATTCCGCCCGCGCCTCTGCTGCCGCCAGATCGGATTTTTCGGATTCCTCGACCAGCGGACAGACCCAATATGCCTGCCCCCCGCCGGCCAGATGCCGCGCCAGCCCCTCGACCACCTCGGCCAGCCGGTCCTCGGACACCACGCGCGTTTCAATCGGCTCGCGCCCCGGCGGCATCTCATCGAGGCGGCTCACATCCATCTCGCCATAATTGGCCAGCGTCAGCGTGCGCGGAATGGGCGTCGCGGTCATGACCAGCAGGTGCGGCGGCCGCTGCGCCTTGGCCTGCAACATCATGCGCTGCGCCACCCCGAACCGGTGCTGTTCGTCCACCACCACCAGCCCAAGGTCGCGATAGCTGACCGCCTCCTGGAAAATGGCGTGCGTCCCGATCAGGATCTGGATCGACCCGTCGGACAGGCCCATCAGCGTCGATTCGCGCGCCCGCCCCTTGTCCCGCCCGGTCAGCACCGCAACGGTGACGCCGGTGGGCGCCAGCAACCGGGACAGCGTTTCATAATGCTGCCGCGCCAGGATTTCGGTCGGCGCCAGCAGCGCGCCCTGCGCCCCCGCCTCTGCCGCGATCAGCAACGCCATGGCCGCGACCAGCGTCTTGCCCGATCCGACATCGCCCTGCAGCAGGCGCAGCATCGGCCGGTCCTGCGCCATGTCGCCCTCGATCTCGCGGATCGTCCGCGCCTGCGCGCCTGTCGGCGAATAGGGCAGGTTCAGCCGCGCCCGCAGCGACCCGTCGCCCATCAACGGCTTGCCCCGCTTCGACCGCGCCTCGCCCCGCACCAGCGCCAGCGCCAGCTGATTGGCGAACACCTCGTCATAGGCCAGCCGCTCGCGCGCCTTCGCATCGGCGGGATCGGCATGGATGCGGGTCAGCGCATGGCGCCAGTCGGGCCAGCCGCGAGCGGCCTTCAACCCCGGCTCGATCCATTCGGGCAGCACGGGGGCGCGCGCCACCGCCTGTTCGGCAAAACCCGCCAGCCGTTTCGACGTCACCCCTTCGGACAGGGGATAGACCGCCTCCCGCTCGGCCAGCCCGTCCGCCTCGTCCAGCGACAGGACATGGTCCGGGTGAATGATCTGCAATTCCTGGCCATAGGTTTCCAGCTTGCCCGAAACGCGGCGCGCCTCGCCGATGGGCAGCAACTTCTTCACCCATCCGCTCGATCCGCCGAAATAGACGAGGGAGACGATGTTGCCGCGCGCGTCCTGTGCATGGACCCGCGTCGGCCCGCGCCCGGCCGACACCCGGTAATCCACCGGCACCAGCGTGATGGCGATCACCCGCCCGGCATCGGCTGCGTCCAGTTCCTCGCGCGGCAGCCGGTCGATCCATCCGGTCGGCAGGTGGAACGCCATATCGACCACCCGCGCCAGCCCCAGCCGCTCCAGCGGCTTGGCCAGTCCGGGGCCGACGCCCTTCAGCGCGGTGATTTCCGCGAACAATGGATTGAGCAGGTCGGGTCGCATGACTATCTGCCTCCCTAGCCCCAGCCGACGGCGCATTCCAGCGTCGCCGGTCAATCGCCTATGGAGAACATGACGCCCATGGACCGCGAGACCCGCCTGAAGCGACTGAAGTTCCGTGCCTGGCATCGCGGCACCAAAGAGGCCGACCTGATGATCGGCGGCTTTTTCGATGCGGCCCATGCGACATGGGGCGAGGCGGAGATCGCCCTGTTCGAGGAACTGATGGAGGAACAGGATGTCGACATCATGGCCTGGGCCCTTGGCGTTGCGCCCGTTCCGCCCCGCTATGCGGGGGGCATGTTCGATGCGATCCGCCGGCTCGATTTCGTGAAGCTGCCCGACTGACCCATTCCCAGGTGCCGGCCCCGGCGCCGCCTGATCGAGAATTCATGCCCGACCTGTCGACGATCCTCCGCGCATCCCGGCCGCTGACGCTTGCCGGGGTGCCCGCCGGCTTCCTGCCCTCGCTGCTGGCCGACCTTGCGCGGGCGGCCAATGGCGGCGCGGTCTATATCGCGCCGGACGAAGCGATGATGCGCGCGGTCGCCGCCACCGCGCCGGTCTTTGCGCCGGAGCTTGAGGTGATCGCCTTTCCGGCCTGGGACTGCCTGCCCTATGACCGCGCCAGCCCGACGCTACGCATCATGTCGGAACGGCTCGCCGCGCTGCATCAGCTGCAACAGAAACCGCGCGGACCTCGCCTGATCGTCACCACCGCCAATGCCGCTGCCCAGCGCACGCTGACCCGCTTCCGCATCCGCCAGCTTGTCGCCCGCCTCGCCTCGGGTGAGCGGATTTCGACCGACCGGCTGGTCAAGCTCCTGGCCGCCAATGGCTATAACCGCGTCGATACGGTGCATGACGCGGGCGAGTTTGCGGTGCGCGGCGGCCTCGTTGATCTCTACCCCTCCGGCGCGGAACAGCCGCTTCGCCTCGACTTCTTCGGGGACGAGATCGAGACGGTCCGCACCTTCTCGACCGAGGATCAGCGGACGACCGGCCGCCTCGACGGCTTCACCCTGCTGCCCGCGTCAGAGGCGCTGCTCGACGAGGATAGCGTGAAACGCTTCCGAGCCGGATACCGCGACCGGTTCGGCGCGACTGCCACCGGCGATCCCCTGTATCAGGCGATCAGCGACGGCCGCCGCCTGGCGGGCATGGAACACTGGCTCCCGCTGTTCGAGGAAAAGCTGGAAACGCTGTTCGACCACCTTCCCGCCGACGCCGTGGTCGTGCGCGATCCCGGCGTCCCCGCCGCCGCGGAACAGCGGATCGAGGCGGTGATCGACTATCACGCCAACCGCATCCGGGCACAGACCAAGGATCCGGGCAGCTACCGCCCGCTTGCGCCGACGATGCTCTATCTGCTCACCGACGAATGGGCGGAACGCACCAATGCGGCCCGGGCGCATCTGGCGACGCCGTTCCATGAACCGGAAAGCGATGCCGTCATCGATTTCGGCGTCGACGGCGCGCGCGATTTCGCCCCCGAACGCGCGGGCGGGCAGAATGTCTATGAGGCGGTGGTCGCCCATCTCGACGCCCTGCGCGCCTCGGGCAAGCGCCCCATCCTCGCCAGCTATTCCGAAGGCGCGCGGGAACGGCTGAAGGGGCTGCTCGCCGATCACGGCCTGGTTCAGATCGCGATGGTCGACAGCTGGCAACAGGCGATGGGCGCGGCCAACAAGGCGGTGTCGCTGATCGTCCTGCCGCTCGACCATGGCTATACCACGCCGGACGTGGCGGTCCTGACCGAACAGGACATGCTGGGCGACCGCCTCGTCCGCCGTCGCAAGCGCAAGAAATCGACCGACGCCTTCCTCAACGAACTGGCCACGCTCACCCCCGGCGACCTTGTCGTCCATGTCGATCACGGCATCGGCCGGTATGACGGGCTGACCCAGATCCCGGTGCAGCGCGCGCCGCACGACTGCGTGGCACTGACCTATGCCGGCGGCGACAAGCTCTATGTTCCGGTAGAAAATCTCGAAGTCCTCTCCCGCTTCGGTGCCAGCGAAGAGGGCGCGGCGCTCGACCGGCTGGGCGGTGAGGCGTGGCAGCGGCGCAAGGCGCGGATGAAGGAGCGCATCCGCGAAATCGCGGGCGAACTCATCGCCACCGCCGCCAAGCGCGCGCTGCGCCCGGCCGAGGTGATGCAGCCCGACCCCGGCGGCTATCCCGCCTTTGTCGATCGCTTTCCCTATGAGGAAACCGACGATCAGGACCGCGCCATTGCCGAGGTGATCGACGATCTGGCCGCCGGCCGCCCGATGGACCGGCTGGTCGTCGGCGATGTCGGGTTCGGCAAGACAGAGGTTGCGCTGCGCGCCGCCTTCGTCGCGGCGATGGCCGGAATGCAGGTCGCGGTCATCTGTCCCACCACCCTCCTCGCCCGCCAGCATTATCAGAATTTCAAGGCGCGGTTTGAGGGGTTCCCCATCGAAATCGGCCGTCTGTCCCGCCTGGTCGGCACTGCAGAGGCAAAGGCGACCAAGGAGGGGCTGGCCGCGGGTCAGATCGATCTGGTCGTCGGCACCCACGCCCTGCTCGCCAAGGGGATCGAGTTCAAGCGCCTCGGCCTCGTCATCGTGGACGAGGAACAGCGGTTCGGCGTGACGCACAAGGAACGGCTAAAGGCGCTGAAGACCGATGTCCATGTCCTCACCCTCACCGCCACGCCCATTCCCCGCACGCTTCAGATGGCGATGTCGGGCCTGCGCGAGCTTTCGGTCATCCAGACGCCGCCGGTCGATCGCCTGGCGGTGCGCACCTATGTCATGCCCTGGGACCCCGTCGTGGTGCGCGAGGCGTTGCTGCGCGAGCATTATCGCGGCGGACAGGCCTATTTCGTCACGCCCCGCATCGCCGACTTGCCCGAAATCGAGGAGTATCTGCGCACCGAAGTCCCCGAAATCCGCTACATCGTCGCGCACGGCCAGATGGCGCCAAGCGAGGTCGAGGAGCGGATGAGCGACTTCTACGACCGAAAGGCCGATCTGCTCGTCTCCACCACCATCGTGGAAAGCGGCCTCGACATTCCGTCGGCCAACACGCTGATCATCAACCGCGCGGACAAGTTCGGCCTGGCTCAGCTCTATCAGCTGCGCGGCCGCGTGGGCCGGTCGAAAACCCGCGCCTATGCCTATTTCACCACCCCGCCCGAGCGGATGATGACCGAAACCGCCGAAAAGCGGCTCAAGGTACTCTCCGATCTCGAAGGGCTGGGCGCTGGGTTCCAGCTTGCCAGCCACGATCTCGACATTCGCGGCGCGGGCAACCTGCTCGGCGACGAACAGTCGGGCCATATCCGCGAGGTCGGCTACGAACTCTATCAGTCGATGCTGGAGGAAGCGATCCTCGACGCCCGCGCCGGCGGCCTGCGTGAGGATCGGCCAAAGGAATTCTCGCCGCAGATCACCGTCGATGCACCAATCATGATTCCAGAGGAATTCGTGCCCGATCTCGACCTGCGCATGGGCCTGTATCGCCGCCTGAACGAGGTGGAGGACAAGCGCGGGATCGAGGGGTTTGCCGCCGAACTGATCGACCGCTTCGGCAAGCTGCCCCCCGCAACCGACAACCTCCTCAAACTGATCGAGGCCAAGCTGAACGCCAAGCGCGCCAGCATCGCCAAACTCGATGTCGGGCCAAAGGGCGCACTGGTCAGCTTCCACGACGACAAATTCCCGAATGTCGAAGGGCTGCTCGCCTATGTCGCCAAGCTGGAGGGCACGGCAAAACTGCGCCCGGACATGAAACTCGTCATCACCCGCGCCTGGGCCACCCCCGAACAACGGCTCAACGGCGCCCTGCAACTCAGCCGGGGCCTGGCGAAAGCGGCGGGCTGAACCCGGCCTGCCGCTATCGCCGCCGATCGACCGGGATGCCGGATCGGATCGCTGCATCGGTCGTTAGGCACCGATGCAGATCGAACCCATCCTCGCCGACATCATTGCCGAAATTCAGCGCGACGCCGCGATCATCGAGGCCGCGGCCGATCGCAAGGATGTGGAGGCGCAGCCCGGCCCCATCGGGATTGCCGTGGCAATGGACGGTGCCATCCTCACCGCCGGGGCGTTCGATCAGCCTTTTCCCATTCAAAGCATTTCCAAGGTGTTCGCCCTCGATCTGGCGTTGCAGCGCTGCGGTGATGCGGTGTTCAAGCGGGTGGGCCGCGAACCGTCGGGCGATCCGTTCAATTCGGTGATCGACCTTGAACGAACCGGCGGCATCCCGCGCAACCCGTTCATCAACGCGGGCGCGCTTGTCGTGTGCGACATGCTGGCGGCGGATGCGGGCGATGGAAACCCGGTGGAAATGCTGGTCCGCGATGCCGTTGGCGACTTGGCCGTCGATCTGAACCAGGATGTGCTGACCAGCGACGGCGACCTCAACCGGGCGATGCTCAGTTTCATGAAGCATCACGACAATATCGAGCAGCCGATCGATCGCGTCCTTGATCTCTATGCCCGGCAATGTGCGCTGACGCTGGACTGTCGCGGTCTTGCCGCTGCGGGCCGGTTCCTGACGCACACCCGCCTGCCTCGCGATGGCGACCACGCGCTGGCCCGCGCGCGGCAGAACCGGACCGTGCTGGCGCTGATGATGACCTGTGGCCATTATGACGGGTCGGGCGACTTCGCCGTCCGGGTCGGCCTGCCTGCCAAAAGCGGGGTCGGCGGCGGCATCCTGGCCATCGCGCCGGAAATCGCCTCCATCGCGGTCTGGTCGCCCAATCTGGATCAGCATGGCAACTCGATCCTCGGCGTGCGGGCGCTGGAAATGCTCGGCCACCGCACCGGCTGGTCGGTGTTCGGTCCGCCGCGCGACTGAACCGCGCTCACCGGCCGCCCGCCGCAAACCCGCTCTGCCCTGTCCTACACGCCCGCCCCTCGGTTAGGGTCCGGGGGCGGCTGGGCTTTGCCGTCCCGATCCAGCAGGGTCGGGGCCAGGGTCAACCGACCGCCTGAAAACCCGTACAAAGTGTCCAAACTGTCAACCGACCTGTCAACGCCGATACCCACCCTTCATCCGCTGAAAACATTCGCCCATTGCCCTTCACCGCCCTGCCGCCCTAGGGGCCAGCCACGATGTCAAAGCCGCCGCATCCCTTCACCCTCCACAATTTCCGCGCCTATTGGCTGGCCCGCCTGTCGGGCACGCTGGCGCAGATGGCGATGGTCATCGTGATCGGCTGGCAGGTCTATGACATCGCCCGTCAGACGATGGGGGTAAAGGAAAGCGCCTTTTACCTCGGCCTGATCGGCGTCGCACAGTTCCTGCCGCTGCTGGTCCTGTCGCTGGTCGCCGGCTGGGTGGCGGACCGGGTGGACCGGCGACTGATCGCCCGCGCTGCACTTCTGCTGGAGGCGGGATGCGCCGCCGCACTTGCCTGGATGACCTGGTCGGGGATCATTGCGCTGCCCGCGCTGTTCACCATCGCCGCCCTGCTGGGTGTCGCCCGCGCCTTTGCCGGACCGTCGCTCAGTGCGCTTGCCCCCAATCTGGTGCCCGCCGCGGTGCTGCCCACCGCCATCGCGATGAGTTCGGTGTCATGGCAGACCGGCGCCGTCCTCGGCCCGGCGCTGGGCGGTTATCTCTATGCCGCCAATCCCGCCCTGCCCTATGCCGTCTCCGCCGCCCTGTTCGCCTTTTCGGTTGCGATGCTCAGCCTCGTTCGTCCGATCAACGCCCAGGGCAAGCCGTCTGGCGGCAATCCCTGGCAACAGATGGTCGAGGGGCTGACCTATGTCCGGCGCAACCGGCTGGTGTTCGGCGCGATCTCGCTCGATCTGTTCGCGGTGCTGTTTGGCGGGGTCACCGCGCTGCTGCCGGTCTATGCCCGCGATATCCTGATGGTGGGGTCGGAGGGGCTGGGCCATCTGCGCGGTGCGCCCTCGCTGGGTGCGGTGCTCGTCGCCATCGGCTTTTCGATCCGGCCCCTGCGCAACAATGTAGGGCAGCGGATGCTGTGGGCGGTGGCCGTTTTCGGCGCGATGACCGCATTGTTCGGTCTGGCCGGACCGATCTTCTACTGGGCGATGGGGCCTGCCGCGATCGGGCATGATTATGCCCCCGGCGTTGCGCTGTCGCTGCTGGCGCTGGTCGTGCTGGGCGCGGCCGACATGATCTCGGTCTATGTCCGCTCCTCGCTGATCCAGCTGTCGACGCCGGATGCGATGCGCGGCCGGGTGGGCGCGGTCTCCACCCTGTTCATTTCCGGATCGAACGAACTGGGCGAAGCGCGGGCCGGATTCTTCGCCGCCGTCATCGGCCCGGTTGCCGCAACCGCCGTTGGCGGCGTGCTGGCGGTGGCGATCACAGGTTTATGGGCCTATATCTTTCCTGAATTGCGCCGGGCACGGAACTTCGAGACGGTCAAAACGCTGGAATTTCCGCCCGTCGAACCGCCAAAGGAGAAGGCCCAATGAAGGCTCAATCGATCCTCGAAACCATCGGCAACACGCCCCATGTCCGCGTATCGCGCCTGTTCCCGGATGCCGAGGTGTGGATCAAGTCCGAACGCTCGAACCCCGGCGGCTCGATCAAGGACCGGATCGCGCTGGCGATGATCGAGGCCGCAGAGGCATCCGGCAGGCTGCAGCCCGGCGGCACGATCATCGAACCGACCAGCGGGAACACTGGCGTCGGCCTGGCGATGGTCGCGGCGGTCAAGGGGTACAAGCTGATCCTCGTCATGCCCGAAAGCATGAGCCTTGAGCGCCGCCGGCTGATGCTCGCCTATGGCGCGACGTTCGACCTGACGCCCCGGGAAAAGGGGATGAAGGGCGCGATCGCCCGTGCCGAGGAACTGGCCGCCGAAACGCCCGGCGCCTGGATCCCGCAACAGTTCGAAAACCCTGCGAACATCGATGTCCATGTCCGCACCACGTCTCAGGAAATCCTGGCCGACTTCGCCGATGCGCCGCTGGACGCGATCATCACGGGTGTCGGCACCGGCGGGCACATCACGGGCGTTGCCGAAACGCTGAAGCAGCATTGGCCGAACCTCAAGGTCTATGCCGTCGAGCCTGCCGCCTCTCCGGTGATTTCGGGCGGCCAGCCAGCGCCCCATCCCATTCAGGGGATCGGCGCCGGCTTCATCCCCGGCAACCTGCATACCCAGTCGATCGACGGGGTGGTCACGGTGGACGCCGCGGACGCCAAGGAAATGGCTCGCAAGGCTGCCCGGACCGAAGGGATGCTGGTGGGGATCAGCTCCGGCGCAACGCTGGCCGCGATCGCGCAAAAGCTTCCCGAACTGCCCGCCGGATCACGCATCCTCGGCTTCAATTACGACACCGGCGAACGCTATCTGTCGGTCCCTGATTTTTTGCCGGAATGAGCCGGGGCGACTCGCACCATTAACCAGCCTTTGCTATGACATAAGGCCATGAGGGGTCAGAGCCGCCGAATCAGGATCAGGACGAAACGATGGATCGGCGTCGCCGCGATGCTGACTGTCCTGAGCATCGCCAGCATGACGCTGGGCGATGGCGATGGCTGGCCCCCGTCGGCCGTCGCCTCGGCTGCCTCGGACGGTCCGGAACCGGGCGTCAACCGGCAACTGTCGGGCATGGTCTGGGCACTGGGCGACGCCCCGATCGCCCCCGCCAGCTGCCGGGCCGCCATGCAGCGGGCGACGCAGCAGTGCAGCGGCAACCACTCCTGCCTGGCCCGCGCCGATCAGCGCCTTGCCCTGTGCGAGGCCAGCGGCCTCTGGCGCGAATAGCAGGGCTGCCCCGGACAGGGGCTTTATCATGACCTCAGTTTCCAGCGTATCCAGCCGCCTGACCGTGGCCGCACTGGCATTGGGGCTGTCGCTGATCGGGGCTCCGCTGGCCTTGGTGCTGCTGGTGCCCGCCCCCGCGCCGGCTTCGGCGCGCGCTCGGCCAGCGACGGGCGCCGCCCGCATCGTGCCCCCCACCCTGCTGCCATCGGTCGATCCGGTCGTCTTTCGGACGGTGGAGGCGGCAGAGGCGCTGCGCATCAACGCCGCCATTCCGTTTTCCACCGCACCCAACCCCCGCGCCGCCCCCTTCCGCTTTTCCGGATCGCCAGCGGACCTTGAGCGCGCACAAGCCTGTCTGGCCGCCGCCATGCTGTACGAGGCAGGGGATGACCGGGAGGCGGAACAGTCGGTGGGTCAGGTCGTGCTGAACCGGGTCCGCCACCCCGCCTTTCCCGACAGCGTCTGCGGCGTCGTATTTCAGGGCTCCGAACGCGCCACCGGTTGCCAGTTCACCTTTACCTGCGACGGCGCATTCGCCCGCCGGTTCAGCGACGACGCATGGCGGCGCGCACTCGGCCTTGCAGGGGCGGCTCTGGCAGGCGCGGTCTATGCCCCGGTCGGCCACGCCACGCACTATCACACCAACTGGGTCGTCCCCTACTGGTCGTCCAGTCTGGACAAGATCGTGGAGGTTAAAACCCATCTGTTCTTTCGCTGGACCGGCTGGTGGGGCACGCCGCCCGCCTTCCGCAAGCGCCGCAGCGGCGTGGAGCCGGTGATCCCGCAACTGGCGGAACGCTTTCCGGTCCATGCCAGCGGCACGGATGCGGCGCTGACCGAAGCGGTGTCAGGCGCGGTCGCGGCGATCCCGGATGCGCTGCTGCCGCGCCCGGTCGAGGCCGAGCCGAACAGTTTTGTCACCGCCATCGACCGCCGCCTGCCAGCCGAGGAGCTGCCGCAACTGGCGGCGCGGGCGTGTGGCGATCGGCCCTATTGCAAGTTCCTCGGCTGGACGGATCCCGCTGCCGTTCCGGTACCGGGCAAGGCGGGATCGCTGGTCGATTCCCCGGCGCTGGCGACCATGTCGTTCAGCTATCTGCGCGATCGCAGCCGGGGGTTTGAAAAGGCGCTGTGGAACTGTGACGAGTTTCTGCGCCCCAATGCTTCCGACTGTATGCTGCGGCGACCGGCACCACGCCCGAAACCTGCCCTGCCGGTCAACCCCGGCCCGGACCCAGCCGCTACGCCGCCGCCAGCGCCGCGCTGATCCGGGTCACCAGCGCATGGGCATCCGCTGATGTCAGGTCGTGGATCGCCGCTCCGCCCGTCCGCCCGGCACCGGCAGTATCAAATCGGACGCTGGCCAGACCGAGCATCCGCTGGATCGGCCCGCGTACCACCGCCGCTGTCTGCATACCGGCAACGGGCAGGATGCAGTGACGCCGAACGATCGCACCCCGCGTGATCCGCACCACGCCATCATCAAGGCTGTAACGGTGAAAGCGCCGCTGCACCCATCCAATGACCAGCGGGACCGCCAGCAGGAACAGCACGGGCCACCACCGTGGCTGTACGGCAATCAGCCCGGCCATGCTGATCAGCGGCAGGCTGGTCAGACTGATCGCGGCGCGCACGCCATGCGCCGGCGCAACGGACTGCAGGCCGGCATCATCCCATTGCGGCAGCTCGGCCACAGCCAGGATCGCGGCAATCTCTGCCGGACGGGCGAGCGGCGCCATGTCCTGAAGCCCGCTTGGATCATCGCTGCCGCCCAGCATCTGAAAACTCAGCGATTGCCAGCCGAGGCGGCCGGTGATCGCGCCCTTGCGGATGACCGCCAGCTGGACCCGGCGATTGGCAATGACGACCTCTGTCCGGGTCGTCAGGCCCCGGACCCGCCGGAAGCGGCCATCGGCAGCGGTGAGGCGGAAGTCATATTGGCGCAGCAGCGTGCGGATCACGCCACTGAGCATTCCGACTAGCAAGGCCAACACGACAAAGCCGATGATCAGCCCAATCGATGCAGCCTGGCGGACCTGTTGCTCCCCCTGCCGGATCACGTCCTTGTAATTGACGTCTCCGAAATCGACGAAGTTGTCGAGAAACTGAAGCCCCGCAAAAATCGCAGCGATCCAGACCAGCGAGAAGCGAAACAGCCCCAGGGTGAGGACGCGGCGCAGCGACATGGCAAAGACGGGGGCAGAGTCCGGCAGATCGGCCGGTTCTGCATCACCATCCGCGATTGACCGATCCGCGACCGACGGACCGCGACGCAACAGGGCGCGCAGGCGGGCGGCCTCGTCCAGCGAGACGCTGTCCAGGACGCCCTCATTCTTGTCGCCCCCGCCCGTTTCGATGCGGACCAGCGCCAGGCCGAGCAAGCGGGCCAGCGGGCGGCGTTCGATCGATACGTCCTGAATCCGCTCCAGCGGGATCGAACGGCGGCTTTTGTTGAGGAGGCCATCGGCGATGACCAATTCGCCATCGCCCAGCTGATAGGTGAACGCACGCCATTTGGCCCAAGCGATCAGACCGATGATCGTCAGCATCACCAGCGGGACGAACAGGACGAGGCCTGTCCCGGCCTTTGACAGCGCGGCATAGAGTGCCGGGATACCGATGAGCGTTTGCGGCAGATCCTTCAGCGCCCGGATCAGGATCGTCGCCGGATGCGTCCGGCGGGGTGCATCCGTCACGCAGCGGACCCGATGCTCTGGCGGATGGCGTCGCGGATCCCCTCTGCCCGGTCGCGGGTGATGCCGGGCAGCGCGACTTCGCTGTCGTCCGTTCCGGCGGTGTGCAGCACCAGCGTTGCGACGCCGCAGGCCCGTTCAATCGGCCCCTGGGTGACGTCGATATGCTGAACCCGCGATACCGGGACGATGGTGTGCGACCGGATCAGCCAGCCGCTGGCGACGTGCAGTTCCCCCCCGGTAAAGGCATGGCCCCACAGCCGCCAGCGGCGGGGTGCACCCAGCGTGACCGAATAGAGGCCATAGAGCAGGATCAGCCCCGGCAGCAGGCCGAAGGGCGGAAATCCGATGGCATCGCGCAGCCGGTCAAAGGCGAACCAGTCCAGCGCGCAGGCACCAAACAGTGCGGGGACGATCATCATCAGCGCATCCACGCGCATCACGGTGATCTGTCCGCGTTCAAGCGGGTCGAGCGGAACGATCGGCAGCGGGTTCATGCCCGGCGATCATGCACGGGCCGGGGCGGCGGCTCAAGCAGGATCGGATGACGGCCGCGCGCCCTATACCGGCAGTCGATAGGGAGCGCGGTAGGCGGGAGTGATCAGGGCGTTTGCCTGTGCATCGTCCTTGAACGAGCCGGCGGCGGCGTCCCAGTGCACTTTTCGCCCGGTGCGCCAGGCGACATTGCCCATTTGACAGACGATGGCGGTGTTGGCCGCGCTTTCGATAGGACAGGCGGGAGTACGGCTGCGATCCTTGACGCAGGCGACGAAATCCGCGGTGTGGCGATCAAGGCCGTTGTCGGAGGCGTTGGTGACGGGCACCGCGGGGGTCAGATCCTTTCCATCGCGGCGTTCGGGGGAGACCCACCATTTGCTGCGATCTACAACCAGCGTTCCGGTTTCCCCGACAAAGGCGACGCCATGGTCGTGCCCGTCATAGGGCCCGCGGCTGATCCCGACGGCGTGTTCCCATTCCACCGAAAAGCCCCCGAAATCGAAGATCGCGGTCTGCGTATCCGGGGTTTCCATGGCCGAATCGGGATAGCCATAGGCTCCGCCCAGCGCGCTGACCGATTGCGGGGCCTGTGCCTTCATCCCCAGCAACGCGATGTCCATCAGGTGGACACCCCAGTCGGTCATCAGGCCGCCGGCATAATCCCAGTACCACCGCCAGCTGAAATGAAAGCGGTTGGGATTGAACGGCCGGAGCGGCGCAGGGCCGAGCCAGCGGTCGTAATTCACGCCAGCGGGTGCGGCCTGATCCGGTTGCGGGGCGACCCGTTTCATCCAGCCCATATAGGCCCATGCCTTTACCTTTCGCACGCGGCCGATGCCGCCGGCATGGACATGGGCGATGGCATCGGCCCAGTGGCGGTTGCTGCGTTGCCACTGACCCACCTGAACCACGCGGCCGTGGCGCTGTTTCGCGGCGACCATGGCGCGGCATTCGGCGATGGAATTGCCCAGCGGCTTTTCGCAATAGGCGTCCTTTCCCGCGGACATGGCGTCGATCAGTTGCAGGGCGTGCCAGTGATCGGGGGTGGCGATGATCACCGCATCGACATTCCGGTCATCCAGCATCCGGCGATAGTCGTCATAGAGCGCAGGGGTGCGGCCCGCGGATTTCGCCAGTTCCGCCCCGCGCCCGGTCAGCACGCCGGCATCGACATCGCACAGCGCAACGGGCGTCACGTCCCCGCCCCTGACCATCGCATTGAGATTGGCCCAGCCCATCCCCTTGCACCCGATCAGGCCGACCTGAAGCCGGTCGTTGGGCGAGGCGCGGCGGCGGCGATCCTGCGCCAGCGCCTGTCCGGCGGGGGTCAGCACCGCAGCAGCGCCAAGGCCGCCCGCAATCAGCGTGCGCCGGTCAATGGCCATCATCCTCTCCCTGTCCCTGTCCTTTCCCCGGATGGTAGCGCCAACACGGGCGAGCGCAAGGACGATGGGCAGAGCGGGTGCAGGCGTTACCCGGCGCAGTCCCCCGGCAACCGGCCATGGGCGCCATCACCGGCGGGGTTGGCGATCATCGGGGCTGGCTGAGCGCGGGCGATGGCGGTTTCGGTGGCGAGCGCGGCGAACCAGGCATCGCGTTCCACGGCGCCGGTGCGGATGGCGGGGGCCAGGCGAGCGGCGTCGTGATCCTCGATCGCGTCGCGTTCCGCATCGGTCAGTCCGCGCTCATAATCAGGTTCGCCGGGCGAGCCGTCCTGTTCCCCGTCGAAATCGGGCGGCGGGGGAAAGCGGGTGCGCCAATCCTCGCTTTCCTCGCACCACCACACCGGTTCGCGGGGCTCCGGCGCGTCCGGCCCATCATCCGGGTGACAGTTTTGACACATTGACCCGGTTTCCGGCGCGGTGTCCGGTACCGGCGGTTCGGGGGCAAGGGCGATCAGGCCCGCCGCCTCTGCCCGCGCCCATTGTTCCGCCGTCCAGCCGGCGCGGGCGGCGGGATCGAGATCGTCGACGGGCACGGGCGCGGCGGCATCCGTCCGGGTGCGCAGCCAGCGATCGGCGCGGGCGAGCGCGCGCACGCCGTCCAGCCCGTCCGGCGCATCGACCCCGGCGGCCCCGATGCGCGCGGCGACGAACAGGGCGGCCCGGCCGGGCGCGGCGTGATGCTGAACCAGTTCCAGATATTGTTCGAAATCGGCGGCGGCCAGGCGGGCGGCGGCATCCTCCCCCGCCCCCGCCCCGGCCGAACGACCGGCGGCGCGGGGCGACCCGGCGGCGAGCGCGGCATCGGCGCGGCGATCCAGCCGGACGAGCATCCGATAGGCCAGGGCATTGTCGTGCCGGTGGCGCGTGGTCATCGCGCCGTCATCATAGGTGATGGTTTCGCGCACGCCGTGAAAGGCGCGGTCCATCAACGTATCGGCCAGCACGTCGCGCGAGCGGAGCACCGCCGCCCGCCGGCCCAGCGCAAAGGCGGCGCCGCGCGCACTGTCCCGCAGGGCATAGGCGCTTTGCCGCGACATCCCGACCAGCGCAGTGGCGCGGGTGACACAGGCCCCCTGCGCAATCGCGACCAGGAATTGCCGCTGCCGTTCGGCCGTCCAGCCATCGGCGTTGCGGCTGTCATCCAGCGCGGCGGGCGGATGAAAGGCGGGCGCGGCGTCGGCGGGGGGATCGTGCGGACCCGACACGGGCTCGACGGGGTGGATGGTGCGGTGATCCATGGCGTGCGGTCCTCATGCCAGATGCAGGGGACCGGTTAGATATGACGGTTTGGGGGGTGTAGGACACATTCAATTTTTGACATTCCGACACCCACTTATCCCCCTGTCGCATGTGACCGAAACGAGAACAGTCACCCTAGACAGCACCCGGCCTCACAATCGACCTCCCTATTGCATGGCATGGAGGATGTGCTATGAGTGAGAGATGGCACGGGGCGAATCATCCTACTCCATCGTGAACGAGGCACAGCTGTATGGCTGGCGTGATCGTGTGCGCGAGATCGAGTCAGAGATGAAAGTTCTCACCGCTGAGCGCCAAAAGCTTCAAAATCTCATCGATATGGCTGAACGGCTTGCAAATGAGGCGGAGATGCTTGCGGCCGCAACCCGCGGGGAATCTCACCCTGGCTTCATCAATGAAACGCTTAGGGAACTTGAAGCCAAGGACGTGTTCCCCAAGGCGATTATGGCCATCGTGGAGCGCCGTGAGGACGGCGCCACATACGATGACATTCGCGAAGCCATTCTGCTCAGTCCCTTGGCTGAGCGGTTCAAGAAGAGTGACAAGGGATTCTACCATGCCCTGCGGCGGTTCAAGCAGAGCGGGGCTCTGGTCGAGTATCACGGCAGCGTGTTCACTCCCGGCAACCTCGCGGCTTTTCTGAAGCTGGTGCAAGCTGGCCTGAAGGAGGACAAGGTTGTCGTCCATGCTGGCCGTGCAACTAAGATGATGGACCTGATCCTTGAAACTATTGCCCGTAAGCCGGGTCTGGTAGCCAAGGAGATCATTGCAGAAATTCGCGGAAGTGATGGCGAGTTGAACGAACGCCTCTCCAACAACGATGGCACGGCTTACAATGCTATCGCCCGCTTCAAGAAGGCTGGTATTGTTGAGGGTTACGGGCACTTGGAGCGGCAGCTTCGGCTTGGCCCGAATGCAAGTGAAGAACTCAAGGCTTTGGCAAGGTCATCCAACGTGGTGTCGATGCCAAAACGAACTGAAGCGCCGAACGGAAATCCCGTTGGCGCTTCAGCAACGGGGCAGGGCGGCAACCCTGACCTATTCGCTCAACCCGCCGGGAAGCGGCAATAGAAGGAAGGACCTAGATGGCTTGGCACGCCACCCGGAGATTACCGGGTAACGGTCGCTAGACCGCCAAAACACCCTGCCCCCTTCCACAAGGGGTAAGAGCACGGCGCGCTGCCATTCCAACCGGTAGCGCGCCGTTGTATGTGTATACTTAGCAATTCCCTTCAAATTCGTCTATAGGCGTTTGAATGGGAAGCACCACGCTTGCCGAAGCTATCTCCTCCAATCGGATCGCTGATTTCGTCGCCCAGGCGGAAGCGGAGGGCATAGGCCCCGCTGATCACGCTCAATTCGAAGCCATGGCGGGGCGCTTCACAGCGACCCAACTAGAAGGTCAAACATCCCGTTCACCCGCCCCCGGTTCGTCGCGCGGAAAGTGAACTCGTCCAGATAGCGCTGCATGTGCTTGGCGCTGATCTGCACATTGGTTGAACGCTCCGACGCCTTGAACAGCCGCCAGAAGCCTTCAACGGTGTTCACGTGAAAGGCTTAGCCGCGGCGGTAATCGCAGTGCGCATATTCCTTGCGGCCGTGGCAAACCACGCCGTGCTGGAACCCGTCGCCGGTGAGTAAGCCATAGGATACCAGTTCGTCGGTTGAAACGGTCGAACCCGGTTCCGCGTTGTCCAGAGCGACGTTGCGCAGCGTGTCCTTCTTCACGTTCGGGATCACAACGGCTTTCATGCGGCCACCGCTTTCGGCGAGGCCCATAACGATGGTCTTGCCCGGAGCGCCACGGCCGCGCTTTCCGCCGGAACGGCGACCACCGACATAGGCCTCGTCCAGTTCCTCGTGACCGGCCAGCAGCGCGACAAATCCCTAGGCCTTGCCGGCAAGGTCGCGGATTTGCTGCCCAATGCGATAGGCGATCTTGTACGTGACGCCAAGCTGGCGCTGGAGTTTCTTGCCGCTCACGCCGTGGCCCGTCGTGCAGAACAGGTACATGGCATAGAACCACGAAAAGGGCGGGCACCGCAGCGCCCGCCCTTTCCGCTTTGCTCATTCCCCTTATGCGGCCAGGAACATCTCCGGCGGCAGGGCCATCAGGCTTTCGGCGCCGCCCTCGATCTTTCGCCGCAGTGCGCCTGCATCCGGCATGATACGTTCGGCGTAGAAGCGGGCGGTGACCAGCTTGGCTTCGAGGAAGGCGCGGTCCACGTCGGCGCCGCTATCCCCGGCCTCCAGCAGCTCTGCCGCTGCCTTTGCCATGCGCAGCCACATCATGCCGACCGCGACGATGCCCATGATGTGCATGTAATGATGCGCGCCGGCGCCGACCTGGTTCGGGTCCTTCATCCCGTTTGCCACGAACCACATGGTCGCTGCCTGTAGCTGGCCCAGCGCCTTTTCCAGATGGCCGGCGAAATCGGCGGTGGCGGGCACGCCCTTTGCCGCCGCGATTTCCTCTGTCACCACCTTGAAGAAGGCCTGAACGGCGCGGCCGCCATTCTGCGCGAGCTTGCGCCCGACAAGGTCCATCGCCTGAACCCCGTTGGTGCCTTCATAGATCATGGCGATGCGGGCGTCGCGGACATATTGTTCCATGCCCCATTCGGCGATGTAGCCATGGCCGCCATAGACCTGTTGCGCGTTGGTGGCGATGTCATAGCCCTTGTCGGTGCCATAGCCCTTGATGACCGGGGTCAGCAGGCTGATGATGTCATCGGCCTGTTGCCGCTCCTCCTCCGTCGCGGCCTTGTGCGCCAGATCGACCTGAAGCGCGCCCCACAGGCACAGGGCGCGAAGCCCCTCTGTCAGGGCCTTTGCCTCCATCAACATGCGGCGGACATCGGGATGGACGAACAGGGTGTCAGCCTTTTCCCCCGGCTCTGCCGCGCCGGTGAGCGCGCGGCCCTGACGCCGGTCGCGGGCGTAGTTGGCCGCGTTCTGATAGGCGGTTTCGGCGACGCCCAGCCCCTGAAGCCCCACGCCCAGGCGGGCGGCGTTCATCATGATGAACATGGCGGCCAGGCCCTTCATCTCCTCGCCCACCAGCCAGCCGGTCGCGCCGTCATAGTTCATGACGCAGGTGGAATTGGCGTGGATGCCCATCTTGTGCTCGATGGAGCCGCAGGTGACGCCGTTGCGCGCGCCGAGCGAGCCGTCGTCGTTCACCAGGAATTTGGGGACGACGAACAGGCTGATCCCCTTTGAACTGTCCGGTGCGCCAGGGGTTTTCGCCAGGACGAGGTGGATGATGTTGCTGGTCAGGTCATGTTCGCCCGACGAGATGAAGATCTTGGTCCCGGTGATCGCATAGCTGCCATCGGCGTTGGGCGTGGCGCGGGTCTTGATGAGGCCGAGGTCGGTGCCGCAATGCGGCTCCGTCAGGTTCATGGTGCCGCCCCATTCGCCGGACACCATTTTGGGCACGTATTTCGCCTTTTGCTCGTCCGACCCCTTGGCCAGCAGGGCGGCGATCGCGCCGTGGGTCAGGCCGGGGTACATGGCAAAGGCCATGTTGGCGGAGATCATGTACTCCTCGAACGCGGTGGCGACGACATGGGGCATACCCTGTCCTCCAAACTCCTCTGGCGCGGAGAGGGTGGACCAGCCGCTTGTCGTGAACTGGGCGTACGCTTCCTTGAAGCCGTCGGGGGTCGTGACGCTGCCGTCCGGGTGGCGGGTGCAGCCCTGTTGATCGCCGGACAGGTTGAGGGGGAAGAGGACCTCGGCAACGAACTTGCCGCCTTCTTCGAGCACCGCGTCGACGACATCGCCGGTCGCGGCGGTGAAGCCGGGAAGGTTGGTGTAGCGGTCGAGCCCGATCACCGAATTGAGCACGAAACGCGTGTCGCGCACGGGCGGAACATAGCTGGGCATGGGAAATCCTACTCCTGGATCGGGTGCTGTTCTAGATAGTCGACAAACTGGTTCAGCTCATCAATCGCGGCGTCAATGTCGCGTTTCTGCGCCTGAAGCAGGGCGACGCGATCGCGGCAGCGGGCGATGGTCACCTTTCGCTGGACCTGGCGACGCTCGCCCACGTCGTAAAGGTCGATCATCTCGCGGATCTCGCCCAGGCTGAACCCGACGCGCTTGCCGCGCAGGATCCAAGCGAGGCGCGCTCGGTCGCGGTGCGAATAGATGCGGGTGAGGCCGCGCCGCTCGGGCGCGATCAGCCCCTCATCCTCGTAAAAGCGCAGGGCGCGGGCGGTGACATCGAATTCCGCACACAGATCCGCAATGCTGAACTGATCGCGGTCGGGGCGCGGGTCGATCGGGGCGAAGCTAGCTATCGCGGGAATCGTTGCCATACCCGCTTTTCTAACTCACCTTTACGTCAACGTCAATCAGCGCAGGGACGCACCCCGTCGGGCAGGCGGAACGCCTCAGCCTCCGCCGCGCGGTCGCTCAGCCGTTCGGTCTGCATGGCGGAGAAGGACGCACGTTCATCCTGACACAGCGCGCGGCAGGCATCGGGCAGTTCGGCTGGAAAGGCGATGCGGTCGCCATCGAACGCGGCATCGAAACGGCACGCCCCCTCCCCCAGCTGAATGGTCAGCCGTTCGCCGGACAGGCTGGCCTCGCCGCGCCCGGCGCAGCGCAGCCCCTCGCCATAATCGACCAGCGCGCCGATGCGGAACCGGGCGGGATCAGATCGATCGCCGCCGGGCAGCGCGGCGAGGCACAGCCGGTCGCTGTCGCGGGCATAGAGGCCAATGGGGCTGGCGCTGGCCGGATCGGGCACCAGGCCGCGATCGATCGCCGCCTGTTCCAGCGGATGCGCGGGTTCGGCAGGCGGCGGGGCGGCGGGATCGGCGCCGCAACCGGCCAGGCCAAGCAGACACAGCCCGGCAAGCGCCGCGCGCATCAGTCCAGCCGTTCCAGCCCGGCCGGCGTGACGCGGCGATAGAAACAGCTTGGCTGTCCGGTGTGACAGGCAGGCCCGGCGGGATCGCAGATCAGCCACACCGCATCCTGATCGCAATCGATGCGGATATCGCGGACGGTGAGGATATGGCCCGATGTCTCCCCCTTTACCCACAGGCTCTGGCGGCTGCGCGACCAGAAGGTGGCGCGGCGGGTGTCCAGCGTGGCGGCCAGCGCATCGGCGTTCATGTGCGCGAGCATCAGCACCTCGCCCGTATCGGCATGGGTGCAGACGGCGGTGATCAGGCCATTGGCGTCCCAGCGCGGGGTCAGCGCCGTGCCCTGTTCAAGCGCGGCAGCGGTCATCGATCCCGCGCCTCGAACCGTTCATGGTCGCGCGGCGCCATGCGGACGGAATAGATGGCGCGATCCTCCTCCATCCAATGATCCAGCACCTCGCCATGCTGAAACAGCCAGGCGGCGCCCGCACCATCGGCGGGATCGAGCGACAGGGTGTAGCGGCGGTGGCTGGCGGTGAGCAGCGAAGCGACCCGCGCCATCAGCGCGTCCACCCCCTCCCCCGTCAGCGCGGACAGCGGGACCACATCGTCGCGGCGCGCGGCCTCGCCCAGCCGTTCCTCCCGCTCGTCCCCGGCAAAGCTGTCGATCTTGTTCCACGCCTCGATCCGGGGGGTTTCCTCTGCCACGCCAAGGTCGCGCAGCACGCCCTCGACATCGGCGGCCTGCGCATCGCTGTCCGGGTGCGCGATGTCGCGAACATGGATCAGGAGATCGGCGGCGATCACCTCCTCCAGCGTCGCGCGGAATGCGGCGACAAGCTGGGTCGGCAGATCGCTGACAAAGCCGACCGTGTCGGACAGGATCGCCTTGTCGATGCCGGGCAGCGCGATCTGACGCAGCGTCGGATCGAGCGTCGCAAACAGCAGGTTTTCGGCCATCACGTCCGCCCCGGTCAGCCGGTTGAACAGCGTGGATTTGCCCGCATTGGTATAGCCGACCAGCGCAATCACCGGCCAGGGCGCGCGTTGCCGCCGTTCGCGGTGGAGCGTGCGGGTGCGGGTCACGCCCTCAAGCTCCCGGCGCAGGCGGGCCATGCGGTCGCGGATCAGGCGGCGGTCCGCCTCGATCTGCGTTTCGCCGGGACCGCCGAGAAAGCCGAAGCCGCCGCGCTGCCGCTCAAGGTGGGTCCAGCTGCGCACCAGCCGCCCGGCCTGATAATCCAGGTGCGCCAGTTCGACCTGAAGCCGCCCCTCTGCCGTGCGGGCGCGTTCGCCGAAGATTTCGAGGATCAGGCCGGTGCGGTCGATCACCTTGCACTTCAGCGCGGTTTCCAGATTGCGCTGCTGAACCGGGGTCAGCGCGGCGTCGAACACCGCCAGTTCGCCCTCAAGCAGCGCGACCCGTTCGGCCAGCTGTTCCACCTGACCCGTGCCGATCAGCGTGGCCGGGCGGGCACCGCGCACGCGAAAGCCAACGCGATCGACCACCTCGATCCCGATTGCCATGGCAAGGCCGGCCGTTTCCTCAAGCCGGGCGTCATTGTCGCGCGCCGACCCGCCCTGATCAGGCAGGACGACGATCGCGCGGGCGCCGCGGGCAAATTCCGCGACGTCCCGCTCAAATCCGGTGGTCAAGCCGCCATCCTCATGCGTCGTCCCCGCTGGCCTGTTCCTCGGCCAGGTTCAGCGGATTGGCCGGCTGGATGGTCGACACGGCGTGCTTGTAGACGAGCTGCGACAGACCGTCGCGCTGCAGCAACATGCAGAACAGGTCGAACGCGGCAATATTGCCCTGAAGCATCACGCCGTTGACCAGGAACATGGTGACGTGTTCCTGTTGCTTGCGCACCGCGTTCAGAAAGATTTCCTGAAGCAGCTGGTTACGCTGATGCTGTTCATTCACCTGAGCAACGATCGGGGCCATATCGACCTGAGCCGACGGCATGATCGTGGAAATCGCGTGCTTGTAGATCAGCTGCGACTGACCATCGCGGCGCAGCAGCACCGAGAAATTGTCGAACCAGGTGACGATGCCCTGCAGCTTCACGCCCTTGACCAGGAACATGGTGACAGGGGTTTTCGATTTGCGAAGGGCGTTCAGGAACAGATCCTGAAGCGAGCTTTGTTTTTCGGCCATGTTCATGCCCTCTGTTCTTGGCGGTGGTTCCCGCATTCCGCCGGTGCCCGGCGTGGTTGCGAACGCCCCCACGGCGTTCGGATCGTCGGAATGTAGGGCGTTGTGAGGGGTGCGTCGAGGGGGGTGGTACGGTCCGGAGGGCGATCAGCCGCATTGCCCCGGCACAGGGCCGGGGTGACTTCGGACGAACCCTCCCCCTAATCCTCCCGCGTTTCGGCGATGCCGAGCAGTTTCAGCTTCCGGTGGAGGGCGGAGCGTTCCATGCCGATGAAGCTGGCGGTGCGGGAGATGTTGCCGGAGAAGCGGCGGATCTGGACACGGAGATATTCGCGTTCGAACGTCTCGCGCGCTTCGCGCAGCGGCGTGCCCATCATCATTGCGGCGCCCATGCCCATGTCGCCTTCGTCCGGGCCGCGCAGCACCTCTGGCGGCAACAGGTCGATGTCGATGCGGGCGACGCGGCTGCCGGGGGCCAGGATGATGGTGCGTTCGACCACGTTGCGCAGCTGGCGCACATTGCCGGGCCAGTCATAGCTTTGCAGCGCGACCATCGCGTCGGGCGAGATCTGCGGCGTGGCGACGCGCCGTTCGCTGGCATAATGGGCGGTGTAATGTTCGACCAGCGGCGGAATATCCTCTCGCCGGTCGGACAGCGCCGGGATGGTCACCGGCACGACGTTGAGCCGGTAATACAGATCCTCCCGGAACCGGCCGGCCGCAATCTCCTCGGTCAGGTCGCGGGCGGTGGCGGACACGACGCGCACATCGACCTTGACCAGCCGCTGGCCGCCGACGCGCGTGAAGCTTTGATCCGTCAGGACGCGCAGGATGCGGGCCTGGGTCGCGACGGGCATGTCGGCAATCTCGTCCAGGAACAGCGTGCCGCCATGCGCCTGTTCCAGCAGGCCGGGGCGGACGAGCTGGCCGTTTTCCTCGACGCCGAACAGCTCCTCCTCCACCCGTTCCGGCGTCATCAGCGCAGCGGAGATGACGACGAAGGGCGCCTCTGCCCGCTGGCTCCAGCTGTGCAGCAGGCGGGCGGCGACTTCCTTGCCGACGCCAGGGCCGCCGGAGATGAGCACGCGGCTGCCGGTCGAGGCGACCCGCTTCAGCGTCGCGCGCACGCCGTTGATGGCGGCGGACGTGCCGGTCAGGTCATCGTCGCGGCCGATCGAGGCGCGCAGGGTTGCAACCTCGCGCCGCAGCCGTTCGGTTTCGGTGGCGCGCTGAACGAGCAGGAGCAGGCGTTCCGCCTCGAACGGCTTTTCGATGAAATCGGATGCGCCCCGGCGGATCGCGGCGACGGCGGTGTCGAGATTGCCGTGGCCGGAAATGACGAGGACGGGGATGGACGGATCGCGCCGCTTGAGTTCGTCGAGCAGCTCAAGCCCGTCGAGGCGCGACCCCTGAAGCCAGACATCGAGCAGGACGAGCGAGGGGCGGCGGGCGGCGATCGCGTCCAGCGCGGCATCGCTGTCCGCCGCACCGCGCGTTTCATACCCCTCATCCTCCAGCACGCCGGCGACCAGTTCGCGGATGTCCCGCTCATCGTCCACAACCAGAATATCAAGCTTCATCTTGTGTCCTAAGCGCCTGTTCGAGTGAGCCGCGGCGAGGGGTCCTCGGTCGCGTTGCCCGGTTCTTCGCCCGCCAGCCCGGCCAGCAACTGAGGATCGAACCGAAGATTGACGATGGTGCCCCCGCCGGGATTGTCGGCAAAGGCCATGGTGCCGAAATGCTCCTCCACGATCTTTTTCACGATGGCGAGGCCAAGGCCGGTGCCGCGCGCGCGGGTGGTCATGTACGGTTCGATGATCCGGTCCCGCTCCACCGGCAGGCCGACGCCATTGTCGCTGACGGTGATTTCGACCGCGTCATCGGGATGGGCGATGGTCACCGCGATGCGGCCCGGGGGTGCATCGTCGGGCCGCGCCTCGATCGCTTCGACCGCGTTCTTGACGATGTTGGTCAGCGCCTGACCCAGCTGACGCCGGTCGCAGACCAGCGTGGCGGCGGGATCGGCCGCGTCGATGGAAAACGCGATCTCGCCATGCGCCACCTCGTGCAGGAACACCGCCTGGCGCGCGATATCGACCAGCGCCTCGTCCCGGAACACGGGTTTCGGCATCCGGGCAAAGGAGGAAAACTCGTCCACCATGCGGCGCAGGTCGCCGACCTGCCGCACGATGGTTTCGGTCAGGCGGCCGAACACGCCGTCATCCTCCGCCAGTTGCCGGCCATAGCGGCGTTGCAGGCGTTCGGCAGCCAGCTGAATGGGGGTCAGCGGGTTCTTGATTTCATGCGCGATGCGCCGGGCGACGTCGGACCAGGCGGCGCGGCGCTGATCCAGCAGTTGCTGCGTGATGTCGTCGAAAGTGAGGACGCGGCCATCCTCGTCCCGGGTGATCTTGACCGCCAGCGTCCGCGCCTCGCCCGCCGCCACGATCTGAGCCACGCCGTCGCGCGCGCCCTCTGCCACCAGCCGGTCGAGTTCCGGCGCGATGCCGGCCAGCGGCTGGCCGATGGCGGTCGCCGCATCGGTGCGCAGCAGGTTCTGGGCCGAGGCATTGAGCAGGCGGACATGGCGATGCTCGTCGATCGACACGATGCCCGCACTGACCCCGGACATCACCGCCTCGATCAGGGCGCGGCGCGATTCCAGTTCGGCATTGGCCGTGACCAGTGCGTTGGTCTGTTCCTGAAGCCGGCCCGTCATCTGATTGAACGCATTGGCCAGCGTGCCGATTTCGTCGTCGGAACGCACATCCGCGACCCGGGCATCCAGATCGCCG
The DNA here is from genome assembly GCF_025153455.1 of Sphingomonas sp. BGYR3. Taxonomy (NCBI): domain Bacteria; kingdom Pseudomonadati; phylum Pseudomonadota; class Alphaproteobacteria; order Sphingomonadales; family Sphingomonadaceae; genus Sphingomonas; species Sphingomonas sp. BGYR3. Next base: position 431,726 of record NZ_JANZNT010000002.1, on the reverse strand, counting down.
CCCGCGATCCGGCCCGCCGCATCGACCAGCGCCCCCACCGGCCGGACGAGCCGGTCAGCCACGGCAAGCGCCACGAACACGGCAAGCCCGACGATCAGCAGCGACACGCCGATCAGCGCAAGGTTGAAATTGAGCTGAAGATCGCGCGACCGTTTTCGCAGGGCGCGATAATCGGCAACCGCCGCCTCGGCCCGCTGTTTGCGGGCCATCAGTTCGCGTGCGCCGACCACGCGGCCAGAGGCAACGAAATAGGGCGTGCCGGGTACCGGCGCGAGCGAATCCACCCGTTCCCCGCTGACCCGAACGATGCTGGGCTTGCCCGCCTGAATCTCACGGACATCCTCTAGCCGGATGTTGCCGGCAAGGCCGCGTTCGTATGGGTCGAGCAGGGCAAAGGTCAGGATTTCGCCCTGGGGCGACACGCTGAACACGATGGATTCGGCAAGGCTGCGCTGAAGGACGCTTTGGCCGAAGATGGTCACGAATTCGGGCGTGTCGAACCCGTAGCCGCTGGACAGGACGTTCGCGATATCCTTGGCCAGCGCAATGTTTTCGCGGTCCACCCAGCGGGTCATTTCGACATAGCTGTCGTTCGCCAGGCTGGCGGCGCGTTCAATCATGTCGCGGGCGCGATCGGAGTACCAGAATTCGACGCCATACTGGAACAGGAGCGAGGCAAAGACCGTCACGAACAGCATCGGCACGCTGGCCAGTACCGAAAACAGCGCGACGAGGCGGACGTGAAGCCGCCCCGAACCACCGATCGGCGAACGCGCGGCACGGCTGCGCGCCACCCGGCGCCCGAGCAGCACCAGCAGCGCCATCCACGGGATCAGGTTGGCAACCAGCAGCAGCGCAACGACCGACGGGGAAAGCAGCGCCTCCGGCGTACCGCGGCGGACGACGGCATAGGTGACGCCAACCATGGCCAGCGCGGCGGCGAGCACGCCATATTCGATGAGCGGCGTCACGGCCCGCCCGAAACGCGTCTTTTGAGGTTCAGCGATCACGCCGGAATCCGCCATCGTGACATTGCTACAACAGGATCGTGGCAGAGAAAACACAGTATTTGCCGCGAAAGGCGGCGTCTCACCCCGGCGGGATGGGGCGGGCGATCAGTCCCGGCCGGCCTTTCGGTCCTGCACCGGATCGAGGCCGATCTGATCCAGCCGTTTGCGCAGCGTGTTGCGGTTGATGCCGAGGACGCGGGCGGCGCGGACCTGGTTCTGGCCGGTACGGGCCAGGATCGCCTGAAACAGCGGGCGCTCGACGGCGGCGATCAGCCGGTCATAGAGGCTGCCGTCCTGAAGCGCGGCGGGGTTTTCCATCGCCAGCCGGTCGAGCCAGCCAAGCACGGCATGATCCACCCCGGCATCGGTGACCGGCGGCATCTGGGCCGGGGCATCGCCGAATGCAGCCTGAAGATCCGAAACGCCGATCACATCGTCCCGGCCGAGCGCGGCGAGGCGGCGCATCAGGTTTTCCAGTTCGCGCACATTGCCCGGCCAGTCATGCGCCTCCAGCAGCCGCAGCGCCTCTTCCCCCAGCCGCTTGTGCGGCAGCCCGGCATCGGCGGCGCGATCGAGGAAATGGCGGGCGAGCAACGGCACATCCTGTCGCCGTTCGCGCAACGGCGGCATGGCGATCGGCACGACGTTGAGCCGGTAGAACAGATCCTCGCGGAACTGACCGGCGGCGACCTGTTGCGCCAGATCCTTGTTCGTTGCCGCGACGATGCGGACATCGGCACGGATCAGGCGGGAGCCGCCGACCGTGGTGAATTCGCCCTGTTGCAGCACGCGCAGCAGCCGCGTCTGCGCCTCCATCGGCATGTCGCCGATTTCGTCGAGGAACAGCGTGCCGCCCGCCGCCTGTTCGAACCGGCCCGCCTGACGCGCCTGTGCCCCGGTAAAGGCGCCGCGTTCATGGCCGAACAGCTCCGCCTCAATCAAATCGCGCGGGATGGCGGCGACGTTGATCGCGACAAAGGGCGAACGGCGGCGCGGGCCAAGATCGTGGATCGCGCGGGCCACCAGTTCCTTGCCCGTCCCGCTTTCGCCGGTGACCAGCACGGTCAGATCGTTGGCGACGACGCGGGCGATCACCCGGTACACCTCCTGCATCGCGGCAGAGCGGCCGATCAGCGGCAGGGCGCGGTCGGCATCGTCCAGCGGATCGGCGGCCGCCCGCTCGCCCCGCGCCAGCGCGCTGGCGATGGTGGCCGACAGCTGATCGAGGTCGAACGGTTTGGGCAGATAGTCGAATGCCCCCGCCTCGTTCGCGCGGACGGCAGTGGACAGCGTGTTCTGTGCCGAAAAGACGATGATCGGCAGGTCCGGCACCTCTGCCCGCATCGCGGCCGCCATTTCGATCCCGTCGCCATCGGGCAGGACCACATCGGTCAGCAGCACATCGGGCCGCCGCCGGGCCAAAGCCGCGCGCATTTCGGCCAGCGATGCCACCGCCTGTACTTCGTGCCCCGCCCGTTTCAGCGATTGCGACACCACCATGCGGATCGCGGCGTCATCGTCGACGACCAGCACCGTACCGCTCATGCCGAAGCCCTGGGCAGCAGCAGGCGGAATACGGTCATCTCTGGCTCTCCCTCACGCGAATACTGGACGAAGCCGCCCATCTGGCCGATCAGTTTTTCGACGAGCGGCAGGCCCAGCCCCTTCCCCTCCCGCTTGCTGGACACGAACGGTTCGAACAGATGTTCGGCGATATCGGCAGGCGCGCCGGGGCCGTTGTCCATCACCAGCAATTCGATGGGCAGCGGCATACGCGGACGGCCGCCGCCCAGATTGACCGACATGCCATGGCGATAGGCGGTGGCCAGGATCAGGCGGGGATTGGCCGTGGTTTCAAGGGCTTCGGCCGCGTTCTTCATCAGGTTGATCAGCACCTGAACAAAGGCGTCGCCATCGATCAGCACGGGCGGCAGGGAGGGGTCGAAGCGTTCCTCGATCGCCAGATGCCGGGCGAAACCGGCCTCGGCCACATGGCGGGCATGGGCGAGCAGCGGATAGATGTTGGTGGGTTTCAGGACCGGCGGGCGGGTGTCGGTGAAATCCTGCATCCGGTCGATCAGCGCGGCGATCCGGTCAACCTCTGTCGTGATCAGGCGGGTAAGCTCGCCCTGGCTTTCCGCATCGCCGCCCGCGCTGCCCAGCAGCTGTGCCGCGCCGCGGATGCCGGACAGCGGGTTCTTGATCTCGTGCGCCAGCATCGCGGCGGCACCGATAGCGGCGCGCGCGCCCGCGCTGCGATCCGCGGCCGGCCCGCGGCGGCGCGAGGCGGCGGCATGGGTGATGCTGACGATCCGCCATCCGGGATGATCGGCGATCATCACTTCCTGAAAATCGGCGCGGATGCGGCCGCCGCGCCGCAGCGTCAGATCGATGTCGAACGCGGCAAAGCCCCGCCCCTCGCCCCGTTCCTGATACCCGTCCGGCAGGATGACGACCCCGTCCAGGCCATGGCCGCGCATCGACCGTTCGGACCGGTTGAGCATATGTTCGGCAGCCGCATTGGCATGGACGACATCGCCGCCCGGCCCGATCACCAGCGTCGCCACCGGATTGGCCGCGAACAGTTCGGCAAAGCCCGGGCCGGCCGGTGTCGGCACCGGCTCCGCCCGGACCAGCCGTTTCAGGCCGCTGCGCGGGAGCGCCATGGGGCGTAGAATTCGTCGATCATGCCCAGCACGACCTTGCCATCGGCTTCCTGATTGACGCGGTTGCGGAATTCCGCCGAGCCGTGCAGCCCGCGGGTGTACCAGCCGATATGCTTGCGCATCAGGTTGACGCCGGTGACGTTCCCGTAATGCTCCAGCATCATGTGGTAATGTTCGACGATCAGCGCGTGCTGTTCCTCCAGCGTGGGATCGGGCAGGCGGCGGCCATCGGCGAACCAGGCCATCATCTGATTGAGCAGCCAGGGTTTGCCATAGCTGCCCCGGCCGATCATGATCCCGTCGGCGCCGGATTGTTCCAGGGCGGTTTCCGCATCCTCGATCGTGCAGATATCGCCATTGACGATGACGGGCAGGTCGATCGCATCCTTTACCCGCCGGACAAAGGCCCAGTCGGCATGGCCCTTGTACATCTGATTCCGGGTGCGGCCGTGGACGGTGATCATCTGTGCGCCCAGATCCTGCGCGATGCGGGCCAGTTCCGGCGCATTCAGGCTGCCATGATCCCAACCCATCCGCATCTTGACCGTGACGGGCACCTTCACCGCCTTGACCACCGCCTCGATCAGGCTGGCGGCGAGCGGCAGATCGCGCATCAGGGCGGAACCGGCGTCGCCGTTCGTCACCTTTCGCACCGGACAGCCCATGTTGATGTCGACGATCGCCGCGCCGCGATCCTCGCTGAGCTTTGCCGCCTCGCCCATTTCATAGGGGGTGCAGCCGACCAGCTGCATCGACACCGGCTCCTCGGACGGATCCCATGCGGCCTTTTGCAGCGATTGACGCGTTTCGCGGATCGCCGCCTGGCTGGCGATCATCTCGGTCACGTTGAGGCCGGAGCCATAGCGGCGGACAAGCGTGCGGAACGGCAGGTCGGACACGCCGGTCATCGGCGCCAGCAGCACCGGTTGGTCGATCCGCACCGGGCCGACATGGATGGGAGCGAGTTTCTGCATGAAATGTGCCTGAAATTTAGGCATTCCGATACAGGGGGACGCCGGGCGATGCAAGGGCGGTGGAACGGGCGGCCAGCTTCGGTCCGAAAGGCTGACAAGCAGGGAACGGCCGCTATTGGATTACAGCGCGAGTGTCAGAGGATGTGTGGAAAACGGACGGTTCGCAAGACTGCTTGAGGTAGGCACCGACGGGCTCACCTGATGCCTCGCTGCTCATAATTTTCGAGTTGCTTTTGTTGGCCAGCAAGGTCTGGCACCCTGCTGGCTCGGCGGAGCGCATCAGATAGCACGTCGCGCTGATATGGCTCTTGCGTCCAACTATCTCCCCGCTTGCTGAACTGAGTTCCGTAAATTTGCGGCTGCCCGATATTTTGCAAGTAACGATCAAGCGTGGCGGCCGCGATCCAGACTGCTTGGGACTCCCCTCGGGCAACGGCGATTACCGCGAGCGCATGTGCTTTGAGATAATCGGTAGCTTGATCGCCGTGCTGGAACACAAAGGCCGCGTAGTGGAAGTCCTGCCCGCTGCGAAGCTCGCCAGAATCGAGCAGCTGCTGAACACGGTGTCTGCGTTCTCGATCAGCGATGGCCAATGCCGCCCAGTCGACATTTTGCCCGGCCTTGAACCTTCGCGCAGCTTGGTCGGCTTCGAATATTGCCGCCATTTCCGGGTTGTTTGGCCGGGCAAAGATGCGCCTGTAGGTCGCATTCGGGTCCCAGGGGCCGAGAGCAATCTGGCCTGTCGTGCGCTCCAGGATCGCAGGTTCAGATTGAAATGCCGGGTGCCTAAGTTCCGCGCGGTCAGCATCGAGAACGTGCAAGACAAATGGGCTCCCACCTTCGTTGAAGGTCAGCTCACAGGTGTCACCTTCGATTTTTACCTCAAGCGTTTCGTGGCTGACGACCGGTCCCGAAACATCGAAGAATTTCTCTCCATCGCTCTGGAAGGTTTTTGGTCGCTCCCAAACGCCGGCCCACCCTTCCGACGTCTGTTTGACTTCAAACGTCATGAGAGGAGCCGTCTCCATCGCGAGCGACCAACGACCCGCGCAGTCACCCGCATGCGAAGGAGCTGAAAGGAGAAGGAGTAGCGGCAGAAGATGGCGAGCGAACATGATGCCACAATGTATCTGTGCTGCGACTGGCGTCAATTTCCGCTGAGGGGTCGCCAGCCGCCTGTCCGCGTTCATGCGGTTGCGGCGGGCGGATCGTCACCGGGGGCACTAGCAATATCGTCCGTTATCTGGGGTCTGGCTTCCCTGTGGCCATCCTGCCCGCTAGGGGTGCGGCGATGTTTTCCGTTCTGCCACCCCTTTGTCGATGACGACCATCGCCATCATCGTTGCCGCCGGGACGGGGAGCCGGTCCGGGTTGAGCCTGCCCAAGCAGTTCGCGCTGGTGGCCGGGCGGGCGATGATTGCGCACAGTCATGCGGCACTGAGCGGCCATCCGGGAATCGACCGGGTGGTCTGTGTGATCGGAGCGGGTCAGGACGGGTTGCTGGCCGAGGCGGTCGGGGCGGATGGCGCATGGACGACGGGCGGGGCGACGCGGCGGGAATCGGTTGCGGCGGGGCTGGACTGGATCGCGGCCAATGGCGGGGCGGCGCGGGTGCTGGTGCATGATGCGGCGCGGCCGTTCCTGTCGGATGCGGTGATCGACCGGCTGCTGGCGGCGCTGGATGCGGCAGAGGGTGCGATCCCCGCCCTGCCCGTTGCGGACACGCTGGCGCGCGGGCCGGAGGTGCTGGGCGATGTGGTGCCGCGCGACGCATTGATGCGGGTGCAGACGCCGCAGGCGTTCCGGCTGGACGCGCTGGTCGAGGCGCATCGCCGCTGGCCGGCGGCGGCAGAGGCGACCGACGATGCCCAGATGGTTCGCGCGATCGGCGGCACGGTGCGGATCGTGCCGGGCGAACGCGCGCTGGAGAAGTTCACTCATGCCGAGGATTTTGCGATGAGCCAGACCCCCGCCCTGCCCGCCTGGGTCAGCCGCAGCGCCACCGGATATGACGTCCACCGGCTGGCCGCGGGCGAGGAACTGTGGCTGGGCGGCGTGCTGATCCCGCATGACAAGGGGCTGGCCGGGCACAGCGATGCCGATGTCGCACTGCACGCCATCACCGATGCGCTGCTGGGCACCATCGGCGCGGGCGATATCGGGATGCATTTCCCGCCCAGCGACCCGCAATGGCGCGGGGCCAATTCTGCACAGTTCCTGGAGCACGCCGCATCGCTGGTCCGTGCGGCGGGCGGGATCATCGATTTCGTCGACCTGACCCTGATCTGCGAGGCGCCGAAGATCGGCCCGCATCGGGAAAGGATGCGCGAACGGATCGCGGCGCTGTTGCAGCTTGGCCCCGGCGCGGTTAGCGTGAAGGCAACAACGACAGAGCGGCTGGGCTTTACCGGTCGCGGCGAGGGGATCGCCGCCATGGCCTGTGCCACCATTACCCTGCCCCGGACCCAAGGCTGACGCATGGACACCCTGTTGCCCCCCGAACTGGTCGAGCGCGCGCGCGCGGTGATCGTGGCGAACCGGACCGCCGGGCGGACCATCGCGCTGGCCGAAAGCTGCACCGGCGGGCTGGTGGCGGCGGCGCTGACCGAGATACCGGGGTCGTCGGACGTGCTGATGGGCAGCCTGGTCACCTATTCCAACGATGCCAAGATGGACTTGCTGGGCGTCAGCCTGGACGTGCTGGAGACATTCGGCGCGGTGTCGGTGGCAACGGCGTGGAGCATGGCGCAGGGCGCGCTGAAGAAAACCGGCGCATCGGTGGCAGTGGCGATTACCGGCATTGCCGGGCCGGGCGGCGGGACGGCGAAGAAGCCCGTCGGCACGGTCGTGTTCGCCCGCGCCGACCGCAGCGCCGATCCCAATCAGGTGGTGGCCGATTCGCGCCTGTTCGACGGCGAGGGGCGCGGTGCCATCCGCCTTCAGGCGGCGTTGTGCGCGCTGGAGCTGTTGATGCCGCCGGGCGTCGATCCTGCGCCGTAAAGCGCGGCTGCCCGTTCCTCGAACGCGCCGATCATCTTGCGCAGTGCCCGGTCGAACACCTGGCCCGCCAGCATTTCGAATACGCGGTTCTTGAACTGAAAATCCACGGTGAAATCGACAAGGCAGCCGCCCTGTCCATCGGGGCGGAAGCGCCAGTCATTGTGGAGATATTTCAGCGGCCCATCGACATAATCGACATGGACGCTGTCGGGCCGCACCTTTTTCACCCGCGAGGTGAAGGTTTCGCGCAGCCCCTTGAACCCCACGATCATGTCAGCGACCATTTCGGTATCGCTGTCTGATCGCACGCGGATCGCGCTGACCCAGGGCAGAAATTCCGCATAGCGGCCGACATCCGCGACCAGCGTGAACATCTGATCGGGGGTATAGGGCAAGGCGCGGGTTTCGGTGTGCTTTGGCATCCGGTCAGCCGCGGGCCAGCCGAGCCTCCCGCGCGGCGCGCAGCCGGGCGAAATCGTCGCCGGCATGATAGCTGGAGCGGGTGAGCGGCGAGGAAGCGACGAGCAGGAACCCCTTGGCCCGCGCGATGGAGGCATAGGCGTCGAACGCCTGCGGCGTCACGAAATCCATCACCTTGGCATGGCGCGGCGTCGGCTGAAGATACTGGCCCATGGTCAGGAAATCGATGTCGGCGGACCGCATGTCGTCCATCACCTGATGCACCTCCATCCGTTCCTCTCCCAGGCCGAGCATGACGCCCGATTTGGTGAAGATCGAGGGATCGAGGCGCTTGACTGTTTCGAGGAGGCGCAGCGAGGCATAATAACGCGCGCCCGGCCGGATCGTCGGATAGAGCCGCGGGACCGTTTCCAGATTGTGGTTATAGACGTCCGGCCGCGCGGCGACGATCGCCTCGATCGCGGCCTCTGCCTTGTTCCGGAAATCGGGGGTCAGGATTTCGATGGTGGTGTTCGGCGTGTTCCGGCGCAGCGCCTCGATCACCTTGACGAACTGGCTGGCGCCGCCATCGGGCAGGTCGTCGCGGTCGACCGAGGTGATGACGATATGTTCAAGCCCCATCTTGGCCGCCGCAACCGCGACATGTTCCGGCTCAAGCGGATCGACCTTGCGCGGCATCCCGGTCTTGACGTTGCAGAACGCGCAGGCGCGGGTGCACACATCGCCCAGGATCATCACCGTCGCGTGCTTTTTGGTCCAACATTCACCGATGTTCGGGCACGCTGCCTCCTCGCACACCGTGGCGAGGTTGAGGTCGCGCATCAGCTTGCGCGTTTCGGCATAGCCGGGCGAGGTTGGCGCCTTGACCCGGATCCAGTCGGGTTTGCGCTGACGCGGCTCGACAGCAGGCGGAATCGGGCGGGCCACGGGCGTCGGATCGTTCATGCTGCGCGAAATAGCGATGGCCGCCCGCCAGCACAACAGGTGCATCGGTTGCATCCATTGCAGTCATAGATGCACGCTATGACATTCCGCCCTTTCATTCGATGAGTTATAGTCCGACGTGGGGGGCTGAAACATCGCAACGATGAAGGGAGCCCGGATGACCTATTTCAACGACCTGCTCGACGGATATCAACGGTTTCGCACGGCGGATTACCGCCGCCAGCATGAACGCTGGGCGCAGCTGAAGGACGGCCAGGCGCCGAAGGTGATGGTGATCGGTTGCGCCGACAGCCGCGTGGAGCCTTCGCAGATTTTCGACACCCTGCCCGGCGAAATCTTTGTCGTGCGCAACGTCGCCAACCTGGTCCCGCCGTACGAGACGACGCCGGGCCATCACGGCGTGTCGGCCGCGCTGGAATTCGCTGTCACCAAACTGGGCGTCGAGGAAATCGTCGTGATCGGCCATGGCAAGTGCGGCGGTGCGCACGCCGCGCTGACCGAGATGTTCCATGATGCCGAACGCGGCGATGGCGGGTTCGTCCATGACTGGGTCAGCCTGCTGGACGGCGCACGGGAAAAGGTGAAGGCGAAGTTCGGCGACAGCCCGGACCTGGGCCGCGAAATGGAGCTGGAGACGGTTCGCACGTCGCTGGCCAACCTGATGACCTTTCCCTTCGTCAAGTCGCGGGTCGAGGCCGGCACGCTGAAGCTGCACGGCGCCTATTTCGCGATCACCGACGGCGAATTGTGGACGATGGGCGAGGATGGCGAGTTCGTATCCCAGCTGAAGTCCGCGCCCGCGCTGGCGTAATGAAAAGGGGGGGCGGCCGGTGTTGCCCGGCCGCCCCTGCCCCCTGCCCCCTCGCTTCAGTTCAGATCGCGGCGACCACCCGGCCGTCGAAACAGGTCACGGCCCGGCCGCAGATCCAGGTGACATCCCCGGCATAGCGGACGAAGATCCGGCCATCGCGGCCAATGGCCGTCCCTTGGCGCGCGACATAATCCCCCGATACATGGCCTGCCTGTTTCAGCCACAAGGCGGCGGCGGCATTGAAGCTGCCCGTGACGGGATCCTCGATCAGCATACCGGCCGCGTCGGTGAACAGGGTACGGATTTCCCAGTCCGCCGGGCCACCGGGCGCGTGCCGCCCGATCAGGCCGAATTCCGCCCGCATGCCCAGCGCCCGCACCGGATCGACCGCCAGCACGGCATCCGCATCGCGCAGGATCAAGCCCAGCCAGCCGGGGCCGTTATCGGCCCATGCCGCCGCCTCCACCTGTTCCGCATCGAGGCGCAGGATCGCCAGCGCCCGGGCCAGCACATCGCCATCGACCGGGCCGGACCGGATCAGCGGCGGCGCGGCAAAGCCGATGGTGTCGCCGAATTGCGCCAGCTCAACCAGGCCGATGCCGCACTGCTGAACGATGCGCCCCGCCGACTTTGGCGTGCCGCCCATCGCGGTCCACGCGTGACAGGCGCCCAGCGTCGGATGCCCGGCAAAGGGCAATTCGCGGTCCAGCGTGAAAATGCGCACCCGGTAATCCGCCGCCGGATCATCGGGCGGCAACAGGAACGCGGTTTCGGACAGGTTGAACCAGCGGGTAATGGCCTGAAGCGTCGCGGTGTCGGCATCTCGTTCCAGCCGCAGGACGGGCAGCGGGTTGCCGGTGAACGGGCCGTTGGCGAACACATCGACCATCACGAAATCGCGCACGATATCCTGCATCGTCATGCGCCCTTTCCGGTCAGCGCTGCACGGGCCATCGCCTCGAACCCCGGATCGACGGGCGGCGGGTCCATCGGCACATTCGCCTCCAGCCGGTCCGCGATCGCGGTCAGCGCGGCGATGCGGCCTGCCTTGCGGTTGTTGCCGTCGATCACCGTCCAGGGTGCCCAGCGGCTGTGCGTGCGGGCGAACATGTCGTGGATCGCCTCGATATATTCGGGGCGGCGGGCGCGGTTGCGATAGTCATCGGGACCGGTTTTCCAGCGTTTCCACGGATCGTCCAGCCGCTCGGCAAATTCCTTGTCCTGTTTCGCCTGGGTGATGTGGACGAACAGCTTGACCAGCGTGGTGCCGCAATCGGTCTGTTGCGCCTCGAACTCGTTGATTTCGTCATAGCCGCGCTGCCATTCGGCCTCGGTCGCATAACGTTCGACGCGCTCCACCAGCACGCGGCCATACCAGGTGCGGTCGAAGACATGGATGTGGCCCGGCCCCGGCACCCGCGTCCAGAAGCGATAGAGGAAATGCCGGCCCTGTTCCAACGGCGTGGGGGCGGCAATGGGGTGCACTTCGAACCAGCGCGGGTCGAGGTTGGCGGTCAGCGCCTTAATGATCCCGCCCTTGCCGGCGGCGTCCCACCCCTCGATCGCGACGATCGCCTTTCGCTTGTGCAGGATGTGCGCGACCTGAATCCGTTCGAGCCGGTCCTGCAGCGCCTTTAGCGCATCCGCATATTCCCCGTCGAATTCGGCCCCGGTTTCGTAATCGGACAGTTGGAACATCAGCGCCTCCCGCGCCATCCCCTAGCATGAATGGCGCGGGCACGCGAAGCGGTCAGCCGATCCGTACCGGCGCAAGTCGCGGGGAAAGCAGGTGGATCATCCCGACCGCCAGGAAATAGACGACGGTGCAGCAGGCAAAGATCACCGTGTAATTGCCGTCCGTGGCATCGAGGACAAGGCCGGTGGATTTGGCCATGATCATGCCGCCCACCCCGCCGGCAAAGCCGCCAAGGCCGATGACCGATCCCACCGCGCGTTTCGGAAACATGTCCGGCGGAACGGCGAGCAGGTTCGACGAAAACGCCTGATGCCCCGCCAGTGCCAGGCCGATCAGGCCGACCGCCAGCCACATATTTTCCAGCCCCGACACGAACAGCAGCGGCAGGACGCACAGGCCGGCCAGGATCATCGTCGTTTTTCGCGCGACATTGGGGGTGCGGCCCGACTGGATCAGGCGCGACGACAGCCAGCCGCCCGCGATGCTGCCCACATCGGACAGGAGATACATCACGATCATCGGCAGCAGCACGACCTTGAGGTCGACATTATAGGTGCTGCTGAAATATTTCGGCAGCCAGAACAGCATCAGGAACCAGACGGGATCGGTCAGGAACTTTGCGCTGGCAAAGGCCCATGCCTCCCGCGTGCGGACGACCTGACCCCAGCCCAGCTTTTCGATGCGTTCCGGCGGATCATGTTCGATCCAGGCGAGTTCCGCCTCGCTGACCTGTCCCGCCTTGTCGCGCGGATTGCTGTACCACCACAGCCACAGCATCATCAGCACCGCGCCGAAGATGCCGGTATAGAAAAACGTCTCGCGCCAGCCGAAGCCCATGAAGGTCATGAACAGCCAGAGCGTCGGCGCGGTCAGGATGACGCCGATGGTCGTCGCGGAATTGACCCAGCCAATGGCATAGGCGCGTTCCTTTTGCGGGAACCATTCGCTGCTGGCGCGGACGACGGAGGGGAAATGCCCCGCCTCCCCCACGCCCAGCACGACGCGGGCGGCCATGAACGCACCGACAGACGAGGCAAAGCCATGCGCGACATGGCCGATGGTCCACACGCCGATGGCGATGGCATAGCCGATTTTTGGCCCGAACCGGTCGACCAGCCAGCCCATGAGCAGAAAGCCAAGGGCATAGGCGGCCTGAAACGCGGTGACGATGTTGCCATAGTCATTTTCGTTCCAGCCAAGCTCGTCGCCCAGCATCGGGGCCAGCAGGCCCAGCATGGTGCGGTCGATGTAATTGACCGTGGTGGCGCAGAACAGCAGCGCGATGATCGACCAGCGGACACGGCCGGTGCGGCGGACGGGCGGCGCGCCCGCTTCGACAGGGGCGACGCCGGCGGTCATGCCGCGACGATCGTGCAATCGACCGTCATGTCGGCAAAGGCTGCCGTCACATGCTGGCCGGGGCGGACCGGATGGACGCCGGTAACGGCCCCCGACGAAATCCATTGTCCCGGGTGGACAGTGATCCCGCGCCGGGCGAGCGTGCCGAACAGGAATGCAGCCGCGCCGATCGGCCCGTCCAGCATCGTGCGCGCGCTTGCGGTGCCCGCCACTTCGCCATCGATGCGCAGTTCGACCGGCCAGTCGAAAAAGTCGCCATCGCGCCAATGGGGTACGGGTGCGCCAATCACCATGCCGTGGTTATTGCCAAAATCGGAGATGGTGACCAGCGGGCCGAGCGCATTGATGCCCGGAAAGGGCGAGCTGGCGATTTCGATGCCGATATGCACCGCATCCAGCAGGGCGGCGGCCTCTTCATGCGTGAAATCGGTCTTGCCCGGTTCGGGCGCGGCGGCGATGCGCAGCAGATATTCGGCCTCTGCTGCGGCAAACCCGTGTTCAAAGACGGGCATGGCGCACCCGTCCCCCTCGACCACCGTGCCGGCGAAGATCGGCCCTTCCAGCCGGTCGCGGCCCAGCACCTGGTCCATCGGCGGCGGGATCTTACCCACTTTCCACCCGGCAACCGGGGTATCGACCAGCGACAGGGCAAAATCCTGGATCGCGTGCGCCTCGGCCAGGCTGGCCGGCAGCGCGCCGGGATATTCCGCCAGCGCGCGGCGCTCACGGCGTGCAGCGACAAATGCGCGCGCAATGGCTTCACCCATGTGCATCAGACGCCCCCTCCTCATTTTCATCTGGCGTTACAAGAGGGGTATATGCAGACACCGGTGTCAATGACAAGTAGGGCGCATTGGCCTTTGCGACAGGCGGCGTTATGGTCGGCAGTGAAATGAAGAAAACCAGTCAATCGACGATCAACGATGTCGCCCGCGAAGCCGGGGTGTCGAAAAAGACGGTCAGCCGCGTCATCAACCAGTCCCCCCTGCTGAACGCCGAAACGCGCGAGCGGGTGGAGGCAGTGATCGCGCGGCTGGGCTATATCCCCAATCCCCAGGCACGGGCGCTGGCCCTGCGGCGCAATTTCCTGATCGGGCTGATCCACGACAACCCCAATCCGCACATGGTGCTGAACGTGCAGCAGGGGCTGCTGGAGGTGCTGCGCGATACCGAGTTCGAGCTGATAGTCCATCCCGTCGACCGCGGATCGCCGACGATGCTGGATGACATTCACCGGTTTCTGGAACGGCAGCGCCCCTATGGCGTCATGCTGTTGCCGCCGATTTCGGAGCATGATTCGCTGGCCGCGCTGTGTGCGGGGATCGGCACGCGCTACGTGCGGATGGGGTCGGCAGCGTTCGACGATGCCCAGCACATGGTGGCATCGAACGACCGCGAAGCGGTGCGCGGGGCGGTCGATTACCTGATCGATGCGGGGCATCGCCGGATCGGGTTCGTCCATGGCCCGATCGGGTTCCGGTCGGCATCCGAACGGGCCGAGGGATATCTGAGCGCGATGGAAGCCGCGGGCATCGGCGTGCAGCGGACCTTCATGGCGCAGGGCGATTACACGTTCGAATCCGGGATGCGCGCGGCCGAGCGGCTGCTTGACCTGTCCCCCCGCCCGACTGCGGTATTCTGTTCCAACGACGCCATGGCGGCGGGCGTGCTGCACACCGCGCGGCAACGGGGGCTGGAGGTGCCGCGCGACCTGTCCATCGTCGGGTTCGACGATACGACCATCGCGTCCTATCTGTGGCCGCCGCTGACGACGGTGCGCTGGCCGATCGCGACCATGGCGCGGGCCGCGGCGCTGAAACTGATCAGCGATGGCGAGGCTCCGGCAGAAAAGGGCGATTCGCTGTTCGTGTCGACACTGATCCGGCGGGCGTCGGTGACCGCCCCGGCGGAATGACCGGGGCATATTGGCCGGTTCCGGGGCGATCCGACCCCTGGTCTTGCACAGCAATCTGACACCGGTTACCAGCTGGGCGGTAAGGCCGGAAGGTGATAGCAGCCAATGGACGGCGCGCCGCGGGCAACCCAACGGCGCGGATCACATAAGGGACCATCGGACATGAAGATCGCATTGATCATTGAGAACAGCCAGGCGGCGAAGAGTGGTGTGGTGCATGAGGCGCTGAGCGAGGTTGCGGGCGGTTTCGGGCACGAGGTGTTTCATTACGGCATGTACGCGCCGGAGGATAAGGCGTCGCTGACCTATGTGATGAACGGGTTGCTGGCGGGCATCCTGCTGAACAGCGGTGCGGCGGATTTCGTGGTGACCGGTTGCGGCACGGGCATGGGGTCGATGCTGGCGGCCAATTCGATGCCGGGGGTGTTCTGCGGCCTAGTGATCGATCCGACTGATGCGTTCCTGTTCGGTCAGATCAATGACGGCAACGCGATCTCGATGCCCTATTCCAAGGGGTTCGGCTGGGCGGCCGAACTGAACCTGCGCGATGTCTATGCCAAGCTGTTCGATGGCGAGCGCGGCCTTGGCTATCCGCGCGAGCGGGCCGAGATCATGCGCCGGAACCGCGGCATCCTGAAGGATCTGAAGGCGGTGACCTGCAATGACATGCTGACGGTGCTGAAGAATGTCGATCAGGATCTGCTGCGCGCCACCATCGCGGGCGAGCGGTTCCAGGAATATTTCTTCGCCAACGCGACCGATGCGGCGATCAGCGATTACCTGAAAGAGGTGCTAGCCGCAGAGCCTGCGCTTTCCTGATCCCCGCATCCTGATCCCCTTGACCGGCGGGGCGCGGGCGCGCGTCCCGGCCGGATACGGAGCCTTTGCCCCTGCCATGACCCATCCCTTTGACCTTACCGGCCGCGTCGCGGCGATCACGGGCGCCAATACCGGCATCGGCCAGGGCATTGCGCTGGCGCTGGCTGCGGCCGGAGCCGACGTTGCGCTGATCGGGCGCACGCCCGCGACCGAGACGGCCGAACAGGTGACCGCGCTTGGCCGCCGCGCCGCGATCATCAGCGCCGACCTGTCCAGCATCGAGCCTGTGGGCAGGGTTGTGGACGAAACCGTGGAGAAGCTCGGCGGGCTGCACATCCTGGTCAACAATGCCGGGATCATCCGCCGCGCCGACAGCATCGATTTTACCGAGGCGGACTGGGATGCGGTGGTCGACACCAACCTCAAATCCGTGTTCTTCCTGTGTCAGGCCGCCGCCCGGCACATGATCCCCAATGGCGGCGGCAGCATCATCAACATCGCCTCGATGCTGACGTTCCAGGGCGGCATCCGCGTGCCCAGCTATACCGCCTCCAAATCCGGCATTGGCGGCCTGACCAAGCTGCTTGCCTGCGAATGGGCATCGAAGGGCATCACGGTCAACGCCATCGCGCCCGGATACATCGCCACCAACAACACCGCCGCGCTGCAGGCGGACGAAACCCGCAACCGCCAGATCCTGGAACGCATCCCCGCCGGGCGGTGGGGCGAGCCAGACGACCTGGGCGGCGCCGCCGTGTTCCTCGCCTCCCCCGCCGCCCGATATGTCCAGGGCCACATCCTCGCCGTCGATGGCGGATGGCTGGCGAGGTGATGCAGCGCCAATGATCGATCGCCGGACGCTGCTGATCGCCGGGGCCGCATCGACGATGGCCACCCCGGCATGGGCAGCAGACGACCCGGTTGCGGCCGGACCGGGCGGCCGCTGGCGCGGCATCCGCGACCGCGGCGTTCAGGCGTTTCTGGGCATCCGATATGGCGAGGATATGAGCCGTCGGCGGTTTCAGCCGCCGGTCGCGCCGCCGCCGGTGCGCGATATCCAGCCCGCGACGGTCATCAGCCCGACCTGTCCGCAACGCGGGCGCGGCGACGGGCAGCGTGAGGATTGCCTGTTCCTCAACATCTGGACCCCCGAGGCGCGCAGGGGCGCAGGGCGTCCCGTTATGGTGTATTTCCACGGCGGTGCCTATTCGGGCGGCACGGTTGCCGATCCGCTGGTCGAAGGGGCGCGGCTGGCGGCGAGCGAGGATGTCGTCGTCGTCACGGTGAACCACCGGCTGAACCTGCTCGGCTATCTCTATCTGGCGCGCGTCGACCCGCGCTTTCCCGACAGCGGCAATTGCGGGCAGCTCGACCTGATCCTCGCCCTGCGCTGGGTGCGGGACAATATCGCGGGCTTTGGCGGCGATCCGGGGCGCGTCATGCTGTTCGGCCAGTCCGGCGGCGGGGCAAAGATCGCCACGCTGATGGCGATGCCGGCGGCAAGCGGCCTGTTCCACGCCGCCGCGACGATGAGCGGGCAGCAGGTGACGGCGTCCGGCCCGCTGAATGCCACGCGCCGGGCGCACGCGGTGCTGGAGAGGCTGAACGCGACGCCAGAGGCGCTGACGACGATGCCGGTCGAGCGGCTGATCGAGGGGTTGTCGGCGGAGGACCCGATCCTGGGCGGCGGGGTCTATATGGGGCCGGTGCTGGATATGCGGTCGCTGACCCGCCACCCCTTCTGGCCCGACGCGCATCCGCTGGGCCGCGGGATCCCGATGATCCTGGGCAATACGCGGGACGAGACGCGGGCCTTTATCGATCCCGCCAGCGATAAGGTGCTGACGCTGAACTGGGACAATCTGGCCGAGCGGATCGCGCCGGACCTGCGCATCGATGCGCATCCCGAATGGGTGGTGGCGCAATATCGCGCGCGGTTTCCGGGGATGAGCCCCGCCGACCTGTTCTATGCCGCGACCACCGCGGGCCGAAGCTGGCGCGGACAGGTGATCGAGGCGGAGGAGCGGGCGCGGGCGGGCGTGCCGGCCTGGGTCTATCAGTTCGATTACCCATCCCCCGTCCAGCCGATGCGGCGGGCGGCGCATACCGACGACATTCCGATGGTGTTCGGCACGCTGGACGCGCCGGGATCGGTGAGCGGGACGGATGCGGCCGCGCGGGCGCTGTCGGCGACGATGATGCGCGCCTTTGCCAGTCTGGCCCGTCGCGGCGATCCGGCTCATGCCGGGATGCCGCGCTGGCCGCGCCATGGGCTGGACCGGCGGGCGACGATGATCTTTGACCGCACGTGCCGGATCGAGAACGATCCGCGCGGATGGGAACGCGAGTTGTTCGCGCGCTTTCCCTATATCCAGCCGGGCACCTGACCCGCCGCGCGGCGAATCAGGCGCGCGCAATCATTGCCGCATGGCGCGATCCCGCGCGCTTTGCGTTTCCTGAACCGGGCCCTGCTGCCCCGGATAGCGGCCGGAGCGCGGCTCCATCGTATCAAGGTTCCATTCTGCATCGACAAAGGGAGCACGGGTCGGCTTTTGAACGGGATAGCCGCCCACTTCCTTTTCATCGTCGATGATATTGCCGCGCCCCTCGGCAATGAAGAACAGGACGCGGATATCGTCGGCATCCCGGTCCCACGGGCGGGCGCCGGCATTGGCAAGGATGTGGGTTTCAAGCTGGGCCGCGGGCATGACCGGCAGGCCGGTCGGCCAGACAAGGGGCTGCTTTGCCTCGATCAGCCGCGCCCTGGTGATGCCATAGCGGCCGAACATGGGCAGCGGATTGCCGAACTTGTCCACCGCCACATTGTCGCGGGCGTGATAGCGAAGGTCGCCGTCGCCGCCCAGCATCATGAACGGCAGCCCGGCATCGGTCGAGGGACCGCCGCGAAGGACATTGCCGACCGCGGACAATTCGCCCGTCTGATAGGGATAGCCCGCCCATTCCAACGCCATCAGGTTGTAATGCACCGCGCGCTTGCCGGGATCGTAGATCAGATTGTTGACCACCGCGGCATGAACCCCGCCCTTCAGCAGCGGCGAGCGTTCGACATTATGGGCATAGATGTTGCGCCAGATCAGGATGCCGGTGGCGTTGTCGTGGATCAGCGAGCCCTTGCTGTGCTCGCCCTTTGGATGGCTCGCATTGGCCAGCCCCTCGGCGAGCAGATTGTAGCTGAAGGTGATGTTGTGGCTGGTGTTGCGGCGCCACTCCTCGACCGTATCGCCGGTGAAGCGCGGGCCGGAGGCGGACAGATTCTCGTCCGCCGCCCAGGTCATGGTGCAGTGATCGACGATCACGTTGCGAGCGGCGATGGTGGACATGGCATCCACTTCCCAGCCGGAACGCTTGGCTGCGCCGTCGGCACCGGGGCGGATGCGGATATGGCGGACGATCACGTCATGGGTGCGGATGTCGATCCCGCCCTTGATGAAGGTGATGCCGGGCGACGGCGCGGTCTGACCGGCGATGGTCAGGAACGGTTCGCGGATGGTGAGCGTGGTGCGGCCCATGTCGATCACGCCGCCGACCTCGAACACCACGATGCGCGGCCCCTTTGCCTCCACCGCTTCCTTGAAGCTGCCCGGACCGTCGGCGTTCAGCGTGGTGACCCGGATGATGCGCCCGCCGCGCCCGCCCGGCGTCTGCGCCGCCCAGCCCTGAGCGCCGGGAAAGGCGGATTGCGCGGCCGATCCGGTTTCCTGATCCGGCGCAAGCGCGATGGCACCGGCAAGCGGTGAAACAGCCAACAGGAATGCAATGCCGAAACCCTTCATCACCACCCATCCTCTCGATCGATCCTGCGGACCTTTGCGCATTGATATGACACCGGTTTCTGATCGCGTAAATGGGCAAGTCGTTTTGGGGGGCGGCCAGAGCAGCGATCGGGCATCGGGAGGCGCCGGGGCGGGTTGCCGGGCGCAGGTAAGGCAAGATCGGGCGATTTTGCGGTATCTTGAGCGTGGATTTGACCGGCGCGGCCGCCGGTCAGGTCCTGCTAAGGTTGCGAAAATCGAGCCGTTCCAAAAAACACGGTTGCCTTATGACACCGGTAACAATAGCTTGGCGGAAAGAAAAAGTGGGGAGAGGATAATGAACAACAGGATTCTGCTGTGCATGGGCGGTTCCCTTATCGCCCTGTGCGCGATCGAACCGGCCAGCGCGATGCAGCAGGCCGCGCCTGCCACCGCCAGCGCCGCAACCGAGGAGGCCGAAGCTGCCGCAGTCGATGCCGGTGCCGATGCCGAGGCAGCGCAGGACGCCGCCCTGGATGGCCAGCCGGGCAGCGACATCGTCGTTACCGGCTATCGCGCATCGCTGCGCAATGCGATCGACCTGAAACGCACGTCCACCGTTCAGATCGACGCGATCACGGCCGAGGATATTGCCGATTTCCCGGACAACAACCTGGCCGAATCGCTGCAGCGCCTGCCCGGCGTGTCGGTTGACCGCGACAATGGCGAAGGCCGGTCGATCACGGTCCGCGGCCTGGGCGGCGATTTCAACCGGACCCGCCTGAACGGACTGGAGGCGCTGTCGACTGCCGGTGCGAACGATGCCGGCACAAGCCCCAACCGCAGCCGGTCGTTCGACTACAACACCTTTGCATCCGAGCTGTTCAACTCGCTGACGGTGCAGAAGACTCCGTCTGCGGAAACCGATGAAGGGTCGCTGGGCGCGACCATCGACCTGCAGACCGCGCGGCCGTTCGATTACAAGAAGGGCGCGTTCGGCCTGTCGTCCGAGGGCAGCTATCAGGCGAACAGCGGCAAGTGGGAGCCGCGCGTCGCCGGCCTGGTGTCGCGGCGGTTCGGCGATATCGGCATCCTGTTTTCCGCGGCCTGGGCGAAATCGGAAAACGAAATCGACCAGTACCGCCGTCAGGCCGGGCAGTCCGACTATGTCTATCGCGGCAGCACCTGGGCGGGGAACGAGAACCCGCAGCGGGCCGGATTTGCCGCGCCGGCCGGAACCGCGTTCGGCACGGCGATCACCAATCCGGAGATCGTCAATCTGTTGTCGGGATCCAATCCCGAAGCCTATGCAAAGCTGTATCCCGGTTCGCCGTTCAACACGCCCGGCCGGTTCGACAATTCGACGGTGCGCTTCCCCGCCCTGCCCTCGATCGAGCAGCAGGACGTCACCTATGAGCGGCTGGGCCTGACCACCTCCTATCAGTGGCAGATCACGGGCCGCACGCGGCTGTCGATCGACGGGCTGTATTCGCGGTTCAAGAACAAGTCGACGATCAACCAGCTGTCGCCGGTGGGCCTCAACCGCAACAACACCAATGCGACGCTGAACACCGCCGGCAACACGTTGACGCCGCAGGCCGCGCGCGCGCTGTATCCCGGCCTGTGCGTGCCGAGTGCAGGTAACGCATTCACCCCGCCCCAGGATTGCGGCAATCAGCTGTACGGCACCACGCCGGCGTTCGGCACGGCCCTGAACGCGCAGGGCCAGCGGGTGACATCGGTGCTGGCGCCGAGCGCGGTCGTGCCGGGGGCGCTGGCTGCGAACAACCCGACCGCGTCCAACATCTTCAGCGTCAATCCGTTCAACCTTGATCCGTATGACTATTACAACAACCCCAATTCGGTGGGGTACATCCCGTCGACCAACCGGTTGGCGTTTCGCGGCGCGCTGATCGGGCGGCCTGCAGTCCGGTTGCAGGACGTCAATGTCGAAAACGGCATCGTCAATTACATGACGGCGACCAATGTCGATTTCCGGTCCGCCGCCGACCAGTCCGAATACACCACCACGTTCAAGCAGGCATCGGCCCAGCTGGACCATGAATTCACCGACACGTTCCGCATGACGTTCGTTGGCGGTGCGTCGGAATCGCGGCTGAACCAGCAGGGCCTGCTGGTCGAATTCAACCGGATGGATTCGCCGGGCCTGTATGTGTTCGACGAGCGCGACACCGACACCATGCCGTTCATGGATTTCGGGTTCGACGTCGCCAATCCCGCGAACTGGGATACGGTCAAGGGCTTTTCCGGCATCCGGCATTTCCAGCGGTCGACCGTCAACACCTATCGTCAGGGCAAGATCGATTTCGACCTCGATCTGAATGACGAGCTGAAGCTGAGCTTTGGCGGGAATTACCGCGAATATGCGTTCCGCACCGTCCAGTTCGAACGCAATGTCGACATCCTGAACCCGACCCTGGCCGAAGCCGGGACCAACGCATCGGCCGTCGGCCGCATGATCGAGTTTGGCCAGGGCCTGACCGTGCCGGAAGGGACGATCAGCAGCTTTTACGTGCCGAGCATCGATGCGTTCGATTCCCTGTTCGATTTCACCTGCAACTGCGTCAACAAGTTCGGCGACTGGCGCATCACCAACCTGCGCAACGGCGGCCGCGAGAATTTTGCGGTGACCGAGAAGCTGACCGGCATCTATTTCCAGATGGACTGGGATTCGTTGCTGTTCGGGCGGCCGTTCCGCGGCAATGCGGGCATGCGCATGGCCAAGACGGACGTGACGTCGGACGGCACCACGCCGAGCGGCCGCGCGATCCAGGGGACCAACAAGTACACCGATTTCCTGCCGTCGCTGAACATCGTGTACGAACCGCTGAACGATGTGCTTGTCCGGTTTAGCATTTCGAAGGTGATGGCACGTCCGCTGCTGGGCAATCTGTCGCCGTCGATCACCGCAATCTCGGTGCCGAACACCGGCGAGACGGTGGGCGCGACGCTGACCATCGGCAACCCGCAGCTGAAGCCGTTCCGGTCGACGAACATGGATGCCAGCGTGGAATGGTATTTCTCGCGCGGCGGCCTGTTGTCCATCGCGGCGTTCAACAAGGACATCCTGAGCTTTCCGCAGACGATCAACTTTTCCGCGCCGCTCAGCCAGCTGGTCGGAGCGGAGAATGTCGATGCGATCCGCCAGGGGTTCACCAACGCCAACCAGCTTGCCTATATCGACGGCGACAATGTGTTCACCGCGCGCCAGTTCCGCGACGCGCCGGGCGGCTATATCCGCGGCATCGAAGTGAGCTTCCAGCAGGAGCTTGAGTTCCTGCCGTGGATTTTCAAGAATCTGGGCGTGCAGGTGAACTATACCTACATCCAGTCGGAGCTGAATTACATCCTGGACCCCGGTTCGGCGACGGTGGCGCAGACCACTGGCGCCGCCCCGTTCCTGGGCGTGTCACCCGAGGCACTGAACGCCACGCTGTCCTATGAAACCAGCCGGTTCCGGGCGCGCATTTCGGTGGCGAACCGCAAGGGATATTCGACCAACTATCCGATCGCGGGCGGCACCTGTGCGCCGGGGCTGCAGAACAATCCGGCCAATCCGTCGGTTGCCGGCACGCCGTGCGATGCGCCGCTGATCAACGATTTCCAGTATAGCCGTTCGACGACCAATGTGGACGCATCCACCAGTTACCAGTTCACGGATTGGCTGTCGGTGACGGCCGAGGCGCTGAACATCACCAACCAGCCGAACGAGCGTTATGCCTATCAGGGGCAGGAGGCCATTACCCAATATGGCAGCCCCGGCCCGATCTATCGCGTGGGTGCCCGCCTGCGCTTCTGATCTCCCTCCTGCCCCGCATTTCCGGCACGAAATGCGGGGCCGCTTTTTGTCCGTGTCCGTGAGAGTATCCGATGAAGCTATCGCGTCGTGACAGTCTGCTGGCCGGATGGGCCGGAATGGCCGCAATGTCGGGCGCGCCGGGCGCGCTGGCACAGACCGCCGGGGAGCAGACCACCGCGCCTACCCATCGCCGTGGCCATGACAATCAGCGGGTCGCCGATCTGGGCAACGGCACGTTCCTCAATCCCCTGATCGCGGGCGATCATCCCGATCCCACCATCCTGAAGGACGGGCGGGATTATTACATGACGTTTTCGACGTTCGATTCCTATCCCGGCCTGGTCATCTGGCATTCGCAGGACCTGATCAACTGGCGACCGATCACTGCGGCGCTGACGCGCAATATCGGTGCGGTGTGGGCGCCCGAGCTGACCAAGCACAAGGGTCGCTATTACCTCTATATCCCGACCAAGAACCCGACGACCAACTGGGTCATTCATGCCGACCGGATCGAGGGGCCGTGGAGCGACCCCATCGATCTTGGCCTGCGCAGCCACATCGATCCCGGCCATGCGGTGGGCGAGGATAGCAGCCGGTGGCTGTTCCTGTCGGGCGGCGACCGCATCCGGCTGGCCGCGGATGGCCTGTCGACGGTCGGTCCGGTCGAGCATGTCTACGACCCCTGGCGCTATCCCGACGTCTGGGCGGTCGAGGGGTTCAGCCCGGAAGGGCCAAAGGTGATGCGCCGCGGCGATTATTTCTACCTGATCACGGCCGTGGGCGGCACCGCGGGTCCGCCGACCGGCCACATGGTCATCGCCGCGCGGTCAAAGTCCATCCATGGGCCATGGGAGCATCATCCCGGCAACCCGATCGTCCGCACCACGTCGCTGGACGAACAATGGTGGTCGCGGGGACACGCCACGCTGGTCGAGGGGCCGGACGGCAGCTGGTGGTCGGTCTATCACGGGTTTGAAAACGGGTTCTGGACGCTGGGGCGACAGACGCTGCTGGACCCGGTTGAATGGACGGATGACGGCTGGTTCCGGATGACGGGCGGCGACCTGTCCCGGCCGATTGCCAAGCCCCGGGGGGGCAAGGCGCAGCCGCATGGCGCGCCGCTGTCGGATGATTTTTCGACGCTGGCGCTGGGCACCAAATGGAACTTTTTTCGCCCCGCACCGGACGAACGCAGCCGGGTCAAGGTGGCGAACAACGCGCTGCATCTTGCCGCGCGGGGCAAGGCGCCGTCGGACAGTTCGCCCCTGCTGCTGATTGCAGGGGATCCCGCCTATCAGTTCGAATGTACCATCGAGATCGAGCCGGACGGCGTTGCCGGACTGGTCCTGTTTTACGACGACAAGCTGTATTGCGGGCTGGGATTCGACCGGCAGCGGTTCGTGACGCACCAATATGGCATCGAGCGGGGACGGCCCGCCCATGGCCATGGTCAGAAGGTGCGGATGCGGGTGACCAACAACCGGCATATCGTCGCATTCCACACCAGCACCGATGACGGGGCGACGTGGAAACGGTTCGACCGCGGCATGGAGGTGTCGGGATATCACCATAATGTGCGCGGCGGGTTCCTGATGCTGCGCCCTGGCCTGTATTCGGCGGGCAGCGGCACCGCGCGGTTTACCGATTTCCGGTTCCGGGCATTGTGAGGGGGGATGAAGATGGGACGTCATGGACCTGGCCGGGCGCGGCTGTCGACGGCATTGCTGGCGCTGTCCGCCCTGACCGCCGCGACGCCGGGCATGGCCAGAAAGATCGGGACCATCGAGCCGTCCCCGCCCCTGTCCGCCGAACGGATCGCCAGCCTGCCCAGGGCGGAGCGGGCGGCATGGACGGCGTACTTCACGCGGTCCGCCGAGCAGATGCGCGCGGACAAGGCGGCGCTGGCGGCGGAACTGCCCCCCGGTGCCACGCCGCCGCCATCCCCGCCGGGCGGCGGCGGCGAGTTGCCCGGCGGCGACCCGGATTATTTCCGGTCGGCCGAGGCGCGGGCGATTGCCGATACCATCGTCAGTTTCCAGACGCCGGCCGGCGGATGGGGCAAGAACACGCCGCGCACGATCCCGCCGCGCCGGCCCGGCCAGCATTATATTCACGAGGAAACGCCGGGCAGCGGCGGCGCAAGGGACTGGGCATTCGTCGGCACCATCGACAACAGCGCGACGACCGGCGAGATCGCGTATCTGGAACGCGTGATTGCAGCGACGGGCAAGGCGGGCGAGGCGCGGTATGGCGCGGCATTGCGGCGCGGGGTCGATTACCTGCTGGCCGCGCAATATCCGACGGGCGGGTGGCCGCAGGTCTGGCCGCTGATGGGCGGTTATCACAATGCCATCACCTATAATGACGATGCCATGGCGCGGGTCATCCGGCTGTTGATCGATGTCGGCGCAGGCAAGGGCGGCTATGCCATGCTGTCGGCGGATCATCGGGCGCGGGCCGACCGGGCGGTCAAGGCCGGGATCGATTGCATCCTGCGCACCCAGATCGTCGTGAACGGCGTGCGGACCGGATGGGCGCAGCAGCATGACCCGATCACGCTGAAACCCGTGACGGCGCGCGCCTATGAACCCGCCGAGCTGACCAGTGCGGAGAGCGTACGGCTGCTGTCGTTGCTGATGTCGTTGCCCAACCCGTCCCCGGCCGTCCGGCGCGCCGTCGCCGACGGGATGGCATGGGTGGACCGCAGCGTGATCCGCGACGCCGCCTGGACCAAGGAAGGCGGCAATCCCCGGATCGTGCAGCAAAAGGGCGCGGTGCTGTGGTCGCGATTTTACCGGGCGAGCGACAACCTGCCCATCTTTGGCGACCGGGACCGCAGCCTGTACGACGATGTGATGAACATCAGCGCGGAGCGGCGCGGCGGCTATGCCTGGTTCAACAAGAGCGGCCTGTCGGCACAGGCCGAATATGCGCGCTGGAAAAAGGCCAATGGCGGATGACCGGTCAGCGGCCTGACGGGGCGGCGCCCGCCCGTTTGTCCAGGCGATCGACGAACAGCAGCGGGCGCATGTCCGGTACCGCATCGGCCAACAGTTCGGCGACCATTTCCGCGAAGTAATCCGCGCCCTCAACGCCCAGATGCGTGCGATCAAAGGCCAGTTTCGGCAGCGCGGTGGGGATGACGTTCACCTCTGTTGCGGACGGGCTCGCGGTCGGGGCCGGGGCGGCAGGCGGAACCGCGCCGGGCGGCAGCTGGGCAAACCGCTCTGCCGCCCGTTCGCCCATCGTCTGGACCGCAGCGGCGCTGGCGGCGTTGAGGTCGATCAGCGGCACGTCCGCCTCCTTCGCCACCGTGCGGATGGCGGCGGCCCAGGGTTCCAGATCATTGTCCAGCCGGGCGTCGCGGAACGTCCGCCGGGTCAGCGGGGTCAGCAGCACGGGGATCGCCCCTGCCCTGCGCGCATCATCGACATAGCGCCGGATATAACCGGGAAATTCCTGCGCCAGTTCGGTCGAGCGCGTCTTTCCCGGTTGATCGTTATGGCCGAACTGGATCAGCACCCAGGTGCGTTGATATCCGGGCACGCGCGCCTCGTTCAGCGCCAGTTCCCACGATCGTTCCTGCATATAGGTGCGCGAACTGCGCCCGCCCCGCGCCAGATTGAGGCACGCCATGAACGAGGTGACGTGATAGGCGCAGAAGCTGGGCCCCCAGCCACCGACGACCGCCGTGGTGGAATCGCCGACCAGGATGATTTTCGACGGCGCGATCTCCCGCGGAAATTCGCGCGGCACGGGTGCCAGTGCCGGTGCGGTCTGGGCGCGGGCAGCGACGGGCAGCGTCAGCAGCGCGGCCGCTATCATGATGGACGTGCGGTTCATCGGACCTTCCTCTCCTGTGCCAGGGCCATCAGCCCCTCGTCGATCCAGCCGGTATCGCCGCCGAAAAACTGGTCCCGCCGCCACTGCGCGGCCTGTTCCCGGCTGAGCCGATGCGCGGTCGCCACGCGCGGCGGGGGCGGTGCGCCGCGGCCGGTTGAGCGATATTCGGCATAATAGCTCGTCTTCAGACGGTCGGTCGTGCCCGGCGTCCATTCCCGCCAGCCGCCGGGGGCAACGGGTGCATCCATGCGGGTGTCGAGAAAGATGACGCGTGCATAGTCGCGCCACGACCGGCCCAGCCAGATCGGCCCCGCGTCGGCATCGGCAGTGATCGTGCAGCGATCGAAGACATAGGCGCTGGGGTCATCATCGGCATTCCGGCTGTGCGCGGTGATCATCACCGTCGATCCGGCATTGCCGTGCAGGGCGCAGCGGCTGAAATAGGCATTGGCGTTGCCGAAGATGAAATCGACATGGCCGGATATCCGGCTGTTCCCGAAATAGTGCCGCGACAATCGACCGCCCGGCCCCTTGCCCGCGAACAGCGTATCCTGATGCCCGTCCAGCCGGACATGATCGAGCACCGCCCGGTCGCCGGTCAGTGCCAGTGCAACCGCCTGGGTCGGATAGGCATCGGGGCGCAAGGCCCAGTCGTTGCGGACCGTCAGGTTGCCCATGCGGAACCGGTCGCCCGAAACGGTAAGCGTCGCCGACCTGACAGTGCCGCCCGCCTTTTGCGAGGAATCGTCCCAGGTGATGACCGTGTCCTCCGGGCGATCGCCCAGCCCGACCAGCGTGACATTGGCGGCCGTGATGGCCAGCTTTTCCCGCCAGAGGCCGCGATCGATGCGGATGACCCCGCCCTGTGGCGGCAGGGCGGCGATGGCGGCGGCCACCGTCCGATGCGCCCCCGGCACCGACAGGCTGACCCGCAGGCGGGCGACGGGGTCGGGCGCGGCCAGGGCGACCGGCGCGATGCCGATCGCCAGCGTCGCAGCGGCGATGCCAAGCATATGCCGACGACTGGTCAGGTAAATGCCGTGCCGCCCTGTCATCCGCCCCCCGACATTATTCTGTTCGGCGGCATGATGCGGATCGGGTAACCGGTGTCAACAGCGAAGCGGGCACCGCGCCCGAACGGTGGAGGGGATGCCCTAGAACAGCCCCTGGATCAGGCCGTCGGCATCGACGCGGATGGATTCTGCCGCAGGTACGCGGGGCAGGCCGGGCATGGTGCGGATGTCGCCGCAGATCGCGACGACAAAGCCCGCCCCCGCTGCCAGCCGCACGTCGCGCACCGATACGATATGCCCGGTCGGCGCGCCCAGCGCGGCGGGATCGGTGGAAAAGCTGTACTGCGTCTTGGCAATGCAGACAGGCAGGTGGCCATAGCCCGCATCCTGCCACCGGGCGAGTTGAGCGTGCACCTCTGGCGAGGCGACCGCCGCCTCTGCCCGGTAAATGCGGGTGGCGACGGTGTTGATCTTGTCGAACAGCGGCAGGTCGTCGTCATAGAGCGGCGCGAATTGCGACGGCGCGTCGGCAATTTCGACCACCCGCCGGGCCAGATCCTCCGCTCCCGCACCGCCATCGGCCCAGTGCGTGCAGATCATCGCCTGTGACCCGTGTGCCGCAACGATCGAGGCAATGGCGGCCAGTTCATCGTCGCCATCGGTGTGGAACCGGTTGATCGCGACGACGGCGGGCACGCCGAACTGCCGGACATTTTCGATATGGCGCACCAGATTGACCGCGCCGCGCCGGACCGCATCGACATCCGGCCGGGCCAGATCGCCCTTGGCAACGCCGCCATTCATCTTGAGCGCGCGGACGGTGGCCACGATGACCACGGCATCGGGGCGCAGGCCCGATTGGCGGCATTTGATGTCGAAGAATTTTTCCGCGCCCAGATCTGCCCCGAACCCCGCTTCGGTCACGACATAGTCGGCAAGGCCAAGGCCGGTGCGCGTGGCAATGACCGAATTGCAGCCATGGGCGATATTGGCGAACGGGCCGCCATGAACCAGCGCGGGATTGCCCTCCAGCGTCTGGACCAGATTGGGCTTGATCGCCTGTGCCAGCAGCACCGCCATGGCGCCGTCGGCGTTCAGGTCGCGGGCCGTGACGGGCCGCCGGTCGCGGGTATAGCCGATGACGATCCGGCTGAGCCGCGCCTCCAGATCGGCAAGGCCGTCGGCCAGGCACAGGATCGCCATGACTTCGGACGCGACCGTGATGTCGAACCCGGATTCGCGAGGATACCCGTTCACTGCGCCGCCAAGCGATTGAACAATGTCGCGCAGCGCCCGGTCGTTCATGTCGACGACGCGGCGCCAGACCACCCGGCGGGTGTCGATGCCCAGCGCATTGCCCCAATAGATGTGATTGTCGATCATCGCGGCGAGCAGGTTGTGCGCGCTGGTGATCGCGTGGAAATCGCCGGTGAAATGCAGGTTGATGTCTTCCATCGGGATGACCTGCGCATAGCCGCCCCCGGCCGCCCCGCCCTTTGTCCCGAAACAGGGGCCGAGCGAGGGTTCGCGCAGGCACAGCATCGTCCGCTTGCCGATCCGGTTCAGCGCATCCGCCAGCCCGACCGACGTCGTCGTCTTCCCCTCTCCCGCCGGGGTCGGGTTGATCGCGGTGACCAGGATCAGCTTGCCCGGCGCATCGCACGCGGGCAGGCGGTGGACGTCCACCTTTGCCTTGTGATGCCCATAGGGTTCGACGGCGTCGGCGGGGATCCCGGCGCGCTCCGCGATTTCCAGAACCGGGCGGATGGCGGCGGCGCGCGAGATTTCAATGTCGGTCAGCATGGGTTTCTCTACCATGCCGAAGGGACAGGGCAATCACCGGATGCCGGCGTTGCCGGATGGTTCAGCCGCCGGGCAACGGCACAGGATCGACGACCAGCAGCAACCGATGCTCGCCCGTTCCGGCAATCGGCGGCGAGCGATGCAGCACGGCCGGCGGGTCGAGCAGCACCCGGCCCTTGAAGATCGCAACGTCACCGGGCCGAAGCCGATCGATCCGGTCGGGCGTGTCTGCACGGTGCCATTCGGTCGCGCGGCCGCGATAGGTGGTCAAGAGGCGCAGCGTGACATAGTCCGCATGAAACTTTCGGCAGGCATCGGTTTCAACGACGTGCAGTCGGATCGCCAGCCGGGTGCAGCCCGCAACATCGCCCAGCACCTGCGCCAACCGCGCCATGTCGTCGCCGATCATGCGCGCGGCCGAAGCGGGAAAGCCGCTGACCGCCAGGGCTGCTGCAAAGGCCTCTCCGCTGATCGGCAGATCGACGATCAGATCGGTATCGTCGATCCCGTCAAGGTCGAGCGCGTCCACAGCATCGGACAGACGGGGCGGCAAGGAACGCGAATGAATGGCCAGGGCGATATCGGGATGCCGGACCGCAGCCAGATCCTCAAGCGAGCGGGTTGCGGCCGCAACGGCGTCTGCGCGGTCAATGACGGTCGCCATCCCGGACAGGCGGTGATCGTTCATGGTCATGCGGAACCTTAAGGAAAATGTTATGGTATAACATTGCATGTCTTAGCAGGGCTGCGGGAGGATTGTCCAGCGGGCGGCGGATCGGGGCGGCGGGAGGTCGACGGCGCCTCAGGCGCTCCACGTCCCGCCGATCAGGCCGATATACAGGCTGGGGACCATGCCGATCCATGAGGCGATCATGAGGAGGATGACGAGCAACAGGCTTTTCAGCGCCCCGTCCCACCACGCCGCGAACCACAGCCCCTTGCCCATGCGAAAGAACGCGACGAACAGGGAGGCCCACATGATCAGCAGCGCGTACAGCTGAAGCCCCTCGATCTGCGGGGCTGGGCCGATGAACAGGATCGGCACGGTCCACACGCACATCAGCACATTGGCCGACCGAAAGCTGCGCCGCCAGTCCAGCCCGCTCCACCATTTGAGCAGCGGCGCGGCGAGCAGGGCGTTGAGGACGGCGATGATGGGCGTCACGACCAGCGACATCCAGCTTTCGGCATCGTCGATAAATGCGTCCCGGCTTTTTCCGGACCGGGCCAGCCAGGGATCGATCAGGCTGGCGGGCCAACCCTCGATCACGCCCTTCAATCCGCCAACCAGAAACAGGTAGAACATCAATATCCCGCACAGCCCCATGTAGAAGCCGAAGGGCCGCGAATAGCGCTGGCCGCCGGTGGGACCGTGGATCAGATAGTGTTCAAGGGCGACGCGCGGCCGGATCAGCAGGTCGCGGAACGTGCGGAACTCGATCTCTCCGAAACCGGTGGTTTCCTCGCACAGGTCAACAAAGGTCTGGCGGCGGCTGGACAGCCGGTTCACCGAATTCTCGGCCATGTCACCCCCCATATGCGCCGGGACCGCCGTTCGCATCTTCCCGCCCGCGCTGCGCCAGACGGCGTGCCGCATCTCAATGGCTTGGCGAGGGTTCGTCAAGGCCGCAGCTGAGGCGGGACAAGCCCCGGCCTATTGCCGCGCGCGGAATGGCGCCACGCCGGCCATTCGTTTGAAGAACCGCGAAAAATGGGCGGGATCCGCAAAGCCCAGGGCATAGCCGATTTCAGCGACCGACAGGTTGGAATAGCGCAGCAGCCGACGCGCCTCCAGCACCGTGCGCTCATCCTGGATCCGCAGGGGGGAATCGCCCGCCACGGCCATGCAGGCGGCGCGCAGGGTCGATACGCTGACGCCCAGCATGGCGGCGTGTTCCGCAACGGTCAGGCGGCGCCGGAAATCGCGTTCGATCCGGTCGCGATAGCGCGCCACGATGGACATTGCCCGGCTGACCCGGATGGCCGTTGCCGGTGGCTGGGCATGGCGCATCGCCTCTGCGATCAGGGCAAGCAGGATGCCGGTCACCGCCAGCGCCCGTCCCGGCGAATCCCAGTTCAGGTTGCGGGACAATTCGGCGATCCATCCTTCGATCACCGGCAGCCGCTCGGCCGCCACGGGATGCAGCGACCACCGGCCGAACAGCGCCGATGCCTGGGGGCTGAACAGGCCCAGCGCATCAATCTGTTCCATGGCGACGGTGACGACATGGCCGCGCGATTCCTGTGCCCATTCAAAGCCGTGAATCACGCTGGATGGCACGATCACCAGCACTGGCGCGCGGAACGGGTGCCGTTCGCCCTCGATGATCGCAGTGCCGTCGCCATGGGCAATCAGCATGATATGGGCAAGGCCGTCATGCCGGTGCGGGGCGATGGTCCATTCGCTGGGCCGCGACCGGTCATCCAGCGATTCGCAATGGACGAACGCCGCCTCTACCGCGCGTGGCGGCTCACCATACAGGTAGAAACTGGGAATGACGGGCGGGTCGGCCATGGTCACTTGGCTATCGCACACTGGCGAAATGTCCAAGTTTTTTGGCCTTTGCGATATCGCCGCTGATGCCGATCCTGCCTAGGTTTGGCCGACAGGATCGGCAGGAGCAGGCCAATGCGGACACAGGTTGCGATCATCGGGGCTGGCCCGGCGGGGCTGCTGCTGGGCCATTTGCTGCGCGCCGAAGGGATCGACGTGACCATCGTCGAGCGCCAGACGCCCGACTATATCCTGGGCCGCATCCGCGCCGGCGTGCTGGAGCGGACGACGACCGACCTGATGACCCGGCTGGGCCTGGACGAGCGGATGAAGCGTGAGGGCCTGCTGCACAGCGGGTTCTTTCTGGCCGATGGCGAACGGCTGATCCACATCGACATTGCCGAGCTGATCGGGCGGCACGTCACGGTTTACGGCCAGACCGAACTGACCCGCGACCTGATGAGCGCGGCGGACGAGCGCGGGCTGACCATCCTGTACGGGGCATCCGACGTCGCGCTGGGCGATGTGGACAGCGACGCGCCGTTCGTCACGTTCAGCATGGATGGCCGCGCGCAGCGGCTGGACTGTGATTTCATCTGCGGCTGCGACGGATTTCACGGGCCGTCGCGTCAGGCCATTCCGGCATCGGTCCAGCGGGTGTTCGACAAGCAATATCCGTTCGGGTGGCTGGGCATCCTGGCCGATGTGCCGCCCTGTACCGAGGAGCTGATCTACGCCAATCACGAGCGCGGATTTGCGCTGGCGTCGATGCGGTCGCCGACGCGGAGCCGATATTATATCCAGGTGCCGCTGGGCGAGCCGGTCGACAACTGGCCCGACGAGCGGCTGTGGGACGAACTGGCCATCCGGCTGGGGCCGGAAGCGGGAAGCCGGATCGTGCGCGGGCCGGCCATCGAAAAATCGGTCGCGCCGCTGCGTTCGTTCGTTTCGGAGCCGATGCGCCATGGCCGCCTGTTCCTGGCCGGGGATGCCGCCCATATCGTGCCGCCCACGGGGGCAAAGGGCCTGAACCTGGCGGCATCGGACGTCGCCTATCTGTCCGAGGCGCTGACCGGATGGTATCGGCGCGGGGACGCGGACGGCATTGCCGGCTATTCGGACCGTGCGCTGGCGCGGGTGTGGAAATCGGAACGGTTTTCGTGGCAGCTGACCCGGCTGATGCACCGTTTTCCGGACACCGACGCCTTTGACCGGCGGATGCAGGTGGCGGAGATGGATTATATCGCCGGTTCGGCAGCGGCGCAGACGGCGATTGCCGAAAATTATGTGGGCCTGCCGCTTTAGGGGTGATCCTGCGCCATCGCTTCTTCGAGCCGCTGGGCAAGGTCGCGCAGCTGATCCAGTTCGCCGGGCGCGAAATGGCTGTCGATCGACTGTTCCGTCGCCTCCAGCGCCGCCAGCAATTCCTGGGCGAGCGCCGCCCCCTTTGGCGTCAGCCGCATCGCCTGTGACCGGCCGTCGATGGCGGCACGGTCCAGCAGCCCGCGGGTTTCAAGGTCAGCGACGATCGGCGTCATGTTCGCCCGCTTGATGCCCAGTTCCGCGCACAGATCCCGCTGACGGCAGCCCGGATTGGCGCTGATCAGGATGAGCACGGTGCCCAGCGTGATGCTGAGCCCCCGCTCCTCTGCCGTGCGTCCCGCCTTCGCCATCAGTGCGACCGACGCCCGGCGCATCCGATAGCCCAGATGATGCGCGACCGGATTGTGCATTTGGTCCGTCATCAGGCCCGCCCCGCCCCCTTGCGCGTCGCTGCGCGGCCAAAACCGCTTGCCACGCCAGCGGAAAGGCTTATGCTATACCCCATAACATTAAGCGTATATGCATCTGGAGTCGGATATGCCTGCGTCATCGGTTCCTCTGTTCATTGGCGGCACGACACGGACCACCGGTTCACAATTCGACCGTATAAACCCGGTGACGGGGCGTGTGGCAACCACTGCCGCCGCAGCGTCGCCGGAAGAGGCGGCCGAGGCGTGCGATGCGGCCGCCGCTGCCCTGCCCGCCTGGTCTGCGCTTGGCCCCAATGCGCGGCGGGCGAAGCTGATGGCCGCTGCCGCCGCCATGGATGCGCGTGCGGCCGATTTTGTCGATGCGATGATGACCGAAATCGGCGCGACCGAAGGCTGGGCGCGGTTCAACCTGATGCTGGCCGTCGGCATGGTGCGCGAGGCAGCGGCGCTGACCACGCAGATCAGCGGCGAGGTGATCCCGTCCGACAAGCCGGGCTGCATCGCCATGGCCCTGCGCGAACCGGCCGGCGTCGTGCTGGGCATCGCGCCGTGGAATGCGCCGATCATCCTGGGCACGCGCGCCATCGCAGTGCCGCTGGCCTGCGGCAACACCGTGGTGCTGAAGGCGTCGGAGCAATGCCCGCGCACCCACGCGCTGATCATTGATGCCTTTGCCGAGGCGGGACTGGGCGATGGGGTCGTCAACCTGGTCACCAATGCGCCGGCCGATGCGGGCGAGGTCGTTGGCGCGATGATCGATCACCCGGCCGTGCGCCGCGTGAACTTTACCGGATCGACGGCGGTGGGGCGGATCATCGCCCGGCGCTGCGCCGACAATCTGAAGCCCGCGCTGCTGGAACTGGGCGGCAAGGCGCCGCTGATCGTGCTGGAGGACGCCGATCTGGACGAGGCGGTCAAGGCGGCGGCGTTCGGCGCGTTCATGAACCAGGGCCAGATCTGCATGTCGACCGAACGGATCATCGTGGTCGATGCGGTTGCCGATGCCTTTGCCGACAAGCTGGCGGCCAAGGTGGCGACGATGCCCGTCGGCGACCCGCGCGAGGGCAAGACGCCGCTGGGCGCGGTGGTTGACCAGAAGACGGTCGATCATGTCCGCGCGCTGATCGACGATGCGCTGGCGGCGGGGGCACGGCAGCTGAACGGCGGCGCGGCGGACGGCGTGCTGATGCCCGCCCATGTCATTGACGGGGTGACCCCAGCGATGAAGCTGTTCCGCGACGAAAGTTTCGGCCCCGTGGTCGGCATCATCCGCGCGGCAGACGAGGCGGAGGCGATCCGGCTGGCCAACGATACCGAATATGGCCTGTCCGCAGCCGTGTTCACGCGGGACGCGGCACGCGGCCTGCGTGTTGCGCGGCAGATCAAATCGGGCATCTGCCACGTCAACGGCCCGACCGTGCATGACGAGGCGCAGATGCCGTTCGGCGGGGTCAAGGCGTCCGGTTACGGCCGGTTCGGCGGCCGCGCGGGCATCGATGCCTTCACCGAACTGCGCTGGATCACGATCGAGACCCAGCCGGGCCATTATCCCATCTGAACCCCGTCCCCACCCGTTCCGCTGCGAAAGGC
Organism: Sphingomonas sp. BGYR3; assembly: GCF_025153455.1. Lineage (NCBI taxonomy): Bacteria > Pseudomonadati > Pseudomonadota > Alphaproteobacteria > Sphingomonadales > Sphingomonadaceae > Sphingomonas > Sphingomonas sp. BGYR3. The sequence continues at coordinate 396,042 of NZ_JANZNT010000002.1, read as the reverse complement.
GCATTCGACATGACCGACCGTTCCGAAACCGAAACCGTTGCCTTTGACGTGATCGACGGCATTGCGTGGGTGCGGTTCAACCGGCCCGAAAAGCGCAACTGCATGAGCCCCAAGCTCAACCGCCAGATGATGCGCGTGCTCGACGAGCTGGAATATCGCGACGATGTGGGCGTGCTTGTCCTGTCGGGCGAAGGGACGGCGTGGTCGGCGGGCATGGACCTGAAGGAATATTTCCGGGAGAACGAGGCCAAGGGCCTGGGCGCGACGCGCGGTGCGCAGCGCGAGGCCTATGGCTGGTGGCGGCGCCTGCGCTGGTATCACAAGCCGACCATCGCGATGATCAACGGCTGGTGCTTTGGCGGCGGATACGGCCCGCTGTTCGGATGCGATCTGGCATTCGCGGCCGAAGAGGCGACGTTCGGCCTGTCGGAAATCAACTGGGGCATCCTGCCCGGCGGCGGCGCGTCCAAGGTGATCGTCGAGCTAACCGGATTTCGCCGCGCCATGTATCACGCGATGATGGGCGAGAATATCGACGGCAAGACCGCCGCCGAATGGGGCCTGGTGAACGAGGCGGTGCCGCTGGCCACCCTGCGCGACCGGGTGGAACAGGTGGCCAAGGTGCTGCTGGAGAAGAACCCTGTCGCGTTGAAGGCGACGAAGGACGCGATCCGGCGCGTGCGCGAAATGACGTACGACAATGCCGAGGATTACCTGATCCGCGCGCAGGAAGCGGCCAATTTCTTTGACAATGATGGCCGCAAGCAGGGCATCAAGCAGTTCATCGACGACAAGACGTACAAGCCCGGCCTGGGCGCGTATGACAAGTCCAAGCAGAACGTCTGACCGGGTTTCGGGGGAACGCACCATCATGGCAACCGACACGCGATCCGCGCCCGCAGCGGTGTCCGCCGAGCTCAATCGCCTGTTGTCGCCGCGGTCCGTGGCGATCGTCGGTGCGTCGGAAAAGCCGGGCGCGCTGGGCGCGTCGGTGCTGGCCAATCTGGAGCGCAACGGGTTTTCGGGCGACATCCACCTGATCAACCCCAAGCGCGCGGAAATCGGCGGGCGGCCGTGCCTGCCGTCGATCGATGCGTTGCCGGTGGGGGTGGATGCGGCCGTGCTGGCCATTCCCCGTGCCGGGGTGATGGACGCGATCCGGGCGCTGGCAGCGCGCGGATGCGGTGCGGCGGTGGTGTTTTCCGCCGGATTTGCCGAGGGCGGCGAGCAGGGACTGGCCGATCAGCGCGAAATCGGACGGATCGCGGCCGAAGCCGGGATGGTGATCGAGGGGCCGAATTGCCTGGGCCTGGTCAATCACGCCGCGCGCATCCCGCTGACCTTCGTTGAAACGCTGTTGCCCGCGCCGGGTGCTGGTGCGGGCGTCGGCATCGTGTCGCAATCGGGCGCGATGGCGGCCGTGCTGGGCACCATGCTGATGGGCCGGACCATGCACCTGACGCTGTCGGTATCGACGGGGAACGAGGCGGCGAGCGGCGTCGAGGATTATGTCGAGCATCTGATCGCCGATCCGGCGACGCAGGTGATCGCCCTGATCGTCGAACAGTTCCGCCAGCCGCAGCGGTTCCTGGCCGCAGCGCGGGCGGCGCGCGTGGCGGGCAAGCGGATCGTGCTGCTGCATCCCGGCAAGTCGAGCGCGGCGCGCGAAAGCGCGGCCACGCATACCGGGGCCATGGCGGGCGATTATGCGCTGATGCGGGCGATGGTCGAGCGCGCGGGCGTGGTGTTTGCCGAAACGCTGGAGGAACTGGGCGACATTGCCGAGATCGCGTCGCGATGCCCCGCCCTGCCCGCTGGCGGCACGGCCGTGCTGGGCGAATCCGGCGCGTTCAAGGCGCTGACGCTTGACCTGTGCGAAGAATTGTCGGTGCCGCTGCCGGCGCTGGACGATGGCAATGCGCCGCTGGTGCGCGCGGCGATGCCGGACTTTGTCGCGGTCAGCAATCCGCTGGACATCACCGCCCAGGGGCTGGTCGAACCGGACATTTATTACCGCCTGATCAAGGCGTTGCATGAGGATGACCGCTTTGGCTGCATCGTCGCCGGGATCATCCAGACGGACGACAAGACGACCGCCATCAAACTGCCGCCGATCCTGCGCGCGGTCAGCGAACTGACCCTGACCAAGCCGCTGATCTATGCCGGGCTGGACGAGGGCGCGTCGATCAGCGCGGCCGACAGCGATGCGCTGCGCGCGGCGGGCGTGCCGGTATTCCCCAGCAGCGAGCGGGTGTTCCGCGCCATTGCCCGGCTGAACGCGCTGACCGCCCGCGACGTGGCGGAACGGCCGGAACACGCGCGGGCCATCGACCTGTCCGGCGCACACGGGGTGGTGCCCGAATATCGTGCCAAGCAGCTGCTGGCCCCGGTCGGCATCCCGTTTCCGCAGGGCGGCATGGCCCGATCCGCCGATGAGGCGGTCGCCGTGGCCGACCGCATCGGTTATCCGGTTGCGATCAAGGCGCAGTCGGCGGCGCTGAGCCACAAGAGCGATGCGGGCGGCGTCATCCTGAACCTGGCCAATGCCGATGCGGTCCGCGCGGCATGGGACAGCCTGTATGCCAATGTCGCCGCCTATGACGCGGGCATCGTGCTGGACGGCGCGCTGATCGAGGGGATGGGCAAGCGCGGGCTGGAACTGATCATCGGGGCAAAGCGCGACGCCGATTGGGGCCCGGTGGTGCTGGTCGGCTTTGGCGGCGTGACCGCCGAAATCCTGAAGGACGTGCGCCTGATCACGCCGGACATGACGCAGGCGGCGATCATCGCCGAACTGGGCCGGTTGAAAAGCGCCGCGCTGCTCCATGGCTATCGCGGATCGCCCGCACTGGATGTGGCAGCGGTCGCGCAGATGGTCGTGGCGCTGATGGACGTGCTGATCGGCACGCCGGCCATCCGCGAGGTCGATCTGAACCCCGTGATCGTCCATCCGCAGGGCGAGGGCGTCGTCGCGCTGGACGCGCTGATGCTGGTCGATCCACACGGCTGAGCGACTGTAATTTGGCCGGACGGCAAAAGCCGCCGGACGTTCTGAGAGGGACAGAGGATGCGCAACGATCCGGCAGGCATCATCGATCAAGGCGAAATGTCGCCGTTTCAGTGGAGCATCGTCGGCTCGATGATCGCACTGAACGCGCTGGACGGGTTCGATGTCATGTCGATCAGCTTTGCCTCACCCGGCATCGCCGCCGACTGGCGGATCGATCGGGCGGCGCTGGGCATCGTGCTGTCGATGGAACTGGTCGGCATGGCGATCGGGTCGCTGTTGCTGGGCCAGATTGCCGACCGGGCGGGACGACGGCCGACGATCATCGGCTGTCTGATGCTGATGACGGTCGGGATGCTGGGCGCGGCATCGGCGGACGGCGTCCTGATCCTGTCCGCCTGGCGCGTGATGACGGGGCTGGGCATTGGCGGGATGCTGGCGGCGACCAATGCGGCGGTGGCAGAGGCGGCGAATGCGCGGCAGCGGTCGCTGGCCGTGGTGCTGATGGCGGGCGGATATCCGGTCGGCACGATCGTCGGCGGCCTGGTGGCGGCGCAACTGCTGACGCATTTCGACTGGCGCGCGGTATTCCTGTTCGGGGCGAGCTGGTCTGCCCTGATGATCCCGGTCACGCTGTGGCGGGTGCCGGAATCGGTCGCGTTCCTGGCGATGAAGCGGCCGGCGGGTGCGCTGACGCGGATCAACGCGACGCTGGCGCGGATGGGCCATGCGGCCATCGATGCCCTGCCCGATGCCCCCGCGATCCGGGCCAAGGTGCCGCTGTCGCAGCTGTTCCAGCCGGCGATGATCGCCACCACCGTTGCGCTGACCATCGCGTATCTGGCGCATATCATGACGTTCTACTTCATCCTGAAATGGATCCCGAAGATCGTCGTGGACATGGGTTTTCCACCGCCGGAAGCCGCCGGCGTGCTGGTGTGGGCCAGCATCGGCGGGGCGACGGGGTCGCTGGCGCTTGGCCTGTTGACGGCGCGGCTGCCGCTGTTCCGGCTGACCATCGGTGCGATGGTGCTGTCGACCGGGCTGGTGATCCTGTTCGGCAGCGGTCAGACCAGCCTGGCCGCGCTGTCGGTCGTGGCGGCGGTGGCGGGGTTTGCGACCAATGCGGGCGTAGTCGGGCTGTACGCCCTGATCGCGCAATGTTTCGGAACGGACCTGCGCGGGACGGCGACGGGGTTCATCATCGGCGTCGGACGGGGCGGATCGGCGATGGCCCCCGCATTGGCCGGCATCCTGTTTGCCGCCGGATACGGGTTGCAGGCGGTGGCGATCGCCATGGCGCTGGGGTCGGTGGTCGCTGCGATTGCCCTGATCCTACTCGCCCGGCACCGCGCGCGCGGCTGAACCGGGCGGGGTTCAGGCGGCAAGTTCCTCGTGCGGGAGTAGTTCGGTGTCGATCTGCGCCTGCGCCGCCGCCGGATAGCGAGCGCCGCGCACCGCACCCGGCGCGAAGATCGCGTCGATCCGCGCCATCGCTCCCGGGTCGAGCCTGACCGACAGCCCGCCGAGCAGATCGTCCAGATGGGTGATGCTGCGCGTGCCGGGAATGGGCACGATGTGCGGCGCGCGCGCCAGTACCCAGGCGATGGCCAGCTGACCCGGCGTGCAGTCGTGTTCGGCCGCCAGCCGGTCCCATGCCGCCACGGCCGCCAGGTTGTGACGCAGATTGTCGCCGGTAAAGCGCGGCAATGTCAGGCGAAGGTCGCCCGGCGCATAATCGTCGGAACGGACGGCCCCGGCCAGCAAGCCCCGGCACACCGGCGAAAAGGCGACGAAGCCGATGCCGAGTTCGGCACAGGCATCCAGGACCGCGACGTCGGGATTGCGGACGATGGGCGAATATTCGCTCTGAACAGCCGCGACTGGATGCACGGCATGAGCGCGGCGGATCGTCGCGGCGCTCATTTCGGAGAGGCCGATGCTGCCGATCTTGCCCGCCTCTACCGCCCGGACGAGCGCGCCTACCGAATCCTCGATCGGCACGCGCGCATCGAGGCGGTGGAGGTAATATAGGTCGATATGATCGGTGTTCAGCCGCCCGAGCGCCCGGTCCAGACAGGCGGTGATCGCCGCCGGCGAACCGTCCAGCCCCCGTTTGCCATCCACGCTGTCGAGCACGCATTTGCTGGCGAGCACATAGTCGGCCCGGCGGTGCCCGACCGCGCGGCCGATCAGTTCCTCATTCGCGCCAAAGCCGTACAGCGCGGCAGTATCCAGCAGGGTGATACCGCGATCCAGCGCATGGTTGAGCAGGCGCACCGCCGCCGCCTCGTCCGGTTTTTCGCCATAGGCGTGGCTGAGGTTCATGCAGCCAAGGCCGATTGCCGAAACGGCAAGCGGACCGAGGGCGCGGGCGGGCAGCGGGGGTGCGGGGATCATGACGACCTGATGCCCCGATTCAGCGCATCGCCTCAAGCTGTTGTTCCAGCTGATGCAGCACGCGGTAACAGGGCATGACCTGCGCCACGCTGGCATTGGGTTCGCGCCCCTCGCGGATCGCGGCGACGAATTCGCGGTCCTGAAGCTCGATCCCGTTGGTCGAAACCGTGACGCCGGTCAGGTCGATCGGCTCTTCCTTGCCGGTGACCAGATCGTCGTAGCGGGCGATATAGGTGCCGGTATCGCCGATATAGCGGAAGAAGGTGCCGAGCGGCCCGTCATTGTTGAAGCTGAGCGACAGGGTGCAGATCGCACCGCTTTCGCTTTTCAGCTGGATCGACATGTCCATGGCGATGCCCAGTTCGGGATGATGCGGCCCTTCAATCGCGTTGGCCGCCACGATCGGCCCGGCCTGATAGGCGAACAGATCCACGGTATGCGCGGCATGATGCCACAGCAGATGGTCGGTCCAGCTGCGCGGTTCCCCCTTGGCATTCATGTTCTTGCGGCGGAAGAAATAGGTCTGCACGTCCATCTGCTGGATGTTCAGTTCGCCCGCGACGATCCGGTTGTGCACATATTGGTGGCTGGGGTTGAAGCGGCGGGTGTGGCCGACCATCGCGACCAGCCCGGTTTCCTGCGCCTTGGCCAGCACCGCCTCGCCATCCGCCAGGCTGTCGCACAACGGGATTTCCACCTGCACATGCTTGCCGGCATCCAGGCATTGCAGCGCCTGTTCGGCGTGCATCTGTGTCGGGGTACACAGGATCACCGCATCCAGTCCCGGCTGTTCCAGCGCATCGGCCAGATCGGTACAGGCATGGGGGATGCCATATTTGTCGGCCACGGCCCGGGTCGGCTCCAGCCGCCGGCCGACGACGGAGATGACCTCTACCCCGTCGATCAGTTTCAGCCCATCCAGATGCTTTTCGCCGAACGCGCCGGCACCCGCGAGTGCGATCTTCATGTCATTCTCCCAATCATTCAGGGGCAGCACCGGGTGCGGTGCGTGCGTCCTTTATTCGGCGGCCAGGCTCTGCCAGTTGCTGCCGGTCATGTCGTACCCCTCGCCATTGTCGGGGCGCAGCACGACATGGCCGATGGCGGTATTGCTGCACGGCACATGATAATGGCGGTGCAGCAAGGCGGTGCGCCGGCCCAGCGCGCCGCGCATGATCAGCCACATCACCATCTCGATCCCCTCACTGCCCGTTTCGCGCAGATATTCGATATGCGGGATGCGGCGCAGATGGTCGCTGTCGCCGATCAGGCCGTCGATGAACCGGTTGTCCCATTCGGCGTTGATCAGGCCGGCGCGCGGGCCCTGAAGCTGGTGGCTCATGCCGCCGGTGCCCCACAGCTGCACGTTCAGATCCTCAGGAAAGCTGGCCACCGCACGGGCGATCGCCTCACCCAGCGCCCAGCAGCGGTTGCCCGACGGCGGCGGATAGGTGACGACGTTGACGGCCAGCGGAATGACCTTGCACGGCCATTCGGGCACATCGCCGAACATCATCGACAGGGGGACGGTCAGCCCGTGATCGACGTCCATCTCGTTGATGATGGTCATGTCGAATTCGTCGAGGATCAGGCTTTGCGCGATATGCCATGCAAGGTCGGGATGGCCGTGCACATCGGGCACCTTGCGCGGCCCCCACCCCTCGTCCGCGGGCGCGTACCGTTCGCCGCAGCCGATGGCGAAGGTCGGGATGATCTTCATGTCGAAGGCGCTGGCATGATCGTTATAGACGAGGATCACGACATCGGGCTTTTCCGCCCGTTCCCATTGCCGGGTCCAGTCATAGCCCGAAAAGATCGGCGTGAAATACTCGTCGCGGTCCTTGCCGAAATCATGGGCGACGCCCAGCAGCGGCACATGGCTGGTCGCGACGCCGGCGGTAATGCGGGCCATTTACCTGCCCTCCTTTTTTGAACGCAGACCGTCGGGCGATCGGCCGCCGGCCATCATCATCGCCTGATATTCCTCAACCGACACGCCGGTCATGGTGCTGACCGCCTGAACGAAGCTGAGGCCGTCGGTCGAGAAGATTTTGGACAGGAAATAGATGTTGCCGCCCAGATCGAGCAGACGGTTGTAATCGCGCGCCAGCACCGCTTCGCGCTGTTCGTCGGTCAGCGGCCATTCGGCGAGATAGGCGGCTTCATCCGCCTTCCACCGTTCGCGGTTTTCCGGCTTCATCAGGCTCATTGCGAACTGGTTGAGATGATACCCCTTTCGCGCCCGCGCCGCGGTGAACACGCGCGTGCCGGGAATATCCTCGAACTCGTCGAGATAGGCGTGGATGTCTGACGCGTCGGTCATGCCGCTCCCTCCTGCTCGCGGATCAGGCGGGCGATGATCTGCCGCGCGCGCACGCCGCCCTGGTCGATGTTGTAGGCCATGACCTTGAGGTCGGGATTGGCGGCGATCGACCGCTGCTGCGCCTCCAGCACCTCGCGGTCCTCGGCGAACACCCCGCCCTGCTGCTGCTTGAAGCGGGCGGTGAAGCCGGGATCGTCGATGTCGAAGCTGCGCGCCATGCCCCAGAAATAGTGCATGGTGGTTTCGGTTTCGGGCGTCATGCAATCGACGACCATGCCGCGCACCCCCTGATCATGCCGTTCCAGCGTCGCGCCCGCGCCGACCGGGGCCACGCCGACGTCGATCATCACGCTGGACGGGGGCACGAATTCGCAGATCTGCCAGCGGTCGACCGGCCCGTCCTGCTTCAGCGCATTGCGCCAGAAGGGCGGCGCATCGATGCCGGGCATCCACCGCGCGACATAGGCCCGGTTGCCCTCGACATAGGCGTTGATCGGCGCCTCCATCAATTCGGGCTGGCCGATCGATCCGGCATGGACATGGGTTTCGTGCGTCAGGTCCATCAGATTGTCGATCATCAGCCGGTAATCGGCCGCGACAGGATAATAGCCGCCGTCGAACGTCCATCCCGGCGTCGAACAGGGCCACAGGTCGGGGATCAGCGCCGGATCAGCCTTTTCCCGATCGCCGATCCAGACCCAGACGAACCGGTGCCGTTCGGCAACGACATAGGATTCGGCGCAGATGCGTTTGTTCACCGGATCGTTCCGCATCGGCATTTCCTGCGCCACGCCGTCGGGACCGAGTTTCAGCCCGTGATAGCGGCAGCGGATCGAATCCCCCTCGCGCAGGCCCATCGACAGCGGGAGCAGCCGGTGCGGACACGCATCGCGCAGGGCGACGACGCTGCGGTCAAGCTTGCGATACAGCGCCATGGGGATGCCGCAGATGGTGCGGGCAAGCGGCTGCCGGTCGATTTCATAATCCCAGCCCGCGACATACCAGGCATTGGTGATCCAGCTGGTCACAGCCCGCGCTCCTTCAGCAGCGTATCGAGCCGGGGAAAGACGCGCCGGGCATTGCCTTCAAAAATCGCGTGGCGTTCCGCATCGCTGATGTCGAGCGCGTCGACATAGCGTTTGGTGTCGTCGAAATAATGGCCTGTGGTCGGATCGATACCCCGCACCGCGCCCACCATCTCGCTGCCGAACAGGATGTTCTTGTTGTCGATCACATCGGCCAGCAGGTTGATGCCCGGCTGATGATAGACACAGGTGTCGAAGAAGATGTTGTTCATCAGATGCGTGTCGAGGGCCGGCTTTTTCAGCATGTCGGCAAGGCCGCGATAGCGCCCCCAATGATAGGGCACCGCGCCGCCGCCATGCGGGATGATGAAGCGCAGCGTGGGGAAATCGGCGAACAGGTCGCCCTCCAGCAGCTGCATGAAGGCAATCGTATCCGCCGCGATGTAATAGCCGCCGGTGGCGTGCATCGCCGGATTGCAGCTGCCCGACACATGGATCATCGCCGGGACGTCCAGCTCGACCATCTTTTCATAGAACGGGTACCAGTACCGGTCGGTCAGCGGCGGATGGGTGAAGTGACCGCCGCCCGGATCGGGATTGAGGTTGCAGCCGATAAAGCCAAGCTGCGTCACGCAGCGTTCCAGCTCGGCAATGCTGCCCGCCATATCGGCCTTTGGCGACTGGGGCAGCATGCACACCCCGGCAAAGGTTTCGGGGAACAGGCCGACCACGCGCGCGATCAGATCGTTGCAGCGCCGCGCCCATTCGACGGCCACGCCCTCATCCCCCACATGCGGCGCCATGGCGGAGGCGCGCGGGGAAAAGATGGTGAGGTCCGCCCCGCGTTCCTTGATCAGGCGCAGCTGGTTCGCCTCGATCGTCTGAACAATTTCGTCGTCGGAAATGTCGGGATAGGGGGGGCATGGCGTTCCGGCCTTGAACGCGGCCTTTTGTTCCTCGCGCCAGGCGTCATGCGCCTTGGGCAGGACGGTATAATGGCCATGGCAATCGATGATCAGCGTCATGCCGCTTCCCTTGTTGATGCGTTTCGGATCGCCGCCAGCTTGGCCGACAGGCCGTCGGGCGGCGTCAGCCCGAGCGATCCCAGTTCGCGTTGCCGCGCAATCGTGCCGCGCGTCATCGCCGGGTCCACGCCCAGCGATTCAAGCGTCAGCACCACTTCCTCCATCTCGGCCGCACGGCGCAGGCCATGGGCGAGCATCCGGTCGAGATTATAGTCGAACCGGTCGGCCCAGGACTGTTCGCGCCAGCTTGCGTCGAGCGAGGCGATGACCGCATCGGCCACCCCGGCCGCGGCCGCCGCGCGGATACATTCGGCGGACAGCGCCTCAATCCCCTTGACCATGACGGACCGGATCATCTTGATCGCGGATGCGTCACCGATCGCCGGTCCGGCCACGCTGACATGGGTGAACCCCGCATCCGTCATCAGCCGCGCCGCATCCGCCGCATGAGCGCCGGCCAGCAGCAGCGGCACCCCATGCCGCGCGGGATACACCGGCGACATGACGGCAACATCGACATAGCGTCCACCCGCTCCGTCGATGATCGCCCCCGCCGCACGCTTTGTGTCGGGGGCAACGCTGTTCATGTCGAGCCAGAGCGTGCCGGGCGGCAATAGCGGCGCAAAGGCGCGGGCCGCAGCCACCGCCTGATCCGCGGTGACCAGCGACAGGACGGCCGATGCCCCGGTCGACAGATCGGCGCGCGCCGCCACGCCGGTGACCTGAGCGGCGGCATAGGCGGCATGCTGCGCATCCCGGGTGGCGGCACTTTCCGTCCGGATATCGAACGCGCGATCGCCCGGCCGGGAAAAGGCTAGCCCGGCTTCACCAAAACCGACAAAGGCAAGGGGACCAGTCATGCGGCCACGGGGTATCGCCGGGCACGACCCCGCCGCCAATCCAATTGGCTCAACCCCTATCCAATATGCTGAACCATTGTCGATTTCGCTGCCTGATGCAGGGCGTCGACGAACCGTGCCTGGGTTCGGCTGGGCTGCCATCCGGCGCGCATCGTGATGCCGATGGTGCGGCGCGTGCCGGTCAGTTCCGGCCCGATACGGGCAAGCACCCCGGCCCCCACCTCCAGCGCGACCTGATCGGGCGACAACAGGGTCAGGAAATCGCTGCGGGTCAACAGGCCGCGAATGACCATCACCGATCCACATTCGACCGGCACGGCGGGTTCGGCGCCGTTGAACAGCGCCCGCCAATGCGCGCGCAGCGGGGTGCCCGGCGGCCCGACGATCCATTGCTGGCCGGCCAGCGTCGCCAGCGTTGCCGCCTGACCCTGTAACGGGTGCCCGGCACGGCCGAAAATCGCCAGCTGATCGGTGGCAAGGGCCACCTGTACCACGCCGGGCGGCGGCGGATCGCGCAGCGCCCCGACCATCAGGTCGATTACCCCGTCGAGCAACGGATCGATCAGGTCGCGCCACGACCCCTCTGTCACATCGACCACGGATCGGGGATCGGCGGCAAGAAACCGGGCGAGCGCATCGGGCAGCAATTGCGCGCGGGACAGCGGCATGGCCCCCACCGCGACGCGGCCGCCATCGCTGTCGTCGCCCCGCGCCTCTGCAATGCCGGCAGCGATTTCGGCCGCCGCCAGCCGGACGCCGCGGCCCAGCGCCCGCCCGGCGGCGGTCAGGACGACGCCCCTACCCCGCCGTTCGACCAGAGGCTTTCCGCAAATCTGCTCAAGCTCACGCACCGCGCGGTGGATGCCCGGCTGTGACAGGCCGGATGCGGCGGCCGCCCCGGCAAAGCTTTGCGCATCGGCAAAGTGGCGAAAGGCATCGAGCTGAGTCGCGGTCATCAGCCATTCGGGCCGGGCAAAGCCGCGCTGCCCCGCCCGCCCCGGTCGCGGCGAACTGGCCGACAGACAGTCGAACGCCCGTGCCGCACGCCCGGCCAGCACCCGGCCCGCATCGGTTGGCGTCATGCCGCCGGAATGGCGTTCGAACAGCGCGACGCCCAGCAACCGTTCCATCTTGCCCAGCCCCTGGGTCAGGGCGGGTTGCGAGATGCCCGCCGCCTCTGCCGCGCGATTGAGGCTGCCCAGCCGGACGACATGTTCAAGCGCGCGCAGGTGACGCAGATTGAGGGCGAACGGGCTGATCATTGCAGCGCGAATATCAAAAACTTATCACTCGTGCGCAAGTATGGATTTGCCAGTCGAGCCGAACCCGCGCGAACGCAGGGGGATCGGATACCGGAGAGCAGCGCCCATGAACGTCGTCGTCCAGAATATCGAACGTGCAGACCAAGCCGTGATCGACGGGCTGGCCCATGCCGGCGTTGCGACGGTGCATGAGGCGCAGGGCCGGATCGGACTGCTGGCCCATTACATGCGCCCCATCTATCCCGGCGCGCGGATCGCGGGCAGCGCGGTCACCATCTCCTCCCCCCCCGGAGACAACTGGATGGTGCATGTCGCCATCGAACAGTTGAAGGCGGGCGACATCCTGGTGCTGGCGCCGACCAGTCCGTGCGTCGATGGCTATTTCGGCGACCTGCTGGCGACCAGCGCGATGGCGCGGGGCTGTCGCGGGCTGGTGATCGACGCTGGCGTGCGCGACGTGCGCGACCTGACCCAGATGGGCTTTCCCGTCTGGTCCAGGGCGGTGTTCGCGCAAGGGACGGTCAAGAATACGCTGGGCAGCGTCAATGTGCCGATCGTATGCGCCGGGGCGGCGATCCAGCCGGGCGATGTGATCGTTGCCGATGACGACGGGGTCTGCGTGGTCAAGCGGGCCGATGCGGCCGATGTGCTGGCCAAGGCGCAGGCGCGCGAGGCGGCAGAGGAAGCCAAGCGGGTGCGGCTGGCGGCGGGCGAGCTGGGCCTCGACATCTATGACATGCGGCCCCGGCTGGAGCAGATGGGCCTTACCTATGTCTGACGCGATGATCGGCGTGCCGTGCATGTGGATGCGCGGCGGATCGTCCAAGGGCGGCTATTTCCTGAAGGACGACCTGCCCGCCGATACCGCCGCGCGCGACGCGTTCCTGCTGCGCGTCATGGGATCGCCCGATCCGCGCCAGATCGACGGCATGGGCGGGGCCGACCCGCTGACCAGCAAGGTCGCCGTGGTCAGCAAATCCGCGCGGCCCGGGGTCGATGTCGATTACCTGTTCCTGCAGGTGTTCGTCGATCAGGCCATCGTGACCGACGCGCAGAATTGCGGCAATATCCTGGCCGGGATCGGCCCGTTCGCCATCGAGCGCGGGCTGGTGGAGGCCAGGGACGGGGAAACCCGCGTCGCCATCCATATGGAGAATACGGGCCAGGTTGCGGTGGCGACGGTGCAGACGCCCGGCGGTACGGTCACCTATACCGGCGATGCCGCGATCAGCGGCGTGCCGGGGACTGCCGCGCCAGTGCCGCTGGCGTTCCGCGATACGGCGGGGTCATCGTGCGGCGCGCTGCTGCCCACGGGCAATGGCGTCGACACCATCGACGGCGTTGCGGTGACGATGATCGACAATGGCATGCCGTGCGTCGTCATTGCCGCCGCCGATATGGGCATCACCGGGTATGAGGACCGCGAGACGCTGGACGCCGATGCCGCGATGAAGGCGCGGGTGGAGGCGATCCGGCTGAAGGCCGGGCCGATGATGAACCTGGGCGATGTTGCGGAGAAATCGGTGCCCAAGATGATGCTGGTCGCACCGCCGCGCGATGGCGGGGCGATTGCCGTCCGATCGCTGATCCCGCACCGGGTCCATGCGTCCATCGGCGTGCTGGGCGCGGTCAGTGTGGCAACGGCGTGCCTGATCCCCGGATCGCCGGCGGCGGCGGCGGCCAATGTGCCGCAGGGTCGCCAGCTGACACTGGGCGTCGAACACCCCACGGGCGTGACGGAATGTGTTGTTACGCTGGATGAAGCGGGCCAGCCGGTCGAGGCGGGCATGTTGCGCACCGCGCGCAAATTGATGGACGGAGTGGTATTCGGATGAGCACGACCGACGAACAGGGCCGCGTCCGCAGCTGGACGCTGGAGCCGTCCCGCCCCCGCTTTACCCCGCCGCCAGGCGCGGTCGATGCGCATTGCCATGTGTTCGGCCCGATGGCCCAGTTCCCGTTCAGTGCCAAGGCGAAGTATCTGCCGCAGGATGCCGGGCCGGACATGCTGTTCGCGCTGCGTGAGCGGCTGGGCTTTGCCCGCAACGTCATCGTGCAGGCGAGCTGTCACGGGACGGACAATCGCGCGACGCTGAACGGCATCGCCGTGTCGGGCGGCACCTGTCGCGGCGTGGCGGTGGTCGATCCGGCGATCAGCGATGCGGAGCTGGATGCCCTGCACGACGGGGGCATCCGGGGCGTGCGCTTCAATTTCCTGAAACGGCTGGTCGATGACGCGCCCAAGGACAAGTTCCTGGATGTGGCGCACCGGATCGCCCGGCTGGGCTGGCACGTCGTCGTGTATTTCGAGGCGGACATATTGGAGGAAATGAAGCCGTTCCTTGCCGCCATCCCCGTGCCCATCGTCATCGACCATATGGGGCGGCCGGACGTGCGGCAGGGGCCGGACGGACCGGACATGACGGCGTTTCGCGCGCTGCTCGACAGCCGCGAAGATATCTGGACGAAAGTGACCTGCCCCGACCGGCTGGATCCGGCCGGCCCGCCCTATACCGATTTCGTGGCGGCCGTGCGGCCATTGGTGGAACGCTATCCCGACCGGGTGTTATGGGGCACCGACTGGCCGCACCCCAATATGGAGACGGTGCTGCCCGACGACGGCGCGCTGGTGGAGGTAATCCCGCAGATCGCGCCGACGGCAGAGCTGCAGCACAAGCTGCTCGTCGCCAATCCGATGCGGCTGTACTGGCCGGAGGAAGCGTAACGCACCCCGCCGCCGCGGTCATCCTCGACGATCGGCCGTTATCCGATCCTAGGTGATCCGGGGGCGGTCGACCCCCGGATCGGTGCAGCGATCAGGGCTGGCCGGGAACGGCGTTGACCGTGAAGGAACGCTGCATCCGTTCGACATCCGCCTGCAGGCCGGTGAAATGTTCGAACGCGCGCGCAGCCTGGCGAACGACCATGCCGCTGCCATCCAGCGTGGCGCAGCCCCGCGCCCGCGCCGCGCCCAGAAGTTCCGTTTCCAGGGGGACGTAGACGACGTCCGCAACCCAGTGGTGCGGTTGCAACAGATCGGTGTCGAGTGCGCTGCCCGGATGACCGGTCATGCCGATCGGGGTCGCGTTGACCACGCCGTCCGCCCTGGCAATCGCGTCGGTCAATTCCGTGCCGACATGGGCACGATCCGCGCCAAAGCTGTCGTTCAGGCGGACGACCAGTTCGCTGGCGCGGGATTGGTCGACGTCGAAGATCGCAAGGCGTTTGATGCCAAGCCCCAGCAGCGCATTGCCGGTTGCCGCGCCGGCGCCCCCTGCCCCGAACTGCAGGGCGAAATCGCGCGGGGCGTCGGGGAGTTTCGTCCGGAAGCTGTCGGCAAAGCCGGTGGCATCGGTGTTGTAGCCGGTTCGGCGACCGTCATGGAAGGTGACGGTGTTGACCGCGCCGATGGCTCTGGCTTCGTCCGATAGCTCATCGAGCAGCGGGATCACCGCCTGTTTATAGGGAAAGGTGACATTGACTCCGGCAAAACCGGCACGCTGCAGGGAATCGAGCAGCGCAGGCAGATCAGCCTCTGTCCATCCGGCGCTGGCAAAATCGAACAGCTGATAGACCAGCCGCACGCCGTGCGCGTCGCCTTCCTGTTCGTGCAGCCATGGGGAACGCGACTTCTGGATGTTGCGCCCCACAAGACCGGTCAGAAAACGCTGCGAACTGTGTGTGCGCGCCATGTACACTCAATCATCCTTTGGTCCGTCGATCATTGCCAGTCCGGGCCGGACGTGATGCCGGCCCGGATCGTTCATTCGTTCAGAAGTTAAGCCGCACGCCGACATAGAAGGACCGGCCGACGACATCGTACGTCCCCGGATCGGTGCCGTTCTGCGAACTGGCCACGAACGGGATGTCGCGATCGAACAGGTTGGTCACGCCCCAGCGGAACTGGGCCGTTTCCGTCACGTCGATCGTCCCGAACAGGTCGAACAGGTGATAGGCCGGCACGCCCACCTGCGCCGCATTGGGCGTGGTGACCGAGCTGATATCCTCCTGCGACCCCTGATAGCGCCAGCGCACGCCAACGCCCATCACGTCGGAATCATACCCGACGGTCGTCAGCGCCTTCCATGTCGGCAACGGCCGTCCGGGCGTGCTGGTCCCCGCGAAATCCTGCGCCGCCTGCCCGGCCAGCGTCTGGACGAGATAGCGGTTGAGCCAGCTGACCGCCGTATTCGCATAGATGCGGCCCGACCCGGAGGCGATGCCCGCATCCGCCAGTTTCAGCGACCAGCCCAGCTGAACGTCGATGCCGTCGGTGTCCAGCGCACCAAGGTTCAGATAGGGCTGCGAAATCGCGATCAGCGACCCGGTGGGGTCACGCTGGATCAACTGGCAGAATTCGTTGCTGTTCGCATAGCTGGGGTTCGAACCGTCGAGATTGTAGCATTTCGACAGGACGGTCAGCCCGTTGATGGTCGAGATCACGTTGCGGATCTTGATGTTGTAATAATCGACCGACAGCGACAGGCCGGACAGCCAGGGCGACGAAAAGCCCGGATTGAACACCGCACCGACATTGTAGGTATCGGCATTTTCGGGGGTCAGATTGGGGTTGCCCTCAATATTCCCGCCCGTGGCGGTCGTTGCGAACTGATAGGCATCGACGGCCGCAGCCGGGATCCCCTGCGCCAGACACAGCGCGCGCACCTGCGTTCCGTTGGGGCCGGTGCGGGCCGTCGACCGGACGTCGCAGGGATCGCCGATCGCAACCGGCGGCGTGCCGATCGCCAGCTGAGTACCGGTGACCGGAGCGAACAATTCGCCGATGTTCGGGGCGCGAACGGCCCGCTGATAGCTGCCGCGGATGAGCAGCGGATCGAACGGACGCCAGCGGGCATCGAATTCATAGCTGCTGACGCCGCCCGACGGATCGTAGTCCGAATAGCGATAGGCCGCACCGACGCCGAGTTCCTGGAAGAACGGCGTATCCTTGAGCAACGGCACGTCGATCTGGGCGGCGAATTCCCGGACGCTGATGTCGCCCCGCGCCGGGTTTGCGCCGACCACGGATTCGATGTTGTTGGACACCAGATCGGGGCTGGGATCGTAGCGATACGTGTTCTTGCGATACCCGCCGAGCAGCGCGAGCTGAACCGGGCCGGCGGGCAGATTGAACAGCGGGCCGTTCAACTGTGCCTGGGCCTGGGTCTGGGTCAGCCGTTCGGTATTGGTGATCGTGGCCGTGATATAGCTGCGGCACGCATCCGACAGGCTGAGCGCATTGTTGATACCGAACGGATTGAAGCCGCCGGCGCAGATCGAATTGCCGCCATCGGCCGCGTTCAGCAGCGTTTGGACGCGGCTTTTCAGAACGGCATTGAAGTTCTGCTGATCGTGGACGCTTTCGTCATAGGCGACGAAGGCGTCGAATTTCCAGTCGCCGGTGATCGTGCCCTTCAGGCCGCCGACATATTGCTGGACATTGTAGTTTTCGAACCAGCCCTTGTCCGGCACGCCGATGTAGCGCGCGCTCCAGCGGAACGGCGCGGCGGCGTTGGTGCGCGATGCGAGCAGCGTCCTGAGGTCGGCGGGAATGAACGGGTTGGTGACGGGGATGGTCGTGAACGGCGCGAACTGCGTCAGGCTGCCGCCGCTTTCGGTCGTCACGGTCGTGTCGACATACAGGAACTGCAGATAGCCGGTGATATCGCCGGTCAGGTCATATTCCGCCTTGGCATAGGCGGACTTGCGTTCGAACCCGTTCAGGATCTGAAGCTGCGGGCCGACCGGCATGCGGACATTGCCGCCGACCACCGCATAGGCGCCGGAGGTCGGCCCCTTGTAATTCAGTGCGCCCGTCTGAACGAACAGCGTTCCGTCATTGTTGAACCCCAGGTTCAGCGTCCGGTTGATCGTGTTGTTGATGCCGTAGCGGGTGAAAATGCCGCTGAGCGCCGCCTGGGACGGCAGGTTCAGCGCATCCGGCACAAAGGCGCCGGTGCCGATGAACGACGACGGCACCTTGTCAGCGAACACATCGCGATCGGCGCCCGACAGGGGATCGCGCGTGGCATAGCTGAATGCCGCCATGAACCGGCCGCGGTCGCCGCCAAACTTGCCGCCCAGCGCCAGCGAGGCGTTGAACGTCAGATAATCGCCGCGGAAGCTGTTGCCGATCTGCATATCGGCGCGAACGCCATCGAAATAGCGATCCGTCTTGAAATTGACGACACCCGACATGGCGTCGGAACCATAGATGGCAGATGCGCCGCCGGTGATGACGTCGATATTGCCGACGATCGATTCCGGGATGATGTTGATGTCGACATTGCCGCTGATGTCCGAAATCGGCAGGCGACGCCCGTCGAGCAGCACGAGGTTGCGGTTCGACCCCAGGCCGCGCAGGTTCAGCGTCGCGCGGCCGCCGCCGCCCTGACCGCCGGTCCCGGCGTTACCCGCCGGGGTGAAGCCGGGCAGCTGGCTGAGCGCGGATTCCAGGTTGATCTGGCCGCTTTGCTGAACCAGTTCCTCGGAAACCGACAGGATCGGGCTGACCGACACATTGTTGGGGCGCGCGACGAGCGAACCGGTGACGACGATATCGTCATCCCGGTCGTCCTCCGCGCTGGCGGCGTCCTGCGCTTCGGGTGCAGCCGCATCCTGCGCGAATGCCGGCATCGCGATGACCGACGCCAGCGTCAGGATCGACCCGCCGATCAATCTGGAAATCTTGACCTTCATTTTCCTCATCCTCCCATTATCTGATTTATCACTAACCAGTTCGTACATTTTTTATCATTCTTGTGCCCGGGGGCGTTTGGCTTAGTCGAGTTCGACCCGCTTCACGTCCCCGACCACGAAAACATAGGCAAACGCCCCGATCAGCGCCAACACGCCGATCAACGCGAGTGCGCCATAGAAACTGCCCGTCTGATCCACGATGATGCCCACCGCGATCGGCGTGACGATCCCCGCCAGATTGGCGCACAGATTGAACAGCCCGCCGGTCAGCCCGACAAACTGGCGCGGCGCGACGTCCGAAATCAGCGTCCAGCCCAGATTGACCATGCCCTGCCCGAAAAAGGCGATCGACATGATCGCGATGACGGCGGTGTTCGATTCCACGAAGTTCGCCCCGATGATGGTCGACGCCAGCAACAGGCCGCCCACGATGGGCAGCTTTCGTCCGATATTCGCGGAACCGGTGATGCGAATGAGCCGATCCGAAATCTGCCCGCCGAGCAGCACCCCGACGGAAGCCGCGATATAGGGCAGGACGGCGAATGTGCCGGATTTCAGCCAGTCCATGCCCCGTTCGGTTGCAAGATAGGTCGGAAACCATGTCAGAAAGAACACGAGGGTCGCGTTGCCGCAGAACTGGCCGATCGATGCACCAAGGATCTGCCGACGCGACAGCAGGCGACGGACATTGGCCCAGGTGAACGGAGCAGCGGGGCCGGCCGGAACCGCCAGGCCGCCGCCTTCGCGGATCAGGTCCAGTTCCGCCTGGTTCACCCGGTCGCTATCCTGTGGATCGCGATACCGGGCGTACATGAACAGGCCGAAAAACACGCCGATCGCCCCGGCGGCGATGAACAGGGCGCGCCAGCCAAAGCTGCCCACCACCCAGAACAGCACGGGGCTGAAAAAGGCGAGGCCCGCATATTGGCCGACGGCATAGACGGAATTGGCCCGGGCGCGCTCCGATTGGGGGAACCAGGACGACAGGATCCGGCTATTGCACGGGAAACAGGGCGCTTCGGCAACGCCAAGCGCGAGCCGGAAGCCGAAGAGCATGGCGATATTGCCGGCAATGCCATGGAGGATGGTGAACACGCTCCACAAGATCAGCGATCCGGCATAGGTGATCCGCGTGCCCAGCCGATCCAGCGCGATCCCGCCCGGAATCTGCGCCGCCGCATAAGTCCATGAAAATGCGGAGAAGATGAACCCCATCATCGCGGGCGAGATCTGGAGTTCCTGAGTCATCGCCGGGGCCGCGACGCCCATCACCGCGCGGTCGAGATAGTTGAGCAACGTCGCCACGCTGATCAGGCCGAGCACGCCCAGTCGGACACGAGTTGACTTCATCGCCGGGACCGTTGCGTCCATCAGCGCCGCCCCATCGACAGGACAGAACAACATGCGCGGCATGGTGCCATCAGCAGCAAACCCCTCCCAATATCGCCGGCATTGATCCGATCATCGCCGGACTAGCATCAGCTATCCGGCATAGCAACAGAAATGTACTAACTAGTTCATACCATCCATCGCCCGAACGGCGATGCGGTCGGATTGATAGGATCCCAGCCACAGCTGCCCATCGGCAATCCATGCGGCCGAAACGCCGTTGAACACCGGATCCGGCTCGCCATAGGCCACAAGCGTGAATTGCCGCGTGGCGGGGTCAAGGGCAGCCACGGTCCAGCCGCGATGGCACACCATGCCGTCCGCCATCCCGTCGACGATCCGGCGCGGCCCGCCACAGGCCGGCTCGTCACGCACCATGCCCGCCGCGATCAGCCGGCCGCCCTGCATCCGGATATTGTCCGGCATGAATTCCGGCGCGGTGACCCGCCACAGCGGCTGGCGCGTGTCGCTGCGGTCAAAAGCGACGATTTCGCGCGTGCCGAAGGACACGACATAGAAACTGCGGCCATCGAGCGATGTTTCGATGCCGTTATTGCCCTGTAACGCGGTGCCGGGCAGTTCGCGAAACTGCTGGTCCCCCGGCCGCCGTTCCAGCACGATCCCGGTCGTCTGGCCGCGGACAAAATCGGTGATCGTCGTGCCCGGCCGGGTCAGCACAGTGACCAACAGCGTGCCGTCCGGGGCCGTCGCCACACTGTTGCCGACATGATCCGCGGGCAGCCTCATGCATCCGCGCCAGACGATGCGCGGCCACGCGGTGACCGATCCGTACAGGATGTCGAACCGCTCGATCGCCTCTCGCTGACCATGGGCGACGACGTGCAGCACCGCCCTGCCCGGCCCGGCGGCACGGATGGACAGGCCGCGGGTGGTGAAGGTCGCCGCATCCGGCGGCGTGGTACAATCGGTGAGCTGGGGATCGCGGTCCACCTGATCCGCCGCGCCGGTGAACCATGGCCGCGCCACCGGATCGCGCCGATCGATCAGTTTAAGCCCGGCGCCTTCGCTGAAGCCGCTGGCCACCAGCCATGGCGAACCCGGTATGCCGACCAGATCCTCTGGCTTGGCAGCATCACAGACGAACCGGAAACTGCGCGTCGGGGGACAGGCGACCGCCGCTTCGCCGGATGCCCGGGTGACCGGCGGTACCGGATCGGCGGCCACGCAGCCGCCCAGGGTGACGAGGAGAAGGGAAAGCCGGGCCGCGACCTGCATCATGTCACGCGATAGACGCGGATGCGGACCGATGGTTTTGGCGCGTCGTCCGGTGCGGGGCCGAGCGTGGAGATGAAAAGCGCCTGATTCAGCCATTCATGCGGGCCTTCCGGCACTTCGAATACCGGTGCGGCGCGAAGATAGCGGGTCGAAACACCGGGCACGCGGCTGTTGGTCAGGCCGACGTTGCGCACATGAATGTACGTGCCGTCGTCGGCCCGCATCATGTAATCCGCCTCGATAACCGTCCAGTTGTCCCCCCGCTGCAACTGCCAGTCGGCACCGCCGGCAAGCACGGTGCCACGGATGCGCGGCCCGGCAAAGGTGCCCCCGGTAATGTCGATGCGGCGGCGAATGCCGCGCGGACTGCGCCCGATTTCGACCGTCGGCTTCAGCGTGACGATCGCTTCATATTCGAATGTCAGGCCCGGGAGATCTTCGGCCATTGCCAGTGTCCTTCCGTTCGACGGGCCATGCGCCGCCAGCAGCGCCGCGCCGCCAGCGGTCATCGCGGCCCGGCGGGTGAGTTCGCGCCCAGCCACGGTCAGTCCCTGACGCGGCCGGGGCCGGACGGCGGCGGCGGCGTTTCGTTGAGCCGGGGCAGGACGGCATGGTTGGGCCAGGCGACGACCCTCCGCTCAAGATCGAGCTGCATCATCCGAGGCCGGGCGGGGTCGAAGGCGGGCCATGCCGGACCCGGATTGCCCGTGGCGGCAAAGCGGACGACGGCATCCATCATCGCATCGCTCAACGCACGGTCAGCGGCGGTCCAGTTCCGGGTCGTCCGAAAACGGTTGAGGCTGTCCAGCGTGCCCAGCCAATAGGGGACGTCGCCGGTGTGATAGGCGCCGACCGTTGCCGGATCATGATCGGCAAAGGTCACGCCGGGCGTGTACGGATGCGTGCGGGTGAAGAAATAGGCATAGGCAGGCGAGCGCCCGTTCGCCGCCTGAGCCGCGGCCCATCCGGCCATTTGCCGTCCGACGCTGGCGTCACGTTCGATATCGCGGGCCGCGCGTCGCACCTGTGCGTCGGTGCCGGCGGGATAGGCGGCGAGGATGGCGTCCGCATTCACCGGAAACTGCGTCCGAACCGCCTGCCGATAGCTGGCGACGCCGGACAGGGAGCCGAGCGAGCGGAAGCTTTCATCGCGGGTGAAGCCAACCATCACCGGCACATCGTTGAACCGTTTGCCGGCAAAGCTGGCTGCGGGCGCTTCGCGGACCACCTGCCCGTCCACCGTCACCGCCCGGCGGCGCAGCGTTGCCGCAACATCGATCAGCCGGTCGGCTGTCAGGTCGCGCAGCGCGGTCAGCGAGGATGCGCCGGCCGCGCGTTGCAGGGCCACGCCCTCCGCCTCCGCCTCGGCAAGCGGGATCGGGGCCATCGCAGCGTCGAACGCGCCGCCGCTCATGCCGATGACGCGATGGAACAGGCCCTTTGCCGCCGGGCTGGCCTGAAGCAGCGAGACGGACATGGAGCCGGCGGACTGGCCAGCGATGGTGACCCGTTCCGGATCGCCGCCAAAGGCCGCGATGTTGGCGCGGACCCATTTCAGCGCCGCGACCTGATCCTTCAGGCCGTAATTGCCCGACGCCCCGCCCTGTTCGGCGCTGAGGTCGGGATGCGCAAAGAAGCCCAGCGGCCCGACGCGATAGCCGATGCTGACATAGACGACGCCCTTTTTCGCCAGCGGTTCGCCGGCATAGTTCGCCATGGCAGCCGAACCGATGTTGAAGCCGCCGCCATAAATCCACACCATAACGGGGTATCGGGTGCCCTGGGGCGGCGGGGCTGGCGGTGCCCAGATGTTGAGGTACAGGCAGTCCTCGCTGGTCGCCTCTTCCCCGAAATAATGGTTGATGGCGCGCGATCGAAGCGGCTGGATACATTCCGGGGCGAACCGGTCGGCGATCCACACGCCCTGCCACGGCCGATGCGGCTGCGGATCGCGCCAGCGCAGATCGCGGACCGGCGGTTCGGCAAACGGCACGCCCAGCCAGGCGCGCACGCCATCGGACAGCATCTTGCCCTGCACCAGCCCCTCGGCCACCCGGACCGGCGGACCGGATGGCTGTTCCATCACCTGTGCATCAAGGGCGGCCGGACAGGCGATCAGGCCAGCGCACAAGGCCGCGAACAGGGCGCGCATCACTTTTTGCCCCGCAGCTTCCGGTCGAAAAAGTCGAAGGTGAGATTGACCGCCTTGATCGAGGCATCGCGCGTTTCGGCAGGGCCGGCGCCAAGCCAGCTGTGACCGATACCGGGGAACAGCGTGATTTCATACGGCGCACCGGCCGCCTTCATCTTTGCGGCCAATTCCTCGCTCTGCGTTACCGGCACCGTCTTGTCGGCCGTGCCGTGCAGGATCAGCATCGGCGGATCCTTTGCATCGACATGCGCCGCCGCGCTTGCCGCCCAGATCCGGTCCGGCGGACACTGGTTGGGCAGACAATCGAGATAGCGGTTTTCCGCCCGCGGGATCGCGTCCCTTGGCATGGTGGCAAAATCATGCACGCCGTACCAGCTGACCCCGGCCTGGACACATTCGGACTGATCGGCATTGGCCTTGTCATCCCCGCGGGGCGAATGGGCGCAATCGAGCGCGGCGAGCGCCGCCAGCTGGCCGCCCGCAGACCCGCCCCACACTGCGACGCGGGTGGGATCGATGCCGTATTTCGCCGCATTGGCGCGCAGGAACCGGATCGCGGCGCGCACATCGTCGATGGCGGCGGGGAACGGCGCTTCACGCGACAGGCGATATTCGAGGGACGCCACAACGTAGCCGCGCGCCGACAGTTCGGCGAGGACGCCGGGGAAATTGCTGAACGCGCCCGACTGGCGCGTATGGCCCGCCATCCAGCCGCCGCCATGGATGTACACGACCAGTGGTCGCGCCTCCCGCACGGTGGGGACCCGGTACAGATCCAGGGTCAAGGGGCGGAAACCGGGAATGACCGAGAAGACGACGTCGTTATAGGCGCTGACCCCGCCGGGAAAGCCGACGATCCGGTCCGGCATCGGATCGCCAAGCGCAGGTTCCGGCGAGGTCGGCGGGGCGACCTGTTGCGCCAGGGCCGGGGTCGACACCCATGCCGCGGCCGTCAGGCCAAGGGCCGACAGCCCTGCGATCCTCAAAGCAGTTGCGCCCATGCCCGGCATCCCATCCTCCCTGATCAATTTTATTTACGAACCAGTCCGTACACCAACCGATATGCGACGCTTATTCGATTCTGTTATGCGTCATCATGATCCTGAATTACCGTGCGAGCCGGATCAACGGCGGCACCAGCTTTCGATGATATCGACCACTGACATCCGCCGCCGGGCAATCGCCTTTGCCGATGTCATGTCGCGTTCGAACCCGAACGAGAACGTGTAGCGGTTCGACACGTTGTAGAAACACAGCGCGCTGATCGTCATGTGCAGTTCGACAGGGTCGATCCCCTCGCGGAACAGGCCCTCTGCACATCCGCGGACCAGGATGTTGCGCAGATTGTCGACGACCGACCGGTTGCGTTCGCGGATGCCGGGAATGTCGCAGATATGCACACCCCGCAGGATATTCTCGTTCATCACCAGCCGGACGAATTCAGGATGCTGGTTGTGATAGTCGAAGGTCGCTTCCACGACATCGCGCAGCGCAGCATCGGGGGTCAGGCTGTCGCGCTGATGGCTGGTGTCGACGTCGCGGACGGCGTGATAGGCGCGTTCGAGGACCGCGCGATACAGCTCTTCCTTGCCGCCGAAATAATAATAGATCATCCGCTTGGACGCGTTGGTCTTTTCGGCGATTTCGTCGATGCGGGCGCCGCTCAGGCCCTTGTCGGCGAATTCGGCGGTGGCGACATCGAGGATATTCAGCCGGGTCTGTTCCGCATCGGACAGCGCGGCGCCATCCGCTGCATCATTGGCTGCCTGAATCGACGCCTTTACCACCTTAATTCCTTTCTGCGTTCACGCCGGGATATCGATCCGGTAGCGCGACTGCGCTGCCAGCCGGACCGTCGCATTCGTTGCCCCATAGCCGGAATAATCGCGGCGCTCGACAATCTCGAAGAAAAATCGGCGGGCAAAGGCGCGGCTGTACAGCTGAAAATACTCGGCATCGCCCGACCGGTCATAGAGGATGCTGCTGGCCCGCAAGCGTTCAACCAGCGTATGGTCCAGCCCAAATCGAGAGGCGAGATCGTCATAATAGTTCGCCGGGATTTCAAGCCGCTCCATGCCCAGCGCGGCAAGGCGATCGCTGGCGGCGAAGATATCGTCACAGGACAGCGCGATATGCTGAACGCCGGCCCCCATGTAATTCTGAAGAAAGCGGGACGACAGCGTCTGCGCCGCCGCCGAACCGTTGAGCGTGATGCGCAGACCGCCGCCCGACGATTCGACCGCCTGGCTGTGCACGATGCCTAGCGGATCGGCGATTTCCAGCTGCGGCGTTTTCTGCACGTCGAACAGCGCGCAGTAATAGAGCAGCCAGGACAGAAATTCCTCGAACCCCATGGCCTGGGCAAGATGGTCGAAGCGGATCAGACCGGCCCCGGCAGCATCGGCGTCGGCCCCGCCATCGGCATCGCCGGCGGCTTCCGCCGGGGTAAACTCCCGGCTCCAGATTTCCGCCTCCTGCGCCGGATCGACGAAATAGATCAGACTGCCCCCGACGCCGCGCACACTGGGGATTTCGAACTCGTCCGGCGCAACCGCCTGAACAAAGCGGGGGATTCGCAGCGCGTCGGCCCGTGCGAGCACCACCGGCACATCCGGCACGCGGAGGCCGATGGCGCAGACGGCGGGGCCGTGAACCACCTCGTGACTGTGGGCGAACCCCTCATTCTCGCAATTCAGGACGAGGTTGATGTCGCCCTGTTGCCAGCGGGTTACCGCCTTGCGCAGATGGCGGCCCGTGCAGCGAAAGCCGAGCGTCCGCAGCATCGCGCCAAGGGCAAGCCCGTCCCCCTCGCTGGCCGCGAATTCGATGAACGCCACGCCATCGACCGGCGCACGCGCGGGCAGCGACGGGGCGACGGACAGGCGGCGGCGCGCCTCATCCTCGGCATAGCGGAGCGAGCGATAGCCGTCGGCCGCGATGCCCGATGCCGATCCGGCGCGGAACCGATCGTTGAAGATTTCCAGCGACAGCGGCCCGTCATAGCCGATGGCGATCAGCGCCGCGACGTAATCCGCAATCGGCAGGTCCCCCTGCCCCGGCATGCAGCGGAAATGGCGGCTCCAGTAAAGATAATCCATCTCCATGCGCGGCGCATCGGCAACCTGCACAATGAACAGCTTTTCGGGATCGATGGCGGCGATGCTGTCGATGGGCACGTTGCGCGCCAGCGAGTGGAAGCTGTCTAGGATCAGCCCTACCGAGGGATGATTGACCGATTTGACCACCGACCAGGCATCGCGGTGATCGAAGATATGGCGACCCCATGCCAGCGCCTCGTAACCGATGCGCAGCCCGCGGGCGGCCGCCCGTTCGCCCAGTTCGTAAAAGTCGTCGACGATCCGTTGCCGGTCGCCCAGCGACTGGGGCGACACATTGGAACAGACCAGCACCAGATCGGTGCCGAGTTCCTGCATCACGTCGAATTTGCGTTCGAACCGGTCGAACGCCTGCTGCCGCAGATCGCCGGGCATCCCTTCAAAATCGCGGAACGGTTGAAACAGCACACATTCGAGGCCGAGATCGGCCATCATCTGTCGCACGGCGCGCGGCGCATGCGGGCTGGCAATCAGGTCGTTTTCAAAGATTTCGACGGCATCATAGCCCGCAGCGGCAATGGCCGCGAGCTTTCCTTCCAATATTCCGCTGATTGAAACGGTCGCGATCGACGTCCGCACCTGGCACTCTCCCGATCTATGTACCAGATGGTACACGGATCAGTCCGCCATGGCGACCCCCCTTTTCACGGCATCGGATCGGCAAGGATTACGCCAGCCATTGGCGGGTCAGTGCCCGCCCACCGCAACGGTGACGCCGCCCGCCCCGCGCGCTGCGCCAGCGCGGCCGAACAGGCCGACGACGATGAAGCAGACCAGCGGGACCAGCATGGCAAGCTGGATGTTCGCGGCGCTGGAAATGGCGCCCATCACCGGGGTCAGGATCGCGCCGCCGATGATCGCCATCACGATCAGCGACGACCCCGTCTGGGTATATTCCCCCAGATCCTTGACCGACATGGCAAAGATGGTCGGGAACATGACCGACATAAAGAAGCTGACCGCCGTCAGTGCGATCAGCCCGGCCGTGCCGCCGACAAAGATCGCGACGAGCAGTAGGGCGATGGAGGCCGCAGCGTACAGCGCCATCAACCGGCCGGGATTGATCCGCGCCATCAGCGCGACGCCGGCAAAGCGGCCGATCAGGAACAGGATGATTGCCGCAATCACCCAGTCGGTTGCCGCCCGCTCGCCAAGGCCCGCCGTCACCTGCGCATAGCGGATCGTGTAGCTCCAGATCCCGACCTGCGCGCCGACATAGAAGAACTGCGCAGCGACGCCGGACATGAAAAAGGGTTTGCGGAACAGGCCGGCAATCGCCTGCGTCCAGCCGATTGAAGGCGTGTCGCTAGCGGCCTCCACCGGCTTTTCAGCCACGGCCGGGAAGCGGGTGAGCGCGACCAGCGCCGCCCAGACGAGGACAAAGATGCCGATGCCGATATAGGGCGCCTGCACCGCCTGCGTCTCCCGCGCGTAAAAGGCGGTCCGTTCCGCCGCGGACATTGCGGCCAGCGTCGCTTCGGAATGTTCGATGCCCGACAGGATCAGATATTTGCCGATCAACAGGCCGGTGATCGAACCGGCCGGATTGAATGCCTGAGCCAGATTGAGCCGCCGTTCGCTGTCCGCCGGATCGCCCAGCACGGTGATCAGCGGATTGGCCGACGTTTCCAGAAAGGCGAGGCCCGCCGCGATGACGAACAGCGCCAGCAGGAACAGCGAATAGGTCTGCACCTGTGCCGCGGGATAAAAGAGCAGCGCACCGATGCCATAGAGGCAGAGGCCCACGACAACCGCCGTCTTGTACCCCTGTTTCCGCATGAACAGGCCCGCGGGAATGGCGAGCAGGAAATAGCCCATGTAAAAGGCGGACTGAACGAAGCCCGTTTCCAGATCGGTCAGCGTGAACGCCTTTTTGAACTGCTGGATCAGCACGTCGTTCAGGTTGTTCGCCATGCCCCACAGAAAGAACAGGCTGGTGATCAGGATGACGGGAACCAGCGTCGCGGATGCGCCGCGCGATGCCTTTCCGGGTGCGCTCATGCTCATGTCAGTGCCCTGTCGAGATGGGTGTAGCCGCCATCGGGGATGATCCATTGGCCCGTGGTGTGCGACGAGCGCGGCGACAGCAGGAACACCACACTGTCGGCAATTTCGCGGTCGGTCGTCATCCGCTGACCCAGCGGGATGCGGCGGACGATTTCGGCAAGCTGACCCTCCGGATCATCCGTCCGGTCGAGCCATTTGCGGTAGAGCGGCGTCATCACCTCGGCCGGAAGGACCGCGTTGACGCGGATGCCATCGCCAAGCAGCGAGGCCGCCCATTCCCGCGTCAGGCCAAGCTGTGCCGCCTTTGCCGCGACATAGCCGCTGGTGCTGCCCTGACCGGTCAGCGCGGTCTTTGACGAGATGTTGACGATCGCCCCCTTGCTCTGGCGCAGGGCATCCAGGCACAGATGCGCCATGCCGTAATAATGGCCGAGATTGAGGGTCAGCGATTTCTCGAACGCGGCCAGCCCGGCCTCCAGCGACACGCCGTCATTGACCCCGGCATTGTTGACCAGGCCGTCGATGCGGCCGAACCGGGCGATCACATCCTGAACGCCCGCCCGGCACGCCTCATGATCGGTCAGTTCGGCGCGGACGACCATCACATCCGGCTGAAGCGCGCGCAGTCCGGATTCATACTCCGGGTCGAGCGGACTGCGGGCAAAGATGACCGGCACCGCGCCTTCCTCGGCAAGGACGGTCGATATCGCGCCGCCGATCCCGGCCCCGCCCCCGGTGACAATCACCACCTTGTCGCGCAGCTGCAAATCCATTGGTTCAATCGACCCCTTGTTGACCGTCCGGCTGATCGGTCAGCCGGAATATGCTGTGCGCCGCCACCCATTTTTCGCCATCCGCCGCCCATGGCACTGGCCGCTGAAACCCGTCCATCAGCCGTTCCCAGGCCAGCACATCGGGATTGCCGGCATCGGCGGCGGAACGGGTGGCCGGATCGAATTCCGGCCCGGCGTCGATAATCATGACGAGCCGGTTGCCGGAAAGGAATATCTCCATCTGAAGAATGCCGGATCGCCGGATCGCCGCCATCACCGCCGCTGGCGGACCGCCCGGCCGATGCCAGTCGACATAGGCGGCGATGAGATCGGGATCATCGGCAAGGTCCAGGATGTTGACGAAACGCCGGGCGGTCACAGCTTGGCCCCTTGCCGCCGCCACAGCCCGTCGATCCGGAGGGCAGGCAACCCCAGCCCCGTCATCAATGCTGCCCGTCGCACGCACGCCTCTCCCGCACCGGGCCGTCCTTTCCGGCCGTTCGCGGCACCATAATTGCCCATATCATACCGGCAAGTGATTTCCACTGGTGACAGCCGGGCCGGGCAATCGATCGGACTGGCACAATTACGGCATGACCGGTAATGAACGTCCATGGGATTGGGACAGGACGATGCCGGCGATGACGTTCCGGTCGAACGGTATCGCGCACCGGCGCTGGAAAAGGGGCTGGACATCATCGAGGCGCTGGCCGACCGGCCGGACGGCCTGACCGCGACCGAGCTGGCCGCCGCGATCGACCGGTCGCTGGGCGAGATTTTCCGCATTCTTCAGGTGCTGGAGCGGCGCGGCTATCTGTCCAAGAACCCCTGGACGGACCAATACCGGGCGACGTCCCGGCTGCTGGAGGTCGGGTTCCGGGCGACACCGGCCCAGAACATCGTTTATGCGGCGGGGCCGGTCATGCTGACGCTGTCGCAGACGATCCGGCAAAGCTGTCACCTGGTGCTGGCGGCGCCCGGCAAGGCATTGGTCATCGCGCAACAGGATGGCCCGACGCCGACCAATTTTTCGGTCCGGCTGGGGTCCGTTCTGGATTATCTGCAAAGCGCATCGGGCCTGGTCCTGCTGGCGCTGAGCAGCGAGGAACGCCGTCAGCGGTTGCTGCAGGGACAGGACATTCCCGATCATCTGCGCGAGCGCATGGCCCATGTCGCGGCGCAGGGATATGAGCATCGGGCGAGCATCCGGACACAGGGGGTGCGCGACATCAGTTATCCGGTCCGCGATTTCAACAACGAGGTCATCTGTGCGCTGACGGTGCCCTATCTTCGCCTGATCGACGGGAGCCAGGCCGTGGACGAAGATGCGGCGCGGGTCATTCTGGGCCAGGCTGCCAGCCAGCTGAGCATGTTGCTTGGCGCGAGCAGCTGACCACCGCAGCTACGCCGCGCCCAGGGTCGGGCAGCCCGGCCTTCAGATCGTCCAGCCCCCGTCGATGGCAAAGGCCTGACCCGTGGTGAAGCGGGATTCGTCGGATGCCAGATAGACGGCCAGTGCGGCGATTTCCGCCGGATCGCCCAGCCGGCCCATCGGCTGACGGGCGACAAAGGCATCGATATTGGCATCGAACCCGCCGGGCAGGCTGCCGATCCGCTGCCGCAGCGACGGCGTCATCACCGTCCCCGGACAGATGGCGTTGCAGCGGATACCCCGTGCCACGAAATCGATGGCGACATGCTTGGTCAGGCCGATGACCGCCGCCTTGCTGGCGCCATAGGCAAACCGGTTGGGCACACCGGTGATGCTGGAAGAAACC
Source organism: Sphingomonas sp. BGYR3 (assembly GCF_025153455.1). Taxonomy (NCBI): domain Bacteria; kingdom Pseudomonadati; phylum Pseudomonadota; class Alphaproteobacteria; order Sphingomonadales; family Sphingomonadaceae; genus Sphingomonas; species Sphingomonas sp. BGYR3. The sequence goes on along the minus strand of NZ_JANZNT010000002.1, from coordinate 364,990 downwards.
GAGGCGACATTGACGATTGAGCCCTGGCCACGGTTCAGCATTCCGGGCAGCAGCGCACGGATCAGGTGATAGGCGCCATCGACATTGATGCGGAACGAGCGTGACCAGTCATCCGGTTCGCAATCGAGGATGGTCCCCGCCGCGACATAGCCCGCGCAGTTGAACAGCACGTCATAGGGCGCTTCGTCCGCCAGCGCGGCGACTGCCGCCGGGTCGGTCACGTCCAGCGTGCGCGTTTCGATGCCCGGCGCATCGGCCTTGAGCTGAGCCAGCGCGTCTGCATCCACATCGGTGGCAACCACCTCTGCCCCTTCCCGGGCAAAGGCGAGCGCGGTTTCGCGGCCGATGCCGTTGCCGGCCGCCGTCAGCAGGGAACGCTTACCCGACAGGCGGCCGGTCATGCCGCCCTCGCCGGCAGACAGGCGGGGCCGATCGGTTCGAACTGTTTGTAGGTCAAGATAAACTCCTGATGACCCATGGCTTCGGACTTGGTCTTTTCCCCCGCGGCGACGCGCTGGATCAGGTCGAATACCTCCTGCCCCACGGTGTCCAGCGTGCCGCGCCCTTCCAGGATGCGGCCGGCATCGACGTCCATGTCGTCGGGCATGCGGCGATAGGTTTCGGGATTGGCGCACACCTTGATTACCGGCGCGATGGCCGATCCGACGACCGAACCCCGGCCGGTCGAAAACAGGGTCACGTGCGCGCCGCAGGAGATCAGTTCGACAATCTCTGCATTGTCCGAGATATTGGGAAAGCCGAAGCGGACGTCGCCATCGGGCACGACATCCAGCAGATAGAGGCCGCCGGTCGGCGGGACGTCGCCCGGCTTGATCAGGCCGACAATGGGTGAGGCGCCCGATTTGGCATAGGCGCCCATCGATTTTTCCTCGATCGTGGTCAGCCCGCCATCGGCGTTGCCGGGCGCGAAGCTGCCATAGCCGAGGGTCGCGTAATAACGCGCGGCCTTGGCCACGCTTTCCTCGATCGCACGGCCGAGTTCGGGCGTCGCTGCGCGCTCCGCCATTGCGACTTCGCAGCCGATGAGTTCGCCCGTTTCCTCGAAGATGCAGGTCGCACCCGCCGCGACCAGATGGTCGAACGCGCGGCCCATCGCCGGGTTGGCGGTCAGGCCGCTGGTCGCATCCGACCCGCCGCAGATGGTCGCCACCACCAGTTCGTCCAGCGCCATCGGCACCGGCTGTTGCCGGTCCAGTTCGGCGCGCATTTCGGCGACCATGGCCCGGCCGCGTTCGATCGTCGCGCGCGTGCCGCCCGATTTCTGAATGACCAGCGTGTGGCAGGGCCGACCGCTGGCCCGCACCGCAGCCTCCAGCCGGTCGCGATTGAAACTTTCGCAGCCGAGCGAGATCAGCAGCACCGCCCCGACATTGGGATGCGTGCCGATGCGTTCCATCACCGTCGCGGCATAGGGGTTCGGAAAGCACCCCGGAAAGCCGATCAGGTGCACATCCTGTTCGCGCATAGGCCACACGATTTCGCGCGCGACATGATGGGCACATTCAACCAGATAGGCGACGGCAACGACGTTGCGGATCCCCTTGCGCCCATCGGCGCGCAGCCAGCCTCTCACGCTTCTTGCTCCATTTCGCGGGTGTGCGAGCGGGTATAGTCGCTCTGCATATTGTGCAGATGCACGGTTTCGCCGGGGGCGATGTCGCGCGTGGCCGACCCGATCGGCGTTCCGTATTTCATCACCTTTGCCCCCGCCGGGATGGCGCGAACCGCAACCTTGAACCCGAAGGGCGCAGGTTCGATCAGCGCCGCACCGCCGGGCACAGGCTCACCCGCCGTCAGATCGGCCAGCGCAACCGCGACATTATCGTCAGCGCTGAGCAGCAACAGCCGCTCCCGCATGTCCAGGCGATAGAAACGCGCGGCATTGGCCCCGAAAATCTGGGGATAAGGGGCCAGCCGCCGCGCCTGACCGAGCCAGCTGCCATAATCCCCGGCCAGCAGCAGCACCGGATAATCGCTGCCCCAGATCAGCCGGTCCGGCCCGAACAGGTCGATAAGGGTGGCGATATAGGGCTCCAGCACTTCGGCAGGCCGTCCGCCCGCTTCGGTGAGCAGGCCCGACAGCTTGCAATGGACGTGCGGCATGGCAGCAAGCGGCGCGATGGCGCTGGCCCAGGCGGCGTGGCCATCGCCCGCAATATCGGGCTTTCCGGCATGATCGATGACGATGCGCAGATCCGGCGAGCGTTCGGCCCGGCGGACCAGCGGCGCGAACTGATCGACCCGCACCAGCGCGTCGAGCGCAAGGTCGCTGGCGATCATCGCGTCGATGCCCGCGTCGATTGCGGCCCCGGCGATCCAGTCGCGGTCCGCCATGTCCTGCAGCATCGGGCGCAGGCCAAGCAACGCATTGCCGCACCGCCGGGCAAGGGCGGCAACGCGATCGGCGGCATCCGGCGCGGCCAGATCGGTCCACCCCACGACACCGCGCACCCAGCTGTGCTGACGCGCCAGATCACACAGAAACTCCGTCTCCGCCTCGGTCTCTGCCGCCTGGACGGCGATGACCCCCGTGACGCCGGATCCCGACACCATCGCCGCAGCATCCGGCGGCAGAAAGTCGCGAAACAGCGCGGGCAGTTCAGCCGTCGGCCATGGATAATCGCCACGGTCCAGCCGCCAGAAATGCATATGTGCGTCGATCATCGGCCGGGTTCACCAAAAGGCTGCTAGCATTGGTGAAGCCGGATATCCCATGTGAAATTGCGGCACAAGCGGTTGCCAGATCGGGCGACCCGCTCAACGGGCGTCGGCGCGCGCTTCGAACCGAAAAGTGACGGCCACCGCATCCGGGATCGTTGCGGGATCGGCCCACTGCCCCTGCCCCACGCCATGCGCCAGCCGCAGCACGCTGGCGCTGCCCGACGTTTTTGCCCGGTCGCCGTCAATCGTCAGGCTGAAGCGAAGCGGCACCGGGCGGGACACGCCGTTCAGGGTCAGCGTGCCGTCCGCGACATAGCCATCGCCGGACCGACGAATGCGGGTGGCGCGCCACGTCGCGGTCGGTCGAGCGGCAACGGCGAAGAAATCATCGCCGGTCAGGGTGCCGTCGCGCTGATCGTCGCCAGTCGAAACGGATGCGAGGTCGATGGTGACGCTGATCGACGATCCGGCCAGATCATCGGGACTGAACCGGATATCCGCGGTCCACCGGGAAAAGCGGCCCTTGATCGCTTCCCCGGAATATTCGGTGGCAAAGCCGATGGTACCGCCCGGCTGAACCCGCCAGTGCCGCATCGGCTGTTCACTGTCGGGCGCGTCAGCATCAGGAGTCGGGGTCGGCGTCGCGGCGGTTTCAGGCGCGGGTGCTGGGATTGGTGCGGGGGCTGGTTTCGAGGTTTGAATTGGCGCGACCGCGGAAGGCGCAGCGGGCGCGCCCGCCTTTGCCACCGGGGCGGCTGCCGGTCCCCAGCGGCCGGCCGCAAAGGCAAGGGCAGCGGCAAGCAGGATCGCGACCAGCGCCGGGGTCAGCACCGCGCGCCGCGCAAGCCCCGCCGGCAGCATCCGCGCCACGATGTCATCCCGCCTCAGATGATGATGAAGCGCCCCGGCGACGTGCAGCACAACCAGGCCCGCGAGCAGCCAGGCAAGCATCCCGTGCAGCCATTCGGCCGGTTCATGCCATGCCGGACCCAATGGCAAGTGCGGCAGGGGGATGATGCCGAACAGCAGCGTAGGCAGCTTCATCTTCGCGGTGGAAACCAGCGCCCAGCCGGTGAGCGGGCCGCCAAGCATGACGCCATACAGGCCAGCATGGACCAGCGTGGCCAGGGCGTTGGCGGGCTTGCTTTGGCTGGCCGGACCCGGCCGGGCCAGCGTGATCCGGGTAATGATCCGGGCAAGCGTCAGGACGAGGATCAGGATCCCGATGGACTTGTGCAACTGATAGGCGGCGAACCGCGACGCGGGCGGAAGGCCGTCCAGCGCCCAGCCAAAGCCGAGCTGCCCCAACAACAGGATCGCCAGCGCCCAGTGCAGCAGAATGGCGATCCCGGCATAGCGGACCGTGGCGGATGCACCGGACATTGCAGTTCCCCGTTATCGACGCCGCAATATGTCGAGGCCGACGCCGAAACGGTTATCCGCATCGCAATCGATCGCCAAGTCACCTGCCGCGCGGCGATGATCGTCGCCATTCCAGCGTCATCCAGTGGCGCAGTGATTATGCGACGGCCCCGGTGTTCGGCTGGATCACCGGCCGTCGGAGCCGGTCATTCCCATTCGATCGTGCCGGGCGGCTTGCTGGTATAGTCATAGGTGACGCGATTGATGCCGCGCACTTCGTTGATGATGCGGGTGGCGACGCGGGGCAGGAAATCGCCGGGGAAGCTGAACGCTTCGGCAGTCATGCCGTCCGTGCTGGTAACCGCCCGCAGCGCCAGGACATTGTCATAGGTGCGGCCATCCCCCATCACGCCGACGGAGCGGACGGGCAGCAACACGGCAAATGCCTGCCAAATGGTGTCGTACAGGCCCGCAGTGCGGATTTCCTCAAGATAGATCGCATCCGCCTTGCGCAGGATATCGCAGCGTTCCTTGGTCACCTCACCGGGGATGCGGATGGCCAGGCCCGGTCCGGGGAACGGGTGGCGGCCGACAAAGATGTCGGGCAGGCCAAGTTCGCGGCCCAGTGCGCGGACCTCGTCCTTGAACAGTTCGCGGAGCGGCTCGACCAGCTGCATGTTCATGCGTTCGGGCAGGCCGCCGACATTGTGGTGGCTTTTGATCGTGACGCTCGGCCCGCCGGTGAAGCTGACGCTTTCGATAACGTCGGGGTACAGCGTGCCCTGAGCCAGAAAGTCCGCACCGCCGATCTTGCGCGCCTCGTCCTCGAACACGTCGATGAACGTCTTGCCAATGAACTTGCGCTTGGCCTCCGGGTCGGTGACGCCGGCCAGACCGGACAGGAACAGCGTTTCGGCGTTCACATGGACCAGGGGGATATTGTACGCGCCGCGGAACAGCGAGACGACCTGATCCGCCTCACCCGCCCGCATCAGGCCATGATCGACGAACACGCAGGTCAGCTGTTCGCCGATCGCCTCATGGATCAGCACTGCCGCCACGGCCGAATCGACCCCGCCGGACAGCCCGCAGATCACGCGGCCGCTGCCGACCTGCGCGCGGATTTCGGCAATCTTGGTCGCGCGAAACTCCGCCATCGACCAGTCGCCCGAACAGCCGCAGACATGGCGGACGAAATTGGCGAGCAGCTTTGCACCATCCGGGGTGTGCACCACCTCCGGGTGGAACTGCATCGCGTAATAGCGGCGGTCGTCATTGGCGATGACGGCATAGGGCGCGCCGGGCGAGGTGGCGACCACGCGGAAACCATCGGCCAGCGCCGTCACCTTGTCGCCATGGCTCATCCACACCTGATGCGTTTCGCCCGGCGCCCACAGGCCGTCGAACAGCGCGCAATCGTCGTGGATTTCGATGAACGCCCGACCAAACTCGCCGCTGTCGCCCAGCACCACCTGGCCGCCGAGCTGGTGCATCATCGTCTGCTGGCCATAGCAGATGCCGAGCACCGGCACGCCGCTGGCAAAAATCGCATCGGGGGCGCGCGGGCTGCCCGTATCCAGCACCGAAGCCGGAGAGCCGGAGAGAATGACGCCGGCCGGCTTCATCCGTTCGAAAGCCTCGGCGGCGCTGCTGAACGGAGCGATTTCGGAATAGACCCCGGCTTCCCGCACGCGGCGTGCGATCAGCTGGGTTACCTGGCTGCCGAAATCGACGATGAGGATGGTCTGGCTGGGCTGGCTCATGGCGGGGCGATAATCACCCCGTTCCAACCTGTCCAGCCAGTGAACCGATATCAAATCCCGTCGATCCGCACATTGGGCTGGCCATCGCCCGGCATCATGCAGCGGAAGCGATAGCTGCGCGTCGATCCGCCCTGATAGCCGTCGCGCAGGCCCAGCGTCCCGGCGACGTACCAGCCGCCGCGATCGTCGGGGTCGACCGCGTCGATCGACTGGACCTGTGCCACGCGGGCAAAGCCCCTGCCCTCTGCCTCTGCCGCAGTGGCGCAGGCGTCGGTTGCGGCATCGGCCGCGCCGCTGGCGATCCTGCCCGATGCCGGTCGGCCATAGCGGTCATCCGGCGCATCGGCATAGCCATCGTCCGTGTAGCGGCCATCGTCATAGTCCGCCTGCGGCTGCGGCGGCGGCGGGGGAGCGTCGCGATAGACGTCGCGATCGCGATTGGTGCGCGATGCGGCTGATGCGATGGCGATGACGCCGCCCGCCAGCAGCGCGCCCAGCAGGACGTCGCCGCCATCGATCCGGTCGCCGCGGTGGCGGTCATGGCCCCAGCCGCCGCGCCCGCGCCAGTCGCGCGCCTCGGCCGGGGCGGCCATGCTGGCCACCGCCAGCGCCGCTGCCATCCCGCCGCCAAACCGCATCATGCCGTTCGCCATCACCATCGTCCTTGTCCCGCCCGGCCATGACCGGCCGGGCTTGTTCCGATGGCGGAATGGACGATTCGTGCTGTCGCAGGGCTGAACGGCAGCGTTATTGCGCCTTCACCTCCAGCCCTGTCCATTTCGCGGCAAAGGCCCAGAGGTCGGCATATTCCTCGATCACCTTGTCCGTCGGCTTGCCCGAACCGTGGCCGGCGCGGGTTTCGATGCGGATGAGGTGCGGCTTTGCCCCGATCTCCGCCGCCTGAAGCGCGGCGGCATATTTGAAGCTGTGGCCCGGCACCACGCGGTCGTCGGTATCGGCGGTGGTCACCAGGATCGCGGGATAATCCTTGCCCGCGGCGATGTTGTGATAGGGCGAATAGGCGCGCAGCACCTTCCAGTCCGCTTCCTTCGACGGATAGCCATAGTCATCGACCCAGTAGCGCCCGGCGGTGAACCGGTCGAAGCGGAGCATGTCCATCACGCCCACAGCGGGCAGTGCCGCGGCGAACAGGTCCGGCCGCTGATTGGTGACGGCACCGACCAGCAGGCCGCCATTGGATCCGCCCTGAATGACCAGCCCGTCCTTGCCGGTGATCCCTTCCTTCTTCAGATATTCGCCCGCCGCGATGAAATCGTCGAAGACGTTCTGCTTGTTGGCGAGCCGTCCGCCATCGTGCCACGCCTTGCCATATTCGCCGCCGCCGCGGATGTTGGCGACCGCCAGCACCCCGCCCTGTTCCAGCCAGGCGATGCGGGCCGAGGAGAAGCTGGGCAGCACGGGCACGTTGAACCCGCCATAGGCATAGAGCAGAGTCGGTGCGGGGCCGGTCACGTCTTTTTTGCGGACGACGAACATCGGCACCTTTGTCCCGTCCTTCGACGCATAGAAACGCTGTTCGACCGAATATTGCGCGGGGTCGAACTCGACCTTGGGCTGGGCCCAGGGCGTCGCCTTTCCGGTTGTCACGTCATAGCGGAAGACGGTGGTCGGATAATTGAAGCTGGTAAAGGCGAAGAACGTTTCCCCATCCTTTGGATCGCCGCCAAAGCCGGAGGCAGTGCCGATGCCGGGCAATGCGACGGTGCCATCCGGCTTTCCGTCGAGCAGATACCGACGAACCTCTGTCTTGGCATCCACCAGATAGCTGAGCATCAGCCGCTGGCCGACGATGCTGGCACCGCCCAATGTCGCTTCCTGCTGGCCCACCACTTCACGCGGCTTCAGATCGGCAGAGGCGATGTCGATGGCCATGATCCGGCTGCGCGGGGCACCGAAATCGGTGGAGAAATAGAAAGTGGTGCCGACATTGCCGATTGCGGACCAATCGTTCTTCAGTTCGGCGACGATCGGCTTGGCCGTCCAGTCGCTGGCCTGAAGATCGACGATGTGCACCATGTTCTTGTTGTCGGTACCCTCGGTCGTGCTGATCACCAGATAGCGGCCATCATCGGTGATGCCGGAATAATGGCTGAGCTTTGGCGCATCGGGGGTCGAATAGACCAGCCGGTCGGCGCTTTGCGGCGTGCCAAGCTTATGGAAATAGACCTTGTGGTTTTCATTCAGCGCCTGAAACTGGGCGTCCGCAGGCGGTTCGGGGTAGCGGGAATAGAAAAAGCCGCTGCCATCCTTGGCCCAGGATGCGCCCATGGTGAACTTGGCCCATTTCACCTCGTCGTCCAGCACCTTGCCGGTGGCGACGTCGAGCACCTTGACCGTGCGCCAGTCGCTGCCGCCATCCTGGATGGAGTAGGCGAGCAGCTTGCCATCCTCTGACGGCAGCCATTCGGCCAGCGCGGTGGCGCCATCGGACGACCAGCCATTGGGATCGATCAGCACCCGGCCCTGCCCGTCCAGGCTGTCGCGGACATAAAGCACCGACTGGTTCTGAAGCCCGGAGTTGCGGGAATAGAAATAACGGCCGCCCTTTTTCTCCGGCAGGCCGAACCGTTCATAGTCGAACAACGCCTTGAGCCGGCCAGCGAAGACGTCGCGGCCGGGCAGCGTGGCGAGATAGGCGTCCGTCACCTTGTTCTGGGCCGCGACCCAGGCGGCGACATCCTTGTCCGTGCGGACGTCGTTTTCCAGCCAGCGATAGGGATCGGCGACCTTTTGCCCGAACGCCTCATCGACAACATCCGTGGCGCGGGTTTCGGGATAGGCGATGGGGGCGGTCATGGTCGGGGCAGGTTCCTTGGACGGGTCGGCAGCAGACGCAATCGGGGCAGCGAACAGCAGCGGCAGGGCGAGGATCGACGAACGGCGCATGGGAAACTCCGGTTTCGGGATGGCGACACCCTATTGGCATCGGAACGAGCGTCAAGCGGAGCGCAGGAGCGGCTGACAGTTTTGACAGAATGGAGGGGTTTTCTGGCGGGTGACAGGCGCGTGCATGGAGCGTCGCCGCGGCGTTGCTGTCGATCGTCGGGGCAGGACGCCTGCGGCAGGAAGGGTTGAGGGGACATCGCCGAGGTTAGATCACGCCAAATCCTACATTGGAAGCGCAGGTGCTCAGGCGGACGCAGCCTTGCCGCTCTGGGCTTCCGCTTTCGCGGGAGCGCGGCCCGCCATTGCACCGTGCGGCGACCGTCCAACGAAAAAGGGCGGCTGCATCGCTGCAACCGCCCCCTTTTCAATCGGTTGGATCAGACGCCGATCAGGCGGCTTCTTCCAGACCCTCATCGGTCATCACCGGGCCGGAATCCTGACCCTTGGCCGACACGTCGCGGTCGACGAATTCGATGATTGCAATGGGGCTGGCGTCCGAGGCGCGGATGCCCGCCTTGATGATGCGGGTATAGCCGCCGGCGCGGTCCGCATAACGCGGGGCCAGCACGTCGAACAGCTTGACCAGCTGCGCATCGTCGAGCAGGCGCGCATGGGCCAGACGACGGTTGGACAGGCCACCGCGCTTGGCCAGCGTCACCAGACGCTCGACATAGGGGCGCAGTTCCTTGGCCTTGGCGACCGTGGTCGTGATCTGCTCATGCTTGATGAGCGCGGCCGCCATGTTGCGGAACAGGGCGGCGCGATGGGCCGAAGTACGCTGCAGCTTACGGCCGCCGACACGATGACGCATGGGTATTTCCTTCTTCGTTCGTCAGGGGGCCGTCTTACGGGACCCCAAGCCTGGTGCTGTTAAAGGCCAGCACCCTTTGCCTATCTTTTGACTCGGCCCGCCGCGGCGAAGCCGCGTCGTCAGACGGGGCCTTTCGGCCCCGCTGGCCGGGCTGATCGACCGTTGCGGAATAGCTCGCGCCATTCCGCAGCGATCAGCCGAGGATCTCCTGTTCCAGCTTCTTGGCCATTTCCTCGATATTCTCGGGCGGCCAGCCGGGGATTTCCATACCGAGACGAAGGCCCATGCTGGACAGCACTTCCTTGATCTCGTTGAGCGACTTGCGGCCGAAATTCGGCGTGCGCAGCATCTCCGCCTCGGTCTTCTGAACCAGATCGCCGATATAGATGATGTTGTCGTTCTTGAGGCAGTTGGCGCTGCGAACCGACAGTTCCAGCTCGTCCACCTTCTTGAGCAGATAGCGGTTGATCGTCGCGGTGTCGCCAGCGGCTTCCGGAGCAGCCGCCGCCATGCCCGTCACCGGGGCAGCAGCGCGGGTCATCGCCGAATCGTCGAAGTGGACGAACAGCGCCAGCTGGTCCTGAAGGATCCGCGCGGCATAGGCGAGCGCATCTTCCGGCGTGACGGTGCCATCGGTTTCGATGGTCAGCGTCAGCTTGTCATAGTCCAGTTCCTGGCCGACGCGGGTGTTTTCCACCTTGTAGCTAACCTGACGGACCGGCGAATACAGCGCATCGACGGGGATCAGACCGATCGGCGCATCGGCCGGACGGTTCGACGCGGCGGGGACATAGCCCTTGCCCGTGTCGGCGGTCAGTTCCATGTTCAGCGTGGCGCCATCGTCGAGATTGCAGATGACCAGATCGGGGTTCATCACCTCGATATCGCCGGTCACCGCAATGTCGCCCGCCCTCACTTCGGCAGGACCGGTGGCCGACAGCTGGAGCCGCTTGGCCCCTTCGCCCTGCATCTTGAGCGCGATCTGCTTCACGTTCAGCACGATGTCGGTCACGTCTTCACGAACACCGGCCAGCGACGAGAATTCGTGCAGCACGTTCTCGATCTTGATCGAGGTGACGGCCGCGCCCTGCAGCGACGACAGAAGGACGCGACGCAGCGCATTGCCCAGCGTCAGGCCGAACCCGCGCTCAAGCGGCTCCGCGACGAAAGTGGACTTGCGCTTGGGATCGCCACCGGCCTTTTTTTCAAGGCCGTTGGGCTTTTTCAGTTCCTGCCAGTTCTTAGCGTTGACAGACACGGGCTTCCCCTAGGTTGGGCGGGATTGGGCGGCTCCCGCCAATAATCCGAAACGGACCGGTCGCGCGGGCCAATCCGCGCCGACCGATCCGACGGCAATCAAGCAATCAGACGCGGCGGCGCTTGGACGGGCGAACGCCATTGTGCGGGATCGGGGTCACGTCGCGGATCGACGTGATCTGGAAACCGACCGCCTGCAGCGCGCGAAGCGCCGATTCGCGGCCCGAACCCGGACCCTTAACTTCCACTTCCAGCGTACGCACGCCGTGTTCGGCGGCCTTTTTGCCGGCGTCTTCGGCCGCGACCTGCGCGGCATAGGGCGTCGACTTGCGCGAGCCCTTGAACCCCATCATGCCGGCGGACGACCAGCTGATCGCATTGCCCTGAGCATCGGTGATGGTGATCATGGTGTTGTTGAAGCTGGCGTTCACGTGCGCGACGCCAGAGGTGATGTTCTTGCGCTCGCGACGGCGAATGCGCTGCGGTTCACGTGCCATGGTGTATCCTGACCCTAATCCGTTCGATCAAGGGGCGACGGTCGCGCCCCTGCGCGATTTACTTCTTCTTGCCGGCGATCGGCTTGGCCTTGCCCTTGCGGGTGCGCGCATTGGTGTGCGTGCGCTGGCCACGGACCGGCAGGCCCTTGCGATGACGCAGGCCGCGATAGCAGGCCAGGTCCATCAGGCGCTTGATGTTCATCGCGGTTTCACGGCGCAGATCGCCTTCAACCGTGTGATCGGCGTCGATGGTTTCGCGGATCTGCAGCACTTCCTGATCGGTCAGATCCTGGACGCGGCGCTCGGCAGCGATGCCCAGCTTGTCCGTGATCTGCTTGGCCTTTGCCGGGCCGATGCCGTGAATATACTGCAGCGCGATGACCACGCGCTTGTTGGTCGGGATGTTAACACCCGCAATACGTGCCATGAATCTGTTTCTCCCAGCTCCACAGGGCATCGCATGGCTAGACGGATACCCTATCTCTCAGCATTGCTTTCCGGAACGCACGACATGGACGGACACGCAAACTACGCGCCGTCGGCACTGCCGCTGAACCGGAAGTGCGCTCAACTAGAGCGAGACCGCCCGGCTGTCAAGCGACGCATCGCCTGTCAAGCCACTTTGCAGGGGGCATGCCCCGGCGGCCAATCGTTCTGTCCCGGCACGGCTTTCCCGGCACCCATGGCATGGGCCATCGGGCGGGGCATAGAGACACCAGAGGGCGCTGCCGGACCCGTCCAGCGGCGCGGATCAGGCCGACTTGCCGTCCAGGATCGCCTCGATCGCATCGGTGACCTCTGCGATCGGAGCCATGCCATCGACGCGCTGGACGATGCCGCGCGCGTCATAGATGGGCAGGATCGGTGCGGTCTTGGCGCGATATTCGGCCATGCGCGTGCGCACGGTTTCCTCGTTATCGTCGGCGCGGCGCTTGAATTCGGTGCCGCCGCAGCTGTCGCACACGCCGTCCACCTTGGGCCGGTTGAACGTGTCGTGATAGCCCGCGCCGCAGTTCGCGCAGGTGAAGCGGCCGACGATGCGTTCGACCAGCGCATCCTCATCCACCACCAGCTCGATCACATGGTCGAGCTTGCGGGCGCGGTCGGACAGCAGGGTTTCGAGGGATTCGGCCTGGGCCGCGGTGCGGGGATAGCCATCGAAGATGACCCCCTGCCCCGCCGACAGCGCGTCCAGCGCCTCTCCAATGATGCCGGACACGATTTCGTCGGAAACCAGCGCGCCGGATTCCATCACTGCCTTTGCCTTCAGCCCGGTCGGGGTGCCGGCCTTGACCGCGGCGCGCAGCATGTCGCCGGTCGACAGCTGAACCATGCCGCGTTCGGCAACCAGGCGCGCAGCCTGAGTGCCCTTGCCCGCCCCCGGAGGCCCCAGCAGGATGATGTTCACGCCTTGCAATCCCCTCTTGCCGCCCTCTGCGCCCGGCTATCGCCGGTCAGCGCAGACGGCCCCCTTTCAGCTTCGCCTTCTTGATCAGGTCGCCATACTGGTGCGCCAGCAGGTGCGACTGGATCTGCGTTACCGTGTCCATGGTTACGTTGACCACGATCAGAAGGCTAGTCCCGCCCAGATAGAAGGGGATGCCAAGGCTGGCGATCAGATATTCCGGCACCAGGCAGAGCACGGTCAGATAGGCCGCACCGATCACCGTGATGCGCGTCAGCACGTAATCGAAATAGTTCTCGGTATTCTTGCCCGGACGGATGCCGGGGATGAACCCGCCATACCGCTTGAGGTTTTCCGCCGTCTCTTCCGGATTGAACACGATCGCGGTGTAGAAGAAGCAGAAGAAGATGATGCCGAGGCCATAGAGCGCCATGTACACCGGGCTGCCATGCGTCAGATACTGGTTCAGCGTGACGATGGCATTGCCCCACCAGGTGTCGCTGGTCGCCGAGGCGCCGGCAAACTGGCTGATCGTCAGCGGCATCAGCAGCAGCGACGAGGCGAAGATCGGCGGAATGACGCCGGCGGTATTGATCTTCAGCGGCAGGTGGCTGCGTTCCGCCTGCATCCCCCGCGCGGTCTGGCGCTTGGGGTACTGAATGAGGATGCGGCGCTGCGCCCGTTCCATGAAGCAGATGAACAGGACGAGCAGGACGACGGCCGCAACGGTCGACAGGATGACCAGCGGCGTCGTGGAGCCGGTCCGACCCCCTTCGAACAGCTGGGCCAGCGTGACCGGCAGGTTGGCGACGATGCCCGCCATGATGATCAGCGAAATGCCGTTGCCGATGCCGCGGCTGGTGATCTGTTCGCCCAGCCACATCAGGAACATGGTGCCGCCAACGAGGCTGATGACCGCGCCGACGCGGAACAGCATGCCGGGATCGACTACCGCGCCGCCCGCCTCAAGCCCGGTGGCGATGAACCAGCCCTGCACGATCGTCAGGCCGACGGTGCCGTAGCGGGTGTACTGATTGAGCTTCTTGCGCCCGCTTTCGCCCTCTTTCTTGAGCGCCGCGAGCTGCGGCGCCAGCGAGCTGGCCAGCTGAACGACGATGGAGGCGGTGATATAGGGCATGACGCCCAGCGCGATCAGGCTGGCCCGTTCAAGCGCACCGCCCGAAAAATTGTTGAAGAATTCAAGCACGCCGCCCGATGCGCGATCGGCCAGCCCCTGCAGACCGACCGGGTCGATGCCGGGCAGCGGCACATAGCTGAGCAGCCGGAACACGATCAGCGCGCCGATGGTGAACCAGAGGCGCTTTTTAAGGTCGGTCGCCTTCGAAAATTTCGACAGGCTCAGATTGGTGGCCAGTTGATCGGCTGCGGATGCCATATGAATGTTCGTCCCGGAAACACGTGCGGCGGATGTCCTGCCGCCCTCCCGCCGTCCATATAGGTGGTGATGCGGGGATGTCTAACGGGGATGCGACGGGCGCTGGCAGGCCCGAACCCCCGAATGGAGCGCGGGGAACCCCGAAGGATCCCCCGCCGCCCGCAAATCAGCCCTTCTTCTTCTCGGCCTTGGCAGCCAGGCGCGCCTCGCGGGTCTTGCCCTTCTTGGCAGCAGCCTTTTCGTTGGCCGGGACGACTTCGATCACCTGAACCGAACCGCCGGCCTTTTCGACGGCTTCGATCGCCGACTTGGAGGCACCGGCGACGACGAAGCTGAGCTTCGCGGTCAGTTCGCCCTTGCCGAGCAGACGGACGCCGTCCTTGCCGCCACGGGCCAGGTTCGCCGCCTTCAGCGCGGCGTGATCGAGCGATGCGCCCGCTTCCAGCTTGCCGGCATCGACCGCCTTCTGGATCGCGCCCAGGTTCACCTCGGCATAATCCTTGGCGAAGATGTTGTTGAAGCCACGCTTCGGCAACCGCATGTGGAGCGGCATCTGACCGCCCTCGAAGCCGTTGATGGAGACGCCCTCGCGGCTCTTCTGACCCTTTTGGCCGCGCCCGGCGGTCTTGCCCTTGCCGGAGCCGATGCCGCGGCCGACCCGCATCTTGCGGTGACGGGCGCCCTGATTGTCGGTGAGTTCGTTCAGCTTCATGATCTGCACTCGCTTTCGCTTTTGTCGCGCGTTGGAAAAAGTGGAAGGGGGGCCATTAGCCCCCCGTCCGGTATTTGTCACCCCGGAAATCGGGGATCGGGCCGTGCGAAGGGCCTTAGCCCTCCAGCACCTTCACCATGTGCGGCAGCTTGGCGATCATGCCCCGAACCTCGGGGGTATCTTCAAGCTCGCTGACCCGGTGCATCTTGTTGAGGCCCAGGCCGATCAGCGTCGCGCGCTGATCCTTGGTGCGGCGGATCGGCGAGCCGATCTGCTGAACTTTGATCTTCGCCATGATGATTACTCCGCGATCGCAGCGGCGTCGGCTTCCGCCTCGGCCTTGTCCGCGCCGCCACGGCCGAGCAGGTCAGCGACCTTCTTGCCGCGACGCTGCGCCACCGACTTGGGGCTGGTCTGTTCGACCAGCGCCTCAAAGGTCGCACGGATCATGTTGTAGGGGTTGGACGTGCCGATCGACTTGGTGACGACGTCGGCGACACCCAGCGATTCGAACACGGCGCGCATCGGACCGCCGGCAATGATGCCAGTACCGGCAGGCGCCGAACGGACATACACGCGGCCTGCGCCGAAGTGACCCGCACCGTCATGGTGCAGCGTCCGGCCTTCCTTCAGCGGAACGCGGACCATCTTCTTCTTTGCAGAAGCCGTCGCCTTCGAAATGGCTTCCGGCACTTCGCGCGCCTTGCCATGACCGAAGCCGACCCGGCCCTTGCCGTCGCCCACGACGACCAGCGCCGCAAAGCCGAAGCGCTTGCCGCCCTTCACCGTCTTGGACACGCGGTTGATGTGCACGAGCTTTTCGATCAGCTCTTCGCCACCGTCCTCGGCACCGCGGCCACCGCGTTCGTCGCGACGACCCCGGCCACCCTCGCGGCCACGACCGCCGCGGTCACCGCCGCCGCCGCCCCGGCCACCACGGCCGCGACGAGCGCCACCGGCGTTCTCGCCCTCGGCGGGCGCGCCCTGAATGATCTCGTCAGCCATGTTAGAACTCCAATCCGCCTTCGCGCGCAGCTTCCGCCAGCGCCTTTACCCGACCGTGGAACAGGAAGCCGCCACGATCGAACACCACCTGGGTGACGCCAGCGGCCTTCGCCGCTTCGGCCAGGCGCTTGCCGACTTCTGCCGCAGCAGAGGTGGTTGCGCCGGTCTGACCGCGCAGATCCTTGTCCAGCGACGAAGCAGCAGCCAGCGTGCGGCCAGCGGCGTCGTCGATCACCTGGGCATAGATGTGCTTGCCGGAACGATGCACCGACAGACGCGGACGGCCACCGGCACGTGCGCGCAGCGCAGTGCGGTTCCGGCGGCGCCGCTTTTCGAACAGAGAGAGACCCTTGGTCATTACTTCTTCTTCCCTTCCTTGCGGAAGATGAACTCGCCGTCATACTTGATGCCCTTGCCCTTATAGGGCTCCGGCTTGCGCCAACGACGGATCTCCGCGGCCACCTGGCCGACCTTCTGCTTGTCGATGCCCGAGATTTCGACCGTGGTCTGATCCGGGGTCTTGATTTCGATCCCTTCCGGGATGTCGAAATTCACATCGTGCGAATAGCCCAGCTGCAGCTTCAGCACTTTGCCCTGCGACGCGGCGCGATAACCGACGCCGGTGATCAGCAGCTTCTTGGTGAAACCCTCGGTCACGCCGGTGACGAGGTTCTGCACCATCGTGCGCTGCATGCCCCAGAAGGCGCGGGCCTGCTTGGTCCCGTTCGCGGGCTGGACGACAATGCCGCCATCCTCGACCGTGTAGCTGATTTCGTCCCGCAGCGGCAGCGTCAGGGTGCCCTTCGGCCCCTTGACCGACAGGATGCGCCCGTCGATGCTGGCGGTGACGTTGGCCGGCACGGAAACCGGCTTCTTGCCAATGCGGCTCATCAGAATACCTCCGCCAGCACTTCGCCGCCGACATTCTGTTCGCGCGCTTCGGCGTCGGACAGAACGCCCTTGGGCGTCGAGACGATGGTGATGCCAAGGCCGTTGCGCACGCGCGGCAACTCCTGCGCACCGGAATAGATCCGGCGGCCGGGCTTGGACACGCGGGCGACATGCTTGATCGCCGGCTGGCCTTCGAAATACTTCAGCTCGATGCGGATGCCGGCCGCGGGGCCCATCTGCTCTTCGCTGTAGCCACGGATGTATCCTTCACGCTGCAGCACGTCGAGCACGCGGACGCGCAGCTTCGACGCCGGCGTCAGGACACTGTCCTTGCGCGCGCGCTGGCCGTTGCGGATACGGGTGAGCATATCACCCAGGGGATCGGTCAATGCCATACCAGTGATCCTTACCAGCTCGACTTGGTGACGCCGGGAATCATGCCCTTATTGGCCAATTCACGCAGCATGACGCGGGCGAGACGGAACTTGCGATAATAGCCGCGCGGACGACCCGTCAGTTCGCAGCGGTTGCGGATGCGGGTCGGGTTCCCGTTGCGGGGTATCTCGGCCATCTTGAGCCGCGCGATCAGACGCTCGGTTTCATCGAGCGACTGGTCATTGGCCGTCGCCTTCAGCTTCGCATACTTGCCGGCATACTTCTTCACCAGCTGCTTGCGACGCTCGTTCTTGTTGATCGAACTCAGTTTCGCCATGGACTTAAGCTCTCTTTCCTAACTCTTATGCAGCCTGCTTCTCTTCACCGGTCATGCCGATGAAGGGGAAGCCGAACAGACGAAGCAGCTCGCGCGCTTCCTCATCGGTCTTTGCAGTGGTGGTCACGATCACATCCATACCGCGGACCTTGTCGATCCGGTCATAGTTGATTTCGGGGAACACCAGCTGTTCCTTGATGCCGCAGGCATAGTTGCCACGGCCGTCGAACGACTTGGGGTTCAGGCCACGGAAGTCGCGCACACGGGGCAGCGCGATCGTGACGAAGCGGTCGAGAAACTCGTACATCCGCTCGCGACGCAGCGTCACCTTGCAACCGATCGCCATGCCTTCACGCAGCTTGAACTGCGCGATCGACTTCTTGGCCTTGGTCACCACGGGCTTCTGGCCGGCGATCAGTTCCATTTCCTGAGCGGCCTGTTCGACGCGCTTCTTGTCCTGGGTCGCTTCGCCAACGCCCATGTTCAGCACGATCTTTTCGATCCGCGGAACTTCAAGCGCGTTCTTGTAGCCGAACTTCTCGGTCATCGCCTTGACGATCTTGTCGTCATACAGCTTGCGCAGGCGGGGGGTGTACTTGTCAGCCATTGATCACGTCTCCGGTCTTGACCGCCACGCGGACCTTCTTGCCGTCGCGCTCCTCGAAGCGGACGCGGGTCGGCTTGCCGTCAGCGGTCACATGCGCAACCTTCGAGACGTGCAGCGGGGCTTCGGTGCGCTCAAGGCCACCCTGCGGGTTTGCCTGGGTGGGCTTGCGGTGGCGCGTGGCGACATTGACGCCCGACACGACAACCTTGCCGTCCTTCGGCAACGACTTGACGACCTCACCGGTCTTGCCCTTGTCCTTGCCGGACAGGACGATGACCTGGTCACCCTTCTTGATGCGAGCGGCAGCCATTACAGCACCTCCGGCGCGAGCGAGATGATCTTCATGAACCCGCGCGAGCGCAGTTCGCGGACGACCGGGCCAAAGATACGGGTGCCGATCGGCTCCTCGTTCTTGTTGATCAGCACGGCGGCGTTGCCGTCGAAACGGATTACCGAGCCATCGGCGCGGCGCACGTCCTTGGCCGTGCGGACGATCACCGCGCGGTGAACGTCGCCCTTCTTAACCTTGCCACGGGGCTGTGCTTCCTTGATGCTGACGACGATGATGTCGCCCACGGACGCGAAGCGACGCTTCGATCCGCCCAGCACCTTGATGCACTGCACCCGCTTCGCGCCGCTGTTGTCAGCGACGTCGAGATTCGACTGCATCTGGATCATTGATCCGGTTCCTTCTCACTATAGGGCAGGATTCCGACCCTGCCCCGCCTTCGATATCAAGCGGCGGACGTATCGGCGCCGACGCGCCCAACGACCTTCCACGTCTTGAGCTTCGAGATCGGCGCAGTCTCTTCGATGCGCACGGTCTCGCCCTCGCGATACTCATTGCCCTCGTCATGGGCATGATACTTCTTCGAACGACGGATGATCTTGCCGTAGAGCGGGTGCTTCACCTTGCGCTCCACCAGCACGACCACGGTCTTGTCGCCCTTGTCGGAAACCACGTTCCCGGTCAGCACGCGCTTCGGCATGGTTCTTCCTCTTACTTCGCAGCCGAGCGCGAACGCTCGTTCTGAATGGTCTTGATGCGGGCGATGTCGCGGCGCACTTCGCGCACGCGGCTCGCCTTTTCAAGCTGCGCAGTGGCGGCCTGGAAGCGAAGGTTGAATGCCTCCCGCTTCAGCTGGCCCAGCGTCTCGACCAGCTGGTCGTCGCTCTGCGCGCGGATATCTGCAGGCTTGGTCATTGTCCTCAACCCTCCAGGTGCGACGTGTCGCCGAGACGCGCCACGACCTTGACCTTGATCGGCAGCTTCATCGCCGCACGCTCGAACGCTTCTGCCGCCAGCGGGCCGGCAACGCCGTCCAGCTCGAACAGGATACGGCCCGGCTTGACGCGGGCGACCCAGTATTCCGGCGAACCCTTACCCGAGCCCATGCGGACTTCGGCGGGCTTGGACGAAACCGGCACATCGGGGAAGATGCGGATCCAGAGACGGCCCTGACGCTTGATGTGACGCGTGATCGCGCGGCGGGCCGCTTCGATCTGGCGGGCGGTGATCCGCTCCGGCTCCATCGCCTTCAGGCCATAGGAACCGAAGTTCAGCGTGGTGCCACCCTTGGCATCGCCATGGATGCGGCCCTTGAACGCCTTGCGGAACTTGGTGCGCTTTGGTTGCAGCATTGTCCTCTAAGCCCCTTAGCGCCGGTCTTCGCGCGCCGGGCGGACGCCCGAGGTCTGCGATTCCAGCATCAGACGGTCCTGCGCCATCGGATCATGGCCCAGGATCTCGCCCTTGAAGATCCACACCTTCACGCCGCAGACACCATAAGCGGTGTGCGCCTGCGCTTCGGCATAATCGACGTTCGCGCGCAGCGTGTGCAGCGGCACCCGGCCCTCGCGATACCATTCGGTGCGGGCGATTTCAGCGCCGCCCAGACGGCCGCCGCAGTTGATGCGGATGCCCTCTGCGCCCAGACGCATCGCCGACTGAACGGCGCGCTTCATGGCGCGGCGAAACGCGATACGGCGCTCCAGCTGATCGGCAATGCCCTGCGCCACCAGCTTGGCGTCGATTTCCGGCTTGCGGATTTCGACGATGTTCAGGCTGACGTCGCTGGACGTGAAGCTGCCCAGCTTCTTGCGCAGCTTTTCGATGTCCGCGCCCTTCTTGCCGATGATCACGCCGGGGCGCGCAGCATAGATGGACACGCGGCACAGCTTGGCCGGACGCTCGATCACCACCTTGGAAATCGCGGCCTGGGGCAGCGTTTCCATGATGTACTTGCGGATCTTCAGATCCTCCAGCAGCAGCCGGCCATAGTCATGGCCTTCCGCGAACCAGCGGCTGTCCCAGGTGCGGTTGATCTGCAGGCGCAGACCGATGGGGTTCGATTTCTGACCCATTATGCTTCTTCCTGCTCGCGCACGACAATGCGAAGCCGCGAAAACGGCTTCAGGATGCGGGTGGACTTGCCGCGGCCGCGCGTGGCGAACCGCTTCATCGTGATCGACTTGCCAACCGACGCCTCGGCGACGACGAGCGCGTCGACATCGAGATTGTGGTTGTTTTCCGCATTGGCGATCGCCGAAGCCAGCACCTTGCGCGCATCGACGGCCATCGCCTTCTTGCTGAACGCAAGGATGTTCATCGCATCGCCAACCTTGCGGCCACGGATCAGGCCAGCAACCAGGTTCAGCTTCTGAGCCGAACCACGGATGGTGGTGCCGACGGCCAGCGCCTCATTGGCGGCGACCCGGCGGGGGGCTGCTTGCTTGCTCATCAGCGCTTACCCTTCTTGTCGGCGGCGTGACCCGGGAAATACCGGGTCGGCGCGAATTCACCCAGCTTCATGCCGACCATGTCCTCGTTGACCGAGACAGGCACGAACTTGCGGCCGTTATAGACGTTGAACGTCAGACCGACGAACTGCGGCAGGATCGTCGAGCGACGCGACCAGGTCTTGATCGGACCGGCGCGATTGCCCTGTTCCTGGGCGGTTTCCGCCTTTTTCAGCAGATGAAGGTCGACGAACGGACCCTTCCAAACCGAACGAGCCATGTCGATTAGCCCTTCTTCTTCGCGTGGCGCGAACGGATGATCATCTTGTCCGTCGCCTTGTTGTGGCGGGTGCGCGCACCCTTGGTCGGCTTGCCCCACGGGGTGACCGGATGACGGCCGCCCGAGGTCCGGCCTTCACCACCGCCATGGGGGTGATCGACCGGGTTCTTGGCAACGCCGCGGGTCAGCGGGCGCTTGCCCAGCCAGCGGTTGCGGCCAGCCTTGGCAAGGTTGGTGTTGGCGTTGTCCGGATTGGACACGGCACCGACCGTGGCCATGCAGTTCGCGTGGATATAGCGCTGTTCACCCGAATTCAGGCGGACAATGACCATGCCCTTGTCGCGGCCAACGACCTGCACATAGGTGCCGGCCGAACGGGCGATCTGACCGCCCTTGCCCGGCTTCATCTCCACATTGTGGACGATGGTGCCGACCGGCATCTGGCCCAGTTCCATGGCATTGCCCGGCTTCACGTCGGTCTTCTTGCCAGCGACCACCTTGTCGCCAACGCCAAGACGCTGCGGCGCGATGATATAGGCCAGACGATCCTTGCCAGCTTCGTCCGCGCCATAGTTGACCAGCGCGATGAAGGCGGTGCGGTTGGGATCATATTCGATCCGTTCCACGGTCCCTTCGACGTCCCACAGGCGGCGCTTGAAATCGATGATACGATAGCGCTGCTTGTGACCGCCGGCGATACCGCGCGACGTCACATGGCCCTTGTTGTTGCGGCCGCCGGTCTTGCGCTTGCCCTCGGTCAGCGCCTTGATCGGCGCGCCCTTGTGCAGGCCCGAACGGTCGACCAGGATCAGCCCGCGGCGGGCCGGCGAGGTCGGATTGTAATGCTTGAGTGCCATGTGCCTCAGATCCCCGTCGTGACGTCGATGGAATCGCCGTCCTTCAGCGTCACGATCGCCTTCTTCACGTCCGAACGGCGATAGGGAGCACCCTTCCACCGCTTGGTCTTGCCCTTCTGCACCAGCGTGTTCACGCCCGTGACGGTGACGTTGAACAGCGCCTCGACCGCAGCCTTGATCTCCGGCTTGGACGCATCGCCCGCCACCTTGAAGACCACTGCGTTATGCTCGGACACGAGCGTCGACTTTTCCGTGATGTGGGGAGCCACGATCACATCGTAATGGCGGGTGTCGACCGCCGCCTTGGTCGGCTTCTTAGCCATGGAAGCGGGCCTCCAGCTTTTCGACAGCCGCGCGGGTCAGCACCAGCGTGTCATGCTTCAGGATGTCGTACACATTCGCGCCGACGGCGGGCAGGACGTTGACGCCCGGCAGGTTGCGGCTGGCCAGAGCGAAGCCGTATTCGACCTGCTCGCCATCGATGACCAGCGCGGTCTTGCCAAAGCCGAGCTTGGCAAACTTGCCCTTCAGCTCCTTGGTCTTTTCCGCACCGCCCAGCGTTTCGACGATGACCAGCGAGCCCGCCTTGGCATGGCTCGACAGCGCCATCTTGAGGCCCAGCGCGCGGATCTTCTTGTTCAGCGACGGATCGAAGTCGCGAACACGGGCACCGTGCGCCTTACCACCGCCGACGAACACCGGAGCCCGGCGATCGCCGTGACGGGCGACGCCGCCGCCCTTTTGCCGGCCCAGCTTCTTGCCGGAACGGGCCACATCGCTGCGCTCACGCGTGCCGCGAGCGGTGCCGCGACGCTTTTCCAGCTGCCAGGTGACGACGCGGTGCAGGATGTCGGCACGCGGCTCGACGCCGAACACTTCGTCCTTCAGCTCGATATCGCCTGCCGCAGCAGCGTCGAGGGTCTGAACCTTGACCTTCATGGTTTAGCCCTCCTGGCCTTCGGTCGCCTCGACCGCAGCAACGTCCGTGGCGGGCGTGTCAGCGGGGGCATCATTGTTGTTGCTGGCGCTCTTGATCGCGGCAGGGAACGGCGCATCGGCATGGCGCGGCAGCTTCACCGCATCCTTGACGATCAGCCACGCACCCTTGTGACCGGGCACGGAGCCCTTCACGAAGATCAGGCCACGCTCGACATCGGTCGAAACGATTTCCAGGTTCTGCTGCGTGCGATTGCGGTCGCCCATGTGACCGGCCATCTTCTTGTTCTTGAAGACGCGGCCCGGATCCTGACGGTTACCGGTCGAACCGTGCGAACGGTGGCTGACCGACACGCCGTGCGTGGCGCGCAGACCGCCGAAGCCCCAGCGCTTCATGGCGCCGGCGAAACCCTTACCCTGGGTGCGGCCCGACACGTCGACATACTGACCGGCGACGAAGTGGTCGGCGGAGATTTCCGCGCCCACATCGACCAGACCGTCCTCGTCCACGCGGAACTCGCACAGCACCGCCTTCGGCTCCACTTCGGCCTTGCCGAAATGGCCGCGCTGCGGCTTGGCGACATTCTTGGCCTTGGCGCTGCCTGCGCCCAGCTGGATGGCGGTGTAGCCATCCCGATCGGCGGTGCGCTGTGCAACCACCTGAACCCCCTCCAGCGCCAGGACAGTGACGGGCACGTGACGGCCGTCATCCTGGAACAGGCGGGTCATCCCCAATTTCTTCGCGATCACGCCAGTGCGCATGACCCATGCTCCTATACAGAGGCCCGCAATGGCGAGATGCCATCACGGGCGTGACGTCCAACCCAAAATGCGATGCGAGCCCCCGTCCGGGCTGGGCTGCCCCGCACGAATGCGGGACAAGACGGGGGACGCAGTCCCGGGCCATTCTCTTGCGAGGCCGTCCCGGCGGTATCCCTAATTCGTGAGAGGGCGGACCCTCCGTGCCATCCTTGCCGCGGTACTGGACCGATCCGAGGATGAACCGCTCACCGACCAGCGGGAGCGCGAATCTCTTAATGGAAGCGGCGCATTACGCCAGCTTGATCTCCACGTCAACGCCAGCGGCCAGATCGAGCTTCATCAGCGCGTCGACCGTCTGCGGCGTCGGCTGAACGATGTCCAGCAGGCGCTTGTAGGTGCGCGTCTCGAACTGCTCGCGCGACTTCTTGTCGATGTGCGGGCCGCGGTTGACGGTGAACTTGTCGATGTGCGTGGGCAGCGGAATGGGACCACGGATCAGAGCGCCGGTGCGACGGGCAGTATCGGCGATATCGCCAGCTGCCTGATCGAGCACGCGATGGTCGAACGCCTTCAGGCGAATACGGATATTCTGAGCTTCCATGTCCCTACCGATGCGAAAGAGCGGACCCCGTGACCGGGGTTCATGCTGTTGCGTTAAACTGGAGGCGGGCCATTACAGGGGCGAGCCCGGATTGGCAAGGGGGTGCGGCCAGGATTCTGCGGCCTTTATGCAAAGATCCCCTGCCCCGCGCGATGCGCCGCTCTATCCAGGCAGATGAGCCACCGCTGACGGTTGTGCCTGGCCGCTGACGGGCGCCAATCCGGTGCCCGCCCGTCCCCCGCTGCGGCATAGAAAAAGCCCGGCCTCCCCCAAGGGAAGGCCGGGCCAATTCCGTTCCAAAGCCCCTGAAAGGGCGTCAGATCACTTGTCGATCGACGCAACCACGCCAGCGCCGACGGTGCGGCCGCCTTCACGGATGGTGAAACGCTGACCGATGTCCATGGCGATCGGGGCGATCAGCTTGACGCCGAGCGCGACGTTGTCGCCGGGCATGACCATTTCCGTACCCTCGGGCAGAACCACCGTGCCGGTGACGTCCGTGGTGCGGAAGTAGAACTGCGGACGATAGTTAGCGAAGAACGGCGTGTGACGGCCACCTTCGTCCTTCGACAGCACGTACACTTCCGACTGGAATTCGGTGTGCGGCTTGATCGAACCCGGCTTGGCCAGAACCTGACCACGCTCGACTTCTTCACGGCCGACGCCGCGGATCAGCGCACCGATGTTGTCGCCGGCCTGGCCCTGATCGAGCAGCTTGCGGAACATTTCGACGCCGGTCACGACGGTCTTGCGGACCGCTTCCTGGATGCCGATGATTTCGACTTCGTCGCCAACCTTGACGATGCCGGTTTCGACACGGCCGGTCACCACGGTGCCGCGACCCGAGATCGAGAACACGTCTTCGATCGGCATCATGAACGGCTTGTCCAGCGGACGCTCCGGCTGCGGGATCGATTCGTCGACGGCAGCCATCAGGGCCAGGATCGCGTCCTTGCCCAGCTTGTCGTCGGAACCCGACAGGGCGGCAGTGGCCGAACCGCGGATGATCGGAATGTTGTCGCCGTCGAACTCGCGCTTGGACAGTTCTTCACGGATTTCCATTTCGACCAGCTCGAGGATTTCCTCGTCGTCGACCAGGTCAACCTTGTTCAGGAACACGACCATGGTGGGCACGCCGACCTGACGGGCGAGCAGGATGTGCTCCTTGGTCTGCGGCATCGGGCCGTCGGTGGCGGCAACCACCAGGATGGCGCCGTCCATCTGCGCCGCGCCGGTGATCATGTTCTTCACATAGTCGGCGTGGCCGGGGCAGTCGACGTGCGCATAGTGGCGCGTGTTGGTTTCATACTCGACGTGCGCGGTCGAGATGGTGATGCCGCGCTCACGCTCTTCCGGCGCCTTGTCGATGTTGGCGAAATCGACG
Source organism: Sphingomonas sp. BGYR3 (assembly GCF_025153455.1). NCBI lineage: Bacteria > Pseudomonadati > Pseudomonadota > Alphaproteobacteria > Sphingomonadales > Sphingomonadaceae > Sphingomonas > Sphingomonas sp. BGYR3. Next base: position 339,424 of record NZ_JANZNT010000002.1, on the reverse strand, counting down.
GCTGCGTTGCCGGCGACGTTTTCAGCCAGAACCTTGGTGATCGCGGCCGTCAGCGACGTCTTGCCATGGTCGACGTGACCGATGGTGCCGATGTTGAGGTGCGGTTTGTTCCGCTCAAACTTTGCCTTTGCCATTGTTTCCTACCTTCTGATCATATCCCGCGCCGCCAAGGGGAATCGCCGGAACGCGGCCCCATAGCGGCTGATTAACGTTTATGCCAGCACCAACCTGACGGTTAGGCGAGCTTCGCCTTCACTTCATCCGCCACATTCTGCGGCACTTCGTCGTAATGGCTGAACTGCATCGAATATTGCGCCCGGCCCTGGGTGAACGAGCGCAGCTGGTTCACATAGCCGAACATGTTGGCCAGCGGCACCATCGCCTCGACCACCTGGGCATTGCCCCGGCTGTCGGTGCCCTGGATCTGGCCACGACGCGAGTTCATGTCGCCGATGACGTCGCCCAGATAATCTTCCGGCGTCACCACCTCGACCTTCATGATCGGCTCGAGGAGCTTGATGCCCGACTTCTGGGCCGCTTCACGCATCGCGCCGCGGGCGCAGATTTCGAACGCCAGCGCCGAAGAGTCGACGTCGTGATACTTGCCGTCGATCAGGTGGACGGCGAAATCGATGATCGGGAAGCCGATCAGCGAGCCCGTCTCGGCCGTTTCGCGGAAGCCCTTTTCCACCGACGGGATATATTCGCGCGGGATGTTGCCGCCCTTGATCTCGTCATGGAACACGAAGCCCGAGCCGCGCTCGCCGGGGACGAGCTTGACCTTCACTTCGCCGAACTGGCCCGAACCACCCGACTGCTTCTTGTGGGTGTAGGTCAGCTCGACCGGCTTCGCCAGATATTCGCGATAGGCCACCTGCGGCGCACCGACATTCGCCTCGACCTTGAATTCGCGGCGCATGCGATCGACCAGGATTTCCAGGTGAAGTTCACCCATGCCCTTGATGATCGTCTGACCGCTTTCATGGTCGGTCGACACGCGGAACGAGGGATCCTCGGCAGCCAGGCGGTTGAGCGCGATGCCCATCTTTTCCTGGTCGGCCTTGGTCTTCGGTTCCACCGACAGCTCGATCACGGGATCGGGGAATTCCATCCGCTCAAGGATGATCGGCGCGGTCGGCGCGCACAGCGTGTCGCCCGTCGTCGTTTCCTTCAGGCCCGCGATGGCGACGATGTCACCGGCATAGGCGACGTCGATGTCTTCACGGTTGTTCGCATGCATCAGCAGCATGCGGCCGATCTTTTCCTTCTTGTCCTTCACCGTGTTCTGCACGGTGCCCTTCTCCAGCTTGCCGGAGTAGATGCGGGCAAAGGTCAGCGAGCCGACGAACGGGTCGTTCATGATCTTGAACGCCAGCGCCGAGAACGGCTCGCTGTCGTCAGCCTTGCGGCTGTCCTTGGTCTCGCCGTCCATCTTGACGCCTTCGACCGGCGGAATGTCCAGCGGGCTGGGCAGATAGTCGACCACGGCGTCGAGCAGGGGCTGCACGCCCTTGTTCTTGAACGCCGAGCCGCAGACGATCGGCACGAACGCCATTTCGAGCGTACCCTTGCGGATCAGCTTCTTGAGGTCGGCCACCGAAGGCTCGTTGCCCTCGAGATAAGCTTCCATCAGCGCGTCGTCCTGCTCGACGGCCATTTCGATCAGCTCGCTGCGATACTTCGCAGCCTTTTCGGCCATGTCGTCGGGGATCGGCTGATATTCGAACTTCGCACCCAGCGATTCTTCGAGCCAGATGATCGCGCGGTTCTCGACCAGATCGACCAGGCCCTTGAAGCCGCCTTCGATGCCGATCGGCAGATACAGGACCGCCGGACGTGCGCCCAGACGCTCGATGATCGAGTTCACGCAGTAATAGAAGTCGGCACCGGTCCGGTCGAGCTTGTTGACGAAGCACATGCGCGGCACGCCGTACTTGTCGGCCTGACGCCACACGGTTTCCGACTGCGGCTCAACGCCGGCAACGCCGTCGAAGCAGGCGACCGCGCCGTCGAGCACGCGCAGCGAACGTTCGACTTCAATGGTGAAGTCGACGTGGCCGGGGGTGTCGATGATGTTGATCCGGTGCTCTTCGCCCTGACCATCCTGCGCCTTCCAGAAACAGGTGGTGGCAGCAGACGTGATCGTGATCCCGCGCTCCTGCTCCTGCTCCATCCAGTCCATGGTGGCCGTGCCTTCGTGCACTTCGCCGATCTTGTACGACTTGCCGGTGTAATAAAGAATACGCTCGGTCGTCGTCGTCTTGCCGGCATCGATGTGCGCCATGATGCCGATGTTGCGATAGCGCTCGAGCGGATGGCTGCGGGCCATGGTCGTGGTTCCTTAAGGATGTGGGGAGCCGGACCGCCCGGCTCCCCAATATATAGGACAGTTTGTTACCAGCGAAAGGCTTCGCTGCCCCGCTGTTACCAGCGGTAGTGGCTGAACGCGCGGTTGGCTTCCGCCATCCGGTGCGTATCTTCCCGCTTCTTCACCGCGTTGCCGCGATTGTTGGCGGCATCCATCAGCTCACCCGACAGGCGGGCGGCCATGGTGTTTTCGCTGCGGTTACGGGCCGACGAGATCAGCCAGCGGATCGCCAGCGCCTGGGCACGTTCCGGACGCACTTCCACCGGCACCTGATAGGTCGCACCGCCGACGCGGCGACTGCGGACTTCGATGCCCGGCTTGATGTTGTTCAGCGCATCGTGGAACACGCCCAGCGGATCGCGCTTTGCACGCGTCTCGACGGTTTCCAGCGCACCATAGACGATGCTTTCGGCGACGGACTTCTTGCCGTCCAGCATCACGCTGTTCATGAACTTGGACAGAACCACATCCCCGAACTTGGGATCCGGCAGAATTTCCCGCTTTTCGGGACGACGACGACGAGCCATCTTAGATTTCCTTCTAGAACTTCGGCCGGTCCGGAACCCGTCCGGGGCCTACTCTGGCTGAATTACTTCGGACGCTTGGCGCCGTACTTCGAACGGGACTGCTTGCGGTCCTTCACGCCCTGCGTGTCGAGCACGCCGCGCAGCACGTGGTAGCGCACGCCCGGAAGGTCGCGCACACGGCCGCCGCGGATGAGCACCACCGAGTGCTCCTGCAGGTTGTGGCCTTCGCCCGGAATGTAGCTGATGACTTCGCGCTGGTTGGTCAGGCGAACCTTGGCCACCTTGCGCAGAGCCGAGTTCGGCTTTTTCGGGGTCGTGGTGTAGACGCGGGTGCAGACACCGCGCTTCTGCGGGTTCTGGTCCATCGCAGGGACCTTTGACTTGGCCTTCTGCGGTTCGCGGCCCTTGCGGACCAGCTGGTTAATCGTCGGCATGAAGCCCTTCACCTTCCAATGGTTACTTTGTCGGAGCCATGATTTCCGGAAAATACGAAAGGACCCTAGGCGGCCTTGCCGGCCTCCGGGCCCTGGCGTCTCCAACAATGTTCAGCTCAAAAAAATCCCATGGGCCAGACGCAATGCCCCGCTTCATGGAACGGCGCGCCTATACGCACGCGGCCGCCGCCGGTCAATGGGCCGCGCGGCGCGAATCGTCCCGTCGCATCCACAATGCCGACTGACGACAGCCGCCGCGGCAAAAGCTATACCCGCATCGAGTCGCGACAGAAGCACGGGGGAGCCAGTCCATGTTCAACAGCAACCGCAACCGGGACGACCGCTCGCCCGCCCATCCCCCTGCCCCGTCCGCCGCGCCGGGCGCGCCCGCCAATCAGCAGGCGGGTCGCAAGGGCATGTTTTCTGTGATCGGCGCCGATATCGTCATCATCGGCAATGTCAGCGCATCCAACGACCTGCACATCGATGGCCGGGTGGAAGGCGACATCACGTGCACCAGCCTGATCCAGGGGCCGGAAAGCCGCATCGGCGGCCTGATCACCGCCGACACCGCGCGGCTGGCGGGCACGGTGGACGGCACCGTGCGGGTCAAGAACCTGACCATCGACCGGACGGCGCGGATCAACGGCGATGTCGAATATGACCAGATCACGATCGAGACGGGCGGCCATATCGACGGGCGGCTGAAGCATATGGCGGTGATCGCGGAACAGGTCGCCAAGGCCGGGCTGGATCCGGCAGACGCCCCGATCGCGCCGGTGACGATCGTCAGCGATACGGCGGAATAAGGCGGGCCGAGAGGTTCAGCGAACAGGACACCCTCACCCTTCCCACCGCTGCGCGGCGGGCCCCTTCCCTCTCCCGCATGCGGGAGAGGGAGCACCGGGAGGCTGAAGCCGTCTTTCGCCTGCCCTATTCCTTGACCAGCACCCCGCCCTTTACGACCGTGACCGGCCCGGCGAGCAGGCCGACATCCTTGGTCGGATCGCCGGGGACGGCGACGATATCGGCATAGCGGCCGACGGCGATCGCGCCGACATCCTTTTCCCGGCCCAGCGCCTCTGCGGCGTTGCGGGTTGCGGCCTGGATCGCCTCCATCGGCGTCATCCCGTACTGGACCATGACGCGGAACTGGCCGCCAGCGGTGCCGTGCGGCATGACGCCCGCGTCCGATCCGAACACCATCCGCACGCCGGCCTTATGCGCCTTGCGGAAATTGTCCCGCTGAATCTGCGCAATCTCGCGGTCCTTGCGCAGGTTATCCTCCAGCACGCCGTTCTTCGCACCCTCGGCCTGGGTATAGTCGGTGTTGAAGATATCCATCGAGAACCAGACCGGCTGCTTGCGCTCGGCAGCCAGCTTGATGCCCTCGTCATCGACCAGGCTGGCATGTTCGATGGTGTCGATGCCGGCGCGGATCGCGGCCTTGATCCCCGCCGCGCCGTGCGCATGGGCGGCAACGCGCAGGCCCCATTGGTGCGCCTCGTCCGCGATGGCGCGCAATTCGCCCTCGGACAATTGCTGCTGCCCCGGTTCGGTATTGCGGGAAAAGACGCCGCCGGTCGCGCACACCTTGATAACTTCCGCGCCATATTTGCGCTGTTCGCGGACGATGCGGCGCAGCTCGTCCGGGCTGTCGCCCACCGCCACGCCCTTTGCCTTGAACGACGGGGGCAGATAGGTGCTGTCGCAATGCCCGCCCGTCGCGCCAAGGGCATGGGCGGCCGGAACGATGCGCGGCCCGGCGATCAGCCCCTCCTCGATCGCCTGCTTATAGGCGACGTCGTCGTAATTTTCCGACCCCACGTTCCGCACGGTCGTAAAGCCCGCCATCAGCATGTCGCGGGCATTGGCCGTCCCCTGCACCGCCCAGAAATTGTCGGTGAACTGAAGATTGGTGTAGCCGCCATATTTCGGGTTGCTGTCCAGATGGACGTGCATGTCGATCAGGCCGGGCAGGATCGTCTTTCCGGACAGGTCGATGTGCCGGACGTCGCTGCCCCAGCGCACGGTGCGGGCATCGGCGATGTTGGTGATGCGCCCGTCGGTGATGAACACGGCGGGATTGTCCACCATCTTGCCGGTCAGCACATCGACCATCCGGTCGGCGGTGACGACGACCGTTTCGGCAGACGCCGTGCCCGATGCGAGCGCAGCCGCAGCTAGTGCGCCCAACACAAAGGATTTCATGCCCCATTCCCCAAAGCGAACCACAAGATACGAGCCTGTGGCCGGCGGCGGGGCAATGTCAATCGGCGATGCGGGCGACGATCAGAGTTCGGTGCGCAGCCCGTGCAGCCCGACCTCGCGTTCGACCACGCGGCGGGTCCAGCGTTCGACCAGGCGGCTGAACGCCCCGGTCGCGGTGCCGGCTGACGGACCGATGCCGGTTTCTGCGCCCCAGCCATCGGCCAGCATCCGCAGCGAATCGGCATGGGTCAGCGCGTCCCCCTCAACCAGCATCGAGGCGAAGGGCAGCGGGATGCGCGGCGAGGCAAGGCTGGCCACCGGGCCGCCCTCGACCGGATCGACCATCAATGCCCCGGCCACGCGCTCCACATAGTAACGCGGGGTGAGCCGGCCCCACCAGGCCGCGGCAAAGCAGCCGACGCCGCTGGCGACCAGCATCACCGGGCGGGCGGCGTGATTCACCGCCTCATCCAGCTGAGCGGCCCAGCGATTTCGCTCAGGCACGCTGCGCCCGCGGAACGGCAGCGTGCGGGCATCGGGAAAGCGCACCCCGATCAGTTCGGCCAGCGCAGGCGGCAGGCCGCGCCGGTCGGGCAACAAAATCATCGAAACAGCGTCGGAGCGATGCAGCGCAAGCGAGGTCATGGCAATTCTCCCGCACGATTGTTGCGGACAGAATGCCTTAATCCTACCAAAAGACTAGATGGAAAATCTCCGGCGCGGCGATGTGTTCGTTTGCCGCGCCGGAATGATCCCTTGCCGGGTCAGCGATCACATATGCAGCGTGCGGCCATAGGCGGAAAGCACGCTTTCGTGCATCATTTCGGACAGGGTCGGGTGCGGGAAGACGGTGTTCATCAGCTCGACCTCGGTCGTCTCCAGCGTCTTGCCGACGGTATAGCCCTGAATCAGCTCGGTCACTTCGGCGCCGACCATGTGCGCGCCCAGCAGTTCGCCGGTCTTTGCGTCGAACACCGTCTTGATGAACCCTTCCGCCTCGCCCAGCGCAATCGCCTTGCCATTGCCGATGAAGGGGAAGTTGCCGACCTTGACCTCGTATCCCGCTTCCTTTGCCTTGGCTTCGGTCAGGCCGACGGATGCGACCTGCGGGTGGCAATAGGTGCAGCCCGGAATGTTGCGCGGGTCCATGGCGTGCGGATGGCCGCCGGTGATCGCTTCGACCGCGATGACGCCCTCATGGCTCGCCTTGTGCGCCAGCCATGGCGGCGCGGTGATATCGCCGATCGCCCAGATGCCGGGGACGTTGGTGGCGCAATCCGGCCCGGTTTTCAGGAAGCCGCGATCGTCCATGTCGACGCCCAGTTCCTTCAAGCCGATATTCTCGGTGTTGGGGACGATGCCGACCGCGACGATGACGTGGCTGAACTCCTCGGTCGTCTCCTTGCCGGCCTTGTCCTTCAGCTTGGCCTTCACGCCGTTGGCGCCGACCTCCAGCCCGTTGACGCCAGCGCCGGTCATGATCGTCATGCCCTGCTTCACCAGTGATTTTTCGAGGAAGGCGGACACATCGGCGTCCTCGACCGGCACGATGCGGTCCATCATTTCGACCACGGTCACCTTGGCGCCCATGTCGTTGTAGAAGCTGGCGAATTCGATGCCGATCGCGCCCGATCCGATGACCAGCAGCTTCGTGGGCATTTCGGTCGGCACCATCGCGTGGCGATAGGTCCAGACGCGCTTGCCGTCCGACTTGGCAAAGGGCAGTTCCCGCGCACGCGCCCCGGTGGCGACGATGATGTTCTTTGCGGTCAGCTCGGTCGCCTTGCCGTCCTTGTCGGTGACGGCCAGCTTGTCCTTCGCGGTCAGGCATCCCTCGCCCATGTGGACGGTGATCTTGTTCTTCTTCATCAGGTGGGTGACGCCCTGATTGAGCTGCTTGGCCACCCCACGCGAGCGCTTGACCACCGCGTCCAGATCGGCGCTGATCTTTTCGGCGACCAGGCCGTAATTCTTGGCGTGCTGCATGTAGTGATAGATTTCGGCCGAGCGCAGCAGCGCCTTGGTCGGGATGCAGCCCCAGTTCAGGCAGATGCCGCCCAGATTTTCGCGCTCCACGATCGCGGTCTTCAGGCCAAGCTGGCTGGCGCGGATCGCCGCGACATAGCCGCCGGGGCCGGAGCCGAGGACGATCAGGTCATAGGTATCAGCCACGATTGTGCTCCATCGAAAGCCCCTCTCCCCTGGCGGGAGAGGGGTTGGGGAGAGGGGGCCGTGCCACGAGCACGTCGGTCGATGCAGCAGCATCAACCTGCGCCGCGAGGATGCGATCGGCGACCCCCTCAGAATTGGTCAGAATGTCGTTGCTCCAAAACCGGATAACGCGAAACCCCTGCCCGGTGAGCCAGGCATCGCGCATGTCATCGCCCGGATCGCCGGCATGCTGGCCACCATCGGCTTCAACGATCACGCGGGTTTCGAAGCAGACGAAATCAGCGATGTAACGCTCGATCGGCTGCTGTCGGCGCCATTTCCACCCGGCGAGTTTTTTGGCGCGGAGGATCGACCAGAGCTTGCGTTCGGCGTCCGTGGAATCGCGGCGGAGCTGGCGAGCGCGGACCAGAAGGCCCCCCCTCCCTCCCACGCCTTCGGCGCGGGCCCCTCCCTCCCCCGCCAGGGGGGAGGGGTTGATGGGCTGCGCGATCATTCGCCGATGACCCGGGGCTTTCGGTGTTCGTCGATGGCGACGAAGACGAAGCGCGCCTCTGTCACCTTGCACAATTGTTCGCCGTGGCGGTCGCGGCACCAGCTTTCGACCTGGATGGTCAGGCTGGTGCGGCCGACCTTGATCAGGTCGGCATAGACCGACACTTCGTCCCCCACCCCGACGGGGCGGTGAAACTGCATGGCGTCGACCGCGATGGTGACGGCGCGCCCCTTTGCCCGGCGAGCGGCGACAAGGCCGGCGGCCATGTCCATCACGCTCATCAGCCAGCCGCCGAAAATGTCGCCATAGGGATTGGCGTCGGCGGGCATGGTGGTGACGCGCAGCGCCGGTTCGCCCGGCGGCGGACGGGTGGGATCGCGCTCAGCCATGGTGGCCCCGCCCTGCCCGGTCCTGCGCCAGCGCGCGCATCACGGGGCGGACGCCCATTGCGGCAGAGATCAGCATGGCAGCACCCGTCACCAGCCAGATATCGCCCGCGCCCTGCGGATAGGACCAGGCCGACAGCCAGCCGATGCCCAGCGCGGCGATCAGGCCAAGGGCGACGAACGCCAGTTCAATCCAGACCCGCATGGCTGCCGGTTCAGGCGATGAAGCCCAGCGGATTTTCGACCAGTTCCTTGAACAGCTTCATCAGCTCTGCCCCGTCGGCGCCGTCGATGGCGCGGTGGTCGAAACTGCCCGTGGCGCTCATCACCGTGGCAATGCCCAGCGCATCGTCGACGATATAGGGCCGCTTTTCACCGGCACCGATCGCCATGATCATGCCCTGGGGCGGATTGATCACCGCCTCGAACTGTTTGATGCCGAACATCCCCATGTTGGACAGGGACGCGGTGCCGCCCTGATACTGTTCCGGCTTCAGCTTGCCGTCCTTGGCAAGGGCGGCCAGTTCCTTCATCTCGGTTGAGATCTTGGCCATCGACTTGTTGGCCGCGTCACGGACGATCGGGGTGATGAGGCCCGTCGGGGTCGACACGGCGACCGACACGTCGGCGCGGTGATAGCTGATCAGCTGATCCCCGGCGAAGGTGACGTTGCACTTCGGCGTCTGTTCCAGCGCCACGCCCAGCGCCTTGATCAACAGATCGTTGACCGACAGCTTTACGCCGCGCGATTCCAGCCCCTTGTTCAGCTCGCCCCGCAGCTTGAGCAGCTTGTCGAGGCGGATGTCGACGGTGAGGTAGATGTGCGGGATCGTCTGCTTCGCCTCGGTCAGGCGGCGGGCGATCGTCTTGCGGATGTTCGACAGCTTGTCGGCGGTATGCGGGATCGAGTCGTCGAACCACACGGCCTTTGCCTCTGCCGGTGCGGCCGCAGGAGCAGGCGCGGCGGCGGCGGTCGGCGCGGAGGCAGCCGGTGCAGGCGCGGCAGCGGCCTTTGCGCCGGGCTTGGCATCCTCGACATCCGCCTTGACGATGCGGCCGCCGGGGCCGCTGCCCTGAAGCGCGGCAAGGTCCAGCCCCTTGTCAGCGGCGATGCGGCGGGCCAGCGGGCTGGCCTTTACCCGGTCGCCGGATGCGGCCGGTGCGGGCGCAGCCGCAGGGGCCGGGGCGGCAGCGGGGGCCGCAGGAGCGGCAGGCGCGGGCGCAGCGGCGGGTGCGGGTGCGGGTGCAGCAGCTTCGGCCTTTGCGGCGGGCTTGGCATCGACGGCGCCGGCGTCCTCGCCCTCTTCAGCGATGATGGCGATGACGGTGCCGACCTTTACGCCGTCGGTTCCCTCGGCAACCAGGATTTTCGCGATCACGCCTTCATCGACCGCTTCGAACTCCATCGTCGCCTTGTCGGTCTCGATCTCGGCCATGACATCGCCGGCCTTGACCGTGTCCCCTTCCTTGACCAGCCATTTGGCCAGCGTCCCTTCTTCCATGGTGGGCGACAGGGCGGGCATCTTGAGTTCGATCGACATGGAGTGTCCCGTTACTGGTCCGATGAATGGCCCTCCTTTGCCGCCAGCACCGGCAGGGTCAAGCCCGCCCCTTGCGAACCAGCGGTCGAGGCGTCACCTTTCATTCGTATTCGGGCGCCGTCGTCCGGCTGGGGGAGGATGATCGGTGCGGACCTATCTGGTGGTGGTGGATGAAAGCGCAGAGGCGGAGATCGCCCTGCGTTTTGCCGCGCGCCGTGCCGTCAAGACGGGCGGCCATGTCGAGATCCTGACGCTGATTCCCAAGCCGGATTTCGTCCAGTGGGGCGGCGTGATGGCGCAGATCGAGGCAGAGGCGCGGGAACGGGCAGAGGCGCTGGTCACGGCCGCGGCGGGCACGTTGCTGGCCGAATCGGGGCTGAGCCCGACGATCATCGTGCGCGAGGGCGACGGGGCCAAGGCAGTGCGGGAGACGATTGCCGGCAATCCCGAAATCGCCGCACTGGTGCTGGGTGCGGCGGCGGAGGGGGCGCCCGGCCCGCTGGTCACGCTGTTCGCGGCCGAGGCGGGGACGCTGGGCGTGCCGGTGATGATCGTTCCCGGCAGCCTGAGCCACGAGGCGCTGGACCGCCTTAGCTGATCGGCCGCCTGAGCGGATGGTACCGGGGATACGGCCCTTTAGCCCCTTGAGCGATTCGTTTTTTCCCGCCACGTTCCGGAAATGCGCACCCTGTTGATCGCTTCGCTGCTGCTGACCGCAGCCCATCCCGCCCTGGCGCAGGACGCGCCCTCGCCCGCCCGGTTGAAGGGCGACGTGGAAAAACTGGTTTCGTTCGGCACGCGCCATACCCTGTCCGATCCGGATCATCCGACGCGGGGCATCGGCGCTGCCCGCCGCTGGTTCGCCAACGAGCTGAACGCGATCAGCGAAAAGTGCGGCGGGTGCATCACCGTCAGCAACATCGCTCGCACCTTTACCGGCCCGCGCGTGCCGAACGGCGCCAATGTCGTCGACGTCCTGGGGTTCCAGGCGGGCGAGGAGAACAAGCGCGTCGTCATCATCATGGGCCATATCGACAGCCGGGTATCCGACGTGATGGACGCGACCAGCGATGCGCCGGGTGCCAATGACGATGCGTCGGGCACCGCGCTGGTGCTGGAAACCGCGCGCATCCTGTCCAAGGAAAAGTTCAAGGCGACGATCATCTATGCCGCGCTGTCGGGCGAGGAGCAGGGCCTGCTGGGCGGGCAGTTGCTGGCCGAAACGGCGCAGGCGGCGGGATGGGAAGTGTCGGCCGTGCTGAACAACGACATCGTCGGCAATACCGTGGGCCAGAATGGCGTGCGCGTGGCCGACCGGGTCCGCGTGTTTTCCGAGGGGATTCGCCAGATCGAGACGATCGACGAGCAAAAGGCCCGGCGCGGCAATGGCGGCGAGGATGACGGGCCGAGCCGGTCGCTGGCCAAGGGCATCGACCGGATGGCAGCCAAGATCCCCGGCGCGCTGGACGTGTTCGTCGTGCGCCGTCCGGACCGGTTCGGGCGCGGCGGCGATCATGAGGCGTTCCTGCGCCTTGGCTATCCCGCCATCCGTTTTTCCGTCGCGGCTGAAAATTACGACCAGCAGCATCAGGACCTGCGGACCGAGGGCGGCCGCGAATATGGCGACACCATCGACAAGATGGATTTCCCCTATCTGGCCAAGGTGACGGCGCTGAACGTCGCGGCCGCGCGCCAGTTTGCATCCGCGCCCGCCATTCCGAAGAATGTGGCGATCGAAGGGGCGCTGGCGACCGATACCACGGTCAGCTGGCAAGCCGTGCCCGGCGCGGCGAAATACCGCGTCCATTGGCGGCGCAACGATGCGCAGGATTGGACCGATCACCGCGACGTGACGGGTACGTCGACGGTGCTGAAGGATATCGTGGTCGACGATTATTTCGTCGGCGTGTCCGCGCTGAGCGCCGATGGGGCAGAAAGCGTGGTCAGCTTTGCCGGGCGGGCGCAGCGCCGACCCTAACCCGGCCGCGCCGCACGCCCCGGCAACGCGCATCAACGCAAACGGCGCAGCCTCCCCCGAAGCCGCGCCGTCCGCTCCCCCGCTCCGGAACCGGGAGTTACTTGCCCTTGGTGCGATAGACCCGCTTGAACGTCTTGGGCGGCGCATCGGAGCGATAGGTGCGCTCTTCGACCATCACGGCCGGATGCGGGCGTTCGCCCTCTACCCCGACAACCATCTGGGTTTCGATCACCGGCGGATAATACCAGCCATCGGCGACATAGCCTTCCTGAACGATGCGGGTGCGCTTGGCACCGATCGGGCCGAACACTTCGCCGCCATAGCGCCATTCGCCATCGGCAGGGCCGGCATGGTACGAGTCGCCATGATGCGGGCCGCCATGGCCGGGCGTGTCATAGGGCGCGCCGGGGCCCCGATCGTCGCGGCGGCCATCCTCTGCCGCGTCGATGGCCGCACCGGCAAGCGCGCCAAGGCCCGCACCGATCAGCGTGCCGCCCAGGCGATTGCCGCGCCCGGCGATCAGATTGCCGGCAACGCCGCCGACCAACGCACCGGCCACCGCGCCCTCGACATTGCTGTCCCGGCGATCGCTGGCGGCATAGCGGTCGTAGTAATCGCCGTCATAGGGCGCGCCGCCGTCTGCCACCGGGCCGTCATAGCGGTTCCAGTCGACATCGCGCACGGCGTCGGAAACCCGGCCATGATCGTCGACCAGCACGGCATCGTCATAATAGCGGACCCAGGTGTGGCCGCGCGGCGGCGCGGAAAAGCGATAACGCGGCCAGTCGCGGATCACGAATTGCGGGGCCACCCAATAGCTGGGCAGGACATAGCCGCGCACGGGCGCGACATAGCCGCCCCAGCCGCCGGGCGCATACACGCCGCCATGCCAGCGGCCATTGACCATCCCGCCCCAGCGATGATGCCCCCCGCCCCGATGGCCCACAACGGATTGCGCCTCTGCCGGCGCTGCAGCGGCCAGCATCGCCAGCACGGCGGCGGAAATCGGGATCAGGCGCATCGGCATTTCCTTACGGCTGGACACGGGGCGCAACGGGCGCGCGGCATCATGGTTGACGGGGAATTTACCAGCTTGCCCCGCGCCGTGGAAACGATGCTTGTTGGTTAAGCACTGTCCCGTTCCGGGTCAGCCGATGCGGGCGGCCAGGATGCGGGCCAGCGCCTCGCACCCCGCCTGATCCTGTGCATCGAACCGGTCGGGCAAGGGGCTGTCCAGATCCAGCACGGCAAGGACGCGGTCGCCCGACAGGATCGGCACGACCAGTTCGGACCGGCTGTCCGCATCGCAGGCGATATGGCCGGGAAAGGCATGGACATCGGGGACAAGCTGCGTTTCCCGCGTCGCCGCCGCCGCGCCGCACACGCCGCGCCCGAACGGGATGCGGATGCACGCGGCCTTGCCCTGAAACGGGCCGAGCACCAGCTCGTCCTTCACATTGCGATAGAAACCGGCCCAGTTGAGATCGGGCAGCACCTGCCAGATCAGGGCGGCGGCATTGGCCATGTTGGCAATCCCGTCCGGCTCATCGGCGGTCAGCGCATCCAGCGCATCGGCCAGCGCGGCATACATGGCGGGCTTGTCGGCGGAATCGATGTCAAAGCTGTACATGACCCGCCATGTAGCGATCGCCGGACCGTTGCGGGAGGGGTTGCGTGACATCGCCCCCGTGGGTTAGCCGACCCGCGATGCGCCATCCGCAGGGCGGCACGCCAGAGGAACCCGGAACCGATGACGCCCCTTTCGATCACCCTGTTGTCGTTCAGCATGTCCGCCGACGCCTTTGCCGCATCGGTGGGGCGCGGGGCGGCGAGCCGGCCCAGCCTGACGGCGGCGCTGCGCGGCGGGCTGGTGTTCGGCGTGGTGGAGGCGATCACGCCGCTGATCGGATGGACGCTGGGCCTGATCGCCGCCGGTTGGGTGGAGGCGGTGGATCACTGGATCGCGTTCGGCCTGCTGACGCTGGTCGGCGGGCACATGATCCTTCAGTCGTTCGGAACGGATGAGGATCCTGCGACGGATGCCACACCGGCGATCGTGCGGCGGGGCGGCGCGCCAGCCCTGGTCGCGACGGCCATCGGCACCAGCATCGATGCTGCGGCAATCGGGGTCGGCCTGGCCTTTATCGGGGTCAATATCTGGCTGATCGCGGCGTCCATCGGGATGACCACGTTCGCGATGACGACCATCGGCCTGTATCTGGGCGGATCGGTGGGCACCCGGCTGGGCAAGCGGGTGGAATTGCTGGGCGGCGTGATGCTGATCGGCATCGGCCTGTTCATTCTGGCCGATCATACCGGCTGGATCGCCTGACCGGTCAGCCCTTTGCCGGTTCGATGGTCAGCGACCGGAACCGGACGTCAAAGCCCGCACCCTCTGGCGCGGCCGCCATCACGCCGACGTCCAGCACGGGCGCAGCAGTCAGATGCCCCTGTCGCACCTCGCGCCAGGATTTGCCATCCGCGCTCCAGCTATAGGTAAAGGCTGACCCCTTGCGCGCCAGCCGGAACCACAGGTCGTTCGGGCTGGCATCGATGGGAAAACCGGACCAGTCGGAAAAATCCCGCGTGAACACCGCGCTGACGGTGGCCGCGCCGTCCACCCGTTCCACCCCGCATTTCAGCCAGGTTTCCGCGTCCAGCCGCACCATCAGCCCCGCCTGATCATATTGCGCGGCATAATCGCCGACGACATTGACCGTGGCGACGAAATCGCCGGTCACCCTTCGGCTGCGGAAATGGCCGTTGTCGGTAATGTAGCCGAAATAGGTCTTTCGCCAGAAATCGGTCTTTGGTTCGGCCCGCATCATCAGCCCGCCCGCGTCTTCGCGCCAGACGCGCGGCGGATTGAGCCAGCCGGCCGTATCCGCCCCCTGCGCAGCGACCCGCATGGGCATCAACGACGCCCCGCCCATGGCCGCCAGCACCATCCGCCTGTCCATCGCATCCTCCCGGCCCGTGATGATCGCCGGACAGGAATATGCCGCGATCCGCGACGACGACAAGCGATGAGGAGGGAAAGGATGGTGGGTCCGCCGGGATTCGAACCCGGGACCTCTCGATTAAAAGTCGCTTGCTCTACCGACTGAGCTACGGACCCCAACCATCGGCGACGCACCTAAGCGCAGAGCGGCGGGGCGTCAACCGAGCCGGGCAAGAAGGTGACGCATGGTCAGCCCGGTCAGCGGATCGCGCGCATCGGGGATCAGCGCCGCCAGCGGGCGTAGCACGAAATCGCGGCTGCGAAACTGCGGATGCGGCACGATCAGGCCGGGCGAGGCCCAGGGACCGGCCGACCACCACACGATGTCGAGATCGATGGGGCGCGCCGCCCAGCGTTGGCCGCGCCGCCGCCCGAACGCGGCCTCCACGCGCTTTAGCCGGGCGAGCAGCTCTGGCGGGCTTTCCTCGGTACCGATCAGGACGGCGGTGTTCGCAAAACGCCGGATCGACGGGCCGATGGGCGGCGTTTCGATCACCGGCGCGGCGGCAGTGATGCTGCCCAGCGCACGGATGGCAGCGGCCACCATCGCCCGCGGGCCACCATGGCGGCCCGGACGGTTGGAACCAATGGCCACGGCATAGCTTGTCTTTACCACCCGCTCCCCCTAGCCGACGAGGCCATGTTTCCAACTTCTCCGCTGCCCGAAACCGAACCGCCGCACAACTGCCCGCGCTGTCCGCGGCTGGTCGATTATCGTGAGGCGTGCCGCGCCGAATATCCCGGATGGTGGAATGCGCCCGTACAGGCGTTCGGCGATCCCGATGCGTGGCTGGTCATTGTCGGCCTGGCACCGGGCAAGCATGGCGCGAACCGCACCGGGCGGCCGTTCACCGGCGATTATGCCGGAGACCTGCTGTTCGCCACGCTGGCCAAATTCGGCCTGAGCGAGGGCGTGTACGCCAGCCGCATCGACGACGGCCTGACCCTGAATGGCGCAATGATCGTCAATTCGGTCAAATGCCTGCCCCCGCAGAACAAGCCGACGCCAGAGGAAATCCGCGCCTGTCGCCCGTTCCTGGACGGTCAGGTCGCGGCATTGCCAAATGCGCGGGTGTTCATCGCGCTGGGCCAGATCGCGCATCAATCGGCGGTCAAGGTGCTGGGCGGCAAATTGCCGAAGGCCAAGTTCGGGCATCTGGCCGAACACCGAATGCCGGACGGCCGGATGCTGATCGACAGCTATCATTGCAGCCGGTACAACACGAATACCGGGCGATTGACGGCAGAAATGTTCGAGGATGTATTTGCCCGCGCGCTGGAATTGCGGTGAATGGGGGAATAGTTTACTCTGCGTCGCAAGAGTACCGGCTGAAGAAGGGTAGAAGCGATGCTTGTATTGTTGCTTGCCACTGCCATGCTTGGCGATGCTGCCACGGCCAAGCCGCCAACCGCCCCATGCGATCAGCCGGTCATTCGTCATGCACGGAACGACCATCCGCCCGCACAGGGACAGACGCTGAACCGCGAACCGCTGGCCGATCAGGAAAAGGCGGTGATGCGCAATGACGGCCGCGGCTGCATGGTCCCCGTCAGGGTGCGCGAGAATATCGGCAACGCACAGCAGCGTTGATCGTCACTCCGCCGCCTGATGCAGGGCGATGCGATTACCCTCGCTATCCTCGATCTCTGCTACCCGGCCCAGTTCGCCCAGATCCTTGGGCGGATAGAGGATGGCTGCACCCGCCGCCGTTGCGCGGGCCAGCGCCGCGTCGAGATCGTCAACGCTGAAATACAGGATCGGCCCGGCCTTGGCAGGGATATAGACATCGCCCTTGACCAGCGCGCCGCTGGCGCCCGGTGCGCCGTTGGCGGCGGGGAACAGGGCCATCGGATAGCCATCGATGGTCGCCCGTTCGAAATCCGTGCCGAGCACGCGGGTGTAAAAGGCGACGGCGCGGTCCATGTCGCTGACCGGCAGCTCGAAATAGCCCACGGGATTCATCGGCCCCGCCCCCGCATGATGACAGCCCGCCAGCGCCAGGAGCAGCGTGGGCAGGACCGCCGCCCGCATCAGATATCCTGAACCAGCCGCCCGTAGAGTTCCGGCCGGCGATCACGGAAAAAGCCAAAGGCGGCGCGGTGGCGGCGGGCGAGATCGAGGTCGAGCGTCGCGGTAATCACGCCTTCTTCCTCCCGGTCCAGTTCGGCCAGGATATCGCCGCGTTCATCGGTGATGAAGCTGGTGCCGTAAAAGGTCTGGCCATGCTCTGTCCCCACGCGGTTGGCGGCGACGACCGGGACGACGTTGGATACCGCATGGCCGACCATCGCGCGGCGCCACAGCCGGGCGGTATCCAGGCTGTCGTCATGCGGTTCCGATCCGATCGCAGTCGGATAGAACAGGATTTCCGCACCCATCAGCATCATCGCGCGGGCGGTTTCGGGATACCATTGGTCCCAGCACACCCCGACGCCCAGCGTCGTCTGTGGCCCCTTCCACACCTTGAACCCCGTATTGCCGGGGCGGAAATAGAATTTTTCCTCATACCCCGGACCGTCCGGAATATGGCTCTTGCGATAAATGCCCTGCACCCGGCCATCGGGATCGATCATCGCCAGCGAATTGTAATGGTGCGGCCCGTCGCGTTCGAAAAAGCTGGTCGGAATCCAGATTTTCAGGTCGGCGGCCAGCGCCTGCATGGCCAGCACCGCCTTGTGCTCGTCCACCGGCTTTGCATTGGCGAACAGCCCCTCATCCTCGACGCGGCAGAAATATTCGCCCTCGAACAGTTCGGGCGGCAGCACGACCTGCGCGCCCCGGCCGGCGGCTTCGCGCACCAGGCGGGTGACATTGGCAATGTTGCGGTCGATGTCCGGCCCGAGGCCAAGCTGAAGGGCGGCAACGCTAATCTGGGTCATGGGATGCTCCGGTGCCGGATCAACGGCTGGGGATTTGCTGGCTGATGCAGTGGAAACTGCCGCCGCCGGTCAGGATATGGTCCGCCCGCTGGCCGATCACGCGGCGGCCGGGGAACAGCGCGGCGATGGCCTCGATCGCGGCATCGTCATTGGGCTGGCCGTACAGCGGCACGACCACGGCGGCATTGCCGATATAGAAGTTCATGTAGCTGGCCGGGATGATCTGCTCATCCTCGTCCAGGACCCGGCCGGGCGACGGGATGCGGACCAGATCGACGCCGCCCGCGCGCGCCGCATCGGCCGCCATCTGGTACACCCGCCAGTTGGGATCGTTTTCCGCCGCTTCGGGAATGGCCAGCCGGTTTTCGCCGACAAAGCGGGCCAAATTGTCGACATGGCCATCGGTATGATCGTTCAGCAGCCCCTCGCCCAACCAGAGGAAGCGCGTGAAGCCGAGATCGGCGGTCAGCCGCGCCTCGATGTCCCGCTGCGACAGGCCGGGGTTGCGGTTAGGGTTGAGCAGGCATTGTTCAGTGGTGACAAGCAGGCCGGTGCCATCGCCGTCGATGGCGCCCCCTTCCAGCACCCAGTCATGCCGGATCGCGTGGAAATGCCGCCGCGCCGCCAGCCGCTGACCGATCGTGTCGTCCCCCGGCAGGTCGTATTTGCCGCCCCAGCCGTTGAAGCCGAACGCATGGGCGTGATGATCCCCGCCGATGATCGGGCCGGTATCGCGCAGCCAGATGTCGCCGAACGGTTCGACGACCACCTGGGCAAACCGCCCTGCCATCGCCTGGGCCGCGCGGCCCGCCTCTTCATCGGCGGCGACCAGGATTACCTTTTCCCCATCCCCGTCGGCATGGACGGCTTCGGCAAAGGCGGCGACCTCCGCCCGCGCGGGTTCAAGGTCCTCGACCCACAGTTCGGGGTGGCTCGGAAACCCGATCCAGACGGCGTCATGGTGCGCCCATTCTGCGGGCGGCGGAGGCGGAGGCGTTGTCATGCGCCGCCATATAGGGGCGAACGAGGACGCGGGGGAGAGGGAGTTTGAACCGGCGCGTTACTTCGCCCCGGCCCGGCTCTTGTCGCGCACTGCCCGGAACTCCGCGGTCGGATACCAGTTGGGCCAAGCATCGCCATCGGCCAGCTGGCGGCCAAGCCGGTAGTATAGCGTCAGGTCGGCGACCGCCCCGTCCCAGTTCCACGACGCATCATATTCGTCCTGCGGCTTGTGATAGCGTTTTTCGACATAATCATTGGCGGCGGCGGCACCCGCCTGCACCCCGCCGTCGAACAGGTCCTCGCCGCTTTCGCCGTACAGCATGGGCACGCCCAGCTTGGCGAAGCTGAAATGGTCGGACCGGTAGTAATAGCCCTTTTCCGGGCTGGGTTCGGGCCGGATCATGCGGCCTGCCCCCTCGACAATCGGTTTCACCAGATCCTCAAGCTGCGACTTGCCGACGCCGACCAGCACGAAATCGCGCGCCGGGCCGTTGATGTTCAGCCCGTCCATGTTCACCCCGCCCACCGTCTTTGCCAGCGGATAGACCGGGTTTTCGGCATAGTATTTCGATCCCAGCAAGCCCGATTCCTCGGCCGTGACGGCCAGGAACACCATGCTGCGCCGCGCCGGTCCCGCCTTGGCATGGGCGCTGGCCAGTTCGATCAGACCCGCCGTTCCGGTGGCGTTGTCGAGCGCGCCGTTGCAGATATCGTCGCCGTCCACCGCATCGCAGCGGCCCAGATGGTCCCAATGGGCGGTGTAAAGGACATAGTCGTCCGGCGCAGCCGTGCCCGGCAGGATGCCGATGACGTTGCGCGACGCCTGACGCTTGATCGTCTGATCGAACTGCGTGCTCGCCTTCAGCCCCAGCGGCACCGCCTTGAACCCCTTTTGCCGTGCAGCGGCGGCGAGCGTCCCGAAATCCTTGCCCGCGCTGGCGAACAGGCGCTTTGCCGCATCCAGCTGGACCCAGCCGATGACACTACTTTCGTCCAGATTTTCGTCGCCCGGATCCTGGATCAGCTGCGGCCCGGTCCAGCTCGACTGCACCACGCCCCAGCCATAGGCGGCCGGTTCGGTATCATGGACGATGATCGCCGCTGCCGCGCCCTGCCGCGCCGCTTCCTCATATTTGTAGGTCCAGCGGCCATAATAGGTCATCGCCCGGCCACCGAACGGCCCGTCCAGCGTCGTGCTTTCCCAATCCGGATCGTTGATCAGGATGACGACCGTCTTTCCCTTTACATCCACTCCGGCATAATCGTTCCAGCCGCGTTCGGGGGCATTGATGCCATAGCCGACGAACACGACCTCGCTGTCCTTCACCGACACGGTCGGCACGACGCGATAGGTTCCGATCACGGCATCGGTGCGATAGGCAAAGGACAGTGGCGTGCGGCCGCCCGAAATCGTCAGCGGCTGGACATTGGCGGCAGTCAGTTCGACCAGTGGCACGTCCTGCGTCCATTCGCCCTTGTTGCCCGGTTGCAGGCCCGCCGCCTTCATCCGCTCGATCAGATAGGCGACGGTCTTTTCCTCGCCCGCCGTGGTCGGCGCCCGCCCCTCGAACGCATCCGACGCCAGCGTCTGCGTCATCTCCTTCAGCGCATCGGCGGAAATGGCGGGCGCTTGCTGCGCGTGAAGCGGCGAGACGGTGATGGCAGCAAGACTGGCAGCGATCGCAAGACGCATGAAACTCTCCCGCAGAAATGGCGTGCCGCAATGCTGGCACCTGCCGCGCCCGGGGGCAATGGGGTCGGGTACCGTCATCCGAAATGCGCAGCAGTTCCGATCCGATCCCGTGCCGGTGAATGACGGATCGTAAATTGCGATTGCACTGCCGATCAAAATCCGGCCAATTATTCCGGGCGGGTTTCAATTGGCTGAGAAGACAGAACAAAAGCTGGTCGGTACTTCAAATTGGGGGATGATTGCATGTCGCGCGTATCATGGATGCTGACGTTCGCTTATCTTGCCTGTGGCACCGCTGCGGTCGCACAATCGGTGCCGGCATCGTCGCCGCAGACGCTGGCCGAGGCATTTGGTGCGCGCGAACGAATACTGGACGCCAGCCTGTCGCCAAGCGGAACCCGGATCGCGCTGGTGTCGCCGGGGCCCGGACAGTCGGCCGTCGTTCAGGTGATGGACCTGACGACCAAGGAGACAAAGCCGGTCAACTATGCCGACGGCAAGCCCCTGTCCCTGAACAGCTGTGGCTGGGCATCGGACACCCGGCTGGTCTGCACCCTGTATGGCGTTGCCGAATCGGACGGCCCCCTGCTCGGTTATCAGCGGCTGATCGCGTTCGACGCGGATGGCGGCAATGTCACTTCGCTGTCGGCCGTCGAACGCAAGCAGCGTTATATCCAGCAGTCGGACGGCTATGTGCTCGATTGGCGGGACGGCACCAGCAATGAAGTGCTGCTGGTCCGCAATTACGTGCCGACGCGGTCGACGCTCAATTCGATCGGCTCCATGTCCGAGGGGCTGGGCGTCGACCTGCTCGACACGGCCACGGGCAAGGTGAAGCATATCGAAAGCGCCGATCCGCTGGCCAATCGTTACATCAGCGACGGCAATGGCGTCGTGCGCATCATGGGCCGCGACACCGCATTCCGATACGGATACCAAACGCGCGGCCAGACCAGCTTTGTCTATCGCACGCCCGGTCAGCGGCAATGGCTGCCACTGTCCACCTATGATTCCACGTCCGGAACCGGCATGTGGCCGGTGGCAGTCGATGGCCGCACGAACATGGCCTATGTGCTGGAAAAGCTGGACGGGCGCGATGCCCTGTACCGGGTATCGCTGGACGGGAGCCTGAAGAAGGAACTGGTGCTGGCCAATCCAAAGGTCGACATCAGCGGCGTCATCCGGGTGGGGCGGCACGGGCGGGTCGTGGCGGCAAGCTATTCCGACGAACATTCGGCCGCAGAATATTTCGACGCCGCCTATGCCGACCTTGTGGAGAAGCTGCGCCGCGCGCTGCCCAAGCTGCCGATCATATCGGTGATCGATTCAAGCGCCGACGAACGCAAACATCTGGTCTATGCCGCCAGCGACACCGATCCCGGTCGCTATTATCTGTTCGATCAGGACAAGAAACAGCTGTCGCTGGTCGGCGCGGTGCGTCCGCAGGTTGCCGATGCAAAGATCGGGGTGCAGCAACCCATCACCTACAAGGCCAGCGACGGCACGGTCGTTCCCGGCTATCTGACCCGTCCGCCGGGGTCGGAGGGGAAAAAGCTGCCCGCGATCGTGATGCCGCATGGCGGCCCCGAATCGCGTGACGAATGGGGATTCGACTGGCTGGCGCAGTTCTTTGTCAGTCGCGGCTACGCCGTCATCCAGCCCAATTATCGCGGATCGTCCGGATATGGCGAAGAATGGATCATGGAAAACGGCTTTCGGTCGTGGAAAACCGCGATCAGTGACATCAACGATGCCGGCCGGTGGATGGTCGCCGAGGGGATTGCCGATCCGGACAAGCTGGCGATCGTCGGCTGGTCCTATGGCGGCTATGCGGCGCTCCAGTCGAACGTGCTGGACCCCGACCTGTTCAAGGCCGCCGTCGCCATCGCCCCGGTCACCGATCTGGAGATGCTGCGCAACGAGCAAAAGGGATTTACCAACACGCGCCTCGCTCAGGCCTATATCGGCGAAGGGCCCAATCTGGTTGCGGGATCGCCCACCCGCTTTGCCGACAAGTTCAAGGCACCGGTGCTGATGTTCCATGGGGATATCGACATCAATGTCGGCGTGGCGCAGTCGCGCGCCATGCAACAGGCGCTGACTAAATCAGGCAAGCCGGTGGACCTGATCGTTTATCCCGGCATTGCCCATTCCCTGTCGGATTCGGCCGTGCGCAGCGACATGCTTGCCCGCACCGATGCGTTCCTGACGCGGACGCTGGCGCGATAGCCGCGCCCTATACGCCGGGCCCTTGCGCAGGCCCGGCATGCGGAGGGCGGAAATGAGCCCGTCGCCAGGGGGCGTGATCGCGTTCCCATGGTTCGACGGGCGCATCGTCCAGATACCCGAAAAAGCTGGCGATCAGGCGATGCTCCGGATCGGCGATCGCAGTGCGTCCGTGCATGAAGCGGCTGTTGTCCAGCATCAGCAGGTCGCCCGCCTGCCAGGCGACAGCGACGGTCAGCCGCTCCGCCGCTGCGCGGATGATGTTCAGCCAGGCATCGGGAAACGGCGTGCCATCGTCCAGCAGGGGAAACCGGTCGAGCATCAGATAATCGCGCGCGAACAGCAGGAAATTGCCGAACGCCAGCGCATCGGTGAACATCGGGCGATGCAGCACGGGGCGAATGAAGATCTGCACAATGCCGTGCGGCGTCCGCCGAAAGCGATAGGGAACGTGAACCGGCGGCGATTCCAGCAGCGCGTCCGCAGGATCCTCGCTGCCCAGCCAGTAGCGCAGCACCGCCGGATTTGCCGGGCGGATATGGACAAGCCGCCGCCGGGCCAGCGTCTCTACCAGATCGGCCGGCAATGCACGGACAAGCGCCACGCCATCGCAAATCGTGGTCATGCCGCCCTGCCCCGCCGGCACCAGGCAGTGAAAGAAACAGCAATCGGGTTTCCAGGGCTCACGCGACAATTCGGGATGCAGCGGAAACGGATCGCCGCCGCCGTTCACCGTCTGAATATTCGGTTCGGCGCGCAGCAGCAGCCGGTCCGGGCTTTCGTTGAAGACGGAGGTCGAACAGAAGCGCGCGGCAAACCGATGAAACCCGTCCAGATCGGCTGGAAATCCGCGAAACAGCAAGGCGCCGTGATCGCGGTACAGGCCCGCCACCCATTCGCGGTCAAGCGCATCGAACGACGCATCGTCGCCGGCATGGATGACGGCCAGCGGATCATAGGATGATGGGCGTGTCAGAAATGCCATGCTATTGCTCGCTCACCCCGCCCCTATAGGCGCGATCCGCATGCGGAAGGAAGCATCCATGACCGCCGTCAGCCCGGTTCCCTTGGACCAGCTGCTTGCCAGCCCGGACCATCATGGCCATGCCATTGACGGTTCCGACATGCTGTTCGCCCGGATGTCCCGCACCCATTATGCGGAATCGATCTTTCTGGATCAGCGGATCGTCCGCGCCGCGCAGGACAATGTGCGTGTACCGCTGTCGGCACTGGGACAGATGGCTTCGGCATCCCCCCTGCCCGCCACGTGGATTTTTCACATGGCGCATTGCGGATCGACGTTGCTGGCTCGGGCGCTGGACCGGCCCGACGGTCCGCTGGTGCTGCGCGAGCCCGTGCCGCTGCGCCAGATTGCGGCGGCCCTTGCCCAGCGGCCGGCCGATCCACGACCGCTAGCCGCCCTGTATCGCATCGCCGCCGCACTCGCCAGCCGACGCTATCGGCCCGACTGGCCCACGATCATCAAGGCGAATGTGCCCGTCAACTTCGCGATCGATCCATTGCTAGACAGTGCGGGCAGCCAGGCGGTGTTTCTCTATTTCCCGCTTGAACCCTATCTGGCGGCGGTCCTGCGCAGCGACGGGCACCGGCAATGGGTGGGCAGGATCACCGAAGAGCTGAAACCGGCGATCGAAGCCAGCGCGGGGCCATTGGGCGGCCTGGATCCGGTCGGCCGTGCGGCGATCCTGTGGCTGGCACAGACGCGCCGTTTCATCGCCGCCATGGATCGCTATCCGGCAAGCTGGTCGCTGGATGCGGGGTCGCTGACGGCCCAGCCCGGCGCAACGCTGGATGCGCTGGCCGATCGGCTTGGTCTTGACTGGATGGCCGGTCAGGGGCGGGCGATTGCCGAGGGGCCGCTGTTTTCGACCTATTCGAAAAAGGATGGCGTCCGTTTCGACGATGCCATGCGGCGCGCGCGCGAGGCGGCGGTGCTGGACCAGCTGGGCGATGCCATCCCCCGTGCACGGGCGCTGATCGCCGAGCGGACGGCCGGCAATCCGCTGCCGGACGCGATGCCGCGGCCTGTACACGGCGGGGCGGCTCCGCTGATGGCGCGGGGGCGCTGACCCACGAAAAAGGGGGCGGTCCGCGTGGAACCGCCCCCCGTTTTTCCGTTCAGCCGGAAGAACCGGCCGATCCGATCAGCGCGAATAGAATTCGACGACCAGGTTCGGTTCCATCTTCACCGGATAGGGCACTTCATCCAGCGTCGGGACGCGGGTGAAGGTGACCTTGGCATTGCCATCCGGGGCGACGTAATCGGGAATGTCGCGCTCGGCCAGGCCCTGCGCTTCCAGCACCAGGGCCATTTCCTTGGCCTTGCTGCCCAGCGTGATTTCCTCACCCGGCTTCACGCGGCGCGAGGCGATGTTGCACTTCACGCCGTTGACGCGGACATGGCCGTGGCTGACCAGCTGACGCGCGGCGAAGATCGTCGGCGCGAACTTGGCGCGGTACACGATCATGTCCAGACGCTGTTCCAGCAGGCCGATCAGGTTCTGGCCGGTATCGCCCTTCAGCCGCGACGCTTCCTCATAGGTGCGCTTGAACTGCTTTTCGGTGATGTCGCCATAATAGCCCTTCAGCTTCTGCTTGGCGCGCAGCTGGATGCCGAAATCCGACATCTTGCCCTTGCGACGCTGGCCGTGCTGACCGGGGCCGTATTCCCGCTTGTTCACCGGGCTCTTCGGACGACCCCAGATGTTTTCGCCCATCCGGCGGTCGAGCTTGTACTTGGCGCTCTGGCGCTTCGACATATCAAATCCTTTGCAACTTCGAACGACGTTGGCAGGTGCCCATGGGCGCCCGCCGCAATCCCGGTCTTCGCCTGTTTCCGGACAAGCCAGAGCAGGGCCACCGCTTCACCGGGGATACGGGGCCGATTGCGAAGGCGCGCGGTTAGCCGCCGGGTCGTCCGGAGTCAAGCTGGACAGGCGCGCCCGGCCCGCCTAACCGCGATTCCATGAGCGAGCCGCTGTCCCCCACCCGATGCACCACTATGGCAGAGGTCCGCGCCGGCGTGGACGCGCTTGACCGTCAGCTGGTCGCCATGCTGGCCACCCGGTTCGGCTATATGGACGCGGCCGCACGGATCAAGCCGGAGCGGGCCATGGTGCGGGACGAGACGCGCAAGGCCGCGGTTATCGCCAATGCGCGGGCCGAGGCGGAGCGGCTGGGCGCGCCGGCCGACCGGATCGCCGCGCTGTGGGAAACGCTGGTCGAAAGCTCGATCGCGCACGAGCTGGAGCGGTTTGACGCCAGCCGTTCCTAACGCTGACGCGGGCGGGCCAGCGTGCTGAGCACGCCGCGCATCGTCCGCACCTCCATCGCATTCCACGCCGGTTTGGTCAGCAGGCCGCGCAAGGTCCGCCGGGTCACGTCCGTCCGCTCCGGCGGATGGAAATAGCCCGCCGGCATCAGCATCCCCTCAAGCTGTTCGATCAGCCCTTCCAGCTCGCCCTGCGGCGCGGGGGGATCAAGGTCGGTCGCCGTCGGCTGAGCCAGCGCCACGCCCTTTGACCATTCATAGGCGCACAGGATCACCGCCTGAGCGAGGTTGAGCGAACCGAACTGCGGATTGATCGGCACGGTCAGGATGGTGCGGGCCAGCGCCACATCGTCGGTTTCCAGCCCGGATCGTTCCGGCCCGAACAGATAGGCCGAGCGCCCCGGCCCGGCATGGATCGCGCGCGCCGCCTGTTCCGGCGTCACCACCGGCTTGGTCACGCCGCGCTTGCGCACCGTGGTGGCATAGACATGGGCGCAATCGGCCACCGCATCGGCCACGCTGTCGAACACCCGCGCCTGTTCCAGCACGATGTCCGCGCCCGATGCCGCAGGGCCGGCCGCCGGATTGGGCCAGCCGTCGCGGGGCGTGACCAGCCGCATTTCGGTCAGCCCGAAATTGAGCATCGCACGGGCCGCCTTGCCGATATTCTCGCCCAGTTGCGGGCGGACCAGCACGATGACGGGGGGCGGTACGGTATCGCTCACGCCTTGCCCACCTCGGTCACGGAACCGGCAAATTCCTCGAAATCGCGGGCCTCGCGGAAATCCTTATAGACGCTGGCAAAGCGGATATAGGCGACGGAATCGAGCGTCTTCAGCCCCTCCATCACCAGTTCGCCGATGCGGGTCGAGGTCACTTCGCCCTCGCCCTGGGTTTCCAGCTGACGCTGGATCGAGCTGACCAGCCGTTCGACCTGGGTGCCGTCGATCGGCCGCTTGCGGCACGCGATCGAGATGGAGCGGACCAGCTTTTCGCGCTCGAACGGCTCGCGGCGCTCCTCGGACTTCAGCACGACCAGGTCGCGCAGCTGAATCCGTTCGAACGTCGTGAAGCGGGCGCCGCATCCCTCGCACTGGCGGCGGCGGCGAATGGCCGTGCCGTCCTCGGTCGGGCGGCTGTCCTTCACCTGGCTCGCCTCATGGGCGCAGAATGGGCAACGCATTATTCAATCCTGACGGGTGCGGTGCCGGCCCACTCCCCTTCCCGGCCACCCATATGATACTGCCGTTGGGTGGCCGGGAGGGGGAGTGGGCCGGCACCGAGCACGGGCGCTAGAGCGTCAAATCAACCGTAAATCGGGAAACGGGCGCAAAGCGCGCGGACGCGGGCGCGGACATCCGCCTCTACCGCCGGATCGCCGCCTTCGCCCTTGTTCTTCAGGCCGTCGAGCACATCGGCGACCATGTGGCCGATTTCGCGGAATTCGGCGACCCCGAAGCCGCGCGTCGTGCCCGCAGGCGTGCCC
Source organism: Sphingomonas sp. BGYR3 (assembly GCF_025153455.1). Lineage (NCBI taxonomy): Bacteria > Pseudomonadati > Pseudomonadota > Alphaproteobacteria > Sphingomonadales > Sphingomonadaceae > Sphingomonas > Sphingomonas sp. BGYR3. The sequence goes on along the minus strand of NZ_JANZNT010000002.1, from coordinate 311,734 downwards.
ACGCGGATGCCGCTGGTCTTGGCCGGCGGCAGCGGGTCGTTGGGGATCCCGTTCTTGTTGCAGGTGATGCCCGCCCGCTCCAGCGCCTCGTCAGCATCCTTGCCGGTGACGCCCAGCGGACGCAGGTCAATGAGCGCCAGATGCGTGTCGGTGCCGCCCGCGATCACATCGGCCCCCCGCTCCTTCAGCGTCGCGGCCAGCACCTTGGCGTTTTCGACGACGGCACGGATATAGGTCTTGTAATCGGGCTGCAGCGCCTCGCCGAACGCCACGGCCTTGGCCGCGATGACGTGCATCAGCGGGCCGCCCTGCATCCCCGGAAACACCGCCGAATTGAACTTCTTGGCCAGCGCCTCGTCATTGGTCAGGATCATGCCGCCGCGCGGGCCGCGCAGCGTCTTGTGCGTGGTCGTGGTGGCGACATGGGCATGGGGAAAGGGCGAGGGATGCTGACCCGCCGCCACGATGCCGCTGAAATGCGCCATGTCGACCATGAAGAACGCGCCAACCTTGTCCGCGATGGCGCGGAACCGGGCAAAGTCGATGACCCGCGGATAGGCGGAACCGCCCGCGATGATCAGCTTGGGCTGATGCTCGACGGCCAGCGCCTCGACCGCGTCGTAATCGATGAGGTGGGTGACCGGATCGACGCCATATTGAACGGCATTGAACCACTTGCCGCTCATCGCCGCCTTGGCACCGTGGGTCAGGTGGCCGCCGGCATCCAGGCTCATGCCCAAGATCGTGTCGCCTGGCTTGACCAGCGCCAGCATCACCGCGCCGTTCGCCTGCGCCCCCGAATGGGGCTGAACATTGGCGAAACCGCAACCGAACAGCGCCTTTGCCCGCTCGATCGCCAGCGTTTCGACGGTGTCGGACGGGTGGCAGCCCTGATAGTAACGCTTGCCCGGATAGCCTTCGGCATATTTGTTGGTGAAGACCGACCCCTGCGCCTCCATCACCGCGCGGCTGACGATGTTTTCCGACGCGATCAGTTCGATCTGCGTCTGCTCACGCTCCAGCTCATCGGCGACACCGGCGAACACCTCGGCATCGGCATCGGACAGCGACCGCGTGAAGAAACCGTCCGGCTGGACATCGGCCAGCGAACGGGGGGACAGGGTCTGGGGCTGGGTGCTCATCGGCCGGGCCTCGAATCGGATGGGCGGCACGGGCATGAGCCGCCTTCATGCTTCGGCGCGCCATCTATCCGCTTGGCGCGCCGATTGCCACTGCCCATTATAGGGATCGCGCGATCACCCGCACGAAAGGATTCCCATGGGGCGCATGACGCCGAACTTGCCCGCTCTGGTCGGGATGCCCAGCGGGGCGAAATGGCTTGGCCTGGCCGGGCTGCTGCCGCAACTGGCCTGTGTGGCCGTGCTGGTTTCCGGCAATGTCGAATGGCGGTTTGCCGCGCTGGCCATCGCATGGCTCTATGCCGCGCTGATCCTCAGCTTTCTGGGCGGCACCTGGTGGGGGCTGGCCGCCCGCCAACAGGAACCGTCTGCGGGGCTGTTCGCGATCGCGGTGGTCCCGTCCCTTATTGCGCTGGCGACCATCTGGCCATGGCTGGTCGGCGATCCGTGGCCGCAGCCGTCGCTGTTCCTGCTGGGCCTGGTGATCCTCGCCTCGCCCTTTGTCGATGCCTGGTTCTATCGCCAGCGGCTGACCCCGGCATGGTGGATGGGGCTGCGCGTGCCGCTGTCCATCGGGCTTGGCCTGTTGACGATGATTGCCAGCGGGTTCGGCACGCCCGTCGTCTAGGGTCCGTTTATCCCAGCACCCGGCCCAGCTTTTCGACGCGGCGGGCGTGGCGGTCGCCGCCGAAATCCTGCGCCAGAAACGCCTCGATGCACGCCTTGGCCATGTCGAGGCCGGTCAGGCGGGCGCCCATGGCGATGACGTTCGCATCATTATGGTCGCGGGCCAGGCGCGCGGACAACGGCTCCGACACCAGCGCGCAGCGGCAGGCCGGGTGGCGATTGACGGCGATGGAGATGCCGATGCCCGATCCGCACAGCGCAATGCCGTAATCCGCCCCGCCGCCGGCCAGATGTTCCGCCAGGGCAAAGCCGTAATCCGGATAATCCACGCTGTCCGTGCCGTGTGGCCCCAGATCCTCGACCGAATAGCCCTGCGTGCCGAGCCAGGCGACGAGCGCAGCCTTCAGTTCCAGTGCGGCATGGTCGGATGCGATGGCAATGCGAAGGGTCATATGGGTCCTGCAGCGAAAGAATTGGGCCCGTCTAGGCCGTTCAAGCGTTCCGCGCTAGGCTGAACCCCATTGCTAATGCCCGGAGATGACGATGCGCTATCTTGTTCCCGCCCTGCTGGTGCCGATCACCCTGACCCTGAGCGCGTGCGGCGGCGGCACGCAAACCCCCGGATCGACCAATGCCGCCGATGCCATGCCGAACGAGGTCATCGACCTGCCGGTCGAGGGCAATGACGCGATCGGCAACGAAAGCGCGGTCGCCAATGAATGGACCGGCCGCTGGATCGGTGTCGAGGGCACATACGCCACCATCGTCCCGGACGAGGAGGTCGGCCCCGGCCATTACCGGATCAACATGAAATACGGCCTGGATGACACCATGGCCGGCAATTATTCCGCCGTGGCCGAGGGCGACACGCTGACCTTTACCCGCCCCGACGGGGATCAGGTGCTGAAGCGCGGCGACGGTGCGGCGACCGGCATGAAGTATCTGGCCGAAAAGAAGGACTGCATCGTCGTGAAGACGGGCGAAGGCTATTGCCGGGATTGATCCCGGCGGCTAGCCAACTGGGGATGAGGTGGCATGGACGGCCCGCCAGCGTCATATCGTTGACGCGGAACCGTCATATGCCGTGTCTAGGCGCGCGGAACTCCGCTATGGTGCGGCCGCCACCAGCCCCAGGGACCTATTGATGCGTTCGATTGCCAAGACGCCCAAGAACGAAGCGGTGCGCGGCGCCGTTCATCGCCACGATCACCTGTCCAAGGACGGGATGCTCGAACGCGCGTTCACCTTTGCCTTTCGCGGCCTGGTCTATGCGCAGATCTGGGAAGATCCGGTTGTCGACATGGAGGCGCTGGCCATCACGCGCGACAGCCATGTGATGACGATCGCGTCCGGCGGCTGCAACATGATGTCGTACCTGACCGCCGATCCGGCCCGGATCACGGTCGTCGACCTGAACCCCGCGCACATCGCGCTGAACAAGATGAAGCTGGTCGCGGCAAAGCACCTGCCCGATCAGGCGGCGTTCCACCGGTTCTTTGCCGATGCCGACCGGGCGGACAATCTGGAGCTGTACCGCACCCATATCGCCCCCAATCTGGATGCGGACAGCCGCGCCTATTGGGAGGGGCGCGACATTCTGGGCCGCAAGCGGATCGGCGGATTTGCCAAGGGCTTTTACCGGCGCGGCCTGCTGGGCAATTTCATCGCCCTCGCCCATTTCCTGGCCAAGCTGTACGGCGTCGACCCGCGCGAGATCCTGGCGGCCAAGGATATGGCGGAACAGCAGCGCATTTTCGACACCCGGTTGAAGACGGTGTTCGACAAGCGGTTCATCCGCTGGCTGGTGGATCAGCCGGCCAGCCTGTTCGGGCTGGGTATCCCGCCCGCGCAATATGAATCGCTGGCCAGCGACGATCCGCAGGGGATGCGCGCGGTGCTGATCGAACGGCTGCGCAAGCTGGCGTGCGATTTCCCGCTGAAGGACAATTATTTCGCGTGGCAGGCGTTCAACCGCGGCTATGACAAGACGCCCGATGCGTCGGTGCCCCCCTATCTTGAGGCCGCGAACTTCGACACGGTGCGCGCGCGTGCCGACCGGGTCGATGTGCGCCACATCAACATGGTGCATTTCCTGGAATCGCAGGGCGCAGGTTCGCTGGACCGGTACATCCTGCTCGATGCGCAGGACTGGATGACCGACGAACAGCTGACCAAGCTGTGGAGCGAGATCACCCGCACGGCAAAGCCGGGGGCGCGCGTGCTGTTCCGCACCGCCGCCGCGCCCAGCCTGTTGCCCGGCCGTATTCCCGATGTGCTGCTCGACCAGTGGGAGTATCGCGCCGAAGACTCGCTGGATTACACCCGCCGTGACCGGTCGGCGATCTATGGCGGCGTTCACCTGTACGTCCTGAAGGCATGAACGACCACAGCCCGGCCGATCATGGCCGCCGCATGGATGCGATCTATGCGGCGCAGCGCCATATCTATGACCTGACGCGCAAATATTATCTGCTGGGCCGCGACCGGATGCTGGACGCGCTGCGCCCCCCGCCCGGCGGCACGGTGCTGGAGGTCGGGTGCGGCACGGCGCGCAACCTGATCCTGGCCGCGCGGCGGTACCCCGACGCGCGCTGCCACGGGTTCGACATTTCGGCCGCGATGCTGGAAACCGCACAGGCCAAGGTCGCCCGGGCAGGATTGTCGGCCCGCATCGCGCTGGCCGAGGGGGATGCCACCCGGTTCGATCCGGCCGCGCTGTTCGCCCTGCCCGGCTTTGACCGCATCTTCATGAGCTATACCCTGTCGATGATCCCCGACTGGCAGGGCGCGATTGCGGAAGGCGCGCGGCGGCTGAACCCCGGCGGGGAATTGCACATCGTGGATTTCGGCCAGCAGGAACGCCTGCCCGCGCCGTTTCGTGCGGCGCTGTTCGCGTGGCTGGACAAGTTTCACGTGACGCCGCGCGCCGACATGAAGGCAGTCGTCGAACGGATCGCTTCGGAACAGGGCATGACCGCCCGGTTCCAGCCGCTGTTCCGCGGCTATGCCTGGTCGGCGGTGCTGACCTCGCCGTGATCGTCCGCCGCCTCGGCGCGGCTGACCTTGCCGCCATGCGGGCGATCAACGCGCTGTTTGCCGAAGCGTTCGGGGACGATGGCGGCGATGCCTATACCGATGCCCCGCCCAGCGACAGCTGGCTGGCCGAGCGGTTGGCGAGCCCCGATTTTATCGCGCTTGCGGCGATTGAGGATGGCCGGACCATCGGTGCCATCGCCGCCTATGTCCTGACGAAGTTCGAGGCGGAACGGCGCGAAATCTATCTCTACGATCTGGCGGTGGCAGAGGACCGGCGGCGGCAGGGCGTCGCCACTGCCTTGATCGAGGTGCTGCGGGAAATCGCCCGGTCAATTGGTGCCTGGGTGGTCTATGTCCAGGCCGATCACCGCGATCCGCCCGCTGTCGCGCTCTACAGCAAGCTCGGCGAGCGCGAGGACGTGTTGCATTTCGACATCGCGCCTTAAAGCAGCAGCCGCTCGACGCTTTCCGGGTCGGCGCCGATCGCGCCGCCATTGTTGCGCCGCTCCAGCTCCAGCTTGGCGGTGTAGCGCACATCCTCGTCCCGGTCGGTCAGGTACCGGGCCAGCACTTCGTTTTCCAGCTCGCGCCAGTCGCGGCCACGATCCGGGCCATAGCGGACGCGCGGCAACAGGCCGGGCAGGTTCGACCATTCGACCAGCTGCGCCACGCTTGCCTCGTTCAGCATGTCGCGCAGGTGAAATGCAGTGACATAGGCGTCGGGAAAGGCGCGGTGCGCGGGCAGGCCGCGTTCATGCACCATGCCGTCCGGCTTTCGCCAGTATCGCAGCATCTGATTGGAAAAGCCGGGGCTTTCCGGCCACAGCCGCATCGCGCATTTCCAGGTGCAGATCCAGTCGGCCGACCGAGTCAGCGCGGGCGTGCAGAACTGTTCCTCGAAACTCGCCCGGTGCGCGGCCAGCGCCAGCCGGCGGGGCCAGGGGTCGAGCACCTGGCGCGCAACATCGTGCCACCAGGGCGCGTCCGCGACCTGTTCGTCCAGGATATGGTGCACCGCCTGAGTCACGGGCGGGATCGAGCGGCCGGGATTGACCAGCATCGACCCGCCGTCTCCCGACAGGTCCCAGCGGCCATCGGCGCCCAGCGCCACATCCTGCCAGCCGATTTCGATCACGGCATGGGTGGGCGGGGCGTTGCCGGTGGTTTCCAGGTCGATGACCCGGACAATCTGTGGCGTGGTACGCATGATCGACAGATGGGCCTTACCGCCCGCGATTGCCAGCAGAAAGCGTGCGCCGGATTCCGACAACCGCGACCGCGACCCCGGCACCCGCCGGGGTCGCGGCACCGGATCAGTGCGCCGCCTGCGGCCCGCGCACAATGCCGCTGGCCGCCAGCTGTTCGTCGATCATCGCCATCAGCCGGTCCAGCCCGGCCTGATCCATCGATTCGGCACGGGCGACCAGCACGTCCTGGGTGTTGGACGCGCGCAGCAGCCACCAGCCATCGGGCGTGTTGACGCGCGCGCCATCGGTATCGTTGACGTTCGCGCCATCCGCCTTCAGCCGGGCGAGCACTTCGTCCACGACCGCGAACTTGCGCGATTCATCCACCTGGAACCGCATTTCCGGCGTGTTGACCATGGCCGGCATTTCGCTGCGCATCTGCGTCACCGACTTGCCGATCTTGCTCACCGCCTCGATCAGCCGGACCGCAGCATATTGCGCATCGTCAAAGCCGTAGAAGCGGTGGGCAAAGAAGATGTGGCCCGACATTTCGCCGGCCAGCGGCGAACCGGTTTCCTTCATCTTGGTCTTCACCAGGCTGTGCCCGGTTTTCCACATCAGCGGCTGGCCGCCCAGTTCGGCGATCCGGTCATACAGGGCCTGGCTGGCCTTCACGTCCGCGATGATCGTCGCGCCGGGCACGTCGGCCAGCACCGCTTCGGCCAGAATGGACAGAAGCTGATCACCCCAGATCACGCGGCCCTGCCCGTCGATCGCGCCGATCCGGTCGCCATCGCCGTCAAAGGCCAGTCCGAAATCGAGCTGCTTTTCCGCGACCAGCGCCTTCAGATCGGCGAGGTTCTTTTCCTCGGTGGGATCGGGATGATGATTGGGGAACGTGCCGTCGATATCGGTGAACAGCGTGAAATGCTCGCCGGGCAGCTTGGCGACCAGCTTTTCGATCACGGTGCCCGCCGCCCCGTTGCCGGCGTCCCAGCCGATGCGGAACCCCTTGCCGTCGAAATCCTCGACCAGCCGGTCGACATAGGCATCCAGGATATCGGCGTCGGTCACTTCGCCCGTGCCATCTTCCCAATCGCCCTCGGCCGCCATCCGGCCCAGCGTCTGGATGTCGGCACCAAAAAACGGCTTGTGCTGAAACACCATCTTGAAGCCATTGTAATCGGCGGGATTATGGCTGCCGGTTATCTGGATGCCGCCATCCACCTCTAGCGTCGCTTCGGCATAATAGAGCATCGGCGTGGGACCGAGGCCAACGCGCACGACATCGACGCCGCTGGCGGTCAGGCCGTCGACCAGCGCGGCCTCCAGCATCGGCGAGGACAGGCGGCCATCGCGGCCCACCGCGACGCGGGTGCCGCCGGCGCGGCGGATCAGCGTGGCGAAACCGCGCCCGATCGCACGGGCATCCGCCTCGCCCAGCGTTTTTCCGACAATGCCGCGAATGTCATATTCGCGAAGGCTGGTCGGGTTGAATTGATAAGTCATTCGGATCTCCCCTGCCGATAGGCGGTGCGGCCGGACCTATTGCCGCGGTGCAACAAACGTTCAAGACCTGATTTGTTTCAGCAACATGTCGCGCGCCGCATTAACCCTTCGGGTCAACTCGGCCGATCCGCCCCGGTCGGGATGGACAGCAGCGATCAGGCGGCGGTGCGCGGCGCGGATCTCCGCCTCGTCCGCCGTCGCTGCCACGCCCAGCACCGCGCGCGCCTCTGCCACGTCATCGTTGATCGCGGCGGGCGGCCGGGGCGGGCGCGGTGGTGGCTTGCGAAACCGGTCCTGCCGCACGACCGGCAAGCGCCACAGCCACCATCCGGCATAGGCGACCGCCAGCGCGATCAGGAATTTCCAGATCATGCCCGTGTGCGCGATCAGGCGACGCGCGGCACGGCGGCGCTGTCCGGCCCCGGATCGGGCAGGGCCAGGCCCGCCATCAATTCGCGCAGTTCCTGACGCGCGGCGACATGGGCGATCCCCATTTCGCCAAAGGCGCGCGAATCGAGCATGGTCAGCCCCTTTGGAAACAGTTCGCGATAGATCACGCGTTCGGACAGGCCGGCGATGACGCGAAAGCCGACGCGTTTGGACAATTGCTCGATCGCCTCGCCCACCCGCTTCATGTTGCGCGCCTCGATATGCTGAACGCGGTTGCGCAGCACGACCCAGTCGATCGTCGCGCCGTCCGCCCGGGCGCGGGTCTTGCGCGTTTCCCAGATCAGTTCGGAATAAAAGCTGGGCCGCGTCACCTTGAACGTGTCCGGGTCCACCTGACCGATCAGGTCGAAATCGACGAAGCTGTCGTTCATCGGCGTGACCAGCGTGTCGGCATTGGTCACCGCGATCCGCGCAAAGCGATCGTCGCGGCCGGGCGTGTCGATCACCAGAAAATCGGCATTGCTGCCCATCGATTCGAGCAGGCCGGTAAAGCGGGCCATCGTTTCGCCGTCATGCGTGTCATAGGCCGGCATCGGCAGGTCCAGCCCGGTGCGGCGGATGGTTTCGCGCCGGTTGTCCAGATACCGGCCCAAGGTGCGCTGGCGATGGTCCAGATCGATACAGCCCACCCGCGCCCCGCGCGCAGCCAGCGCAATCGCCACGTGTACCGCGGTGGTCGATTTGCCCGTCCCGCCCTTTTCATTGGCGAACACGATGACGTGCAAGCCCTTGGTCCCGATAGCCAAGCCCGAATATCCCTTGTTGCGGGGTCGTTAGCACCGGCCTAGATGACCGCCGCGCCCCTCCGGGCAACTCTATCGGAGCCCTGTTCGCCGTGCAAACCATCCGTGACCTTGACAGCCTGAAGGCCGCGATTGCGGATTTTGCCCGCGCGGGCGACCGCGTGGCGCTGGTGCCGACCATGGGCGCGCTTCACGCCGGGCATATGGCGCTGGTCCGGGCGGCGCGGGAACAGGCACAGGCCAACCGCGTCATCGTGTCGATTTTCGTCAATCCGATGCAGTTCGGCCCGAACGAGGATCTGGACGCCTATCCCCGGCGGGAGGCGACGGACCTGCGGATGCTGGCCGATGGCGGCGTGGACATCGCCTGGCTGCCCGATGTGCCGACCATGTATCCCGACGGCTTTGCCACGACGATCCGCGTCGGCGGAATTACCGAACGGCTGGACGGGGCGCACCGGCCCGGCCATTTCGACGGCGTGGCGACCGTGGTGACCAAGCTGTTCAATCAGGTGCAGCCGCACATCGCCCTGTTCGGGGAAAAGGATTTTCAGCAGCTGGCGGTGATCCGGCGGCTGGTCGCGGACCTCAATCTGCCGGTTCAGATCATGGGCATCCCGACGCAGCGCGACGATGACGGCCTGGCCCTGTCATCGCGCAACCTGTACCTGACCCCGGAGGAACGGTCGGCGGCCCTTGCCCTGCCCCGCGCGCTTGGCGTGGCGCAGCGGCAGATCGAGGCGGGGGCGGACGTTGCGGCCACATTGGCGGCGGCGCGCGATCAGATGGAACGTGCCGGTTTCGTCATCGATTATGTCACGCTGGTCGATGCGGCCAGCCTGGACGCGCCGGGCGATGGCGACCGCCGCCTGCTGGCCGCCGCACGGATCGGATCGACGCGGCTGATCGACAATGTCGCGGTCGCCCCGCGTACCTGATCGACCGGTTATCGAACAGGGTTAACGCCGTTAACCATTTGTTGAAATTCTGCGGTCAGAACTGCCCCCGCTACCAAAGCAACAGCCTTTAAAGGGGGGCGACATGGGCAACAGCGTTAAGAGTGCGCGGTTCCTGATGGAAAGCCGGATGCATGATGCCATGCGCGGCGATACGGATGCGTGCTTCGAACTGGGCATGGTCTATTCCAGCGGATCGGGCGGCCTTTCGATCGACCTGATCGAGGCACATAAATGGTTCAACCTCGCCGCACGCCATGGCGACATCCGTGCGCAGCAGTGCCGGGCCGAAATCGCCGAGGACATGACCGCCCGTGAAATCGCGGAGGCCCAGCGCCAGGCCCGCGCCATCCTTCACCTGAACAGCGCCCGCGCCGCATAAGGCAACGGGCACCCGTTGGTGCCCGCGCCCTTTTGCCTGAATTGCGGATGCCCCGACCCCTGCCCTTGCCGCCGAAGACTGGCGCGCGGGCGCGCGGGGCGACGGTGCATCAGTGCACGGCCACCGCATCCTCCTCGATCGCATGGGTCGGTGCATGGCGCGCCGCCAGCGCGTACCACAGCACGAACAGATAGCAGCCAAGCGGCACGATAAAGGCCAGCGAGCGCGCGCCCTCCGGAAATGCCGGGATCAGCAGGTCGATCACTGCGCCGTACAGGATCGAGATAAACCCGCCGCCACAGATCGCCATGCACATCAGGCCCGACGTTGCCGACGCACGCGCCGTCGACCGTTCCAGCGTCAGCGTGAAGATCGTCGGGAACATGATCGAGTTGAACAGGCCCAGGAAAATGGCGGCAGCTGCGGGAATGACCCCCAGCGTCAGCGGCAGCTGCGTACCGCCCGGCAGCGCAATCGTTCCGCCGAGCGGCGTTGCCGGCACGGCATAGGTCCCGATCACGATCAGGCACAACAGGCTGGCCCCCGTCGCAACGATTGCCAGCATCCGGGTCGGCGAGATGAAGCGCAGCAGCACGCTGCCGCCGAACCGCCCGACCATCGCCAGCAGCATGAAGATCGGCGCGATATATCCGGCCACCAGCGCGGATACGTTCAGCACATGGGGCTGTTCCAGAAAGAAGATCATGCCCGAAATGACGCACACTTCCGCGCCGACATAGAGGAAGATCGCCAGCGCACCGAGATTGGCCCAGCGCGATCCGAGCGCGGAAAACGGCGATTCGACCTTTTGCGACAGGGCCGGCGCATTGGCCGCGATCGTCCGGCGGGACAGATAGACCAGCAGCGTGAACAGGACGAGCGCACCGGCGATCATCAGATAGACGTGCGTGACGAAGCTGAGCCCGTCGGCTTTCAGCGCCGGGGTCAGCACGACGTCCTTTTCGAACAATTCGCCCTTCAGCAGATAGGCCGCGCCAAAGGTGCCGCCGACATAGGCGCCCAGCGAGTTGAACGCCTGGCTCAGGTTCAGGCGAAAGGCCGCGCCCTTGGGATCGCCCATCGACGCGATCAGCGGGTTTGCCGCGACCTGCAGCAGCGTGATGCCCGACGCCGCAACGAACAGGCCGAGCAGGACGGTGGCAAAGCTTTGCGACACGCTGGTCGACCATGCGATCAGACAGCCGGCGATCACGCCGATCAGGCCGAGGATGATGGAATTAGCATAGCCGCGACGCGACAGGAACCAGGCGGCGGGAATGGACACCACGCCATAGGCGATGAAAAAGGCGAACTGGTTCAGCTGGCTCTCGAAATCCGTGAGCGTGTAAATCACCTTCATGCTCTTCACGAGCGGGTCGATCAGATTGGTGACGAACGCCCAGATAAAGAACAGCGCCGTGACGCAAACCAGCGCGAGCGCGACATTGCCGCGCCGCGAACCCTTTGCCTCATTCCCACCAACTGCCATGCAACCTCCCCTTCCCATCGCCGATCGACCCATCGACCGCGTGGTGCGTTGAACGGCGGTTTAGTAGGAGTATTGTGCGCGACAGGTCAATCACGATGCAGCCGGATCGGCAGACCCGCCACAAAAGCCAGCCGCAAAAAGGCATTTGGTGCCCTCGAGAGGACTTGAACCTCCGACCTGCGGTTTAGGAAACCGTCGCTCTATCCGGCTGAGCTACGAGGGCACTTGCGCGGCTGGTAAGCCAGCGCGGCGTGCCGGTCAATTCAGCTGTTCGGGCGGCACGACCGGGACGAGAAGCGGCATCACAGGCACGCCGTCCTCCATCAGTTCGCGCGCCGTTTCGGGATCGGTGCGGCCGTGGATCGCGGCCTCCGTCTCGTCACCGGCGTGCATCGCCCGCGCGCGCCGGGCAAAATCGTCGCCCACCCATTCGCTGCTGGCCAGTGCCTTGGCCTGTGCCTGGGCAAGGGCGGCCATCGCCTCGCGCACCGCGGGCGGCAGCGTGGGTGCCGCCGACGCCATCGGCACGGGCCGCTGACGCGGCGTGGGAACGGTATCCTGCCGCTGATTGCCCTTGGCCGCGACATTGGGGGCCATCACCGCCTTTTCCACCTGCGTCGCGCCGCAGAGCGGACATTCGACCAATCCGGCCGCCCGCTGTTCTTCCCATGCGGCAGAGGATGCGAACCAGCCTTCAAAGACATGGCCGCTGCCGCAGCGCAGGTCGAACACGATCATCCGGCCCGCTCCACGGCCGGAATCGCGCGGCGATGGCGGATGGCGGGCACGCGCGAGCGGATGTCGGCGACGCGCGCCGGATCAATCTCGGCAAAGCCGATCCCCGGCGCCTCGCCCATGTCGAGCAGTACCTCGCCCCACGGGTCGATGACCAGCGAATGGCCATAGGTCGCCCGGCCGTCCTGATGCAGGCCGGTCTGCGCCGCCGCGACGACATGAACCCCCGCCTCGATCGCACGGGCGCGCAACAGGACGTGCCAGTGCGCCTGCCCCGTCGGCCGGGTGAACGCGGCCGGCACCGACAGGATGTCCGCCCCCGCATCGGTCAGCGACCGGAACAGGTCGGGAAAGCGCATGTCGTAACAGATCGCCGGGCCAAGCGTGCCGACCGGCGTATCCACCACCACCGCCGCCTCGCCCGGGCGATAGGTCGCCGATTCCCGCCACCGTTCGCCGGTCGCCAGATCGACGTCGAACAGATGCAGCTTGTCATACCGCGCGCGGATGGCGCCGGTGTCGTCGATGACGAAGGCCCGGTTGGCATAGCGGCCATCGGCCGCCAGCACCGCCAGGCTGCCGATATGGACCCAGATGCCCTGTGCCGCCGCGGCCGAACGGACGGCGGACAGCACGGGGTCCAGATCCTCTTCGGTCACGTGCTGCGCCGCCCGCTCCCGGTTCGAATCCAGCAGTCCCGACATTTCCGGCGTGAACAGCATCGCCGCCCCGCCCGCCTTCGCCTGTGCCACGGCATCGACCATAACGGCGGCGTTGGCGGCGGGATCGATCCCGCTCGTCATCTGGAGCAGCGCGATTTTCATGCCGAAAGCAGCGCGTCCAGCCGCCCTTCCCGTTCCAGCGCGGCCAGATCGTCCGATCCGCCGATATGCGCATCGTCGATGAAGATCTGCGGCACCGTGGTTCGCCCGTTCGCGCGGTCCAGCATCTCCGTCCGGCGGGGGCCGCCCATGGTGATGTCATATTCCTCGAACGCAGCGCCCTTTTCCTCGAGCAGCCGCTTGGCCCGGATGCAATAGGGGCACCACGCCTTGGTATAGATTTCGACTTTTGCCATGGGGTTTAGCTGTGATCTGCGCCGCGCCTTGTCAATGCGTGTCGTCCGCAGGGTCGCCGGTCACGCGGGCAAAGGTCAGCACGGTGACGCGCGCCGCCCCCGCCCGGCGCAGCACGGCGGCACAGGCGCCGACGGTCGCGCCGCTGGTATGCACATCGTCGATCAGTACGACATGGCGCCCCGCCATCCGCGCCTGTCCCCCGGGGCAAAGGGCAAAGGCGCCGCGCACCGCCCGCCGCCGGTCCCGCCCGCTGATCCCGCGCAGCACGGGCGTTCGCCGCACCCGGCGAAGCAGCATCGGATCGTGCGGCACGCCCCGCATGGCCGACAGGTCGGCTGCGATCAGCGCCGCCTGATTGAACCCCCGCGACCATAGCCGCCAGCGGTGCAGGGGCACCGGCACCAGCAGGTCGGCGTCATCGGCCAGATGCCGGGCCATCATCCGCGCCATGGTTTCGGCCAACGACATCCGCCCGCCATATTTCAGCTTCAGCGCCAGCCGCCGGGCAACCGGGCCATAGGCAACGGCCGCGCGCAGCCCGTCATGCGGCGGCGGATGGGCCAGGCACGGGGCACACTGCGCCTGATCGCCGCGCTCCACATCGAATGGCTGCGCACACAGCGCACAGGCGGGCGGCCCCAGAAAGCGCAGCCCGCCCCAGCAATCGGGGCACAGGCGATGGTCGGCGTCCACCACGTCCCCGCAACCGGGGCAGCGCGGCGGCAGGGCCAGCGCGACCGCGCCCGCGGCCAGCCGCCCGATCCATCCCGCCTGCCCGATCCCCAGCCCCATGCCCCCTTGTCGCGCGGGGCCGCACCCGGCACAAGCCGCCGGCATGAGCGTCCCCGAAATCTTTGACCGCAACGCCCGCCGCCTGCGCCGCAACCGGATCGCCGGGGCGCAGGAGGACGATTTCCTGCGCGCGATGATGATCGACGGCCTGGCCGACCGGCTGGATGCCGTGACCCGCAGCTTTTCCGATGCGCTGGAAATCGGGTGCGGTCGCCCGCTCTTTCCCTTTCCCCCCGGCATGGCCGTGACGCGGATCGATCCCGGCGACCGGCTGGCGGCAGAGGCCGGCGGCATTGCGATGGAGGAGGACCGGCTGTCGCTTGGCGAGGGGCGGTTCGACCTGATCGTTTCGGCGGGACTGATCGATCAGGTCAGCGACCTGCCCGGCGCGCTGACGCTGATCCGCCGCGCGCTGCGCCCCGACGGCCTGTTCCTGGCCGCATTTGCCGGTGCAGGGTCCCTGTCGACGCTGAAGGCCGCATTGCTGCAGGCAGAGGCGGATCGCCCGGCCGCGCGCGTCCATCCGCAGATCGACGTACGGTCGGCGGGCGACCTGTTGATGCGCGCGGGCTTTGCCCTGCCGGTTGCGGATGTCGAGCCGCTGACTGTCCGCTATGGCTCGATCGCGGGTCTGTTCCGCGATTTGCGGGCGATGGCGGCGACCAATCTGATGGTCGGGCGCACGCCACTGTCACGCGCAGTGCTGGGCCGGGCGGCGTCCGCCTTTTCCGACATGGCCGATCCCGATGGCAGGACCGCCGAACGGTTCGATATCGTGTACCTGACCGGATGGGCGCCCGATGAAAGCCAACCCAAGCCCGCGCGGCGCGGATCGGCCACGGCATCGCTGCTGGATGCGCTGAAGCCGCCGCGCGGCTGATTTTCAGCCGGTAACGGCCAGCGCGGCCAAGAGGAACGCGATTAGGATCGCCAGGAACTGGACGGTCGGCCACGGGACCACGCTGACCCGGTCGGGATCGTCCCGGTTCACCCGGCGATGTTCAGCCACGCCGCCGATCACCGCCACCATCGTCATTGCCGCAACGCCGCCCCAAATCGCTTGCATCGTTCCTGCCCAGCACCCATTCAAACGCCAATGAAACGCTATCTGGTGAAGGAGAGTCGAATGCGCCAGTCCCTGACCCTTGCCCTTGTCGCGGGCCTTGTCGGCATCGGCGGCACCGCCGCTGCACTGATGCCCGCCGATCATCACAAGGAAACGCCGTCGGACGCGCTGAAATCGGCGGTGGCCGCGCCCAGCCGCACCCCGGCCAACACGGCGCGCGACACCTATCGCCATCCTGCCCAGACGCTGGCCTTTTTCGGCGTGAAGCCGACCGATACTGTGGTCGAACTCTATCCGGGCGGCGGCTGGTACACCGAAATCCTGGCGCCC
Source organism: Sphingomonas sp. BGYR3 (assembly GCF_025153455.1). Classification (NCBI taxonomy): domain Bacteria; kingdom Pseudomonadati; phylum Pseudomonadota; class Alphaproteobacteria; order Sphingomonadales; family Sphingomonadaceae; genus Sphingomonas; species Sphingomonas sp. BGYR3. The sequence continues at coordinate 296,214 of NZ_JANZNT010000002.1, read as the reverse complement.
TATCTGGCGGCGAAGGGATCATTGCACGTCGCCGCCCCCAGCCCGCGCGGCCTGAATGGCGTCAATGCGCTGATCGCGGCGAAGCCCGATGTCTATGGCAAGGTGAAGACCGCGAATTTCCCCGTGAAGCCGGGTGAGACGGGCATCCCCGACGGGGTGGCCGATGTCGTGCTGACGTTCCGCAACATCCACAACTGGCGATTTGGCGGCGCGGATGCGGCGCAGGCCAATTTCGATGCGGCCTTCAAAATGCTGAAGCCGGGCGGCGTTCTGGGCGTGGTCGAGCATCGCCTGCCGGAATCGCGCGACGCGGTGGCCGAGGAAAAGTCCGGCTATATGAAGGAAAGTTCGGTCATCGCCTTTGCCGAAAAGGCGGGGTTCAAGCTGGCCGGCAAGTCGGAAGTGAATGCCAACCCCAAGGACACGGCCGACTGGCCCGACGGCGTCTGGACGCTGCCGCCCACCTATGCGCTGAAGGACAAGGACCGCGAAAAATATGCGGCGATCGGCGAAAGCGACCGCATGACGCTGAAGTTCGTGAAGCCGAAATAAGGCTGCGCGAAATGTCCGCCGCCCGATCGGTTCGGGCGGCGGGCCATCCAATTACGGCAATTACTTGCCCAGTTTTTCGACCTTGTCGTGCAGCTTGGCCAGCTCGGCGCGAAGGGCGGCGATCTCGTCATCCTTGGCATCGGTTTCGGCCGCAGCGGGTGCCGCCGGGGCGACGCCAATGCCGGGGGCACCCGGCCCGCCCGGCGTCTTGAACGCGCTGGCGGCGGCTTCGAACATCGCCATGTTGCGCTTGGCGATTTCGGCAAAGGGGGTGTTGGCAAACGCGCCCTCCACCGCCGACTTGAACTGTTCCTGGTTGCGGCGGAAACTTTCCATCGACGCTTCCAGATAGCCGGGCACCATCGCCTGCATGGAATCGCCATACAGCGCGATAAGCTGGCGCAGAAAGCTGACCGGCAGCATCGTCTGGCCGCGCTGTTCCTCTTCCATGATGATCTGCGTCAGCACGTTGTGCGTGATGTCGTCTTCGCTCTTGGCGTCGATCACCTTGAAGTCACGGCCCTCGCGCGTCATCGCTGCCAGGTGTTCCAGCGTGATGTAGCTCGACGTCTCGGTATTATAGAGACGACGATTCGCATATTTCTTGATGATGACGGGACCAGTGCCTGCAGAAGCTTTCTTCATGGGATCCTCGCGCGATGAATGACAGGGCTGTAGCATCATTCATTACCGCACCGCAACACGGCCCCAGGCCGCTGCCGCTGTTTCTGTCCATGCTGCACCAGAATGGTGCAGCATCGCCCGAACGCATCGCTAGTGCATTGGCAGGGCTAAGGGCGTATCAGGATGCGCCGCGCCATGACGCGGGCAACACGGTGCCCGCTTATGCAGCGGCGGGCCGCGCGCGGATGCTGGATTTTGGCGGCGCAGCAGACGGGCCCCCGGTTGTCCTCGTCCCGTCCCTGATCAACCCGCACAGCATCCTGGACATGGGGCAGCGCAGTTCGCTTGCACGTTATCTGGCGGCGGCGGGGCATCGCACGTTCCTGATCGACTGGGGCCATCCGACCGGGGCGGATCGGGACCAGTCGCTGGGCGATCATGTGACCGCCCTGTTGCTGCCGATGCTGGCGCAGCTGGACCGGCCGCCGGTTCTGGTCGGTTATTGCCTGGGCGGGACGCTGGCCCTTGCCGCAGCGATGCTGCACCCCGTGGCCGGGGTTGCGCTGATTGCGGCACCATGGCGGTTCGACGGCTATGGCGAGCGGGCGCGCGCCGATATCGCCAGCGGATGGCGCGATTCCCGCGTGGCCTGCGACGCACTGGGCCTGGTGCCGATGGAGGTACTGCAGGCCGGTTTCTGGCGGATCGATCCCGAACGGACGATCGACAAATATGTGCGGTTCGGCACCCTGTCCCCCGACAGCGACGCCGCGCGCCAGTTCGTGTTGCTGGAAGACTGGGCCAATGCCGGTGCGCCGCTGACCCTGGCGGCGGGGCGCGAGCTGTTCGACGACCTGATTTCGGCGGACGCATCCGGGCGCGGGGCATGGTCGGTCGGCGGCCGGACGGTGATGCCCGGCGCCCTTTCCTGTCCGATGGTCGAGTTCGTTTCGACGAGCGACCGGATCGTCCCGGCCGCGAGCGCCATCGGGCTGGGGGATCAGCGGCGGCTGACCGCAGGCCATGTCGGCATGGTGGTGGGCAGCCGTGCCGCAGAACAGCTCTGGGCGCCGCTGAGTGACTGGTTAAGCGGGCTTACGGACGCTAGATAGGCCCGCGTTCACATCCGCCGGACCCAACCGGCCATGCCCAGCAGGAGCGATCATTCATGACCGATATCGTCATCACCGCCGCCAAGCGCACCCCCGTCGGCAGCTTTCTGGGCGCATTTGCCGCCGTGCCCGCCCATGAACTGGGCCGCACCGCGATCGAGGCCGCGCTGGCGCAGGCGGGCATCACCGGTGCCGATGTGTCCGAAGTAATCCTGGGCCAGGTGCTGACCGCGGCGCAGGGTCAGAACCCGGCGCGTCAGGCGTCGATGGCCGCCGGCGTGCCAAAGGAAATTCCGGCATGGGGCGTCAACCAGGTCTGCGGATCGGGTCTGCGCGCTGTCGCGCTGGCCGCGCAGGCAGTGGCGACGGGCGATGCCCGCATCGTCGTGGCCGGGGGTCAGGAAAGCATGTCGCTGTCCGCCCATGCGGCCAATCTGCGCCCCGGCACCAAGATGGGCGATCTCGGCCTGGTCGATACCATGATCAAGGACGGCCTGACCGACGTGTTCAACGGCTATCACATGGGCATCACCGCAGAAAATCTGGCTGAGCAGTATCAGATCGGCCGGGGCGAACAGGACGCCTTTGCCGTCGCGTCGCAGAACAAGGCAGAGGCGGCGCGCGCCTCTGGCCGATTTGCCGACGAGATCGCGCCCGTCACGGTCAAGGGACGCAAGGGCGACACTATTGTCGATCAGGACGAATATATCCGCGCCGGTGCAACGATTGACGGCGTTTCGGGCCTGCGCCCGGCGTTCAAGAAGGACGGCACAGTAACTGCCGCCAACGCATCCGGCCTGAATGACGGGGCCGCCGCGCTGGTCGTGATGAGCCGGGAGGAAGCGGAACGTCGCGGATCCCCGATCCTTGCCCGCATCGCCAGCTGGGCATCGGCGGGCGTCGACCCCTCGATCATGGGCATCGGCCCTGTGCCCGCAAGCCGCCGCGCGCTGGAAAAGGCCGGCTGGTCCATCGGCGATCTTGACCTGATCGAAGCAAACGAAGCCTTCGCCGCCCAGGCGCTGGCGGTGGGCCGCGAGCTTGGCTGGGATGCCGAAAAGGTGAACGTTAATGGCGGCGCGATCGCCATCGGCCACCCCATCGGCGCGTCGGGCGCTCGGGTTCTGACGACCCTGATTTACGAGATGCAGAAGCGCGACGCGAAAAAGGGCCTGGCCACGCTGTGCATCGGCGGCGGCATGGGAATCGCCCTGTGTGTGGAGCGGTGATCACACGTTTGTAGCGCATCCGTCACGATAAGGTCATTAATACTGACCTATCCTGTGTGCGTGAGCGCGCGCAACATTCTTAAAGTGGTTATAGGCAAGGGCCGTGCGAATATTTCGCGCGGCCCTTGCTGCGTTGCAGTAGTGTGACATGGCCGCCACAGGGTGTCGGCGAAACGATCACTAGGTTTTTGCCGAGCCTTGCCAGAACATGAACAATGCAATTTTCTGCCTCTAGCCCGCGCACCCCCGCGCGGCACTCATTCTGGGGCACATCGATGAGACTCTCTCGCTTTCTGACGGCGACCGCGCTTGCCAGCGCCGCCTTCACCATCCCACAGGTTGCCTGGGCACAGGAGACGACCGAGCCCGAAACCCAGCAGGGCGATCAAGCCGATGAAACGGATGAAGATGGCGCTGATGACCGCATCATCGTCACCGGATCGCGCATTTCCCGTCCGGAATTCACCGGCATCCTTCCGGGCGTTCAGGTAACGGGCGAACAGATCCAGGCTCGCGGTTTCACCAACGTGCTGGAAGCGATCAACGACATTCCGCTGGTCGGCCCCGGAGCCAGCCCGTTGAACGGCAACAATGGCGGCCAGGCGGCCAGCCTTGGCGCCGGCTTCATCGACCTTCTTGACCTCGGCACGCAGCGTACGCTGACCCTGGTGAATGGACGCCGCTACGTCTCCGGCAACGCCGCTTCGCTGTTCGTCGACGCGAACGCGACGGGCAGCCAGGTCGATGTCAACAGCATTCCCAGTTCGCTGGTGGAACGCGTCGACGTCGTCACGGTTGGCGGCGCCGCTGCCTACGGTTCGGATGCTATTGCCGGCGTCGTCAACTTCATCCTGAAGGACGATTATGAGGGTGCGGAATTCCGGGCGCTGGCCGGCATTTCGGAACGCGGCGATGCCGGTCAGTATCAGCTGAACGGCCTGGTCGGCAAAAACTTCCTCGACGGCGATCTGAACGTCACGGTTTCGGCGGAATACACCCGCAGCGACGGCCTGCAGGCCGATGCGCGGGATTTCCGGCTCCGTCGTGCCGGCACGATCGCGAACTACCTCAATGGTGCTACGCGCAACAGTGCATTCGCTCCCGCCATCATCGATGTCGTTGGTTCCAATAACGGCGCCTTTCTGCGGAACTCCGACGACGGGCAGCCGGGTAACGCATTCGGCGAAGGCTTCATCAACCAGTCCCTGAGCTTTGCCGGGACAATTCTGAATACGCTTGGCACGCCGGCTACACCCTATGTGCCGAACGCCAGCCGTTTCATCACGCTTCAGAACGGCATTGGCGCAACCGGGCTCAGCTTCTTCAATACCGGCGCGCAGCTCGTCAACGGCCTGCCCGGCGTGCCGCTAACGTTGGGGACGCTGAACGGCAACGGCCTGAATGGCCGCACGACGCCCATTGCCAATCTGCCGATCACCACTTTCGCGCCGACCGCACTCCCCGCCGGTGTGACCGCAGCGCAGGTGTTTGCCCAGTTCAACGTCACGCCACCCGCAGGCGCAACGGCCGGTCAGCTGAACACGCTGGCCATCAACGTGCTGCAGGCCAATCGCCCGACGGCGCGCGAGTTTTTCGCGGCCAACCCGACGGTTCCCGTCAACGCCTTTATCGGAACATTCATTCCCGGCGTTCCGCGGGTTGCAAACACCGACACCCGGCTGGTCACCGTCGCCGGGGTTCAGGTTCCGCTCAATCAGGTTCTGCCGTTTGTCGCGGTACCGCTTGAGTTCAACGATGACGGCAGCATCAGGAACTACACCGCCGCCACGCTGAACCCGACCACGCAGGGCACGTTCGGACAGGCTCCGGGGTCCAATGGCGGTTTCGTGCGCGCAATCGAGAACACGGTCCTTCGCACGCAGCAGGACCGGTTCATCGGCAACTTCATCGCATCGTGGAAGATCGCGCCGGACATCACGCTGTTCACCGAAAACCTGTATTCGAAGGTGATCAACGTTTCGCTGAGGAACGCGCCGAGCCAGAACTTTCTGGCGACGGGTGCTGAAAACGCAGCGCTGGTTCTCAACGTCAACAACCCCTATCTGGACGCAGCCGACCGGGCGGCGCTTAACGCGGTTGGCATCAACGCCACCACGCGCGGCGGCAGCTTTGTCCTGACCCGTCAGAACCAGGACATTTTCGGCGACAACCCGTTCCGAAACGAAGCAGAGACCTATCGCTTGCTGGTCGGTGCGCGCAGCAACTTCCGTCTGTTCGGACAGGACTGGAACGCCGAAGTGTCGGCGACCTATGGCCGTGCTGACCAGGTCACCAAGACGACCAACATCAACGACATCGAGTATCAGCTGGCGCTGGATGCGGTCGACGAAGGCGTCGCTCGGACGGGTGTCGCGAACGGCAATATCGTCTGCCGAGCGCAGGTGTTTCCTGGCCAGTATCTCGGGTTCACCCCGACTGGCACTGTTGCCAACCTGACCAAGCAGCCGGGCAGCGATGGGCTTCCCACCGAAGTCGTGATCACGCCGACCATCACTCAGGCGATGATCGATGGCTGCCGGCCGCTCAACCCGTTCGGCTACAATCAGATGTCGGAAGCGTCAAAGGCTTATGTTCGTCAGGACGTTGAGTTCTTCAACACATCGAAGCAGACCTTTGTCCAAGGGACTGTCAGCGGCGGTCTGTTCGATCTGCCCGCCGGGACGCTGGAAGTCGCCATCTCGGGTGAATACCGCAAGGACGAGCTGGCGTTCACCTCAAGCGCGCTGAATCAGCTTGGTCGCAGCCGTACTGCGCCATCGGCGACAACGAATGGCTATATCGAGGCGTCGGAAGTCGGTGCGGAAGCCCGCATTCCGGTGATCGGGGAGGACTTCCTGTCGTTCCTCGGCACGCTGACGCTGGAGCCTGCCGTTCGGTTCTCCAAGCAGAACGGCGCAGCTGAATCGTACCGCAATCTGGCCGGCAACGTCGTCAACCCGCGGTCCTCGGGCGACTGGCAGACCATCTATACCCTGGGTGGCACCTGGGCACCGATCCGCGACATCACCATCCGCGGAAACTACACCCAGTCGATCCGTCAGCCGGGCGTCGTCGAACTGTTCCTGGGTGGCCAGCCGGCCTTTGCTGCGCCAACCGACCCGTGCGGTCCGACGCAGATCAACGCCGGTACAACGGCCGCACAGAAGCGGGCAAACTGCCGCACGGCCGTCATCAACGCGGGCCTGGCAAATGACGCGACCACGGCCGATGCATTCCTGGCCACGTTCGTTCCCAACGCAGCCGCGCTTCCCGGCAGCTTCTCGGGCGCAACAACCCTGCAGCCGGAGCGAGGCTCCAGCTGGACGGTCGGTGCCGTTGCTCAGCCCCGCTTCATCCCGGGTCTGACCCTCGGCGCAGACTATATCAGCCTCGATCTGGACAACGTGATCCAGCCGACGACGTTGGCTCAGGCGCTGCAGTTCTGTTACGACAGCCCGACGTTCCCGGATACGGGGCCGCAGACCGGATCGAACACCTGTACGTTCTTCAACCGTAACAATGCGGACTTCCAGGTCGCACCGGGCTTCTCGTCCGGCTACATCAACCTGGCCGCGACTGAAGTGCGTGCGGTCAACATTAACGGCCGGTACGTCTTTGATCTGCCGTCTAACATCGGTCGCATCGATCTGCAGAGCAATGTGTTCCACTATATCCGGTACACCAGCTCGGCCGCAGGCAACTTCGCGGATGCAGTCGAGTCGGCGGGCACGTTCAACCGTCCGAAGTGGCGGGCGCGTTCGAGCATCCGTTACTCGACGGAGGGCGGTTTCTTCGGTCAGGTCACTTGGAACTGGCAGGCAGCGACCAACCTGTTCGTTTCGGGTCAGCCCGGCACGATTGAAGACTTCCCGAACGTCCGGTTGTCACCGACCAACCTGATTGACCTGACGCTGGGGGCAGACGTGAACGAGAACTTCCGCCTGCAGTTCAACATCAACAATGTCACCGACCAGAATTACGCTGGTGAGACGGGTCTGTTTGCTGGAGCATTCATCGACCAAATCGGCCGTCGTTTCCAGGCGAGCGCGCGCGTTCGCTTCTGATCCGACGGGCCATTGGCCAAACAGATGGGGCCGCTTCCTTCGGGAAGCGGCCCTTTTTTTGTGTCGCGGGGGTGGCCCGAAGGGGCTGGGGTCAGAACCCTTCGGGCAGGTCGATCGGGCCGACCGCCTCGCGGTAGCAGCGGATCGCGTAGCGGTCGGTCATGCCGCTGATGAAGTCGGCGATGTGGCGGCTGCGCCCGGGATCCTCGGCGGGCATCCCGCTGCGCCAACCCTCCGGCAGCAGCATCGGGTCTCTCGCATAGGCATCGAACAGGCCGCGCACCACGACCAGCGCCGCATCCGCCGCCGCAAGCTGGCGCGGATGGTGATAGAGATTGGCGTACATGAACCGTTTCAGGTCGCGTTCCGCGACCTGCATTTCGGGGGAAAAGCCCGCAAGGCACTGACCGGCGGCGCGCACGTCGTCGACGCTTTCCACGCCCGATGCCGCAATCCGCCGCTGCGTTTCGGCGATGAAATCATTGACCATCAGGCCGATCTGACTGCGGGTCAGCTCGCTGACCAGCCGGTCGGCCGGGCTATCGGGGAACCGGGCGCGCACCGCATCCCATAGCTGTGCCACCATCGGTACGGCGAGCAGTTGATCCAGCGTCAACAGCCCCGCCCGGATGCCATCATCAATGTCGTGATTGTCATAGGCGATGTCGTCCGCCACCGCCGCGACCTGTGCCTCCAGCGAGGGCCATTCATTCAGCATCAGCGGAAAATCAGCATCCGCCTGACGCAACGCCCATCCGGGATGGCGGACCGGCCCGTTATGCTTGGCCAGCCCCTCCAGCGTATCCCAGGACAGATTGAGCCCGCGCCAGCCCGGATAGGGGCTGTCCAATAGCATCAGCGCGCGCAGCGTGTGCCCGTTATGGTCGAACCCGCCAGCATGGGCGAGCGCGTCCTTCAGCGCGCGTTCCCCGGCATGGCCAAAGGGCGGATGACCGATATCGTGCGCCAGGCACAATGCCTCGGTCAGATCCTCGTTCAGCGACAGGGCGCGTGCGATGGTCCGGCCGATTTGCGCAACCTCAAGACTGTGGGTCAGCCGGACGCGGAAATGATCGCCATCGGGGGCCATGAAAACCTGCGTCTTGTGGCGCAGGCGGCGAAAGCTGATCGAATGGATGATCCGGTCGCGGTCCCGCTGAAACGCATCGCGCGGGCCGCGTTCGGCATCGCCCGGTTCCCGGTGGAGCCGCCCGCGCGTCCGCAGCGGATCGGCGGCCCATCGCGCGCGACGAATGACGCTGTCCGTGCCGGTCACTCCACCGCCAGTGTTTCGATCTCCTGTCCCGCCGGGCTGGTCCATTGAAAGCCGTCCAAGTCCTTTTTCCTGATCGCGGTCAGAAACGCGTTCGCCTGCGCATTGCTGGCAAACGGCCCGACCAGCAAGCGGTTCGTGCGACCGGCATCGGTATAGCCGCCCTTCTTGCCCCGGAATGCCTCGGGCGCGGTGCGGCTGAGCTGACGCCAGGTATAGGGCAGCTTTGTCGGATTGGCCCCCACCCCGACCTGAACCCAGATGCGCGACGGGTGCAGCTTCTTGGGATCCGGCTTGGCCGGAACAGGCTTTGGCTTGGGCTTGGCCTTTTCGGCGGTGGCTGTTTCGGTCGCCCTGGCCGCGGGCTTTGCAGCCGATGCCGTTGGTTTGGCCGCCGGTGTGTCCAAGACCATCGGCTTGGCAACGCGTTCGGGCAGTACCACAGGCTCCGGCGTCGGATCGGCATCGCCGGCCAGACGCGCGACAATCTCGGCCAGTTCGGCGCGCGCTGCTGCCCGCTCCGCTGCCAGGTCAACCAGCGGCTTGGCGGGCGCAGGCGCTGCTGCGGCAACCGGGCTGGCGGTGGCCATGACGGACGCGGGTTGGCGGACGGCCGGAACGGATGGCTGACCAGCATCGGCAGCCGGGCCGGGGGTCAGCGGCTTTGCCGTTGCCAGCGTTACCGGCGCGGACCGGGCCGCTGGCGTGACTGAACCGGGCGTAGCGGCAGGCGGAGGTACCGGCCGGGTAACGGCTGCGGCCTGCCGCGGTCCGGGCAGCGGCTGAACAATCGCCTGTGCCGTATCGGCGGCGCGCGGGCGATCGGGCAGGTTGAGTGCGGCCAGGCGGACTGCACCCCCTTGCGGGCTTGCTGTGCTCAGATCGGGGGCAAGCGCCAGATCGACCCGGCGATCGGCATTGGCGGACAGGGTGCCGAAATGCACCGCATAGGCCCGATCCGCCACGGGCAGTCGCGCCAGCCGGTCGAAAAACGGGGCAAGCGATGGACCAAATCCCGGCAGGCTGCCCGCCGCAATCGTCTTGGCCTGCGCCGGATCGCCGTTCATCGCCAGAACACAGGCCCATGCCCGCCACGCCGACCGGTCGTTGCGCCGCAGCAGCGGGTCGATCAGCCGCGTCGCTTCGGCCAGATTGCCGCTGATGCCCAGCGACAGGGCCAGTCGGCGCACCGCCTCATCCGCATCGCCGCGGTTCAGGATCAGGCGATAGTCGCGCTGCGCAAGGTCCGGCCGGCCCAGCAGGTCGAATGCCAGGCCCCGGTCCAGCGCCATCGGTTCGATCGCCATCCCCCGCTGCTCAGCCTCACGGAACAGCCAGATCGCCTCACCCGGTCGTTCCATCGAAACCAGTGCAGCGGCACGGCCGGCGAGCGCACGGGGGTTGCGCGGCGATATCTGTTCCGCGCGCGCGAAAAAACCCATGGCGGCGACAGGGTCGCTCAACCGGACGCTGGTTTCGCCAGCGATCAGCAGCGCCTCAAGATTGCGGGGATTGCCCGCCAGAATGCGGACCTGTTCCATCAACCGATCGGCCAGCGGAGTGGCGGCAGGCGCGACTGTGGGCTGCACAGCGGTGCCGGTGCTGGTCGATTGCACCGCCTCCCCGGCCGACTGGGCCGATGCCGGGCCAGCCGCCGCCAGCGCAAGCGAACAGGCGGTCAGTGGCAGGAAGGTCGAACGGAAATGGCGGATCATGATCGTCAGACTGTGGCAGGCCGTGGATGATCGGGCAATGAACTGACGATCGATCGAAATGCTGGGGGGCCGGATGGGTAACCCGGCCCCCGATGCGTTGATTACTGGTTGTTCTGACGATGCAGGAAACGCGGGATGTCGAGGCCGCTGTCCTTCGGCTCCTCATCCTCGTTGCGGGTCAGCGAGCGGCCGGCATTGGCCATCCGTTCGAACAGCGTGCCGCCCGAACGCGGCGCTTCCGGTTCCGGGGTCTCTTCCGCGCCGGGGGTCAGCCAGCGGCGGCGGCCGGACATCGGCAGCGGTTCGGGATTGGCGACCTGCGCTGCTTCGTCCAGCACCAGTTCGTCGCCGCCGGACGAGGTCGGGGCATTGCCCAGACCATCATCGGCAAACACGCGCGGCGCGGGCGGTTCCAGCGTGATCGGCGCTTCCTCGCGCCCATCGTCGGCCAGCGTGGCGAGCGATTCCGCATCCGCAGCCGGTTCGGCCGGGGCTTCCTCGCTCAGGCTTTCGCCCAGCGTCGGGGTGCGGCGCGGCGCGGAAAAGCTGAAGCTGCGCGACACGTCCGCGGCGGCGGGCGCGGGGGCGGCCACGGCATTGCCGTCCTCGATCCCGGTGGCGACCACGGACACGCGGATCTTGCCTTCCAGCTCGGGGTTGAACGACGAACCCCAGATGATGTTCGCGTCTTCGTCGACCAGTTCGCGGATGTGGTGCGCGGCCTCGTCCACTTCGAGCAGGCGCATGTCGTCGCCGCCGCTGATCGACACGATCACGCCCTTGGCACCGTTCAGCGACACGCCGTCCAGCAGCGGGTTGGCAATCGCCATCCGCGCCGCCTCGATCGCGCGGCCATCGCCCGCGGCCTCGCCCGTGCCCATCATCGCCTTGCCCGCTTCCTGCATGACAGAGCGGACGTCGGCGAAGTCGAGGTTGATCAGGCCGGGCATGACCATCAGGTCGGTAATGCCCCGGACGCCCTGCTGCAGCACCTCGTCAGCCAGTTCGAACGCCTGTTTGAAGGTCGTGTTGGCATCCGCGATTAGGAACAGGTTCTGGTTCGGGATCACGATCAGCGTGTCGACGACCTTTTGCAGCTCCTCGATCCCCGCCTCGGCGGAGCGGGCGCGCTTCTTGCCTTCAAAGGCGAAGGGCTTGGTCACGACGCCGACGGTCAGGATGCCCATGTCCCGCGCAGCCTTTGCCACGACGGGGGCAGCGCCCGTGCCGGTGCCGCCGCCCATGCCGGCGGCGATGAAGCACATATGGCTGCCCTCAAGCGCCTTGCGCACCGTGTCGATCGTCTCTTCGGCGGCGGCGCGGCCGATTTCGGGGCGCGAACCGGCACCCAGACCCTGAGTGATCTTTGCGCCCAGCTGGATGCGCTGCGCCGCGCTCGACTGCTTCAGCGCCTGAGCATCGGTGTTCGCGACCAGGAACTCCACGCCCTGCACATCGGCCAGGATCATGTTGGCGATGGCATTGCCACCAGCGCCACCCACCCCGATCACCGAAATGCGGGGGGTCAGTTCGTCGCCATCCGGCGGCAGGAATTCGATGCTCATTGTCCTCGTCTCCACGGACCCGGCCTGTGCCGGCCCCCTTTGCTTGCCCCTAGGTTTGCACCAACTGGACCGCCGATCCTAGCCCCCGACAGTCTGTTCAGTAGCATTTCTTTAATAATTCGTCCGAAAAGCCCAGATCATTTTGCGGAACAGGTCGCTCAAACCCGGCCGGACGACGATCTGGCCGCTCGCCTCGATCGCGCGCAGATCGACGGGATCGCTGGCCGCGAACATGGCAAGCCCGGCCAGCGTCGCAAAGGCCGGCGTTGCATGGGCATCGGGCAATGCGGTCAATCCGCGCGGGCGGCCGACCCGGACCGGGCAGCCCAGCGCCTGTTGCGCGTAATCGGCAATCCCCTTCAGCTCGGCCCCGCCGCCGGTCAGCACGACCTGACGCCCCATGCCGTCGCTGAATTCCAGCCGCGCCAGCTCGCGCTTGATCTCTGCGATCAGGCGGTCAAGCCGGGTGCGGATCACCGCGATCAGCTGTGCCCGGCTGATCCGGGTCACATCGGCGGGATCGTCATCGGCCAGCGGCGGCACCTCCAGCATCTCGTGATTGTCGCGGGGGGTGACATTGGCCGACCCCTTCACGCATTTCAGCCGCTCGGCATGGACGCGGGCCGTGCCAAAGGTGGAGGCGACATCGTCGGTGATGTCCCCGCCGCCCATCGGAATGGTGGCGATGCCGGTGACGACGCCGCCCGAATAGACCGACACATTGGTCAGCCCCGCCCCGATTTCGACCAGCGCCACGCCCAGCTCGCGCTCCTCCGGTGTCAGGCAGGCAAGGCCGGTGGCGACCGGCGCGGCAACGATCGAGCGGACATTGAGGTGCGCCGATCCGACGCACAGGTGCAGGTTGCGCACCGGCGATCCTTCGGTCGACACCAGATGGATTTCAACGCCCAGCCGGTCGGCATGCAGCCCGCGCGGATCATTGACGCCGCTGAGCCCGTCGACCGTGTAGCGCATCGGATGCGCGTGCAGGATCATCCGCTGCCCCGGATCGATGCCGTTGCGCGCGGTGCGCAGCAGAGATTCGATATCCCCCTGCTCGACCCGCCGCCCGTCGAGCAGCGCCTCGCGCCGGAAGATGTTGCTGTCCATGTCGCCGGCGGAAAAGCTGACCCACACATCCTCGATGCTGACGCCCGCAATCTGTTCGGCCTGTTCCACCGCCTGTCGCACGGCGGTTTCGGCGGCGCGCATGTCGGCGACATAGCCGCGCTTCACGCCCTTGCTTTCCCGCTGTCCGGTGCCCAGCACCAGCAGTTCGCCGCCATCCAGTGGCTGCGCGATCATCGCCGTCACCTTGGACGAACCGATGTCGAGCGCGGTGATCAACCCTTCCGGTGCCGTCTTTGCCATGATCGTCCCCAAAGCCCCCTGTTACGCCCTAATCCGCCGCTTCGTCGACCAGCCGGGTCGACACGTCCCCTGATCCGCGCTGGATGACCAGCCGGGTCACGTCGCGCATATCGAAATGCCGGTGCCCCCGGCCCAGCAGGCCGGTCGTGCCGTCCCATTCGGCAAACTTGACCAGCGCCGCCGCGCTTTCCCGCGTGCCTTCAGGCAGCATCAGCCGTTCGCCCGACACGAAGGTCAGCGTCCAGCGCCGGTCGCCGACCCAGTTGGCCGCGCGCACCATCGGCTTTAGCGCGGGTGCCGCCGCGATCAGCCGCTGATAATCGTCGTAATGATCGTTCGCGCTTTCTCCGACCACCATCGGCAGGTCGGGCAATTCGTTGGGATCCAGCGGCTGCAACGGCGTGCCGGCGGCATCGATCAACATCAACTGGCCGTTGCTCTGCCAGATCGCGGCCGGCTTTCGCTCCGTTATCCGCACGACCAGCGCATCGGGATAGCGGCGCGACACCTGGGCATCGGCGATCCACCCTTCCTGAAGCAGCAATTCGCGCAGATGCGCCAGATCGACCATTGGCAACGGCTTGGATTCCTGCGTCGCCAGCACGGCATAGACGGCGGCCTGATCGATCCGCCGCGCGCCGATCAGTTCGAACGATTTCACGCGCAGGCCCATCGCGGCCATGCCATCGCCCATCGCGCTGGTCACCCCGGCGATGACGCCGGTGGCAGAGGCGAGCATCAGCATGCCGGCCAGCACCACGCCGGTGATGGTCCATGCCGCCACGCGCCGCACCGTATCCTGACCGCCGGGCAGGGCCGCGACGGCATGATCCAGGATGCCCGCACGCGGGGTCCGCGCCGTCTGCGGCTTGCGCTTCGGCTTGACCGGCGGGCGATTGGCAACGCGGCGGGTGGACTGGCGCGCCATTACCGGGACGCTGCCATGGGGGCATCGGCCATCGCCTCATCGACGATGCGCTGCACCAGTTCGGGATAGGAAATGCCCAGATGGCTGGCCTGTTCGGGCACCAGGCTGAGCGGCGTCATGCCGGGCTGGGTATTCACCTCCAGCAGGAAAAGCCCGGCGACCCCCCGGTGATCGTCCCAGCGGAAATCCGACCGCGATGCGCCCTTGCACCCCAGCAGGCGGTGGGCACGCAGCGCAATCGCCTTGCACGCATCGGCCACATCGTCGGGGATGTCGGCCGGAAACACGTGTTCGGTCATGCCGTCGGTATATTTGGCGTCGTAATCGTAAAACCCGCTTTTGGGCCGCAATTCGGTGACGCCCAGTGCATGGTCGCCCAGCACCGCCGTCGTCAGTTCCCGCCCGCGAATGAACGGTTCGGCCAGCAATTCGTCAAAGTCGTGCCAGGGCCCGGCGGCATCGCGGCTGATCGGATTGCCGTAATTCCCCTCATCCGTGACGATGGCGACACCGACCGACGATCCCTCGTTGACGGGTTTCAGCACATAGGGCCGCGGCAGGGGATCGCCCGTGAACAGTTCTTCTGTCGCCACGATGCGGCCACCCGGCATGGGGATGCCATGGGGAACCAGGCTGTTCTTGGTCAGCACCTTGTCGATGGCGATGACGGAGGTGGCAAGGCCCGAATGGGTGTAGCGCAGACCCATCAGGTCCATCATCCCCTGAACCGATCCGTCCTCACCGGGGGTACCGTGCAGCGCGTTGAACACTAGGTCCGGCTTTGCCTCGGCCAGCCGCAGCGCGACGTTGCGGTCCATATCGATCCGCGTGACCCGGTGGCCAAGCTGTTCCAGCGCATCGGCAACGCCGGCACCGGACATCAGCGACACCTCACGCTCGGCGGACCAGCCGCCCATCAGGACGGCGATATGGAGGGGGGTTACCGATACGCTCACTTGGCTGCTCCCGCACGCTCATTGCCGCCATCGTCGGCGAACACGCCGACCCGCTGGATTTCCCAGTGCAGGTCGATCCCCGAATGCGCCTTGACCCGCGCGCGGACTTCCTCGCCCAGCGCCTCGATCTCGGCGCTGGTCGCATCGCCGGTGTTGATCAGGAAATTGGTGTGCTTTTCGCTCACCTGCGCCCCGCCCAGCGTCAGGCCGCGACAGCCGGCCGCATCGACCAGCGCCCATGCCTTTTCGCCATCGGGGTTCTTGAAGGTGGAGCCGCCCGTCTTGCTGCGCAGCGGCTGGCTGGCCTCTCGCGCCGCGCCGATCCGGTCCATCTCTGCCTGGATCGCGGCGGGATCGCCCGGCTCGCCCCGGAACAGCGCGCCGACCACGACCGCGCCGTCCGGCAACGCGCTGTGGCGATAGGTGAAGCCCAGCGCATCGAGCGGCAGCGTGACCCGCTCGCCCGAACGCAGCACAACATCGGCCTCGACCAGCACGTCCTTGACCTCGCGGCCATAGGCGCCGCCGTTCATCCGCACGAACCCGCCGACTGTGCCGGGGATGGAGCGCAGGAACTCAAGCCCCGCAATGCCGGCATCGCGGGCGGTGGAGGATACGAGGATGCCCGATGCCCCCGCGCCGCAGCGAAGCAGGGTGTCGTCCAGCCGCTCGACCCGCGCAAACGCCTTGCCCAGCCGCACGACCACGCCGGGCACGCCGCCGTCGCGGACGATCAGGTTGGAACCAAGGCCAAGCGCCATGACCGGCGTTGCAGGGTCCAGATCGCGCAAGAACGCCGACAGATCGTCGGCATCCGCCGGTTCGAACAGCCATTCGGCCAGCCCGCCCGCCTTGAACCACACCAGTGGCGCAAGGGGCGCATTGGCGGTCAGCTTGCCGCGCACGGGGGGCAGCGATGTCGGGGCAGCGGCGGTCAGGGTCATTTCCACCCCCACAGCCTGGCCCAGGCTTTCCAAGCCTTGACGTTCGCCTCGGCCGCCTGTTGCCCGGCGGCCTGCATGTCGGCAATCACCCTGCCCTGATCGAGCAGCTTTTGCGCGGCATGAAGCTGTGCCTGTTGCGCGCGGATGATTTCGCGCTGCATTTCGATCGCGGTGGAGAACCAGTCGCTCATGCCACCGCCTCGCGCTGCCGTTCGATGGCGGGGGCAAGGCCGGCGGCCCATTTGGTGATGTCGCCCGCGCCAAGGCAGACGATCAGGTCGCCCGGCCCGACCTCTGACGCCAGCATCCCGGCCAGCGCATCGGCGCTGTCCACCGTGCGGGCGGACCGGTGGCCTCGGTTCAGGATCGCCTGGGCCAGCGCATCGGCGGAAACGCCCTCGACCGGCGCCTCACCGGCGGCATAGACCGGGGTGACGATGACCGCATCGGCATCGTTGAACGCAGTGGCGAATTCTTCCATCAGGCCGCCCAGCCGCGAATAACGGTGCGGCTGGCACACCGCGATCACCCGCCCCTCCACGCTTTCGCGCGCGGCGGACAGGACGGCGCGGATTTCCACCGGATGATGGCCGTAATCGTCGATCACCGTCGCGGGCGAGCGGCCGTCGCCAAGGGCGATTTCACCGACGCGGGTGAAGCGCCGCTTGACCCCGCTGAACCGGGCAAAGCCGCGCTGGATCGTGGCATCATCCACGCCCAGTTCCAGCGCAACGCCGATCGCCGCCAGCGCGTTCTGAACATTGTGGCGGCCCGCCATGGGCAGGTCCACGCCCTCGATCACCCGTTGCTCGCCGTCGCGCTGACGAACAACGGCATCGAACCGGTTGCCGCCCGGATAGGGGGTGACGTTGGTGCCGCGCACATCCGCCTGTGCGGCAAAGCCATAGGTGACGATGCGCCGGTCGCGCACCTTGGGAATGATCGCCTGAACCTCCGGATGATCGAGGCAGAGCAAAGCCGCGCCGTAAAAGGGGACGTTTTCGACGAATTCGACGAAACATTCCTTCACCCGGTCGAACGACCCGTAATGATCCAGATGTTCCGGATCGATGTTGGTGACGACCGCGATGGTGCCATCGAGGCGCAGGAAGCTGCCGTCGCTTTCGTCCGCCTCCACCACCATCCAGTCGGACGCGCCCAGCCGGGCATTGCTGCCATAGCTGTTGATGATGCCGCCATTGATGACCGTGGGGTCGATGCCACCCGCGTCCAGCAGCGCGGCGATCATGCTGGTCGTCGTCGTCTTGCCATGCGTGCCGGCAACGGCGACCGTGGATTTCAGCCGCATCAGTTCGGCCAGCATCTCCGCCCGGCGGACCACCGGGATGCGGCGGGCATAGGCGGCATCAACCTCGGGATTGCCGCGCTTGATCGCGGTCGAGGTGACGACCACCGCCGCCTCGCCCAGATTGTCGGCATCATGGCCGATGAACACGCGGATGCCCCGGTCGCGCAGGCCCTGGATCACATAGCCCTCGGCCACGTCCGAACCCTGAACCGAATAGCCCATATTGGCCATCACCTCGGCAATGCCGGACATGCCGATGCCGCCGATGCCGACGAAATGGATCGTCCCGATATCGGTGCCGACGCCCTTCATGCGTAGGCCTCCCGGCTGGATGCGGCCTTGACCTTGCCGATCGGCGCGGGCGGTGCGTCGACGCTTTCGACCAGATCGGCCAGATCGCGGACCGCATCGGGGCGACCGACCGACCGGGCGCGGGCGGCGGCATTGGCCAGCGCGTCCGGCTCCAGCCCCAGCTTCTGCATCTGCTTGGCCAGTTCGGTGGCGGTAAAGGCGGACTGGCGAATGGTCCGTGCGCCGCCCGCCTCCGTAATCTCGCGCGCATTGGCGGTCTGATGATCGTCGGTGGCGGTGGGCAGCGGCACCAGGATCGCCGGACGGCCGGCCGCGGTCAGTTCCGCAATGGTCGATGCGCCGGCGCGGGCGATGACGATATGCGCCCAGGCCAGCCGCTCCGGCATATCGGGCAGATAGGTGGCGATTTCGGCCGGGATGCCGTGCGCGGCGTATTTCGCGCGCACACCGTCCACATCCTCTGGCCGCGCCTGATGCGTTACCTGAAGCCGCTGGCGGAAATGCACGGGCAGCATCGCCAGGCCATCGGGCACCACCTGGCTCAGCACGCTGGCCCCCTGACTGCCGCCGGTGACGAGCACGCGAAAGATGCCGTCGGCATCCAGCGGCGGAAACGGCCGGCTGCGCAGATCGAGCACCGCCTCGCGCACCGGATTGCCGACCAGGTGCACCTTGGGCGCATAGGCGGGCTTCAGCCGCTCGACCGTCGCATAGCTGGTGGCTATGCCGTCCACCCGGCCCGCGACAAAGCGGTTCACCCGGCCCAGCACGGCATTCTGTTCGTGCACGATGGTCGGGATGCGCTTGTGAAATGCGCCGAGCAGTGCGGGCAGCGCGGGATAGCCGCCAAAGCCGACCACGGCGGTCGGCCGCATCTTGGTATAGATCTCGATCGCACGGGCGCGTCCCTGACGCATCTGGTTAACCGCACGCAGCCAGCCCAGCGGACCGCCGGTCAGCCGCCCGGCGGGCAGCACATGGGTTTCCACCCCGTCGAACAACCCCGGAAAGCGTACGCCGCGCGCATCGGAAATCAGGGCAACGCTGTGCCCGCGCCGGATCAGTTCAGCAGCCAGCGCCGCCGCCGGCACCATGTGCCCGCCCGTTCCACCGGCCGCCAGCGCAAAATGGCGGGTTCTCTTCATCGTCCGTTCCACCTCGACCCATAGGGAGATTGGGCCAGATACGGATTCCGGCGCGTAAAGGCGAGCAAAAGCCCGGTGGTGATCGCCATTGCACCCATCGACGACCCGCCATAGGAAATGAACGGCAGCGTCATGCCCTTTGCCGGGGCAAGACCGGTGTTGACCATCATGCTGATCAGCGCCTGCAGCCCGATCTGCACGGTGATCCCCGCCCCGGCGAGCAGGCGAAAGGCGTCGGTTTCGTCGAACAGGCGAACCGCGGAACGGATGATCAGCGCAACGAACAGCGCGGCGATGACGGCACAGGCGACCAGCCCGAATTCCTCACCCACCACGGCAAAGATGTAATCGGTATGCGCCTCTGGCAGGCGGAACTTGGCCTGACCCTGAGTGGGTCCGGTGCCCAGCAGCCCGCCGCCGGTCAGCGTTTCCATCGCGCGCTCGATCTGGAACCGGGTGGATTCGGTATCGTCGCTGGAGGGGAACAGGAACGCATCGATCCGGCGCTGGGCCGTGCCGTAGAAGAAATAGGCCGCGACGATCCCGCCAAAGCCCGCCGCGATCAGCGCGGCGATTGCCCGGAACGGGATGCCCGCCAGGATGACCATGACCAGCCAGATGCTGCACAACAGGAACGTCTGGCCGAAATCGGGCTGAAGCATCAGCAGCGCGGCGGTCAGCGCGGTGATCGCGCCGGTCACGCTGAACATCGGCAGATAGGGGGCATCGGCGCGCAGCGACAGCATCCAGGCGGTGGACACGATGAACACCGGCTTCAACAGCTCGGATGGCTGAAACGAAAAGAAGCCGAGCGGGATCCAGCGTGCCGCGCCATTGGTCCCTTCGCCCCCGACCACCGCGGCCAGCCCGACCAGCAGGATGCAGACCGGCAGCGCGGGCAGCGCGATGCGCGACACCAGCCGGGGCGGCGCCATCGACACGGCGATCATCACCGGCACGGAAATGGCCACCCACACCGCCTGCCGCCAAAAGAAATACATCGGCGGAAAGGTAACGTTGGTGCCCGAATAACGAAGCGCAGAGGCAGGCGAGGCCGCAGCGACGGCGAACAGGCCGAACGCGATCAGGATCAGCGTGATGGCCACCAGCGACCGGTCGATTTCGTGAAACCATGCGGAATAGGCGCTGCGGCTGCGCGTGGTCAGTGCCCGGCCGGTCGGCCCGCCACGCAGGATATCAGTCATTTCAGCGCCTCCACCGCCGCGCGAAAGGCGGCCCCCCTGGCTTCGAAATCGCGGAACTGGTCGAACGAGGCACAGGCCGGCGACAACAGCACCGTGTCGCCCGGCACCGCTTCGGCAGCGGCAGCGGCAACGGCGCGGTCCAGCGTGCCCAATTCCTCGACGGCCATGTCCCCCCTCAACAGGTCAGCGAAACGCCCGCCTGCATCGCCGATCGTATAGGCTTTGGCGACATGGGGGAATCCCGCACGGCACGCCTCCAGATCATCGGTCTTGGCCAGTCCGCCGACGATCCAGCGGATGCGTGGATATGCCTGAAGGGCGGGCGCGACCGAATCCGGATTGGTCGCCTTGCTGTCGTTGACGAACGTCACGCCGTTGATCGTCGCCACCCGCTCCATCCGGTGCGGCAGGCCGGGAAACGTCTCAAGCCCCCGGTCGATGGCCGCACGCGGCACGCCCAGCGCCTCGCAAGCCGCGATGGCGGCCAGTGCGTTCAATGCATTGTGCGGCCCCTGAAGCGCGGGCCAGCGCGACTGATCCATGCAAAATCCCGGCGCGATCTTGGTCAGCCGCTCGCCCCGTTTCGACAGGCGGCGGGCAATGGCGGCGGAGGCGGCATCGAAAATGCCGACGATCGCGTGATGATCGTTCGACTGCATGGCGAACAACCGCTCCTTTGCCGCGGCATAGGCATCGAACCCGTCATACCGGTCCAGATGGTCGGGCGTGATGTTCAGCAGCACCGCAACGTCGCAATCGAGCGTCCGGGTGATGTCGATCTGATAGCTGGACAGTTCCAGCACATAGACACCGCCCGCAGGCAACGGATCCTGCTCCAGGATCGGCAGGCCGATATTGCCGCCCATCAGGCTGGGGATATCCGCCCCGGCGATGATGTGGTGGGTCAGCGCCGTCGTGGTGGATTTGCCGTTGGTGCCGGTGATGCCGACCACCTTGTGCGGCGGCAGCGTTGCCCGCGCCTCGGCAAACAATTCGATATCCCCGATCACCGGCACGTCGAACCGGGCGGCATGGGCGGCAATCGGATGCGTGTTCAGTGGCACGCCGGGCGACACGATCACGGCATCGTAACCGGTCAGGTCCAGCGTCAGCGGATCGGCCAGATCCGCGCCCTTCGTGGCGGCGCGTCGCCCCTCATCGGCATCCCATGCAGTGACTTCGGCGCCGCCGGCCAGCAGCGCGCGCACGGTCGCCGCACCGGACCGCGCCAGTCCCAGCACCGCATAGCGTCTGCCGCGCCAGTCGGGGCTGACGATCACCTGAGTTTCAGCGTCGACAGGCCGGCCAGCGCCAGCACCAGCGCGATGATCCAGAACCGGATCACGACGGTCGGCTCGCTCCAGCCAAGCTGTTCGAAATGATGGTGGATCGGCGCCATGCGGAACACGCGCTTGCCGGTCCGCTTGTAGAAGAACACCTGAATGATGACGCTCAGCGCCTCGACCACGAACAGGCCGCCGATGATGCCAAGGACGATTTCGTGGTGCGTCGCAACGGCGATGGTCCCGATGGCCCCGCCCAGCGCCAGGCTGCCCGTATCGCCCATGAACACCGCCGCCGGGGGCGCGTTGAACCACAGGAACGCGAGGCCGGCGCCAACGATGGCCCCGCAGAAAATGGCCAGATCGCCCGCCCCCGCAACGTGCGGGATGCCGAGATACGTGGCGAATTTCACATTGCCGACCAGATAGGCGATCAGCATGAACGCGACGCAGGCGATGATGACCGGCATCGTCGCCAGCCCGTCCAGCCCGTCGGTCAGGTTCACCGAATTGCCGAACGCCACGATCGTGAACGCGGCAAAGACGATGTAGAAATAGCCAAGGTCGATGGCGATGTTGGAAAAGAACGGGACATAGAGCTGCGTGCCGTTCTGACCGGTGATGATCCACGCCGCCAGCGCCGCAATGGCGAATTCGCCGGCCAGCCGCACACGGCCGGAAACGCCCGCCGTGCTCGCCTTTCGCACCTTGTCGTAATCGTCCAGGAACCCGATGAACGCAAAGCCCAGCGTGACGAACAGGCACGCCCAGACATAGGGGTTTTCAAGGTCCATCCAGATCAGGATCGACAGGCTCATCGCCGTCAGGATCATCAGGCCGCCCATGGTGGGCGTGCCGCGCTTGGCCAGGTGCGATTGCGGGCCGTCGGTGCGGATCGGCTGACCCTTGCCCTGCCGCACGCGCAGCCATCCGATGAAGCGCGGCCCGATGACCAGGCCGATGAACAGCGCCGTCGCCACTGCCGCACCGGTGCGGAACGACAGATAGCGCACCAGATTGAGCAGGCCGGGAAAGCCGAGCGCCTCGGCCAGCAGGTACAGCATCAGTTTTTCCCCGCCAGCGCCGCCACCAGCGTCGCCAGCCTCACTCCGTTGGATCCCTTGACGAGCACCACATCCCCCGGCGCCAGCCAGGGGCCGATCGCTGCCGTTGCGGCTGTGGCGTCGGGCACATGGACCATTTCCACCCGCCCCTCAAGCGCCTTGGCCAGCGGGGCCATCCCCTCGCCCACCAACACGGCGAAGCGGACATCGGCCGCGACGACCGGATCGGCCAGCGCCGCGTGCAGCGCCGCCGACTGATCGCCCAGCTCGCGCATTTCGCCCAGCACCACCGCCCGACGAGTCGCCGGTTCGGCCGCCAGCACGGCCAGGGTCGCGCGCATCGAGGCGGCGTTGGCGTTATAGCTTTCATCGATCAGCAGGGCATGGCCGCCGCCGACCGCAATCCCCACCCGCGCGCCCCGCCCCGGCAGGTCGGCCATGTCGGCCAGCGCCAGGCCCGCCAGCGCCAGATCGCCGCCCGCGGCATCGACCGCCGCCAGCACCGCCAGCGAATTGGACACCCAATGCGCACCGGGCATACCGATGCGATAGGTCAGTTGCCGGTCGCCGACCTTTGCCGTCACCTCGCTGCCGCCGGTCAGCGTGCGCACCACGTCCAGCGCGCGCACGTCCGCGCCCTCGCCAGTCCCGAACGTCACGATCCGCCCGGCATGGGGCCGGGCATGGCCGATCAGCCGGTCGCGATGCACGCTGTCGAACGGCACGACCGCCGTACCGCCGGGTTCAAGCCCCTGAAAAATCTCACCCTTGGCGTCGGCGATGCCGCTTTCGTCCTTGAAAAACTCGATATGGGCGGGGGCGATTGCGGTGATGACCGCGACGTGCGGGCGGACCATCCGGGTCAGGGCCGCGATCTCTCCGGCATGGTTCATGCCCATTTCGAACACGCCGAACCGGCTGGCGGCGGGTGCGCGCGACAGGCTGAGCGGAACGCCGGTATGGTTGTTGTAGCTTTTGACCGACCGATGGACCGCGCCCGGTGCCGTCCGGTCCAGCGCGGCGAACAGCGCCTCTTTCGTCCCCGTCTTGCCGACCGAACCGGTGACGCCGATGACCGTACCCGTCATCCGGGTGCGCGCCGCCACGCCAAGGGCGTTCAGTGCGGCAAACCCGTCGGCCACGCGGACATGGGGATGATCCGTCGGCTCGCTGACGATCAGGCCGGCCGCACCGCGAGCCATCGCCTGATCCAGATAGCGATGGCCGTCGCTCGCCTCGCCCTTCATGGCGATGAACAGGTCGCCGGTTTGCACCTCGCGGCTGTCGAAGGTGACGCCGGTGACGGTAAAATCGGCCGAGGCAGTGCCCCCGGTGGCAGCGGCGATTTCGGCTGCGGTCCACAAGGTCATGCGCCCGCGCACTCCCGCGCCACGGAAACATCGTCGAACGGCAGCACCCGGTCGCCCACGATCTGCCCCTGTTCGTGCCCCTTGCCAGCGATCAGCACGATATCGGTCGCGCCCGCCTCTGCAATGGCGGCGGCAATCGCCGCGCGGCGGTCCCCCACCTCCAGCGCACCCGGCGCGCCGGCCAGCACCATGGCGCGGATCGCGGCGGGATCTTCAGACCGGGGATTGTCGTCGGTGACGATCACATGATCGGCCTCGGCCGCTGCAACCTCGCCCATTTCCTCGCGCTTGCCGACATCGCGGTCGCCGCCCGCGCCGAATACCAGGATTAGGCGACCCTCGGCATGGGGCTTCAGCGCGGACGTGGCCGCCGCCAGCGCATCGGGGGTATGGGCATAATCGACATAGACGGGCGCGCCCGCCCGGGTGATCGCCGCCCGCTCCAGCCGCCCGCGCACCGGGGCCAGCCGCCCCAGATTGGCCAACGTCGCCGCCACATCCCCGCCAGAAGCAATCACCAGTCCGGCCGCAACCAGCGCATTGGCCGCCTGATACGCACCGATCAGCGGCAGCATGACCCGGTGCTGCACGCCGTCCGCCTCAATCACCAGCCGCTGGCCAAGCAGCGAGGGTTCGCGCGAGACGAGGCGCAGGGCATCGCCATGCTCGCCCACGGTCAGGATGCGGTTGCCGCGGTGCCGGGCAAGGTCGATGACGCGTTCCGCATGGGGATCGTCGGCCCACACGACCGCCGTTCCGTCCGCGTCCAGCACTTCGCTGAACAGCCGCAGCTTGGCGGTGAAATAGGCGGCCATGTCGCCATGATAGTCGAGGTGATCGCGCGACAGGTTGGTGAACGCCGCCGCGCGGACGGGCAGGCCCTCTGTCCGATATTGCGCCAAGCCATGGCTCGATGCCTCGAACGCAACATGAGTCACGCCTTCCCGCGCAAGGCCAGCGACGTTGGACAGGAAGGTGACGACATCCGGCGTGGTCAGGCCGGTGACCACGCGCTCATCGGCGGTGGTGACGCCCAGCGTGCCGATGCTGGCGGCATGATGGCCGGCCATGCGCCACAACTGGCGGGTCAGCTCGACCGTGCTCGTCTTGCCGTTCGTGCCGGTGACCGCCACCGCCGTTGGCGGAAACGGCGCAAAGAACCGGGCGGCCAGCCGGGCGAAATGCGCCCGCGGCGTATCGTCGGCAATGTGGACCGCGCCTTCGACCCGCGCACCGGGCCGGGCGACGACGGCGATCGCACCGGCTGCCACCGCCGCAGGAATGAAATCCTCGCCATTGACGCGCAGCCCCTCGAACGCGCCAAAGATCGTGCCAGGCGCGACCTTGCGGTGATCGATGGCAAAGCCGGTGACGGTCCGCTCGTCCGTGCCGCCGATCAGGGTCGACAGCCTCATTCCCCCGCCGCCTCCGCGCCGGGCGGCGACCAGAGCAGGGGTTGCAGGTCCGACAGGTCGATGTCGCGGGTGGGATCGGGCAGCACGCCCAGCATCGGGCCGGTGCGCTGGATGGTGCGGCTGACGGCGGGGGCCACCGTCCATGCCGCAGCGGTCTGGCCGAACGTGTCGGCGCTGGCTTTGGGCGAATCAAGCATGGCAACGACCACATAGCGCGGTGCGTCCATGGGGAAAGCCGCTGCAAAGGTGGAGACGTTGACCGTCTTGGAATATCCGCCCGTTGCGCTCAGCCGTTCGGCGGTGCCGGTCTTGGCGCCGACCCGGTACCCGGCGGCGTCCCCGCGCTTTGCCGTGCCGCGCACCGCGATCAGGCGGAGCAGCTGACGCATCCGCTGGCTGGTCGATTCGCTGAACACCCGGGTCCCTTCGGGCACTTGGCTGGGGGCCAGCTTCATCATCGTTGCGGGGCGCAGGATGCCGCCATTGACCAGCGCGGCATAGGCGATGGCCAGGTGCATCGGCGTCACCGCAACGCCGTGGCCGTAGCCGCTGGTCATGATCCGCGCCCGGCTCCACCGCGCATCGGAAAAGCGGGGATTGCTGCGCTCGATCTCGATATCCAGCGGCTGATGAAAGCCAAGGCTGCGGAACAGCGCCTTCATCCGGTCCTCGCCCATCTCGTCCGCCAGCCGGGCGGTGACGATGTTGGACGAATGAACCAGGGTTTCCGGCACGTTCAGGAACCGGCGCTGGGCATGGTCGTCCTTGATGCGGAACCGGCCGACGGCCAGCGGCTCGACCGCGTCATAGCGGCGCTGCATCGACGTCACCACGCCCGCCTCGATCGCGCCGGCAATGGTGATCGGCTTGAACGTCGAGCCGAGTTCGTAAACGCCCTTGGTAACGTTGTTGAACTGTCCCTCCAGCGACCGGACATGATTGGGGTTGAAGCTGGGCAATGACACCATCGCCATCACCTCGCCCGTGTCCACGTCCAGGATCACGCCCGCCGCGCCCAGCGCCTGATGCTTGACCATGGCGTGGCCAAGCTCGCTTTCCAGCGCGGACTGGACGCGAAGGTCGATGGACAGCGATGCCGGCCGGCCCTGCATCCCGCCATCGGTCAGGCGCGCGTCGAGGAACCGTTCCATCCCCATCGCACCGCGCCCCTGCGCGTTGGTGAAGCCAAGGACATGGGCCGCCGTCGCGGATTGGGTATAGAGCCGCTCCGGCTCCCGCCCGATGCGGATGCCGGGATCGCCCAGCGCGTTGACGGCCACCGCCAGTTCGGGCCGGGCATGGCGTTTCAGATACTGAAACGGCTCGGTGCTGGTCAGGCGAGAATAATACCATGCCTCGGTCTGTTCGGGCATCAGTTCGGCCAGCCGCCGGGCCAGATCGCGCTTGTCGCCGATCACCTTGTCCGGCTGAACCCCGATCGACGGCACCAGAATGGTCTGCGCCAGCGGCACGCCGTTGCGATCGACGATATCGCCGCGCGCGCTGGGCACGCCATAGCGGCTGGCCGTCATCTCCGTATCCGGCATCAGCGCCAGCCAGGTCAGCCGGACGATCACGGCCGACACCGCCAGCACGAACAGCGCCAGGATCACGGCCATACGGGCATGGGCGACCGGCACCAGGCCAAGTGGCGGCGGCGGCAGCGGGGTGGGACCGGCGGGCGCCGTGTCGATCGACAGATCGCGCCCAAGCAGCAGCGTGCTCACCGAAGGGTTGACCCCCCGGCATCCGATCCGCGCAGCAGATCGTTGAAGCTGGTTTCGCGCAGCAGCCGCTTTTCAACCGCCTGGGCACGCGGCGAACCGCGCTTGGCCGTGCGTTCGGCCGAAATGGTGACCGATTTCACCTTGACCGTATCGGCAGGCGCAATCGGTCGCGGCTTGACCGGCGCAGTCGCGGCCACCGTCTGCACGGCTGGGGCCGGGGCGGCGGGGCGCGGCGCGGGCTTTTCCGTCGTCGATGCCTCAACCGGTTGAGGCGTGGCCAGTTCCGGCACCGCCTCGGGCACGATGTACCCGGCAAATTGCCGGTCGGTCGGTGCGCCCGGCTGATCCAGCTGCGCCAGCGCGGTTTCGCCCACCAGAAACTGTCCGGCGGCCGGGACGCTGAGGCGCATCATCTCGCCATTCCATTTTTCCAGCTGAGCCGTGTTGGCGCGGGTCATGAACTCCGCCTCCAGCATCCGGATATCGTTCTGGGTCGCGGCAATCGCCTTGTCGAGCGCGACCAGCCGCTGCCGTTCGGCATCGACTCTGGATGAAACCATGTTGCAGCCAAGCGCGACGACGACCGCCCCGCCCAGCCAACCCAGCCCCTTGAAGCCCCTGACTGCCATCAGCCCGTCCTCCTGCTGGTCCATGGCGCGGCGGAGGTCCGCCGGGCCGCACGTAAAGTTGCAGAGCGCGCACGCGGATTGCGCGCCAGTTCTTCCTCATCCGCCCGCACGGCCCGCGCCGGCGTGGCAAAGGTCGCTGCCTGTTCGGCGACCATCGCCGGGCGATGGCGCGATCCGGCCGGCTCGCTGCCCGACCGTTCGCGCAGGAACCGCTTGACCATCCGGTCCTCGCCCGAATGAAAGGTGACGATGGCCAGCCGCCCCTGCGGCGCCAGCACCTGTTCGGCGGCGATCATCGCGTCGGCCAGTTCGTCCAGTTCGCGGTTCACATGAATACGGATCGCCTGAAAGGTGCGGGTGGCCGGATCCTTCTTGTCATGCGGCCGGTGGCCCAGCGCCTTGCGAACCGTGTTGGCCAGCTTGCCCGTGGTGTCGAACGGCCGGTCGGCTACGATCGCACGGGCGACCCGGCGCGCGCGCGGTTCATCGCCATAACGATGCAGGACTTCCGCAATCGCGCCCTCGTCCGCCGTGTTGACGAAATCGGCGGCGCTTTCGCCCTCCTGCGCCATGCGCATGTCGAGCGGGCCGTCCTCCGCCTGAAACGAAAAGCCGCGATGCGCCTGATCCAGCTGCATCGACGACACGCCGATATCCATGACGACGCCGTCGACCGGCACCTTGCCGATCCCGGCCAACGCCTCTGCCATCGCCGAAAAGGGCGCGTGGATCAGCGTCAGCCGCCCTTCGCTTTCGGCCACCAGCGGCTGGCCGTCGCGGATCGCGTCGGGATCGCGGTCGAACGCGATGACCTCTGCCCCGGCGGCCAGCATGGCGCGCGTGTAACCGCCCGCGCCGAACGTCGCATCGACGTGCCGTTCGCCGGGCAGGATGGCGAGCGCGTCGAGCACGGGGCCGAGCAGGACCGGGATATGGGGCTGGCCGGGGGCGCTCACAGCACCACCTTGTTGCGTTCCATGTGGAACCGGCACGCCTCGCGCAGGACGGGCGGCGCGCCCTCGAACGCCATCAGCGTCGCAGGGTCCCAGATTTCGATGCCGGAAATGCGGCCGTAAAAGAACGCATGACGGGTGATGCCGGCATGCGCCTTCAGAAAAGCGGGCAGGATGAAGCGGCCATTGGCATCGAAACTGGCATTTTCGGGCACGCCGGTGCCCAGGCGCAGGATCCAGTCGTTGATCGCGCCATCCTCTGCCCCATGGGCGCGGGCGCGCGATTCGACGTCCAGCATCATCTGGTCGAACCACGGTTCGTCATAGGCGAGCAGGCAGGGATCCCGCTCGTGCGAGGTGATGGTGAGGACGCGGCCTTCCTTGTGCTCGGCCATCGGGCCCAGGTTGCGTTCGACGAGGATGCGGAGCGCCGACGGCAGGGCGACACGACTTTTGTCGTCCACCGCCTGCAGGCCAACGCCCTTATATCCGCTTCGCCCCGTCACGCTCCCGATCGCACCCTTTGCTGGGCAAGGCTCAGGCGCCACCGGAAGCCACGCTGTGAAAGCGTGCCGGAACGTGACTCTGGCGCGTGAAATCCCTGCCCTGTTAGCGATTAGAGCTATCGCAAACCCTGCCGGGATTCAACGCCATTTTCCGGGAATTTGCCCCACAGCGCTCTAAAAGCGGCATGAGCGGCCGAGCGATCCAGTTCTGAGCGCGGTTTATTCGATCTATGTTCTCATTGCCGGGTTAACCATTCGGGGGTCGCAGGCCAACGGATGGGCCCTTTTGCACCCGTCAGCAACGCAAAAGGGGGTTTTCGGCAACCGGTGGGGCGATTTGGGGGCGGTGGTGGGGAAAAGTGGGGGACGCAGCCCCGCGGGATCAGGGCTGCGGAGTCGGCTGGTCCGCAGCGGGATCGGCCGGAACCGCATCTTCCTTTGGCCGGGCACTCGGCGCGACGCCCAGGGTTGCCAGCGGTTCGTCATTGTCGGGCGGGCCGGCGACATTGGCGACAGGCGTGGCCATGGTCATGTTCGCCACGACATCGGGATTGGGCTGGCCGATCACATCGGGCTGCACCTCGCGAGAGGCGGACCGATAGATGATGGCAGCAACCAGAATCAGCAGGACGACGATCGTCAGCCCGGTCAGGCCGACTCGGACCCGCTGAAGAACCTGCCCCCGGTCGGTTGTCGATTGTTGCAGCACTGTTGCAAGGAAGTAACAGGGAAGCCCGTCCCTGTCCACCGCCCATCGCGCACGGTTCGTCAGCCGCGATCCGCCCATTCGGGCACCACCAGCCCCTTTGCCGCGCGCCATTCTGCGTTGTACAGGCTGGACAGATAGCGAAAGCCGGTGTCGCACAGGATCGTCGCCACCCGCGATCCCGGCCCCAGTTCCCGCGCCAGCCGCACCGCGCCCGCCACGTTGATGCCGGACGACAGGCCAAGGCACAGCCCCTCCTCGTCCAGCAGGCGGCGGACCCATTCCATGCCCTCTGCATCCGACACGCGGTACTGGGTGTCGATCGGCGCGCCTTCCAGATTGGCGGTGATCCGCCCCTGCCCGATCCCCTCGGCCACCGACGATCCCTCGGCCTTCAACTCGCCATGGGCGTAATAGTGATAGAGCGCGGCGCCGTGCGGGTCGGTCAGCGCGATCCGCACCTTTTCGTCCCGCTCCTTCAGCCCCAGGCCGATGCCGGCCAGCGTCCCGCCCGTGCCAACGGCGCAGGTGAACCCGTCGATCCGCCCGTCCATCTGATCCCAGATTTCGGGCGCGGTGCCGACGATATGGGCGCGGCGATTGGCGATATTGTCGAACTGATTGGCCCAGATCGCGTTCGGCGTCTCCTCCGCGATCCGACGGCTGGTGTGCACGAAATGGCCGGGATTGGCATAGGGCGCAGCGGGCACCAGCACCAGTTCGGCCCCCAGCGCGCGCAGCGTATCCATCTTTTCCCGGCTCTGCGTTTCCGGCATCACGATGATCGCCTTGTACCCCTTGGCATTGGCGACCAGGGCCAGGCCGATGCCGGTATTGCCGGCCGTCCCCTCGACAATGGTGCCGCCGGGCTGGATGGCGCCGCGCGCTTCCGCATCCTCGACGATGAACAGCGCCGCCCGGTCCTTTACCGACGCGCCGGGGTTGGCGAATTCGCACTTGCCATAGATTTCGGCGCCGGCGGCCTCGCTCGGCCCTTTCAGGCGCACCAGCGGGGTGTTGCCGATCAGGGCGAGCGTATCGGGGATGGTCGTCATGCCCCGTTAGCTATGCCGCCCGCCTGCCCACCGCAAGCAAGGGCTGCTGCGAGCGCATCAAGCGCGGCTTGCCACCCCGGCCCGCGCCAGATGCGGGCCGAGCCGCCCGGTCAGCCACAGGAAGAACATCCGGTAATCGCTGACCAGCGACAAGAACGGATAGGTGAACGTCGCGGGCCGATTGCGCTCCACGCCGAAATGCGCGGCCCAGGCAAAGCCGTATCCGGCCAAAGGGATGCCCAAAAACCACCAGGCCGAACCATTCAGCCCCAGCGCCAGCGCGACAAAGGTCAGCGCGGTGCCCGCATAATGGATCGCCCGCGTTTCCGGCCGCCCATGTTCGCGCAGATAATGCGGCCAGAAATCGGCATAGCGGCGGATCGTGGCGGCCATGGCTTTGCGCTCCTCTGTCCGCCATCCTATCGAATGGCAGGGTCAGCGCAACGGCAGGGGGAACCATGCGGACAAGAGCCAGCATCTGCGCGCGCAAGGCCCGCTATCGCAGCGGCGGGGAGGCCGCAGCCGCGGCCGCCAGCCATGGCCTGGCCCTGTTCCCCTATCGCTGCGACCGGTGCGGCCAGTTCCACCTGACCAGCCGGTCAAAGGGTCGGCGGCTGCCTCGGCCCTGACGCTCGCAATGACGGACATGGGTAACCCCTAACCCGCCACCTGCTCCAGCGCCTCGCTCAGGTCCAGCCAGCGGGTTTCCGCCGCTTCCAGCCGCGCGACGACATCGGCGTGGCGCTTCATCAACTCGCTCATCGGCAGCTTGGCCAGCGCTGGTTGCGCCTCGGCGGGGGCGAACATCGCGTGGTCCAGCGCCTGTTTCTCGGCGGTCAGCTTGGCCACCTCCGCCTCTGCCGCGCGCGCCTGCTTCTTCAGCTCGGCCTCTTTCTCGCGCGCTTCTGCGGCAGCCTTGCGGTCGGCCTTCTTGTCCTTTTTCGACGCCTTTTCGGCGGCATTCTGGCCCAGCACATGGGCGATGTAATCGTCCAGCGTCCCGTCAAACTCCCGCGCCGCGCCCTGATCGACCAGCACCAGCCGGTCGGCCGTCGTCTCCAGCATATGCCGGTCGTGGCTGACCAGCAGCACCGCGCCGGTATAGGCATTGAGCGCCTGGATCAGCGCCTCTCGCGCGTCCACATCCAGGTGGTTGGTCGGTTCGTCCAGGATCAGCAGATGCGGCGCATCCCGCGTGATCAGCGCCAGCGCCAGCCGCGCGCGTTCGCCCCCCGACAGCTTACCGACCTTGGTCGTCGCCTTGTCGCCCGAAAAGCCGAACCGGCCCAGCTGCGCGCGCACCGCCGCCGGGGTCGCCCCCTTCATCTGGCGGGTCATGTGGTCCAGCGGGGTGTCGGTGACGTCCAGTTCCTCGACCTGATACTGGGTGAAATATCCGACCTTCATCTTGCCGGTCGCGTTCATCGCCCCTTCCATCGGGGTCAGCTGCGCGGCGAGCAGGCGGGCCAGGGTCGTCTTGCCATTGCCGTTGCGGCCAAGCAGCGCGATCCGGTCGTCCGGGTCCATCCGCAGGTTCAGCCGCCTGAGGATCGGCGTTTCGCCATAACCGACCGACGCCATGTCCAGCGTGATCAGCGGCGGGCGCAGCTCGTCGGGATCGGGGAAATCGAAGCTGAGCGACGGATCCTCGGCCAGCGAAGCGATCGGCGTCAGCTTGGCCAGCGCCTTTTGCCGCGACTGCGCCTGTTTCGCGGTCGATGCGCGGGCGGAATTGCGGGCGATATAATCCTGCAGCTTGGCCCGCTGCGCTTCCTGGTTCGCCTTGGCCGCGGCCAACTGCGCCATGCGTTCGGCCCGCTGCTTTTCGAACGCGTCATAGCCGCCGGGATAGAGCGTCGCCTTGCCGCCCTGCAGGTGGAGGATATGATCGACGACATTGTTCAGGAAATCGCGCTCGTGGCTGACCACCACGATGGTCGCGCGATAGGCCTTCAGGAAATCCTCCAGCCACATCACCGCTTCCAGGTCGAGGTGGTTGGACGGCTCGTCCAGCAGCAGGATGTCGGGCTGGCTGAAGAGCAGGCTGGCCAGCGCCACGCGCATCTTCCATCCGCCCGAAAAGCTGTCGAGCGGCCGCTGCTGCATCTCCTCGTCGAAGCCCAGCCCGACCAGGATGCGCGCGGCCCGCGCGGGCGCGGCATAGGCGTCGATGGCGATCAGCCGCTCATGCACATCGCCCAGCCGGTCCATGTCGGTCTGGGTCTCGGCCTCCTCCAGCAGCGCGGCCCGCTCGGTATCGGCGGCCAGCACCGTCTCGAACGGCGTGGCGGTGCCCGACGGCGCTTCCTGCGCGATATAGCCAAGGCGGCTGCCGCGCGGCATTTCCACGCTGCCGCCATCCGGTTCCAGCATCCCGGCAATGACGCGCACCATCGTCGATTTGCCGGCGCCGTTCCGCCCGATCAGGCCGACGCGCGACCGGGGGGGCAGTGCGGCACTGGCGCCGTCCAAAATGGTGCGGCCGCCCAGCCGCACGGTGATGTTGTTGAGGTTCAGCATGATCGCCGCGCCCGATAGCAGGGCGCGGCCCTTACCGATAGCCCGCTGCGCGCACCCGCCGGGCGTTCAGTAATTCCATTGCAGCTGGGCACGGATCACATCGCCCTCGGCCCGGCCAAATCGGCGCTCATCCGCCTCCCGCCGCCGCATATGGGCATAGGCAAGCGTCAGCTCGATCGGATCGGCGAACTGGAATTCCGCCCCGATTTCCCAATCGTCGGTTTCCAGCCGGGGCGCGTTCAGCGCGGCCTTCCACCCGCCGCGATAATGCTGCCACCGGGCAAAGGGCGTGACCTCGCCCAGCGGGCTGTCCTTGATGCGGAACATGGTCTGCACATAACCGCCGGTCAGCGGCTTTTCGGCGATGGCGCCGATTGCCGCGTCATATTCCGGCCCCTTGCCCCAGTTCCATTCCGCCTGGATGCCGAAGGGCTGGGGATACAGGATCGCGTGCAGCCCCACCCGCTCCTCGCGGAACGCCGTGGCGCTCACCCCGCCGCTGCGCAATTCCGGCTGGAAATCGTTGCGCAGCAGCGCCCCGCCCAGTTCGATCACCTGTCCGTCCAGCGCGCCGCCAAGCTCGATGGGCCATGTCGCCATGGCCACGGTCATCAGGCCGTTGTTGCTTTCCCGGCGATTGGTCCCCTGTCCGTTATAGACCGACAGGCTGAACGCGCCGTAATTGCCGAACAGCTTCTGCCCATCCTCCTCCAGCCGGTCCCAGATCCGCTGAAACCGGGGCGGCGTGTAGAACAGGGTGACGCCGATATCCCGCTCGCCCGGCACCGCGCTGTTGATCGCATCCGTCCGGTCGATGGGCACGCGGCTGGACGAGGATTGCAGGTTTTCCCATCCGAACGGCACCTTTGCCTTACCGAACCGCACCTGCCAGCTTTTGGCGTCGTCCAGGAACCAGTCGACATAGGCATCGCGCAGCTGGGCATAGCCCTCGCGCGGTTCGCCCGCCGTCTGGTTGCTGACCGCGACGGCGAAATCAGGCTGAACGTAAAAGGACAGGCGGTCGCTCAGGTCGCCCTGCATGACCAGCCGGATGCGCCGGAAACTGAAATTGCCGCGGTCGCTGATCCCGCCATCGGCCACGGATCGCAGCCGCGAGACGCCGGCCGGTGCCGTGGCATCGCCCGCCACGATCTCGTTCAGCCGCAACTGGGCATAACCGCGCAGGCGGATGCGTTCATACCAGTGCGGGGATCGCGGCTTGTCCCCGGTGGCGGCGACTGCAACCGGCGCGGCGGGTACGGCGGGTGCCGCGGGCGGGACGGCAACCGGCGGTGCCGCCGCAATCGCGGGTGTAGCCGGCGGCGGCGGCGGAACCGGTGGGGATGCGGGTTGGGCGGCCAGAGCGGCCTTCAATTCGGCGACCGTTGCCTTCAGCTCGTCAATCTGTCGCTGCAGTTCCTCGACCGTCTGGGCACGCGCCGCATCGACCGGCAGGAACAGCGCCATGGCCCCGATGGCAAGCGCACCGCCCGCCCGCCGCAGCGGGGCGCCTTGCAACATTTCTGTCACGGAAAACCCCTCCGCCGTCACAAATGGTTCACGAACCCGTCCGCCCGGCGATGGACCACCGCCCCGCCGGATGCAAGTCCGTCAGCGGCGGCGCAACCGGACGATTGCGGTGTCCAGCGCCTGCAGAAAGGCGGACCGGTCCGCTTTGCCGAACGGCTTTGGCCCGCCGATCTGATCGCCCCCCGCGCGCAGGTCGGCCATGATCGCGCGTGTGGCGATCGCCGATCCGATCGAACTGGTCGTGAACGGCCGGCCGGTCGGGGCGATGACGGTCGCCCCGGCCTTGAGACACCGGTCGGCAAGCAGGATGTCGGCGGTGACGACGATGCTGCCCGCATCGCTGGCCGCAGCGATCCAGTCGTCGGCCGCGTCGAACCCGTCGCTGACCACCACCCGGGCGATCAGCGGGTGATCGGGCACGCGCAGATGACTGTTGCTGACGACGGTCACGGGCACCTCGTGCCGCCACGCCACCTTGTAGATCTCGTCCTTCACCGGACAGGCGTCGGCGTCGACGAGGATCTTGACGGTCATTTGGGACGCGGACCCCGGTGCGCGGGCTTGCCGCCCGGTCCCTTGCGGAACGGCTTGGGTCCGCCGCGCGGCGGGCCAGCCGGGCGGCTGGGCTGCGCGCGGTGCAGCGTCGGGCGGCCGCGCGGCGGCCCGGCGCGATGATCGCCGCGCACATGGCCCTCCGGGCCGCCCTCGGCAGGCTCGATCCGCACCACATCCTCATCGCCTTCGGTCTGGCCGGTGCGGATGACCGCTGCCTGAAACTTGGCGGCGATGGCGCGGGGGATCTGGAAATGCGTTTCATGCTGGCCGATGCGGATCGCGCCGACCTCGTTCTTGGTGATGTGCCCGCGGCGGCAGATCAGCGGCAGGATCCACCGCGCATCGGCATTCTGGCGACGGCCGATATCGACGCGGAACCACACCGTATCCTCGAACCCCGGACGGTGGCGTTCGGCCTGCGCCTCGCGCCGCGCTTCCGGCGTGTTCTCGATCAGCTCCTCCGGCTGCGGCATGGCGGCGCGGTGGGCGCGCACCAGCGCGGCGGCGATATCCTCTGCCGACCGTTCGGCCAGCAGGCGCGCCGCCAGCGCCCGATCCTCGTCATCCACCTCGACCGGGGCAAGCAGCGCGGCGATCAGCCGTTCGCGATCCTGTTCCCGGATCGCTTCGGCGGTCGGCGCATCGATCCATTCGGCGGCGATGCGCGCCCCGCGCAGCATCGATTCCACCCGGCGGCGACGGGGATAGGGCACGATCAGCACGGCCGTCCCCTTTTTTCCCGCCCGGCCCGTGCGGCCCGACCGGTGCTGCAGCGTTTCAGCATCGCGGGGAATTTCGACATGGATGACCAGGCTCAGCGTCGGCAGGTCGATGCCGCGCGCCGCAACGTCCGTCGCCACGCACACCCGCGCCCGCCGATCGCGCAGCGCCTGCAGCGCATGATTGCGTTCCGACTGGCTGTGTTCGCCCGACAGCGCGACGACGCCAAAGCCGCGTTCCTGCAGCGTCGCGTGCAGATGGCGCACATTGTCGCGCGTGGCACAGAACAGGATCGCCGTTTCCGCCTCGTGATAGCGCAGCAGGTTGACGACCGCCGCCTCGATCTCCGCCGGCGCGACGGTCACCGCCTGATAGGCGATGTCGCCATGGCCGCGATCCGCCCCGACGGTGGAAATGCGCAGGGCATCGCGCTGATACCGGCGGGCCAGCGCAACGATCGGCCCCGGCATGGTGGCGGAAAACAGCAGCGTCCGCCGCCCCTCCGGCGTGCCGTCCAGGATCTGCTCAAGATCGTCGCGAAAGCCCATGTCGAGCATCTCGTCCGCCTCGTCCAGCACCGCGGCGCGCAGGTCCGACAGGTCCAGCGCCCCGCGCTCCAGGTGATCGCGCAGCCGCCCCGGCGTGCCGACGACGATATGCGCCCCGCCACGAAGCGCGCGCCGTTCCTTTGACTGGTCCATGCCGCCGACACAGGTGACGACCCGCGCCCCCGCCTTGGCATAAAGCCACATCAGTTCTCGGCTGACCTGAAGCGCCAGTTCGCGGGTCGGCGCGATGACCAGCGCCAGCGGGCGCTCGGCCGGCGGCGCGGCCCCGTCCGTATCCAGGATATCGCCCGCCATGGCGAGGCCAAACGCAACGGTCTTGCCCGATCCGGTCTGGGCGGAAACGATGAGGTCGCGCCCGGCCGCATCGGCGGCGATGACGGCGGCCTGCACCGCAGTGGGTTCGGCATAGCCACGCTCGGCCAGAGCGTCGGCAAGGATGGTCGGCAATTCTGAAAAGGACATGGATCTCGCAACAGGTCTGCCCGGCACAGGCGTGCGGGGCGGGAGGGAAAGGGGTGGCTCGCCCGTCGCCGGGACAGGGCCTCTCGCTCACCCGTCCATGGCGGCGCAAGGCCGTTCGGCCGGGTCCATAGCCGGTTTGTGCGGAAAATGCGCGTGCTGATTTTCCCTGTCGCGCGATGCCCCCGATTTTCGGTTCTCCGGCCCGGCCATGTTCTGCTATTGTTCCGCGCGTCATGTCGAGTCGTCCCGACCTTCCCCCGCGCCCGCTGCGCTGGCTGTTCCTTGATCTCAACAGCTATTTCGCCAGCGTCGAGCAACAGGATAATCCCGCCTTTCGCGGCCGGCCGCTGATCGTGGCGCCAGTGGACAGCGACACGACGGTTGCCATCGCCGCGTCGGTTCAGGCTAAGAAATTCGGCATTTCGACCGGCACTCCGGTGTGGGAGGCAAAGCGCAAATGCCCCGACATCATCATCACCCCCGCCCGCCACGACCGG
This sequence comes from Sphingomonas sp. BGYR3, assembly GCF_025153455.1. Classification (NCBI taxonomy): domain Bacteria; kingdom Pseudomonadati; phylum Pseudomonadota; class Alphaproteobacteria; order Sphingomonadales; family Sphingomonadaceae; genus Sphingomonas; species Sphingomonas sp. BGYR3. The sequence continues at coordinate 258,349 of NZ_JANZNT010000002.1, read as the reverse complement.
TATGTCGCGGTACACGAAGCGGTGGTGGCAGAGGTGTGGCGGCATATCCCGGTCACGCGGGTCTGCTCGATCGACGAAGTCGCCTGCCGCCTGCTCGACAATGAAAACAGCCGGGAACAGGCGGTTGCCCTGGCGCACCGGATCAAGGCCGGGATCCGCGCCAATGTCGGCGAATGTCTGACCAGTTCGGTGGGCATCGCGCCCAACCGGCTGCTGGCGAAACTGGCCAGCGATCTGCAAAAGCCGGACGGGCTGGTGGTGTTCGAGGGGCATGAGCTGCCCGAACGGCTGTACGATCTGTCCCTGCGCGACATTGCCGGGATCGGGGCCAAGATGGAGCGGCGGCTGGCGCGCGACGGCGTGCTCGACATTCGCCAGCTGTGCGCACGGCGGCCGCGCGATGCGGGCACCGCCTGGGGCGGCACCAATGGCGACCGGCTATGGTATCTGCTGCACGGCGTCGATTTGCCCGAAAAGCCGACACAATCGCGCACCATCGGGCACAGCCATGTCCTGTCCCCGCAAAAGCGCGGGCCGGAACCGGTGCGGTTGACCGCCCGCCGCCTGGCGCTGAAGGCCGCAAGCCGCTTGCGGCGCAAGGGCCATGTCAGCCGCCTGCTGGTCCTCCACGCCCGGTTCGAGGACAAGGCGAAGTTTCAGACCAGCATCAAATTACCCGCCACGCAGGACAGTTTCGTCGTGCTGTCCGCGCTCGATCAACTGATCCCCCGGCTGCGGGCCGCTTCGGCAGAACGCCCGCGCGGCGTTCAGGTGCGGATGATCGGCGTCACGCTGATGGAGATCGAGCCGGTGGCCGGGGAACAGGGCAGCCTGTTCGGCGCGCTGAACCCCGATGATCCGCTGGCCCGCGAGACGCGGACGCTCAAGCTGTCGCGGGCGATGGACCGGATCAACGAGAAATTCGGGCGCCACGCCGTATCAGTCGGCCCGATGGGCGGTGGCCGGATCGACCGGGTAGGTGCGAAAATTGCGTTCGGCCGCATCCCGGAGGCGCATGAGTTTCACGATTGACCGCCATGGGCACGAAAACCATCGCTGCGGTGCATCAATGCCGGCGGCGCGGCGAGGCCAAAAGGGTTGACGCGCCGTGCTGCATCAGCGAACAACTGCGCGTCATGAAAAAGCTTCCCCTGCTCGCCGCAGCCGCCATGGCCGCTGCCACCCTCGCCGCCTGCCAGTCCGAACCGGAAGTCGTCTCCAGCCGCGCCCCCGACCCCTATGCCGAGGCAAAGAAGAAGGCCGGCCCGGTCGAGCTGCCGCCGTCGATCCGCGAAACGGTGACGTTCCGGTGCAAGGACAACAGCCTAGTCTATGTCGATTTCTTCAACGGCGACAAGCTGGCGAACATCAAGACCGACCCCAAGGGCACGCCGACCCAGCTGCGCGCCGCAGCCCCGGGTGAGGCGTTCACGGCGGACGGCTATTCGCTGACCGGCGATGCCAAGAACGTCACCGTCACCCTGCCGGGCAAGGGCGAGCTGACCTGCAAGGCGTAAGCGCGTCAATCAACCCGATATCCGATCGGCCGCCGACCCCCAGTCGGCGGCCTTTTTCATGCCCCGGCACGCCCGGCATCCGTTGCACCGCCATCCCGATGCTTGCACCCCGTCCCCTGCTGCGGCAGCTTGGGGACCGTGAGCGCGCTGACTGAACTGGACCCCGTTGTTGTGCTCCGCGCCTATGAGATGGGCGTGTTTCCCATGGCCGATCACCGCGATGCCGCCAGCGTCTATTGGGTGGAGCCCAAATGGCGCGGCGTCCTGCCGCTGGACGGCATGATCCTGTCCCGATCACTGAGGAAACGCATCGGGCAGGACCGGTTCCGCGTCACCGCCGACCGCGATTTCGCCGGCATCATCCAACTGTGTGCGCAAAGCGCCCCCGACCGGCCGGATACCTGGATCAACAGCGCCATCGAACGCTGTTTCCTGCGCCTCCACGCGCTGGGCCATGCCCATTCGGTCGAGGTGTGGGACGCGGACGACAGGCTGGTCGGCGGCCTGTACGGCCTGGCGCTCGGCCGCGCGTTTTTCGGGGAAAGCATGGTCAGCCGGGCGACCGATGCGTCAAAGGTGGCGCTGGCCTGGCTGGTCGCGCGGCTGCGCACCGGGGGCTTCACCCTGCTCGATTGTCAGTTTCAGACGGATCACCTTGCCACGCTGGGCGCGGTGGAAATTCCGCGCGTGCGCTATTCGTCCCTGCTGGGCGCGGCGCTGGGCGGGCTGGATCCGGCTGCGGGCGCGGGCGGCGGGGCGGCCGACGGTTCGGCCCCCTCGGCCGCCGCATCGCCAGCTTCGCCCTCGGGGGATTTCGGTGCACTCGACCGGCTGGCCCCGCCATCGGGCGTTGCGGGCGCATCGGCACCGGGCAAGGTCATCTTGCAGCTCTTGGGCCACACATCATAGATCGGATGCTGGACCACGTTCAGCGCGGGCCGTTCCTTGAACAGCCATCCGGAAAAGGCGCGGCCCCATTGCCCCTCGCTGTTCTGCACGTCCAGCTGGACAAAGGCGCCGGTATATTGATCCGGCTCCCACGGCGCGGTCACCTCGCACGCGCGCAGGCGGACGATCACCGGCCCGGCGCGCACCGCCTGTCCGGGGCGCAGCGTGATATCGCGCGTCTCGCCATTGCGCTTGTTCAGCAGGCCCAGCACGGCGACGCGCTGGTTCATCGGGGTCGCGCCCGCCGTATCGCGGCTCTGCGCGCTGGCCATGGTCACCACGTCCGTGCGCGCGGCGTCCAGCCCGTCCGTGCCCTTCTCGGCAACCGCCTTTGTTTCGGTCCGCTGCGTTGCGCCGGGCCAGAACCACCATGCCGCCGCTCCCGCACCGGCCAGCAGGATCAGACCGCCGGCCGTGGCGGCAAGCCAGCCTCGGCTCAAGCGTCCGGCGTCCATGCTTCATAATCGCCGGTGGCGCGGGCGCGGCGCCCCCCCGCCTCCAGCGCGCCGGGCGGGCGATAGGCCAGGCCAGTGCCGGTCAGGTTCGGCGTCGCCGGTTTTTCGAACACGCGCACCGGCGGCAGCGATTCGTCGGGCGTCCCCTCGATCTGATGGTGCAGCCAGCTGAACCAGTCGGGCGGCACGCGGCTGGAATCATTGGCCCCGGAATAGATCACCCAGCGGCGCGGATTACCGGCGGTATCGCGCCCGCCCTCGTAATAGACATTGCCGAGTGCATCCGAACCAACGCGCTTCTTGCCGCGCAGACCCATATGCGTGCCAAAGGTGGCGCCGTTCCACCACGTGAAGATCGAGCCGAGCAGTCCCATGCCCGCCGCTTAGCCCGGTCGCGCGGCCGGGACAACCGGGGAAGCCGCCATCTGGACGAAAAGTCGGCTTCCCCGATCGAACGGGCTCAGGCGTAGCCCGCCTTACCGCTCATACGCTTTCGGCAGCGCGCCTTCCTGCGGCTGGGCATAGCGCTTGAACAGGCGGGTCTGCCGGTTCTGCAGCGGCTGTTCGACCCCGTCGATATAGACCGCCTGCGCCGCAGAGCCGATTTCCAGCGGATCGCCGTCCCAAATCACGACATCGCCGCGCTTGCCGGGGGCCAGCGATCCGATATCGGTCAGGCCGAGCACCGACGCCGGGCCGGAACTGATCGCGGCAAACGCCTGACCCCAGCTCAGGCCCGATGCGCCCGGCACCTTGGTCAGCGCGACCAGATTGCCGGCATATTGCTTGGCCAGATGCGCCTGACGCGCCTCGTTGTCGTTGATCATGCCGATGCCGATCTTGACCCCGGCGGCGGCCATGCGGCCGATGTTCGACTGGGTCGAGGCAAGCTGGTCAAAGCTTTCGGGCAGGTCGACCAGCGCCGATGCCATCACGGGAATGCCAGCCGCGGCGATCTCGCTGGCCAGCGTCCAGCCCTCACTCGCGCCGACGAACACCAGGTCCAGCGTCGGAAATTCGCGCTTGATCGCGATCAGCGTGCGCATATCCGCGGCGCGCTCGACATGGACCAGCAGCTTTTGCCGGCCGTTCAGCACGGGGACCAGCGCCTCTGCATCGGCGCGGGTCAAGAGCGCGTCCTTGCCCCGGTCCAGATAGGCCGCCGGGCTGGCGGCATAGGCCTTTACCTCAAACAGGGTGTTGCGCAGCATCGCCAGCGCCGCCGGGCGGCTGCCACCCGCCGAGCGCGCGCCTGATTCGCCATATTCCATGAACTGGAACGCCTTGGCCCGCGTCACGGGATCGGTATCGACGCCCAGGTCGATGACCGCGCCCTGCCCGGCAAAGATCGATCCCGCCGTGTCGGGCGCGACCACGGCGCGGGTGATCCCCTCTGCCCGGTTCAGCTGGATGGCGCTGACCCGCGGATTGACCGCCGGAGCAATGTCGATCGCGGCGTTGAACGGCGATCCGCTGGCGCTGGTGTCATTGGTGTCGCCAACGGCATCCACCTCGACAATACCCATCCGGGTAAAGCCCGCGACCAGGCCTGGGGTCACCCATTTGCCACCGGCATCGACGGTCTTGACCCCGGCCGGCACGGCAACGCCGACCCCGGCGGCAACGACCTTGCCGTTCTGGATGACCACGGTGCCGCCGTCCTTGGGCGCGGAACCATCGCCGGTGACCAGCTTGGCATTGGTGATGGCCACCGTCTGGGCGGCAGCGGGAAGGGCGAACGCAAGCGCCGCCGCGGAAAACATCAGGCGGGCGATCATTTCACATCTCCCTCGCCGGGCTGGCCCAGCTCGAAATCGGACACGGGGCGAAGCGCGGGGTTATTGGCGTCGAACATCAGCGCGCCGTCGATCCACACCCGTTCGGGCCGGGTATAGACGCTGAACGGATCGCCGTTCCACAGCACCACGTCCGCCATCTTTCCGGCGACCAGGCTGCCGGTCATCTTGTCGATGCCCATCGCCTTTGCCGGGTGCAGCGACAGCCATCGCCATGCCTGCCCCTTGGTGTATTCCATGCCCGCCCGCTTGGCGTCGGCCAGCACCTTGGCAACTTCCTGGTTCAGCCGCTGGATGCCGTTGGCATCGTCCGAATGGATCATCGCGCACGCACCCGCGCGATCGACCAGCGCCAGGTTTTCCGGCACCATGTCATAGCTTTCCATCTTGAAGCCCCACCAGTCGGCCCAGACGGCGGCACAGGCGTCGCGTTCCTTCAACAGGTCGCCGATCTTGTACGCCTCAACCGCATGGTGGAACGTGCCCAGCTTGTAGCCGAACTCCTTGGCCATATCGAGGACGATGGCCATTTCATCGGCGCGGTAGCAGTGGTTGTGGACGATGATCTCGCCGTCCAGCACGCCGCGCAGCGTGTCCATGGCGATGTCGCGGGTCGGCGCTTCGCCGCCCTCCTTTTCATACTTGTCCCACTTGCGGTCATACTCGCGTGCCTTCGCCCAGGTCTGCCGATCGACCGCGACGTTACCCATGCGCGTCGACGGCTGGCGTCCGCGCGATCCATAGACGCGCTTGGGATTCTCGCCGCACGCCATTTTCAGGCCATATGGCGCGCCGGGAAACTTCATCCCCTGAACCGTGCGGGCATAGACGTTCTTCAGCGTTACCGAACGACCGCCCATCAGGTTCGCCGATCCCGGCAGGATCTGAAGCGCGGTCACGCCGCCATTGGCCAGTGCGCGCGAAAAACCGGGGTCCTGCGGCCAGACCGAATGTTCGGCCCATACGTCCGCCGTCACCGGGCCGGTCGCTTCATTGCCGTCGGAATGCGCGTCCACGCCGGGGCTGGGATAATCGCCCAGATGGCTGTGCACGTCGATGATGCCGGGCGTCACCCATTTGCCGGCGGCGTCGATCGTGGTCGTGCCGGCGGGTACGTTCAGCGCGGCGGCATTTGGCCCGACCGCGACGATCTTGCCATCCGCAAACAGCACTGCACCGCCATCGATCTGCTGCCCCTCGCCGTCCAGCACGGTTGCGTTGACGATCAGCGTCGGCACGCCCGGATAGGGCTTGTAGGTCGACGGGAAAGGATCGCGGTTATAGGTTTCCCCGCCCTTCTTGGCTCCGTCCGATTTTTTCTCCCGCTCCGCGGCGGTGGCGGACATCGCTGTTCCGGCCAGCGCGCACGCAGCGGCCATCGCTGCGCACCGCATCAGCGTCATTTTGTTAAGCACCCCGATCTACTCCCTGTTCCCCAAGCGGCCGGTCTGATCGCGGCCGTCATGTTTAGGTAGTGCGAAGCTGGCGCGAAAAGCATTGCGTGTAAATCGTTCATTTGCTCCAATAAAACGGCAAGGTTGCTGCGACAGTCGCAGCGCCGGGGGACAGCCGCGTTAATGACCGTCACCAATGCGCCCGATGTGACGCAAGCGGCCCCGGCGCCCCCCGCCCCGTTTCCCGATCCGGCCCGATTCGATGGCGCCTATGACCGCGTGCGCGCCGATCCCAGCATCCAGTTCGACCTGCCGTTCAAGGAGGTAAAGCCCGATCCCCCGCCCAAATGGCTGCTCGACCTGATCGGCGCGATCGGGCGGTTCATGGAGTGGGCGGGCCCGGTGTGGTCCTGGCTGTTCTGGATTGTGCTGGCGCTGCTGATCGTCCTGTTGATCGTGGTCGCCGTACCCTCGCTGCGCCAGTGGCTGAAGGAACTGGTCTATCTGCGCCGGCGGCGGGCACAGGCGGCCGAACCGGTCCACTGGGCGCCCACCACCGACGCGGCGCGGCAGTTGCTGGCCGAAGCGGACGCGCTCGCCACGGCCGGGCGGTATGAAGAGGCGGTGCGCCTGCTGCTTCACCGCAGCATCGAGGATATTCAGCGATGGCGCGGCGAACTGGTGCGCCCGTCCCAGACCAGCCGCGATATCGCCGCACTCGACGCGCTGCCGGGTGAGGCGCGGCCGGTATTCGGCCGGATCGTCGCCGTCGTCGAACGCAGCCTGTTTGCCGGACGTGCGCTCGCCCGGTCCGATTGGGAAAGCGCGCGGGGCGATTATGCCCGCTTTGCGCTGAAGGGCGCGTGATGGCAGCAACCGGCACCGCCCCTGCCTTTTCCGTCCGCACCGTCGTTGCGATGGTGGTGGTCGGCGCGCTGCTCGCGCTGGCGACGCTGTTGCTGACCGGGTTCGGTGCCGATATCGACCGGGCGATCGGGCTTCAGGCGCGGGCCGATGCCCGCAACGGCATCGGCTTTCACGCGCTGATGGAATTGACCGAGGCGACCGGCCCTTATGATCGGGTCGTCGTCGGCAAGGCGGACGACCTTTATACCTCCGACATCGTGGTCGCCACGCCGCGGATCGACACCCGGGCAGAGGATGTCGCAGCGCTGATCACCCGGCGGACCTATTATGACGACGATGCCGAGCAGAATGTCGAGGGGCCGACGCTGATCATCCTGCCCAAATGGACCGTGACGGGCATCCCCCTGCTGCGCGACCGGGTGACGCGCACTGGCCTGGTTGAAACCAAGCGGCTGACGGCAATGCTGCCCCCGCTGTTCGGCAAGGTCTCTGTGCTGCAGCAGCCGTCCCAGCCGATCCGCACGGTGTGGAACGGCGCGCGCAGCACGTTCCAGCCGCCGGAGCGGGCCATTCAGACGATAACCGGCAGCAATCTGGAACCGGTGGTCGAGGCGCGCAGCGGCGGCGCGCTGATCGCCAAGGTGAAGGGCCGCGACATCTTCGTCGCCGCCGACCCCGACCTGTTCAACAATTTCGGATTGAGCCGCCGCGACAATGCCCGTGCCGCGCTGGAGATGCTGGCGCTGATGCACCCCGACGATCCCGGCGGCGTCGCGTTCGACGTGACGCTGCTCTACGCCGCTGGCGAGCGCAACGTCCTGAAACTGATGTTCACGCCGCCCTTTCTGGCGGTGACGCTGGCGCTGATTGGCGGGGCGGTGCTGGCGGGCATGGCCACGGCCAACCGGTTTGGCCCGCCCCGGCGCGAACAGCGGGCCTTTGCCGCGGGCAAGCTGGCGCTGATCGACACGGTTGCCATGCTGACCCGGCTGGCCGGGCGCACCGTGGCCAGCGGCGCTGCCTATGCCGATGCGATGCGCGATATCGTGCTGCGCCGCGCCCGGCCCGGCCGGATGCTGACCGATGCGGAGGTCGAGGCGTATCTGGACAGCCTGTCGCCCGATGGCGAGCGACCCTATTCCACCCTGCGCAGCGCAATCGCCGCGGCGCAGACCGAGCCTGAGCTGCTGGATGCGGCACAGGCGCTTCATGACTGGCGAAGGAACGTGACCCGATGACCCTGGAGGAAGTGCGCCAGCTTGGCGCCGCGATCGACGAACAGGTGGCAAAGGCGGTGGTCGATCAATCGGCCATCGTCCGGTTCATGACCATCGCACTGTTTTCCGCCGGCCATGTCCTGCTGGAAGGACCGCCGGGGACGGCAAAGACACTATTGGCGCAAAGTTTCGCCCGCACGCTCGGCCTGGATTTCGGCCGTATCCAGTTCACGCCCGACCTGATGCCCGGCGACATCATCGGATCGAACCTGTTCAATTTCCAGACATCGACGTTCAACCTGACGCGCGGGCCGGTGTTCTGCGAACTGCTGCTGGCGGACGAGATCAACCGCACGCCGCCCAAGACCCAGGCCGCGCTGCTGGAGGCGATGCAGGAACGCGCCATCACCATCGACGGCAAGACAGAGCCGCTGTCCAACCGCTTTACCGTGATCGCGACGCAGAACCCGATCGAACAACAGGGCGTCTATCCCCTGCCCGAGGCGCAGCTCGACCGGTTCCTGTTCAAGGTGTCGGTGGACTATCCGGGCATCGAGGCGGAGCGCGCGATCGTCGCCCAATATGGCGTGCGCACCGGCACCCCGCGTGCCGAGGATATTGGGGTGGAAAAGGTGGCGGATCATGCCGCCATCACAGCCGCCGTCGATGCGGTGTCCGCCGTGACGCTGAAGGAAACGGCGATCGATTATATCGTCGACCTGATCCGTGCGACGCGCAACCATCCCGATCTGTCCAGCGGCGCATCGCCGCGTGCGGCATCGGCGCTGGCCAGCGCGGCGCGCGCTGCGGCGGCGCTGGAGGGGCGCGATTATGTGCTGCCCGACGATGTAAAGCGGCTGGCGCCTGCGCTGATGCGGCATCGCCTGATCCTGTCCCCCGCCGCCGAAATCGACGGCCGCCGGGTGGACGACATCATCGCCGGGATCATCGACAGCGTCGAGGCGCCCCGGTGATCTATCCCACCCAGCGGGCGGTGATCCTGATGGTGGCAGCGGCGCCGGTGGCGCTGCTGATCGGGATCGTGCGGCCCGACGGGTGGATGATCGGCATGGCCTGGGTCGTGCTGTTGATGGCGCTGACGCTGATGGACGGGCTGGTCACGCGGCGGTTTGCCGGCCAGCAATTCGTGCTGGATGCCCCTGCAACGGCACAGGTGGGCGAGGTGATCGACCTGTCGCCCCGCATTGCCGGGCCGCAGGGGGCCGACGATGCCGCCACCACCTTTGCCGTTGAGGCAACAGGCCCGGCAGAGCCGGTTGACCATGCCGGCACCCGCGTGCGGCTGACCCGGCGCGGCACCGCGTCGATCCGGCGCATCTGGGCGCGCCGCCCCGGCCCGCTCGGCCTTGCCTGGCGACAGGCGGTGCGGGACGCCGATCGCGACATCCTGATCCTGCCCGACCTGACGCCGGTCCGGGATCAGGGGATGCGCCAGGTTCAGCGGATTGGCCAGGCGGGCAATCGCCTGCGCCCAGAAGCGGGCGACGGCATGGAATTTCAGACGCTTACCGATTTTCAGCCGGGCATGGCGCGCCGCGCCATCGACTGGAAGGCGTCGGCCCGGCTGAACGCGCTGCTGGCCCGCGAATATCGGCCGGAACGGGAAAATGTCGTCGTTTTTGCCATCGATTCGGGCCGCGCGATGAGCGACCCGGTGGGCGATGTGCCGCGCATCGATCGGGCAGTGTCCGCCGCACTGCTGGCCGGGTTCGTCGCGCTGAAGGCAGGCGACCGTGCCCGCCTGTTCGGCTTTGCCGCCCGCCCCCGGGCGGACAGCGGGACACAGGGCGGCACGCGCGGCTTTTCCGAACTGCACCGTGCCGCCGCCGCCATCGATTACGGCACCGATGAAAGCAATTTCACCCTGTCGCTGGTTACGCTGGATCAGCGGCTGGAACGGCGGTCGCTGATCATCCTGTTCACCGAATTTGCCGATCCGACCGGCGCGGAACTAATGCTGGCGGCGGTTCAGCGGCTCCGGCGGCGGCACCGGGTACTGGTGCTGCTGTTCCGCGACCTCGAACTGGAAACCGTGGTCGATCAACCGCCGAACCGGGCGGACGATGTGGTCCGATCCACCATCGCCCACACCCTGCTGCGCGAACGGCGTATCGTTGCCGAACGCCTGCGCCGGTCGGGCATCGACGTGATCGAGGCCGGACCGGACGACATGGCGCTGGCACTGGTCGAACGCTATCTGAAGATCAGGGAACGGGCATGAACGACACCTCCGCCACGCCGCCGCGCGCCCTGTCCATCTTTACCAGCCGGCATTTCCGTGCGGAGCGGGAGGCGGACTGGCACCGGCTGGAACGGCTGCTCGACCTGGTTGAGGGCAAGTCGCCACGACGGCTTGGCCCGGATGACCTGATCGAATTGCCGCGGCTGTATCGCGCCACCTTGTCGGCGCTGTCGGTGGCGCGCGAAACCTCGCTCGATGCCGCCCTGATTGCGTATCTGGAGGGGTTGTCGACCCGCGCCTATTTCGTGCTGTACGGCACACGCGAGCCATGGCCGCGTCAAATCGGCCGCTTCTTTGCCCATGGCTGGCCGTCGATGGTCCGCCGGTTGCTGCCAGAAATCCTGATCATCACCGCGCTGTTCGTCGCCAGCGCGCTCGCCAGCTATTATCTCGTCGCCAACGATCCGGCATGGTTCGACGCGCTGGTCCCTCAGCAATTCGCCGATCAGCGCAACATGACCGCGAGCGCGGCGACCATGCGGGCCAGCCTGTACGATGCACCCGATCAGGGCGGGCTGGAGGTGTTCGCCGCGTTCCTGTTCAGCAACAATGCCCGCGTCTCGATCTTTGCCTTTGCCCTGGGCTTTGCCTTTGGCATCCCCACGCTGTTGCTGATCGCGTCGAACGCGACGACGCTGGGCGCATTCTATGCCGCCTATATCCCGCACGGCCTGGGCTGGGGTCTGACCGGATGGCTGATGATCCATGGATCGACTGAGCTGTTCGGCATCGTCCTGGCCGGGGCCGCCGGATTGCATATCGGTCGGGCCGTCGCCTTTCCGGGCGAGCTGACCCGCCTGGCCGCAGCATCCGCTGCCGGGCGCCGGGCGGCGACGGTGATGATGGGTGTCGTCATCATGATGGCGGTCGCCGCCCTGCTGGAAGGATTCGGCCGGCAGCTGATCCGCACCGACATGGCGCGATTTGCCATCGCCCTGTCCATGTTCACCTTCTGGGTCGGCTATTTCGCACTGGCCGGGCGGCGGGTCCGGCATGGCTGATCGTCGCCCGCCCCGCCCGCGCCGCCGTGCCGCCACCGATGTGGCCCGCACCCGGCGGCTCGTGACGCCAGAGGGCGTGCCGCTCAACATCACGCTGGGCACGGCGGGTGCGCGGGCCGGGGCATTCTTCCTCGACCTGATCGTGATGCTGTTCGTGCTGATCGTCTTTACCGTCATCGCCCTGCTCACCGGGCTGAACGCGATGAAAGGCGCGGGCGGCATCGTGCTGGCGATCTGGATGATCGGCGCGTTCGTCCTGCGCAATTTCTATTTCATCCTGTTCGAAAGCGGCCGGCGGGCGGCGACGCCGGGCAAGCGGCTGATGAAGCTGCGCGTCGTCAGCCGCGATGGCGGGCGGCTGACTAGCGGGGCGGTGATCGCCCGCAACATGATGCGCGAAATTGAGCTGTTCCTGGCACTGGGCTCGATCCCCGCCGCCCATGTCGAGGGGTTTTCCAGCGGCTGGGCCGCGCTGTTCGGTTTTGGCTGGACGCTGATCTTCCTGTTCTTTCCGTTGTTCAACCGGGACCGGATGCGGGCAGGCGATCTGATCGCGGGCACCTGGGTGGTCGAGGCGGAGCGACGGAAAATCGGCGCGGAACTGCTCGACCGGCGGCCATCGGGCACCGCCATCGCGCCGTTCACCCCGGCCGAGCTGGCGGTGTACGGCCAATATGAGCTGCAACGGCTGGAGGATCTGCTGCGACAAGGCGATGCCGACGCGCTGACCACCGTTGCCGCCACCATCCGGCGCAAGATCGGCCGGCCCGACGACCGCCAGGACCGAGCCTTTCTGGACGCCTATTACACCGCGCTGCGTCAGGAACTGGAACGCAAGCTGCTGTTCGGCAAGCGCAAGGCGGACAAGTTCGACGCCGCAAACTGACGCCGGCGGCTTGCGGGATTGAATGACCGTGCTATCCGATCCCCACGGGCCATGCGGTCGCCCGTTCAGGCATCAGCCCAAGCGCCGCTCCATCAGGCCGCATTTTGCGGCGGGAGCGATCATGCCATGAACTCGTCCGGTCCAGTCACCCCCACCACGCTCGGCCTTGGCCAGTTGTTTTTCCGGTTCCTGCGCTTTGGCTGCCTCGCCTTTGGCGGACCGGTCGCCCAGATCGCGATGATCCGCCAGGCGCTGGTCGAGGAGGAACGCTGGATATCGCCCTCCCGATTCAACCGCCTGCTCGCGGTGATGCAGGTGCTGCCGGGGCCGGAGGCGCATGAGCTGTGCGTGCATCTGGGCATGGTTGCGCGCGGGCGGATCGGCGGCGTGCTTGCCGGACTTGGCTTCATGCTGCCGGGCCTTGTCCTGATGCTGGCTGCGGCATGGAGCTATCATCGCTGGGTTGGCACCATCGACGGGCTGTCCGGGCTGTTCCTGGGCGTTCAGATCGTGGTGCTGGCGATCATCGCCCGCGCGGTGCAGCGGATTGGCGGGCATATCCTGGAAAACCGGCCGCTGTGGCTCATCGCCGCGCTGTCGCTTGCCGCAACTATCGCGGGGGTGCCCTTCTGGATCCCGCTGGTGGCGGGCGGGGCGGCCTATGCCGCTGACGAGCGGCGATGGGCGTGGCCGCTGGTCCTGATCGCGGCGGTGGCGGCCGCATGGATGGTGCATGGCATGGACGGCGCAAGGCCGACACAGGCGCCATCGACGGCCACGACGCTGGCCCTGTTCATCGCGGGGCTGAAGGGCGGGCTGCTCACCTTTGGCGGGGCCTATACCGCCATCCCCTATGTCCGCGCCGATACGGTCCAGCGCGGCTGGCTGAGCGACGCGGCGTTCCTGGACGGGGTGGCGGTGGCCAACATCCTGCCCGCACCGCTGGTCATCTTCGCAACCTTTACCGGCTATGTCGCTGGCGGCATGGCGGGCGCGCTGGCGATCACGGCGGGCATGTTCCTGCCCGCCTTTGCCTTTTCGCTGGTGTTTTTCGAGCGGCTGGAGTCGCTGGTCGACAATCCGGCGCTGCACCGCTGGCTGGCCGGGGTGGCTGCGGCCGTGGTCGGGGTGATCGCAGCGACGCTGATCGACCTTGGCCTCACGGTTGCCGGCCGGACCAGCCAGCCGGTGCCGGCGATCCTGCTGTTCGGGATCGCGCTGGCGATCGTGTGGCGGATCAAGGGGCGCTGGGTTGCGCCGCTGCTGATCGCCGGGGGCGCGGCTGCCGGTTCGCTGGTCGCCCTGTAAGGCTTAACCCGCCGCCTTCGCCTTTGCCGCCAGTTCGTCGTCCAGCGACGCTGCGCGGCGATGGGCGGGGCGATCCTTCAGCCGGTCCCAATAGGCGACGAAACTGTCATGCCGGGGCAGCGTGCCGAACTGCACGCCCCATCCGATCTGCGCGCCGACATACACATCGGCCAGCGTGAACCGGTCCCCCGCGATATAGGGGCGCGTGGCGACCGCATCGGCCAGCACTTCGGCCATCCGGTCGAAGCTACCATAGCCGAACATCCGGCCCTGCTCGGCATCGGGCTCGAACTTCGCATAGCGGTTGGTGATCGCTGCCTCGGCCGGTCCGGCGGCAAAGAACAGCCAACGGAAATAATCCGCCCGCTCCGCCGCCGTCGGCCCCAGCCCCCTGTCGGGAAAACTGTCGGCCAGATAGGCACAGATCGCCGCACATTCGGTGACGACCAGGCCGCGATGGACCAGCGCGGGCACCTTGCCCATCGGATTGATCGCCAGGTAGTCCGGCCCCTTCATCGTCGTTTCGTAATCGAGCACGACGACGTCATAGGGCTCGCCCACCTCTTCCATCGCCCAGCGGGCGACGCGCCCGCGCGAATGGGGGTTGGTGTACAGGATCAGATCGGCCGCCATCCCTTCCTCCTCCGACTCGGGAATTGGAACAAAGGATGAACCCAGCCGATCGGCGGGGCAAGCCGGTCAGGCCATTATTTTCTGAACCCGCTTATTTCTTGAACGCGCTGTCCCAGGCGCTGGCCGGGGTCTGCGCCTCCGGCTCGCCCAGCGCGGCCTGTTCGGCATCGCGCACCGCCTGTTCGCGCTCGGCCCGCAGCTGGGTGATCAGCGCCTCGCGGTCGCCCTCCAGCCGGGTGTCGGTCGGCGCCTCGATGCCCGCGGCCTTGGCGGCCTTGGCTACCAGTGCGTCCAGCTCGCGCTGCGAACACAGGCCCAGCGTCACCGGGTCCTTGGGCGTGATGTTGGCGATGTTCCAGTGGCTGCGGTCGCGGATCGCGGCGATCGTGGTGCGGGTCGTGCCGATCAGCTTGCCGATCGCGCCGTCGCTGATTTCCGGATGGTTGCGGATAATCCAGGCGATGCCGTCGGGCTTGTCCTGCCGCTTGGACACCGGCGTGTACCGCGGCCCCTTGGTCCGGCGGACCTGTTCCGGCCCCTTCATCATCTGAAGCCGGTAATTGGGATCGGCCTGACCCTTTTCGATTTCGTCCTGAGTAAGCTCGTGCGCGCGCACCGGATCGCGGCCGGTCAGCTTTGTGGCGGCGGTATCGTCGGCGATCGCCTGCACCTCAAGGATGTGGAGGCCGCAGAAATCGGCAATCTGCTGAAAGCTGAGCGCTGTATTGTCGACCAGCCAGGCGGCGGTCGCGTGCGGCATGAGCGGCTGGGCCATCTCTTCAAAAATCCTCTAGAAATAACAAGGGCCACCCCTTCCGGGATGGCCGCTGACCCTGATGACTTAATCCTTCTGCCCCGCAAGGGCAAGCATTTGAGGGTTGCGCGGGATTGGTTTTTGATCGAAACTCATTTCATGCGCTATTTCGAAGACATCCAGATCGGCGAAACCCACCGCTTCGGCCAATATGCGGTCAATCGGGACGATGTGATCGCCTTTGCCCGCGCCTATGACCCGCAGCCCTTTCACCTGGATGACGAAGCGGCGGCAGGGACGCATTTCGGCCGGGTCGCCGCCAGCGGCTGGCACAGCTGCGCGATGACCATGGCGATGATCGTCGAACAGTTCGAACAGGATCGGCAGGCATCTTTGGGCGCGGCCGGCATTGACGAACTACGCTGGCTGAAACCCGTCTATCCGGGCGACACGCTGCGCTGCGAGACGGAGGTGCTGGACAAGCGGCCTTCCGCCAGTCGTCCCGAAATGGGCAGCGTGCGCACGCAGATGACCGTGTTCAATCAGGACGATGTGCCGGTGCTCAGCTTCATTTCGATCTCCCTGCTGCGAACCCGCCCGGTCTAATCCTCCGCTCGGCCTTCACGGGCCAGCAACGCCGCCTTGCGATCCAGCCCCCAGGCATAGCCGCCCGGCGACCCGTCGCCGCGCCGGACGCGGTGGCATGGAATGACGACCGCAACCGGGTTCGCCCCGCACGCCGATCCGGTGGCCCGTGTCGCCTGTGGATGCCCGGCGCGCGCGGCCAGCGCGGCATAGCTCAGGCTCTGTCCGGATGGCACCGCCCGCAGCGCCTGCCACACCGCTTCCTGAAACGCTGTCCCGCGAATATCCAGCGGCAGGTCCGCGTCGCTGCCCGGCCGCTCCACCTCGGCCACCACCCGCGCCGCCAGCGTGGACAGCGCCTCGCCCCCCTGCAGGATGTCGGCGCGCGGAAACCGGGCGGACAGCGCCGTCGCATCCTCGTCAAACGCCACCCGGCACAGCCCGCGATCCGTCGCCGCGATCAGCAGCGGGCCAAGCGAAGTTGCCGCGATCGTCCAGCGGATCGTCACCCCCGCTCCGCCCGCCCGCCACGCGGACGGCGTCATGCCCAGCCGGTCTGGCGCGTCGGCATAAAAGCGGCTGGCCGCCCCATAGCCTGCGGCATAAATGGCATCGGTCACACTTCCCTCCTCGATCAGCGCCGACCGCATCCGCTCGCCGCGCAGCGACCGGGCATAGGCGGCCGGCGAAATGCCCATGATCCGTTTGAAAAACCGCTGGAAATGGGCCGGCGAATAACCCGCCTGCGCGGCCAGTTCGGTCAGCGAGGGGGCGGGACCAGCGGCGTCAGCGGCCCTGATGCGTTCGGCCGCCGCACGCACCGTCGCCCGATCGCGGGCCACATCGTCGGGATGGCATCGGCGGCACGGGCGATACCCGGCCGCACGGGCGGCGGCACCATCGGCATGAAAGCTGACCCGTTCCCGCAACGGGCGGCGCGCGGCACAGCTCGGGCGGCAATAGATCCCGGTACTGGCCACCGCGAACACGAAATCCCCGTCCCGCGCCCGGTCGCGCCGGACCACCGCCTGCCAGCAGTCATCGGGATCAGGGTGCATCGTCATGTGCCCGTCCTAGCCCGACCCGATCCCCAAAGCATCCCGCGGCTTGCGATCAAAGCCACGCGATTGGCGCTCCCGCCTTGCCAACGCGTCCTCCTTTCGTCAGGTTAGCGGTAACAAGTCCAATCGGACGCGGAGAGGGATGGATCGCGGATGCTGAGCCGCAGGATAACGGGCCTGCGATGGTGGATCATCGGCATCGTGATGCTGGGCACCATCATCAATTATCTGGTCCGTCAGACGCTCGGCGTCGCGGTGGCGACCGAGCCGTTCCAGGCCGATGTTCCGATGACCAAGGAGGAGTATAGCTGGGTAACCGGCGTGTTTCAGGCATTCATCATGCTGCAGCCCGTGGTCGGCTATATTCTCGACAGCATCGGCCTTCGCCTTGGCATGGCGATCTTTGCCACGGCATGGGGCGTGCTGACCATGGCGCATGGCTGGGTGGCGAACTGGCAGGGGCTGGCGTTGCTGCGCGGCGCGCTGGGCTTTGCAGAGGGCACATCCCACACTCTGGGGCTGAAGGTCGTATCGGAATGGTTTCCAGCGCGCGAACGCGGCTTTGCAGGCGGCATCTATAACCTCGGCGCATCGGCGGGGATAGCGCTGGCCGGGCCGCTGGTCGCCATCGCCATCGTCTGGTGGGATTGGCGTGCGGCATTCTATGTTGCCGGCGTGCTGGCGCTGATCTGGGTCGTCCTGTGGCTGCGCTGGTATCGCACGCCCGAAACCCACCCCAATGTCACCGATGCCGAACGCGCGCTGATTGATCAGGGACAGGAGGCGCATGTGCGCGCCAGCGGCGAAAAGCCGAAGGTGCTGGCACTGCTCGGCCGCCGCAACTTCTGGGGCATCGCCCTGCCCCGCTTTCTGGCCGATCCGACCTGGGCGACACTGACCTTCTGGTTGCCGCTTTATCTCAGCGAGACGCGCGGGCTGAACCTTGGCGAGCTGGCGATCGCGGTCATCCTGCCCTTTGTCGCGGCGGACATCGGATGCCTGGTCGGACCGGCCATCGTCCTGTGGCTGGAACGGCGCGGCATTGCGCTGATAGATGCGCGCCGATGGACGTTCACGCTGGGTGCGGTGCTGATGACCAGCATGATGTTCGTTGGCGGCGTGACCAGCGCCTATGCCGCCGTCGCCCTGCTCAGCATCGGGGCGTTCGCGCATCAGGTGCTGTCGGTCACGTGCATCACGCTGGCCAGCGACCTGTTCCGCCGCGACGAACTGGGCACGGTGGCGGGCATGGCGGGGACTATGGCCAATCTGGGCGTGATGATTTTCACCCTGCTGATCGGCGCGCTGGTGACGCGTATCGGATATGAGCCGTTCTTCATCGCGCTGGCCGTGTTCGACCTGATCGCCGCTGCGATCCTGTGGACGATGGTGGTGAAGCCCGGCGCGGTGCAGCGGGAAAGCGGGATCGTGCCGATCCTGCTGGGCGGCGCGACCACCGCCTATCTGGGCGCGGTTGCCGGGATCGATGCGGCGGGCGTGGCGGGCTATGTCGGCTTTGCATTCGGTGCCCTGCTGCTGGTGCTGGGCATCGCCATCGAGGCGCGGGCACGAAATAGCCGAAAGGGCGTGGCATGATCCTTAATCCCATTCTGCCGGGCTTCAACCCAGACCCGTCGATCGTCCGGGTGGGCGAGGATTATTACATCGCTACCTCCACCTTCGAATGGTTTCCCGGCGTCCAGATTCATCAAAGCCGCGACCTGGAGCATTGGCGGCTGCTGACCCGCCCGCTGACCCGGGCAAGCCAACTGGATATGCGCGGCGATCCCGATAGTTGCGGGGTGTGGGCACCGTGCCTGTCCCATGACGGCGAGCGGTTCTGGCTGATCTATACCGATGTCAAACGTTATGGGCGGACCACGGTGGGGGGCGCATCAGGCGCGAGCTTGCGCGATTTCCACAATTATCTGGTAACGGCGGACAGCATCGAGGGGCCTTGGTCCGATCCCGTCTATATCAATTCCAGCGGGTTCGATCCGTCGCTGTTCCACGCGCCCGATGGCCGCAAATGGTTCCTCAACCAGCTATGGGACCATCGGCCCGGCCGCAACCGGTTTGCGGGCATCGTGGCACAGGAATATGCGCCCGGCGAACAGCGGCTGGTCGGCGAACGGCACCTGATCTTCCCCGGCACCGAGCTTGGCCTGACCGAGGCACCGCATCTCTACCACCGCGACGGCTGGTATTATCTGATCACGGCAGAAGGCGGGACAGGATGGGGTCATGCGGTCACGCTGGCCCGGTCACGCGACCTGCTCGGTCCCTATGAAGTAGCCCCAAACAACCCGATCCTGACCGCACGCGACCGGCCCCATGCCCCGTTGCAGCGGGCGGGCCATGCCGACCTCGTCGAGACGCCGGACGGCACCCCCTGGCTGGTCTATCTGTGCGGGCGACCGATCCCCAATCGCGGCCGCTGCATGCTGGGCCGCGAAACCGCGATCCAGCCGATGCGCTGGACGGCGGATAGCTGGCTGGAAACGCTGGACGGCAGCGGCGATCCGGCGGTCGAGGTGCCAGAGGCGGGCCTGCCCGAACAGCCCTGGCCGGATCAGCCTGTCCGACAGGATTTCCGCGGGCCGGACCTGCCGGTGGACTTCCAGTGGCTGCGCACACCGTATCCGGAGCGGATCTTCTCCCTATCCGCCCGACCCGGAAATCTGCGCCTCTATGGGCGCGAATCGATCGGCAGCCTGTTCGAGCAATCCCTGGTCGCCCGGCGGCTGCAGGCGCATTGCGTCACCGTCACGACGCGGATGGACGCATCGCCCGCCCATTATCAGCAGGCGGCCGGGCTAGTCGCTTATTACAACAGCGCAAAGTTTCACTATCTGCACCTGACGCATGACGATGCCATCGGCCTGCATCTGCGCGTCATGTCCGCACTGCCCGACGGCACCACCGCCGACGCCTTTTCCGAGCCGGTGCCTGTACCACCCGGGCCGCTGGAACTGCGCATGACGATCGACTTCGAAAGGCTGCGCTGTGCCTGGCGTCCGGCCGGCGAAACGGTCTGGCATTGGCTGCCCGAACTGTTCGATGCCAGCATCCTGTCGGACGAGGCGACGGCGCCCGGTGCGCCCAACTTCACCGGATGTTTCGTGGGCGTTGCGGCTCAGGACATGGCGGGTACGGCAATGTCGGCGGATTTCAGCTGGTTCGATTATGTCGAGAGGGACTATGCCACGGACGTGACCCTGCTGGGCTAGGAAGCAATTCCGCACCTATTCCACGGGGTGCGCGGTCACATCCCACCGTTCGACCAGCGTCTGCAACAGGCGGAGCAACGCCTGCCGATCCCGTGCATTCAGCACCCCGAACAGCGCCGCCTCGGTCGCATCGGCAATGCGCGCCAGCACCGGCACCAGCGCCGCGCCCTGCCCGGTCAGTGCCAGCGTCTGATAGCGCCGGTCGCCCCGCCCGCCCCGTGCCCGAACCAGCAGGCCTTTTGCCGTCAGCCGGTCGACCAGCTTGGTAATCGCCCCGCGCGTCATCCCCATCCGCCCGGCCAGTTCGCTGGGCGGCACCGCACCCGCACCATGCAGCGCGCGCAGCAGGACCCATTCGGCCACGGTCACGCCCTCGGCCTCCATCGCGCGGGCAAAGCGATGCGACACATGACCGGACACCAGCCGCAGCCAATGGCCGTGATGATCGTGCAGCGCCGCCGGACCGTCCGTCATCCTTGCCCCTCCCGTTGCATCTTCCTGCCGAAAACTGGCCGAATACAGTTTCCTAGTCAACCACAGGGCGGGAGTCGCTTGCACGTGCCACGGGCGGATGCTAACGGCCGCGCGACTTTGGGCGGACGACATGGTCGTTCCGTCCTTTCATCTTACC
Organism: Sphingomonas sp. BGYR3; assembly: GCF_025153455.1. Taxonomy (NCBI): domain Bacteria; kingdom Pseudomonadati; phylum Pseudomonadota; class Alphaproteobacteria; order Sphingomonadales; family Sphingomonadaceae; genus Sphingomonas; species Sphingomonas sp. BGYR3. The sequence goes on along the minus strand of NZ_JANZNT010000002.1, from coordinate 237,803 downwards.
AATCGGGGAACCAGGGCGCGTGGAGCATTCCGGCGGACTTCAGGCAGGGTTGAACGGGCGCTATGCAATAGCGCTGTTCAGTCTGGCCCGCGAAGGCAAGACGATCGAAACGGTCGAGGCTAGCCTTGCCACGATCAAGGCGGTGCTGGCCGAATCGGCCGATTTCGCCGCCCTGACCACCAGCCCGCTGATCTCTCGCGCGGCCAGCATGGCAGCGGTCGAAGCGGTGGCAGCCAAGCTGGGCCTGGACCCGGTGACCACGAAATTCCTGGGCGTGCTGGCGAACAATCGCCGCCTGGCTGCCCTGCCCGGCATCATCCGCGCGTTCGGCCAGCTTGCCGCGCATCACCGCGGCGAAGTGACGGCAGAGGTCACCTCCGCCCACCCGCTGACCGATACCCAGGTCACTGATCTGAAGCAGCAGCTTCGCATCCGCATGGGCCGCGAAGTCGCCGTCGATCTTTCCGTTGATCCCGCCCTGCTGGGCGGTCTGGTCGTCCGCATCGGCAGCCAGATGATCGATTCGTCGATCCGCACCCGTCTCAATTCTCTCGCCCACGCGATGAAAGGCTAAGGCACTCGTCATGGATATCCGCGCCGCAGAAATCTCGAAGGTCATCAAGGACCAGATCGCCAATTTCGGCACCGAAGCGCAGGTTTCGGAAACCGGTCAGGTGCTCAGCGTCGGTGACGGCATCGCCCGCATCCACGGCCTCGACAATGTCCAGGCCGGCGAAATGGTCGAATTTGCCAATGGCGTTCAGGGCATGGCGCTGAACCTTGAGGCGGACAATGTCGGCGTCGTGATCTTTGGCTCGGACAGCGAGATCAAGGAAGGCGACACGGTCAAGCGCACCAACACCATCGTCGACGTGCCGGTGGGCAAGGGTCTGCTGGGCCGCGTGGTCGACGGCCTTGGCAACCCGATCGACGGCAAGGGCCCGATCGAGGCGACCGAGCGCCGCCGTGTCGAGGTGAAGGCCCCCGGCATCATCCCGCGCAAGTCGGTGCACGAGCCGATGCAGACGGGCCTCAAGGCGCTGGACGCGCTGGTCCCCGTCGGCCGCGGTCAGCGCGAACTGATCATCGGCGACCGTCAGACCGGCAAGACCGCCGTCGCCATCGACACCTTCATCAACCAGAAGGGCGTCAATGCCGGCACGGATGAGAGCAAGAAGCTCTATTGCATCTATGTCGCGGTCGGTCAGAAGCGTTCGACCGTGGCGCAGATCGTCCGCCAGCTGGAGGAAAACGGCGCGATGGAATATTCCATCGTCGTCGCCGCCACCGCGTCGGAACCCGCCCCGCTTCAGTTCCTCGCGCCCTATACCGGCACCGCGATGGGCGAATATTTCCGCGACAACGGCATGCACGCCGTGATCGTCCATGACGATCTGTCGAAGCAGGCCGTTGCCTATCGCCAGATGTCGCTGCTGCTGCGTCGTCCGCCGGGCCGCGAAGCCTATCCCGGCGACGTGTTCTATCTCCACTCGCGCCTGCTGGAGCGTGCGGCAAAGATGAGCGACGATCAGGGTGCCGGTTCGCTGACCGCGCTGCCGATCATCGAGACGCAGGCCGGCGACGTGTCAGCGTACATCCCGACCAACGTGATTTCGATCACCGACGGCCAGATCTTCCTTGAAACCGACCTGTTCTTTGCCGGCATCCGCCCGGCCATCAACGTCGGCCTGTCGGTCAGCCGCGTCGGTTCGGCCGCGCAGACCAAGGCGATGAAGAAGGTCGCCGGTTCGATCAAGCTGGAGCTGGCCCAGTATCGCGAAATGGCCGCCTTCGCCCAGTTCGGGTCGGACCTCGACGCCTCGACGCAAAAGCTGCTGAACCGCGGCGCGCGCCTGACCGAGCTGCTCAAGCAGCCGCAGTTCAACCCGATGCCGTTCGAGGAACAGGTCGTGTCGATCTTTGCCGGCACCAACGGCTTTATCGACGGTGTCGCGGTGCAGGACGTAGTCCGGTACGAAGCGGCCCTGCTGTCCTGGATGCGCGCCAATCAGGCAGACCTGCTGACCGCGATCCGCGACAGCAAGGACCTGTCCGACGACAGCAAGGCAAAGCTGAAGGACGCGCTGACCGCGTTCGGCAAGACCTTCGCGTAAGCAACGACTGGCGGCAACAAACCTGCCGTCACCCTGAACGTGTTTCAGGGTCCGATGTGCCCAAAGCGACATGGATCGTGGCGGGATGGATGCTGAAACAAGTTCGGCATGACGGTTGAACGATGGTGACGAACTAGATGGCAACGCTCAAGTCGCTGAAACTCCGGATCGGGTCGGTCAAATCGACCCAGAAGATCACCAAGGCGATGAAGATGGTCGCCGCCGCCAAGCTGCGCCGTGCGCAGGAAGCGGCGGAGGCCGGTCGCCCCTATGCCCAGCGGCTGGAGGCGGTCGTCGCCAGCCTGGCGGCAAAGGTCGGCCAGCAGTCGGGCGGTCCGCTGCTCCTGTCCGGCACGGGCAAGGATCAGGTGCATCTGCTGGTCGTCGCAACCAGCGACAAGGGCCTGGCCGGTGCGTTCAACACCAACATCGCCCGCGCTGCCCGCCGCCGGGCCGAGGAACTGCGCGCCGCCGGCAAGACGGTTCAGTTCTACACCATCGGCCGCAAGGGCCGCGGCGTGCTGGCCCGCAGCTATCGGGACCTGATCATCCATTCGATCGAGCCGGGTGACCTGGGCAAGCTGACCTTTGTCGAGGCAAAGGCCTATGCCGACGATCTGATCGCCCGGTTCGAACGCGGCGAATTCGACGTGGCGCACCTGTTCTATGCAACGTTCAAGACGGTGCTGACGCAGGAGCCGACCGAACAGCAGATTCTGCCGGTCAAGGTACCGGCCGCCGCCGCCAACGACACCAGCGGCGCCGTGGTGGAATATGAACCGGACGAGGAATCGATCCTGGCCGATCTGCTGCCCCGCAACGTTGCGATCCAGCTCTATCGTGCGATGCGCGAGAACGCGGCGTCGGAACAGGGCAGCAAGATGACCGCGATGGACAATGCCACGCGTAATGCCGGCGACCTCATCAAGCGGCTGAACATCGAATATAACCGCCAGCGTCAGGCCGCGATCACCACCGAACTGGTCGAAATCATTTCGGGTGCCGAGGCGCTGTAATGGTTCGCTCCGCCGCCCTTGCCCTTGTCAGCATCCTCGCCCTGTCGGCCTGCAAGCCGCAGCCGACGGTGCTTGAGAATGAGGCAGCGGTGGCCAATGAGGTTGCGGCGCTGAACGGCCCCGACCGGTTGTTCGCTGCGCCCGCAGCGGCCACGGGCGCGGCCCGGCAGTTCGGGTTCAAACCCGGCGATTTCGCGGCCGTCGATGACGGATTTGCCAGCACCGGTTCGGCCGTGATTTCCGCACCCGAAGCGGCAAAGCCCAACCGGGTCGATTTCGCCGCCAGCGGCCCGGCCGCCGACCGCATCGACCGCATCCGGTTCGATGTCGTCCTGTCGGATGCCGCCAATGCCGATGCCGCCCGCCAGCGTGCAGCGATGCTGGTGCGCGATTATCTGGCCCAGTTCGATCTGGCCGATCCGGCGATGGTCGATGCCGTTGCCGCGGGCAAGGATGCCCGTGGTACCATCGGCGGCGCCGTCGCTTTCACTGTTGCGCCCAAGGGCGATAGCATCACCGTCACCCTAACCCCGCCGACGCCGTCCGCGTCCGCCTGACCTTCGCAAGCTGAGGACTGAACCATGGCAACCGCGCCTGAAATGACCCGCCCCACCACCGGCAGCAACAATGTCGGCCGCATCGCCCAGGTGATCGGCGCCGTTGTCGACGTGACGTTCGACAATGCGCTGCCCGCGATCCTCAACGCGCTCGAAACCGACAATAACGGCCAGCGTCTGGTGCTCGAAGTGGCGCAGCATCTGGGTGAGAACACCGTGCGCACCATCGCGATGGACGCGACCGAGGGCCTGACCCGCGGTCAGACCGTCACCGACACCGGCGCCCAGATTTCCGTGCCGGTCGGTCCGGCAACGCTCGGCCGCATCCTGAACGTGGTCGGTGAGCCGATCGACGAGCGCGGCCCGGTCGCCACCGATCTCAAGTCGCCGATCCATGCCAAGGCGCCGGAGTTCATCGACCAGTCGACCGACAGCGCCATCCTGGTGACGGGCATCAAGGTCATCGACCTGCTCGCCCCCTATGCCAAGGGCGGCAAGATCGGCCTGTTCGGCGGCGCGGGCGTCGGCAAGACCGTGCTGATTCAGGAACTGATCAACAACATCGCCAAGGGCCATGGCGGCACGTCGGTGTTCGCCGGCGTCGGCGAGCGGACCCGTGAGGGCAACGACCTGTATCACGAATTCCTCGACGCGGGCGTCATCGCCAAGGACGCCGACGGTAACGCCATTTCCGAAGGGTCCAAGGTCGCACTGGTCTATGGCCAGATGAACGAGCCGCCGGGGGCCCGTGCCCGCGTCGCCCTGTCGGGCCTGACCATCGCCGAATATTTCCGCGATGTCGAAGGTCAGGACGTGCTGTTCTTCGTCGACAACATCTTCCGCTTCACCCAGGCGGGTGCCGAAGTGTCCGCGCTGCTCGGCCGCATTCCGTCGGCCGTGGGCTATCAGCCGACCCTGTCCACCGACATGGGCGCGCTGCAGGAGCGCATCACCTCGACCAACAAGGGCTCGATCACCTCGGTCCAGGCTGTGTACGTGCCCGCCGACGACTTGACCGATCCGGCGCCGGCCACCTCGTTCGCTCACCTTGACGCGACGACCGTGCTCAACCGCGCGATCTCCGAACTCGGCATCTATCCGGCGGTGGATCCGCTCGATTCGACCAGCCGCGTGCTCGAGCCGCGCATCGTCGGTCAGGAGCATTACGAAACCGCCCGCGCCGTCCAGTCGATCCTGCAGAAGTACAAGTCGCTGCAGGACATCATCGCCATCCTCGGCATGGACGAGCTGTCCGAAGAGGACAAGCTGACCGTCGCCCGTGCCCGCAAGATCCAGCGATTCCTGTCGCAGCCGTTCCACGTCGCCGAAGTGTTCACCGGCATCCCCGGCGCATTCGTGCAGCTGGAAGACACGGTGAAGTCGTTCAAGGCGGTGGTGAACGGCGAATATGACCACCTGCCCGAAGCAGCCTTCTACATGGTCGGCGGCATCGATCAGGCGGTCGAAAAGGCCAAGAAGCTGGCTGCCGACGCCTAACTGCCAATAGCCCTCTCCCCCTTCCGGGGGGAGAGGGTTGAGAGAGAGACTGTGCCCCGTGCCAGCCGCTCTCCGACACCTCCTCTCCCCGACCCTCTCCCCTGACGGGAGAGGGAGAAGGTAACCACCATGCTGCACTTCGAACTCGTCACGCCCGAAAAGCTGCTCCGCTCGGAACAGGTCCACATGGTCGTCGTCCCCGGCAGCGAAGGGGATTTCGGCGTGCTGGAAGGGCATGCGCCGATGATGTCGACGATCCGCGACGGCCAGCTTGCCATTTACCGCACCGAACGCGGCGAGCCAGAGGTTCTGCCGATCCGCGGCGGCTTTGCCGAGGTGAACGAGCGCGGCCTGACCGTGCTGGCCGAACAGGCCGGCTGATCGCCGCATACCCGGCTTCACGCCTGTGAAAAGGGCCCCGCATCTGCCTGGGCCCTTTTTCGTTTGCCGCACGGCTGCCACGGTCTATCCTGCTCATATGATGGTACGTGCCGCTGCGCTGATCGCGCTCGCCCTTGCCCCCGCCGCTGCGGCCGCCGGGGAACCGCTCAACGGATATGTCCTCGCATGGTCCGATGAATTCGACACCCCCGGCCTGCCGGATGCAACCCGCTGGACCTATGATACGCATCGCAACGCACAGGGCTGGTATAACGAGGAAGCGCAATATTACGCCGCCAGCCGCCCCGAAAATGCGCGGGTGGAGGACGGCAAGCTGATCATCGAGGCGCACAAGGAGACGCTGGATAACGCCCGTTTCCCCGATTTCGGCGGCCAGAACTATACCTCAGCCCGGCTGCTCAGCGCGCCGACCGACTGGCTCTACGGCCATGTCGTGACGCGGGCCAAATTGCCCTGTGCGCGTGGCACCTGGCCCGCCATCTGGATGCTGCCCGTCGCCAGCGATGCGGGATGGCCGCGCGGGGGCGAAATCGACATCATGGAACATGTCGGCCACACCCCCGGCGTGATTCACGGGTCGGTGCATACCGAAGCGTTCAATCACATCCGCAACACGCACAAGACGGGCACAGTCAATTCCGCCGACGTCTGCTCTGCGTTTCACGATTACAGCGTTACCTGGACACCGGACACGGTCGAAATGGCGATGGACGGCCAGCCCTATTTCCGGTTCGACAATGACGGCAAGGGGGATCGGGCGACCTGGCCGTTCGACAAGCCGTTCCGCCTGATCCTCAACATCGCCATCGGCGGCACCTGGGGCGGCAGCAAGGGAATCGACGATGCCGCCTTTCCGCAACGGATGGAGGTGGAGTATGTCCGCTACTATCGCCGCCCGGAATGACCGGGGCCTTGGTTAGTCAATTCTAAACGGTTGCCGCTTACTCCTGCCGGTTGAACGTTATCGACCGGGATAAGAGTGTAACCGTGAGCGCATTCGGGCGACGCAGTGGACCAGGCGGAGGCAGCGGCACCGGGGGACGTCCTGCATTCGGCGTCGCACGCCCGATGCAGGGATCGCCCGCCGGTTCACGCGACATGGACGGGGCCGGACAGTTTCCGTCCATTCCCGAACCCGTCGCGCCCCCGCCCGCTTCCGATCCGTTCGAACCCGCCCCCGGCAGCAGCATGGCCAACGCCGATGCCATGGCGCGGCTGGCCGAGCGCCAGTCCGCATCGGGCGATGCCGCCAACAGCCGCGTCGAGGGGTTCGAAAGCTCGATCCACCGCATCAAGGAACAGGTGCTGCCGCGCCTGCTTGAACGCGTCGATCCCGAAGCGGCCGCGACGCTGGGCAAGGATGAACTGGCCGAGGAATTCCGGCCGATCATCGGCGAGGTGCTGGCCGAACTGAAACTGACGCTGAACCGGCGCGAACAGTTCGCGCTGGAAAAGGTGCTGGTCGACGAACTGCTTGGCCTTGGTCCGCTTGAAGAATTGCTGTCCGATCCGGCGATCAGCGACATCATGGTCAATGGCCCCGAACAGACGTTCGTGGAACGCAAGGGCAAGCTGGAGCTGGCCAATATCCAGTTCCGCGACGAGGAACATTTGTTCCAGATCGCGCAGCGCATCTGTAATTCGGTCGGCCGCCGCGTCGATCAGACTACGCCGCTCGCCGACGCCCGCCTGAAGGACGGATCCCGCGTCAACGTCATCGTGCCGCCACTCAGCCTCAAGGGCACGGCCATCTCGATCCGCAAGTTTTCGGCCAAGCCGATCACGCTGGACATGATGGCCAAGGGCGGATCGATGTCGGACAAGATGGCGACCGCGCTCAAGGTAGCGGGTGCCTGCCGCTTCAACATCGTGATTTCCGGCGGTACCGGCTCCGGTAAGACGACGATGCTGAACGCATTGTCCAAGATGATCGATCCGGGCGAGCGCGTGCTGACCATCGAGGACGCGGCCGAACTTCGCCTGCAACAGCCGCACTGGCTGCCGCTCGAAACCCGCCCGCCGAACCTGGAGGGTGTGGGCGAAGTGACCATCCGCGATCTGGTCAAGAACGCGCTGCGTATGCGGCCGGACCGGATCATCCTCGGCGAAATTCGCGGCTCGGAGTGTTTCGACCTCCTGGCCGCAATGAACACCGGCCATGACGGCTCGATGGCGACGCTTCACTCCAACTCCCCGCGCGAATGCCTCGCGCGTATGGAAAACATGGTGATGATGTCGGACATCAAGGTGCCAAAGGAAGCGATCAGCCGCCAGATCGCCGACTCGGTCGACCTGATCGTGCAGGTCAAGCGTCTGCGCGACGGTTCGCGCCGCGTCACCAACATCACCGAAGTGATCGGGATGGAAGGGCCGGTGATCGTCACGCAGGAACTGTTCAAGTTCGAATATCTGGACGAGAGCGCCGACGGCAAGATCATCGGCGAGTATCGCTCCATGGGCCTGCGCCCCTATACGCTGGACAAGGCAAAGCAGTTCGGTTTCGACCAGGCGCTGCTGGAAGCATGCCTCTGATCCCCGCCCATGGGGTCGCCCCCAGAACGGGACATTAACCAGCATCGGAAGCGGTGGCGGATCCTGGTCACCTGACCTAGCATCCGGTCATGCGGCTGATCTTTGCCCTTGCCCTGCTGTTCCTTGCCATTGCGCCCGCCCGTGCGCAGGACAGCGGCTGGATCGATTTTCAGCGCACGCCCGGCAACCAGATCGCCTTTGAAATGACCGTGGCCGGGCATCCGGTCACTGCGCTGCTCGATACCGGGGCCAGCCACAGCGTGATCGATCAGCGGTTCGCCGCGCACATCGGCCTGCCGCTTGGCGCAGCGGGCCGGGCAAACGCGATTGGCGGCACCGTGCCGATCCGGTGGAGCCGGCCGCTGCCCGTTGTCATCGGCACGCAGGCGCTGGCCCGTCAACGGCTGGCCGTGCTGCCCCTGCCCGCCAGTGCCAGCGGCAATGGCGCGCCGGTCCACATGATCCTGGGCGCCGATATTCTGGGCCGCCATGCGCTTGACCTCGATTTTGCTGCCCGGCGGTTCCGCCTGCTACCCAGCGGGCGGCTGACCTTTCCCGGCCTGATCGCGCCGCTGCGCGCGGGTTATGTCGCCGATCTGGCGCTGGCCGACACCCGGCTTGGCGCGGTGCTGATGGATACCGGCGATGGCGCGGCGCTGACGCTCACTCAGGCGGCGTGGGCGGCGGGCGGCTTTCGCCATGACGGCCTGTCGACGACCATCGGATGGGGCGCGGGCGGGCGCGTGGCGACGGGCCTCGCCATCATCGACCGCATCGACCTTGCCGGACAGGCCGTCCGCCAGATCGAGGCGCGGATCGAGCCGGAGGGCGGCTATACCGCCAGCCGCGGCCTGACCGGACGGATCGGCGCGGGGCTGATGCAGCGATACCGCCTGCTGCTCGATCCCGGTGCCGGGCGCATGGTGCTGGCGCAGACGGAACCCGACACCAGCCCGCTGCGCTCGACCAGCGGCCTGTTGCTGGGCCGGACGGGCGAGCGGCTGACCGTCCTTCACGTCATGCGCGGCAGCCCGGCGGAACGCAGCGGCTTTCGCGCGGACGATGCAATCTGTTCGATCGACGGCGCGGGGGCGCAGCGCGCCGACCTGTCCGTCCTTGCGGGAATGCCGGGCAGGTCGCTGTCGATCGGCCTGTGCGATGGCGGCGAACGGCAACTGGTGCTCAGCCGCTTTTACTGACCGTCAGATCAGCAGTTCCAACAGGCCGATCAGCGGCCGGTCCGCCGGTGGCATCTCCAGCGCATGAAGCTCGATGGGCCGTTTCCACGCCAGCGCAGTCGCATGGCGCGCCGCCGGCACGCCCGACCATTTGCGCAGCGCATAGACCAGCAGCAACAGATGCCGGTCGCCCAGCGGCTCGCTGGCGAACACCGCCGGGGCCAGGCAGCTGTGATCCACGGTCACGCCCAGTTCCTCGTGCAATTCGCGGATCAGCGCCCGTTCCGGCGTTTCCCCCGCTTCAACCTTTCCGCCCGGAAACTCCCACAACCCCGCCATCGGCTTGCCCGGCGGGCGTTGCTGCACCAGCACGCGGCCATCGGCATCGATCATTGCTGCAGCCGTAACGATCAGCAAATTCGCGGTATTTTCACGTCCGCCCATCAGCAATTCATTAACCCCATCTTGGTAATTTTCGCATCGTCGGATGGGAGATTGCGGTGTTTGCGAACCTTGTCAAAGCGATCCGCCGCTTCGCCAGAAACCGGCGGGGCGGCACTGCAATCGAATATGGCCTGATCGTATCGCTGGTGGTGATCGCCATCATCGGCGCGCTGCAATCGCTGGCCAGCGAAACGACGTCGATGTGGAACGATGTTGCGAACAAGGTCGAACGCGCACGCTGATCCATCCTTCGAAAAACGTGTGGCGGCTTAAATATTTGTCAACCCTGCACCGCTTACATGGACGGGCTGATCCGGGGGCAAACCCGGGAAAGCCGGGTAATTGAAGACGTTTTCAACCCTTGGAGATCGGATATGATGAAGATTCGCACGTTCCTGAAGAACAAGAAGGCCGCCACCGCCATTGAATACGGCCTGATCGCCGCTCTGATCGCGGTTGCCGCGATCGCCGCGATGCAGGGCCTGGGCAACGAGCTGAAGACCACGTTCAACAACGTGTCCAGCACGATGGCTGCTGCCAACTAATCGGTTCAACCGATCGGTTAAGGACGGGGGCGGTGGAACACGGGTTCCGCCGCCCCTTTTCTTTTGTGCGGTGGCCCCGTGGCAGGGTCAGGGTGCAGGCGGCGCCTGACCTTCCAGCCACCAGTCCTGCCGGTATCCCGCCTGACTTTCCACCGGCTTGCCTGACGCATCGCGTGCCGGGGTATAGCGGAACCGCTTGCGCGCCAGTGAACAGGTCGCCTCGTCCAGCGCGGCATTGCCGCTGGATCGCGCGATCAGGCATCCGGTGACCCGTCCGTCCGCCGCGACAGTTAACGTCACGATCACCCGCCCGCCCGCACCTGCGCGATAGGCGCTGGGGGGATAATCCCGGTTGCTGATGCTCCCCCTCACCCGCTTTGCCCGCGCCGCGCCGCCGCCCGTGCCATCCCCCGCGCCGCCACTACCAAGGCCGCTACCGACCCCGCCCGCCCCGGTGCCCGGTCCCGGCCGCTCGCTGGCCCCGGCCCGCGCCGCTGTGCCATCGGCCGCAACCGGCGGGGCGGCCAGCGGCGGCGGCTTGCGCGGCGGAACCGGCGGTGCCGTTACTGGCTTTGGCCGCGCCTTCAGTGCCGGGGGAGCAGCCGCGCCGGCTTCCCGCTCGCTCGCCGCCGGCTTTGGGACCGGTTCGGGCGGCGGCGGGGGCGGCGGCGGCACGCTGATGTCGAAAACATCCAGCGCCGAATCGATCCGAACGCCCGTCGTCACGCTCAGTCCGATCAGCAGCACCGCGATGATCCCGCCGACCGCCGCTGCCGATCCCGCCAGCGCGATCCACCGTTCCCGCCGGGGCCGCATCGGCGTCATCCTTGTGGCGGCATCGCCTGCGCCAGCAGGGCGATGCGGTCGTCATGCTCCTTCCGCCCGAACGGAAATGCGCGATAGCACAGCGCCCCCGTCACCCCCAGGCCAAGGTAGATGGCGGCAAAGGCGATGGTCAGCTGGTCAATGACCGGCACCGGCACCGTGCCCGGCGCGGCCCCGGTGGGAAACGCGATCCCGGACAGGATCGCCCCGACCAGCGCAATGCCGATCCCGCTGGTGCATTTCTGAATGAAGAACAGCCCGGCAAAGAACAGCCCTTCGGACCGGCGGCCGGTGCGCGCTTCGGAATGTTCGACCACATCGGCCAGCATCGATGCCAGCAGGATGGTCGAACTGACCCCGCACGCGCCGTTGATGAAATAGAACAGGTACAGCGTCGGCATCATCGCCGCATCGCCCGGTTCGGGAAACATCCCGGCAAGCCGCAACCAATAGGGTGTGCCGTTCAGCACCGCCGCCCCGATCAGCATCAGCATCGCCGCCTTGGGCTTGCCCAGCGCCCGCCCCAGCCGGGGCGCAACCGCGAACGCGGCGACCGCGCCGGCCAACAGGACCAGCCCCAGCCAGGTGAAATCGCTGCCCGCCATGCGCCACACATGGACATACAGGTAATTGGACAGGCCGAAACTGACCCCCTGCGCCACGAAATAGAACAGGCCCCCCGCCATCAGGATCAGAAACGCCCGGTTGTTCAGGCTGTCCCCCATTTCGCGCAGATATCCGGCCAGTGACTGGCGCACGATCGGCGGCTTGGGCAACCGGGCGATTTCCCGGTGCGTGCCCAGCGCGGAAATCAGGATCGCGCCGACGATCAGCGCGGCCCCGGCAACGGAAAATCCGACATAGCCCGCCCGGTCCAGCACCCCCTCCGGCCCGCTCAGGAACACGCCATAGGTCAGGATCAGCATCCCCAGTCCGCCGCCCCAGCCGAACACATAGCGATAGGCCATGATGCGGGTGCGGTCGTCATAATCGGAGGTCAGTTCCGGGCTGAGCGCCTGGCTGGGCACTTCATAGGCCGACACGGCGGAACGGACGAGCACGGCCATGACGAACAGCCAGCCGAGCAGCGCACCGGCGCTCCATTCCGGCGGATTCCACAGGAGCAGCCAGCCCAGCCCGATCGGCAGCGCGGCGCCATACATCCATGGATGCCGCCGCCCCCAGCGGCTGCGCGTGCGATCGGACAGGAACCCCACTGCCGGATCGACAAAGGCATCGATGATCAGCGCGCCGCCGATTACCAGCCCCACCTGCGCCGCCGACAGGCCCAGCACCTGATTGTAGAACAGCAGCAGGAAGGTGGAGAAACAGAAATCCTTGACGCCATAGGCGACCGCGCCCGCGCCATAGAGCGCGCTGATACGGGTCGAAACGCGGCGGCGGGGCGGCAATGCGGCGGGGGCGTCCATGCCCTGTTGATCGCGGGCGCGGCAGGGCGGGTCAAGCCCGCTGGCAGCGATGGCACGGTGTCGCCCCGCATCGCAATCCTTGCCTTAACCATAAGCTGTAACAGCGTGGGACAGGCGAAAATCGGGTAGGGAAAGCGCAACCTGCATCCGGTATCAGGGGGCCGTGATCCAGCGGCGTTGGCCTGTCCTGCAATCGCGCGGCGTGCTGGCCGCGATCCTGGTGTCGATGATCGGCGCCGGGTTTTCGGGCCATGCCGGCTATGTTTCGATGAAGCAGGCGACGCCGCCCGCCCCGCCCGAACGCCTGCCCAGCGGGTATGAGGCGGACGATCATTTTCCCGGCGCGGCGCTGCTCTTGTCGATCGAGGATGGCGATGCGATCGCCCCCGGCGTCACCGGCACCATCGCCCTGCCCGATCTGCCCATTCCGGCACAGGATCCGGGCGCGCTCGCCGCATTGGCCGGCGACGGCACCGTGCGGCCCGCCCCGCCCTTCATCCTGACGGGCAGCGAATCCGACCGGGCCCGCGCGCTGCAATGCCTGACCACCGCCATCTATTACGAGGCGGCGAACGAACCCGCCGACGGACAGGCCGCCGTGGCTCAGGTGATCCTGAACCGGGTGCGCCATCCCGCCTTTCCGAACACGGTGTGCGGCGTGGTGTATCAGGGGTCGGAACGCGCCGGATGCCAGTTCAGCTTTGCCTGCGACGGGGCCATGGCGCGCCGCCCGGTCGCATCGGCATGGGACCGCGCCCGCCGCACGGCACAGCGGGCACTGGACGGCCATGTCATGGCGGCGGTCGGCCACGCCACGCATTACCACACCTATGCCGTCAAACCCTATTGGGCGAGCAGTCTGGTGATGACCGGCGTGTTCGGCGCGCACTTCTTTCATCGGTGGAAGGGGTATTGGGGCACGCCCGGTGCTTTCCGAAGCAGCTATGCCGGCGGCGAACCGGTGCCGGGGCCGCATCGGCCGGTGGCACTGACCGTGATGGCGGACCTCAGTGTCGCCCCGCTGGCAACTCCGGCACCCGCCACTGCGCCGGCCGCCACGACCGCGGTGGCACCGCCCGCCCCGCCGCCCGCTGCGGATCTTCAGGGGATACAGCCGCGCTGGTCGCAATCGGGCAGTGCGATCGGCGCGCCCGCCCCGTTAGCCAGCCCGGCGACCGCGCCGCCCCCGGCGGATGATCAGATCCTGCCCCGCTGGCGCGACAGCGGAAAGCCGATCCGCTGAACCGCGTCCTCGCGGCGAATCAGCTCGGGGATCAGCTCGCCTTGGGCACCCGCTTGTACGGCACGAAATCGCCCAGGATCACGAAACCGCGCTGAAACCCCGTCATCCGGTCGACCAGGTTGACGACATCGTTGCGGCAAAGCTGGCCATTGGGCGTTTGCGTGACCAGGATCGTATCGCGGTCCAGCTGCTCCGACGATCCGCCCTTGGGCCGGTTGACGTACAGCGTCGACCCGGCAGAGCGATAGACGATGGCGGTGCCGCGGATCGAATCCGATCCGCGCAGCTGAGACATCGACACACAGCTGATCGGCTTGCCAGCCTCGCGCCCCTCGACGGCCTTGGCCAGCGCGGCCTCGCCCGTGGGCTTGTCCTCGGCGGGCAGCGTGGCGGCGGTCAGCGCCAGCGGCAGGGCGGCTATCAATGTCATTCGGCGGGACATGGGTGAAACTCCCTCGTCAAATCATGCCGAACTGTATCGCAAATCCGATGAACCGAACATGTCCATCGGCGATGAAAATCAGCGCCAGTGGCGCGCCATGCGCTGACCCAGCCCGGTCAGCAGCTCATATTGCGACCGGCCCGATGCCGCCGCCGCGCTGACCAAGTCGTACTCGACCGCCAGCCAGTCGCCCTCGCCCACGTCGCCGGCATCGGTGACATCGACGATCAACAGGTCCATCGACACCCGGCCCAGCACCGCCAGCCGCCGTCCGTCAGGCCCAACCGCCGCTCCGACGCCGGAAAAGCCGCGGCCATAGCCATCGGCATAGCCGATGTTCAGCGTCGCCAGACGCATCGGCGCGGGCGCGGTAAAGGTGGCGTTGTACCCGACGCTTTCCCCCGCCCCGATCCGGCGGATCTGCAGCACCTCTGCCTCCAGCCGGGCGACGGGGCGGATGACCGCCGCCGCCTGCTCGCCCGGTATGCCGCCATACAGCGACAGGCCGGGCCGCGTCAGATCGAAGCCATAGTCGGGGCCAAGGAAGATGCCCGCGCTGTTCGCCAGGCTGTAGCGGCGGGCCGCCACCGCGCTGCGCAACCCGGTCATCGCATCCAGCTGACGCTGGTTCAGCGGATGCACCTCGTCGGCACAGGCCAGGTGGCTCATCAGCGTGTCCAGCGCCAGCCCCTCGGCCAGCGCGGCCGCATCGCCCGCCGCCACGCCCAGCCGGTTCATACCGGTATCGACCATCAGGTCGCATGGCCGGCCCCCGCCGCCCTGCCGCCAACGGGCGACCTGTTCGGCGCTGTTCAGCACGGGCCGCAGATGGGCAGGAGCCGCTGCAGCCACTGCCATGTCCGCCGACCGGACCCCGTGCAGCACCGCGACCGAGGGGGCCAGGTCGGCGATCGCCAGCGCCTCGGCCCAGGTGGCGACAAAGAAATCGCGGCATCCGGCAGCGGTCAGGCGGCGCACCACCTCGCGCGCGCCGAGGCCATAGCCGTCCGCCTTGACCGCTGCGCCGCAGGCCGCAGCCGGATGCCGCGCCGCCAGGGCCCGCCAGTTGGCGGCCAGGGCATCGCTGTCCAGGATCAGGCGCAGCGGCGGCGGGGGCGGTTCGATGGTCATGCCCGCGCGGCGCTATCCCGCTTTGCCGCCGCGCTCAATCCTTCAGCGGCTCCGGTCGACCGCTTTTCAGGCCCCAGAGCGAGACGAGCAGTGCCATCGCCACGACGGCGATGGTGTACCACAACCCGGCATAGGGATTGCCCGACCGGGCAACCATGTACGCGCTGATAAACGGCAGGAATCCGCCGAAATACCCCGTGCCGATATGATAGGGGATCGACATGGACGAATATCGGATGCGCGGCGGAAACATCTCTGACAACAGGGCCGCGACCGGGCCGAACGTCGCCCCGGCCAGCATGGACAGCGCCAGGATTGCGATCAGGATGATGCCGATATTGCGCGGCGACGGCACCACCCGGTCCAGCCGGTATCCGGCATGTTCCAGCGCCGCGTCGATCGCGGCCGGCTCCAGCGATCCGACGGGAATACCGCCCACCGCCATCGTCACGGCCGGTGCCCGCACCGTGGTGTAGCTGACCCCCCGTTTCGACAGATGGTCGAGGATGCGGCCGCACGCATCCTTCTGTGTCGCTGCAAACGGGTCGAACCCGCATGCCGGACCCGTCACCACCACCGGCGCGCGGTCGGCGGCATAGGCAAGGCCGGGATTGGCGGCATGGCCGATTGTCCAGAAAATCGGGAACAACAGGATCAGCGTGGCGGCATAACCGGTGACGATCGGCGCCTTTCGCCCCACCCGATCAGACAGGCGGCCGAAAAAGATGAACCAGAACAGGCCGCACAGCGCGCCCGCGCCGACGATCAGCTGCGCCGTCGTCTCATCCACCCGCATCGGTCCCTGCAGGAAGCTCAATACGCTGAACATCGCGGTGTACCAGATTACGGTCAGCCCGGCGGCAATGCCGAACAGCGCGACGAACAGCCGCTTCCAGTTGCCGGGATAGGTAAAGCTTTCGATGAACGGGTTCTTTGCCGTCTGGCCCGCCGCCTTCATCGCCTTGAACACCGGGCTTTCCGACAGCTTCACCCGCATCCACAGCGAAATCGCCAGCAGCAGCAGCGAAAACAGGAACGGCGCGCGCCAGCCCCAGTCATTCCACACCTCGGCGCTCATCGACGATTTGAACCCCAGCACGACAATAAGGCTCAGGATGAAACCGCCCGCCACCGATGCCTGAATGAAGCTGGTGTGATAGCCGCTTTTGCCCGGCGGCGAATGTTCGGCGACATAGATGGCGGCCCCGCCATATTCCCCGCCCAGCGCCAGCCCCTGTGCGATGCGCAACAGGATGATGATGACCGGCGCAGCAACCCCGATCGCGGCATAGCTGGGGACCAGCCCGACGCCCGCCGTGGCAATGCCCATCAGCGTGATCGTCACCAGAAACGTGTATTTGCGGCCCAGCTTGTCGCCCAGAAATCCGAACAGGACCGCGCCCAGCGGCCGGAACCCGAACCCGACGGCAAATCCGGCCCAGGCGAGCAGCGTCTGCAGCACCTCGTTCCCGCCGGGGAAAAAGGTGCGGCCGATGATGCCGGACGCGGCCAGCGTGCCATAGATGAAGAAGTCATACCATTCGAACGCGGTGCCCAGCGAGGACGCGGTGATGACCGTGCGGATCTCCTTCGCGCTCGGCTCACGCGGTGTCATGTCGTCACTGGTGACGGTATCGGCCATTGGCTCCCCCGAAATGCTTGCCATGCCCACGCTGGCCGATCCAGCGGGTCGGGGCAAGATGGGTGATGCGGCAAGACCGGACAGTCTTGACGCTTTCGGGCATGATTTTGCCGGATGCGACGGGGAAGCGACCGGAAGGCACCCGCGACGCGACACCCGCGCGACCCGGCCGCACCGGCCCCGTCACAAACGTGCAACCGGATCGCGGCGGATGCGCGGCGGTCATGCGGCGGAGTGGCCACGGTCAGGCGGCAGGGCAGCGCCGGACGCGCCCCGCATCTCGGCAAAGGGATCGGCGAGCCGGGCGGCGTTGACGGCGAGCGCCCGGTCCCACAGCCGGTCGAACGGCGTGCCCGCCAGCCTGAGCCGCAGCCGGTGCGCGCTGGACCGCGACATCCCCGCCGCCCGCGCGGCGCGGGCAATGCTGCCGGTTTCGGCAAGGGCGGTCAGGAAAATGCGCTGGCGGGCGGGCGTCCAAAGCGCGCGGACGCGCGGCGATGCGGAGGGTGCGGGATGATCCATGCGAACAGGATGGAGCATGACCGGCGACCTGTAGGACAGGATTTTCTGCGATGGCGGGCAGCGTTGGCGCGCTTTGGCCGTCGCTGCCATCGCCGCTACAGATGTGGCAGCCTGAATTGAACCAACAAGCTTCCGGCAAACCTGGCGCGGTTCAGGCAGCGGGACCCCGGCTCTAGGCCGGGGTGACGACCGGGAAACCTTAATCCAGGTTCGGGCGCAGCCAGCGTTCTGCCGTGGCGAGGTCCACCCCGCGCCGGGCGGCGTAATCCTCGACCTGATCCTTGCCGACGCGGGCGACACCGAAATAGGCGGCGTCGGGATGGCCGAAGTAAAAGCCGCTGACCGCCGCCGTCGGCAGCATGGCGAAACTTTCGGTCAGCGAAACGCCCGTCGCATGATGCGCGTCCAGCATCTTGAACAGGATCGGTTTCAGGCTGTGGTCCGGGCAGGCGGGATAGCCGGGCGCGGGCCGGATGCCGCGATATTGCTCGCGGATCAGCGCGGCATTGTCGAGCTGTTCGCCCTCGGCATAGCCCCACAGGGACTTGCGGACATATTGGTGCAGCCGCTCGGCAAACGCCTCTGCAAACCGGTCGGCCAATGCCTTGAGCAGGATGTCCGAATAATCGTCCACCGCCGCCTTGAACCGCGCCAGATGCGGCTCGATGCCGTGGATCGACACGGCAAAGCCGCCGATCCAGTCGCCGTCGCGGTCGATGAAATCGGCCAGGCACATGTTTGCGCGCCCTTCGCGCTTGGCGATCTGTTGGCGCAGGAACGGCAGGCGGACATGGCGTTCATCGTCCATATAGACGACGACATCGTCCTCCTCCCGCGCACAGGGCCACAGGCCGACGACGCCGCGCGCGGTCAGCCATCGTTCGGAAACGATCCGGTCCAGCATCCGTTGCGCATCGGCGAACAGCGACGACGCGCTTTCGCCCACCACCGTATCGGTCAGGATCGCGGGATAATTGCCGTGCAGTTCCCACGCGCGGAAAAACGGCGTCCAGTCGATGTAATCGCGCAGGTCCGCCAGATCCCAGTCGGGAAAGCGGTGCACGCCCGGCAGGATGGGCTTGCGCGGTTTCAGGCTCATGTCCGCCTCGAACGCATTGGCGCGGGCGGTGTCCAGCGACACCAGCTCGCTCTGCCCCTTGCCCGCGCGGGCGGCGCGCACCGCCTCATATTCCGCCGCGACCTTGGTCACGTAGTCGTCGCGGATCGTGTCGGACACCAGCGTGGTGGCAACGCCGACCGCGCGGCTGGCGTCGAGGACATGGACGACCGGGCCGGTATAGGCGGGCGCGATCTTCAGCGCGGTATGCACTTTCGACGTGGTTGCCCCGCCGATCAGCAGCGGCATCGTCATGCCCGCGCGCTGCATTTCCTCGGCCACCGTCACCATCTCGTCCAGGCTGGGCGTGATCAGGCCGGACAGGCCGATCATGTCGGCATCATTCTCGTTCGCCGCCTCAAGGATCTTGGTCCAGGGGACCATGACGCCCAGGTCGACGACCTCGAACCCGTTGCACTGCAGCACGACGCCGACGATGTTCTTGCCGATGTCGTGCACATCGCCCTTGACCGTCGCCATGATGACGCGGCCCTTGCCCTTGCTGTCCCCCTCGGCCTTTTCCGCCTCGATATAGGGGAGCAGGTGGGCGACCGCCTTTTTCATCACGCGGGCGGATTTGACGACCTGTGGCAGGAACATCTTGCCGGAGCCGAACAGGTCGCCGACGACGTTCATCCCCTCCATCAACGGGCCTTCGATCACCTCGATCGGGCGGCCGCCGCGGGCAAAGATTTCCTGCCGCGCTTCCTCGGTATCATCGACGACATACATGTCGATGCCCTTGACCAGCGCGTGCTCCAGCCGCTTGACCACCGGCCAGCCGCGCCATTCGGCCGCGGCCTTTTCCGTCGCAGCATCCGTGCCGCGATATTTCTCGGCCAGCGCGACCAGCCGCTCGCCCGCCTCCGGATCGGTGTTGAGGACGACATCCTCGCACGCCTTGCGCAGTTCCGGGTCGATCGTGTCGTACACGTCCAGCTGGCCGGCATTGACGATCGCCATGTCCATGCCCGCCGGGATGGCGTGGTACAGGAACACGCTGTGCATCGCCCGGCGCACCGGTTCGTTGCCGCGGAAACTGAACGACAGGTTGGACAGGCCGCCGGAGATGTGGACGTGCGGGCAACGCCTGCGGATCTCGCGCGTTGCCTCGATGAAATCGACGGCATAGTTGTTATGCTCCTCGATCCCCGTCGCCACGGCGAACACGTTGGGGTCGAAGATGATGTCCTCGGGCGGGAAACCGATGCCGGTCAGCAGGGTGTAGGCGCGTTCGCAAATCTCGATCTTGCGGTCGCGCGTATCGGCCTGGCCCACCTCGTCGAACGCCATGACGACGACCGCCGCGCCATAGGCCATGCACTTGCGGGCATGGTCCAGGAAAGGCCCCTCGCCTTCCTTCATGCTGATCGAATTGACGATCGGCTTGCCGGACACGCATTTCAGGCCCGACTCGATCACCTCCCACTTCGACGAATCGATCATCACCGGCACGCGCGCAATGTCCGGTTCGGCGGTGATCAGCTTCAGGAACGTGGTCATCGCCTCGACCGCGTCGAGCAGCCCTTCGTCCATGTTGACGTCGATGATCTGCGCGCCGTTTTCCACCTGTTGCCGCGCGACCTCGACCGCCTTGGCATAATCCCCCGCCATGATCAGCTTCTTGAACGCAGCCGATCCGGTGACGTTGGTGCGTTCGCCGATGTTGATGAAGACGGTGGAGGCAGTGGCGGTGGTCATGGCTTCTTTCTTTTCCCCGTCCGGCGTGGACGGGAGCGGTCGGCAGAAATTGTGGGCAAATCAGGCAGCGATGATGAACGGCTCCAGGCCGGACAGCTTCATGGTGACGGGCACCTGCGGCAACTGGCGCGGCGGGGCATCGGCGACCGCGCGGGCGATGGCGGCGATATGGTCCGGCGTGGTGCCGCAGCAGCCGCCGACCGCGTTGACCAGCCCCTCGCGCGTCCATTCCGCGATCAGCTCGGCCGTCCGCTCCGGCAACTCGTCATACTGGCCCAGCTCGTTGGGCAGGCCCGCATTGGGATAGGCCAGGATCAGCGTGTCGGCCGTCTTGGCCAGTTCGGACAGATAGGGGCGCAGCAGGTCCGCCCCGAACGCGCAGTTCGCACCGACGGTCAGCGGATTCAGATGGCGCAGCGTGTACCAGAAGGCGTTGATGGTATGGCCCGACAGGTTACGGCCGGACATGTCGGTGATGGTGAAACTGACCATCACCGGCACCTCGCGCCCCGCCTCTGCCTCCGCCTCTTTCGCGGCCATGCCAGCGGCCTTGGCGTTCAGCGTGTCGAAACACGTCTCAATGAGGATGAAATCCACCCCGCCGGCGATCAGCGCGGCGCACTGTTCCTTATACTGTTCCTTCAGGGCGTCGTAATCGACCTCGCGGAACGACGGGTCGTTGACGTCGGGCGACAGCGACAGCGTCTTGTTGGTCGGGCCGATGGAGCCTGCGACGAAGCGGCGCTTGCCGTCCTTCGCGCTTGCCTCCTCCGCCGCCTCGCGCGCCAGTTTCGCGGCGGCCAGGTTGATGTCCCATACCAGATGCTCGCAGCCATAATCGGCCATGGCGATGCGGGTGCCGCTGAACGTGTTGGTTTCCACCATGTCGGCGCCTGCCGCGAAATAGGCGGCATGGATGCCCTTGATGATGTCCGGCCGGGTCAGGCAGAGCAGGTCGTTATTGCCCTTCTGATCCATCGGCAGGTCCAGGTCGCCGCGATAATCCGCCTCCTGCAACCCGAACTTCTGGATCGACGTGCCATAGCCGCCGTCAAAGATCAGGATGCGCTCTGCGGCCATGTCGAGAAAGGCTTGGCGGGCTGTAGACACTTGGTTCTCCGTCACCCCGGCTTGATCCCGGGGGGATATAGGTCCGACCCCGGCACGGGCCGGGGTGAGGTTAAGGGGGGGATCAGGCCGCCGCCCGCCCCTGCTCGCCCTGTGCGCGCAGGCCAAGCAGGTGACAGATGGCAAAGCTGAGTTCCGCGCGGTTCAGCGTATAGAAGTGGAAATGCCGCACCCCGCCCGCATAGAGCCGGCGGCACAGTTCCGCCGCGACGGTCGCCGCGACCAGCTGGCGCGCGGCGGGATGCTCGTCCAGCCCGTCGAACAACCGGTCCATCCAGTCCGGGATCGCCGCGCCGCACATCCCGGCGAACTTGCGCGTCTGGGCCACGTTGGACACCGGCAGGATGCCCGGCACGATTTCAGCGCCGATCCCCGCCGCCGCCGCCGCATCGCGGAACCGGAAAAACGTGTCGGGCGAAAAGAAGAACTGGGTGATCGCGCGGTTCGCCCCGGCGTCGATCTTGCGCTTCAGATTGTCGATATCCGCCGCCACATCGGTCGAATCCGGGTGACATTCGGGATAGGCGGCGACCGAAATGTCGAACGGGTGCAGCGCGCGCAGCCCCGCGACCAGATCGGCCGCATTCCGGTATCCGTCGGGATGGGCGACGAATTTTTCGCCCATCACCGGCATGTCGCCGCGCAGCGCGACGATATGGCGCACGCCCGCCGCCCAATATTCGCGCGCAACGGCGTTCACTTCCTCCTTGCTGGCGCTGACACAGGTCAGGTGCGCGGCGGCCGGGATGCTGGTGTCCCGTGCGATGCGCGCCACCGTTTCATGCGTGCGATCCCGCGTCGACCCACCCGCGCCATAGGTGACAGAGACAAAGCGCGGGCCCAGCGGCGCCAGCGTCATCAGCGCGTCCCACGCCGCCTCGGCCATTTTTTCGGTCTTGGTCGGGAAAAACTCGAAGCTGACCGCCGCATCGCCCGCCAGATCGGCGAACAGCGGCGCTTCCAGCGCCCGGCGTGCTTCTTCGAGCTGGGAAACCGAGATACTCATGCCGCAATCTTCTCCGTCACCGGGGCGGCGCGTTTGCGCCCGACCCATAATTTCACCGTCAGCTCGCCGCCCTCCAGCGTGTCCACCCGTTCGGGGACCAGGCCAGCGGCCGCAAACCAGCCAAGCATCTGTTCGTCCGAAAAGCCCAGCCGGGCGTGCGCCTCCTGCGTCCGCAATTCCTCACGCGAATGGGGTGCGAAATCCACGACCAGCAATCGTCCGCCCGTCGCCAGCACCCGCCCCGCCTCGGCCAGTACCTGTTCGGGGGCGTGCGCAAAATGCAGCACATGGTGCAGGATCGCCGCATCCGCCTCTGCATCCTCGACCGGCAGGGCATAGAAATCCGCCTGGCGCAGTTCCGCCCGGTCCAGCCCCCGCTCGGTCAGCTTGGCCCGTGCCAGCCGCAGCATTTCCGACGACCGGTCGATACCGATCGCGGACGCGGCCATCGGGCCGAACAGTTCCAGCATCCGCCCGGTGCCCGTGCCGATATCGACCAGCCGCCCCAGCGTTTCGGTGCCCAGCGCGTTGAGCATCGCCTGTTCGATCTCGCTTTCGGCGATGTACAGGTTGCGGATCGCGTCCCATTCCCCGGCATGCGCCTGAAACCACTGCGCTGCCGCTGCGGTCCGTTCGGCCAGCACGGCGGCCAGCCGCTGCCCGTCGGCATCCGCCAGCGCGTGATCCAGCGGCCCGGCCCAGGCGTCCATCGCCGCCAGCACAGGGGCCGTCGTCACCGCTGCCCCCAGCGCGACAAAGACCCAGCTTCCCTCCTTGCGCCGCACGGCCAGTCCGGCATCGGTCAGGATCTTGACGTGCCGGGACACGCGCGGCTGGCTTTGTTCCAGCACCTGCGCCAGTTCGCCGACCGACAATTCCATGCGCGCGACCAGCGACAAGATGCGCAGCCGTGTCGGGTCCGCCAATGCCCGGAAAATGTCGAGTGCCTGCGCCATGAATCGTCATATAAAGATTTCTTTATATGCGGTCAACGAGCGATCCGCTTCCAAAGCTTGCAACCTGGTGCACAAACAGGCGTTATGAAGGGCACAGCCGGAACGATCGGCCGAACCATCGGCGATCACTCCGCAGGAATATCAACGACAAAGGGAATAGCTCCGATGCGTAAATCGCTGTTCGTACCGATCATCGCCCTGTCCGCGTTCGGCATGGCCGCCTGTTCCGAACAGGCAAAGAACGAAACCGGCGAAGCGGCCGAAGCCATCGCTTCCGACGCCGAAGCGACCGCCGCAGAGGCCGCCAACGACGTTGACGCAGCGTTCGACACGGCCGAGCGCGCGCTGGACAATGTCGGCGATTCGATCGAGCGCGAAGCCGAGAATGTCGGTGACAACAAGGCCGAATAATCCGCCACAGGCGTGATCATTCGCAGCGGCCGGTGCAGCGATGCGCCGGCCGTTTGCGTTGAACGGCCCTCGACTTCGCCTGATCCCGGCGACTAGGAGAGAGACATAGCGAGACGAAAGGATGCGCCGGATGCGACTGTTGGTTCTTGTGGCGCCGATCGCGTTGCTCTCCGGGTGCGGCCCGGCGCCGACCGATCCGGGGCCCGGCGGCGTGACGGTGGCGGAGGCACAGGCGCTGAACGAAGCGGCGGAGATGGTGGACGTCAACGCCGCCGACGCAGCGGACGAGGGCCAGAACGCGCAATAGGCGGCGTGACCCGGCGCGAACCGGGCTACACGCTGATCGCGCCCCTGCCTATCCCGCCTGCTTCGCGCCGGTGTTGACGCCCATCGACTGCAGATATTTGCGCACATTGCGCGCCGCCTGGCGCAGCCGCTGTTCGTTTTCCACCATGGCGATGCGGACATAGCCCTCGCCATCCTCGCCATAGCCGACGCCCGGTGCGACCGCGACCTTGGCATGGGTCAGCAACTGCTTGGAAAACTCAAGGCTGCCCAGATGGGCGAGTGCGGGCGGCAGCGGTGCCCAAGCGAACATGGACGCCGGCGGCGCCGGGATGTCCCACCCCGCCCGGCCGAAACTTTCGACCAGCACGTCGCGCCGCTTGTGATAGAGCTGGCGGTTCTTTTCCACGATGTCCTGCGGGCCATTGAGCGCGGCACAGGCCGCCGCCTGAATCGGCGTGAACGCGCCATAATCCAGATAGCTTTTGACCCGCGTCATCGCCGCGATCAGCTTCTGGTTGCCGACCGCAAAGCCCATGCGCCACCCGGCCATGGAATAGGTCTTGGACAGCGACGTGAACTCGACCGCCACGTCCTTGGCCCCCGGCACCTGCAGGATCGACACGGTCGGCTTGCCGTCGAAATACAGCTCGGAATAGGCAAGGTCGGACAGCACCCAGACCTTGTTTTCCCGCGCCCACGCGACCAGCCGCTCGTAAAAGGCAAGGTCGACCGTCTCGGCCGTGGGGTTGGACGGATAATTGACGACCAGGATCGACGGGCGCGGCACGGTGAACGCCATGGCGCGTTCCAGCGACCGGAAATAATTCTCGTCCGGCGTGGTCGGTACGCTGCGGATCGTCGCGCCCGCGATGATGAAGCCGAAGGTGTGGATGGGATAGCTGGGATTGGGCGCCAGCACGACGTCGCCCGGTTCGGTGATCGCGGTGGCGAGGCTGGCCAGCCCCTCCTTCGATCCCATGGTGACGACGACTTCCCGCTCCGGGTCCAGCTCGACGCCGAACCGGCGGCCGTAATAATTGGCCTGTGCCCGGCGCAGGCCGGGAATGCCGCGCGACTGGCTGTACCCATGGGCGCCCGGCTTGCGCGCCACTTCGCACAATTTGTCGATGACATGGTCGGGCGGGGGCAAGTCGGGATTGCCCATGCCCAGGTCGATAATGTCCTCTCCGCCCGCACGCGCCGCTGCCCGCATCGCGTTGACTTCGGCGATGACATAGGGCGGCAGCCGCTTCATGCGGTAGAATTCGTCGGACATGGACCTCGTTCTTTCCGTTGGAGGAACGACGACCTTAGCCGGTTTCGCCGGTCACGGGAATCTTTTGCGTCACCGATTTGTCGCCCGCGCCGGTGACGGGCGCCGCAACGGGCTGACGGAGCGGGATGGCTGGGCTAAGACCTTGGCGTCACGCAATGGAGGGATGCCCAGATGACCGACCAGCACGCCGAGCCTCCCCGGCTGGAAGAGCTGCAGCACTGGACCTGGGTGCTTGGCCGCGCGCAGCAGATGATGCTGGAACATGGCTATGGCGCAATGCAGGCCGGGCCGATGGCCGCCTGGGGCGATCCCACCGCCTTTGCCCGCGCCTCTGCCGATTTCTGGGCCGACACGATGAAGCTGTGGCAGCGTTTCCTGGATCCGGAGGCGGCGGCCGGCGAACCGGAACCGCGCGAACTCAGCAGCGATCGCCGGTTCAAGGCGCCGCAATGGCGCGATAATCCGGTGTTCGATTTCCTGCGCCAGAGCTATTTCCTGATCGCCGACCATATGCTGCGCGGCGTCGATTCGCTGGAGGGCGTCGATCCCCGGCACAAGGAACAGCTGCGGTTCGCGACCAAGGGGTTCATCGACGCGATCAGCCCGTCCAATTTCCCCGCGACCAATCCCGTCGTCGTCGAACGCATCATCGAGACGCGCGGCGAAAACCTGCTGAAGGGGCTGTCCAACATGCTGGGCGACATGGCCCGCGGCCAGATGACGCAAGTGGACAGCAGCGGGTTCGAACTGGGCCGCAACATCGCCGCAACGCCGGGCAAGGTCGTGCATCGCACCGACCTGTATGAACTGATCCAGTATTCGCCGACCACCGATCAGGTGTTCGGCGTGCCGCTGATCATCTTTCCGCCATGGATCAACCGGTTCTACATCCTCGACCTGACCCCTGAAAAAAGCTTCATCAAATGGGCGGTGGATCAGGGTCTGACCGTGTTTGTCGTATCCTGGAAATCCGCCGATGCCACGATGAAGGACGTGGTGTGGGACGATTATGTCGAACGGGGTCAGATCGACGCGATCGACACCGTGCGCAACCTGCTGGGCGTCGATAGCGTCCACACCATCGGTTATTGCGTCGCGGGCACCACGCTTGCCGCGACGCTGGCGGTGCTGGCCGCGCGCGGACAGGCGGACAAGGTCAAGAGCGCGACCTTCTTCACCGCGCAGGTCGATTTTTCGGAGGCCGGCGACCTGTCGCTGTTCGTCACTGACGAGCAGCTGGAATTCATCCGATCCATCTCTGCCGAGGGGTTTCTGGACGGGCGGTATATGGCCGCGACGTTCAACCTGTTGCGCGGGCGTGAACTGATCTGGAACTATGTCACCAACAACTACCTGCTGGGCGACGATTATCCGCCGTTCGACCTGCTCCACTGGAATGCGGACGTCACCAACCTGCCCGCACGCTGGCACCTCAGCTATCTGACCGATCTGTACCGCGACAACCGGCTGGTCGTGCCCGGCGCGCTCAGCATCGGCGGCACGCCCATCGACCTGACCCGCATCGAAACCCCCGCCTATATCCAGGCCGGAAAAGAGGATCACATCGCCCCGGCGGCCAGCGTGTGGAAACTCAACACGCATCTGAACGGCCCGGTGCGGTTCGTGCTGGCCGGGTCGGGCCATATCGCCGGCGTGGTCAACCCGCCCTCCGCGCGGAAATACCAGTATTGGACCTGCGACGCCCCGGCCGAATCGCTCGACGCCTTTGTCGCTTCGGCGCGGGAGACGGCGGGCAGCTGGTGGCCGGACTGGATCGAATGGATCGCCGCGCAGGATGCCGGAAAAGTGCCCCCGACCGGGCCGAGAAAGCCGGGCAAGGCGCTGGGCGATGCCCCCGGCGAGTATGTGAAATTACGCTGATGCAACAGGATTATTTCGGCACCGCACTCATCGGCGCAAGCCATTGATAACGGTATCGAAAATCACTTATGTTGCACTGCACAAAAGCCGCTTGATCTTGGCGATCATCATTGTTATATGCTGCGTCGCAGCAATAGCACGAGGAGCTGAATGATGGCGAGCAAGGGTCAAAAGCCCGGTACCGGCAAGCCGGTGGCCCGCGAGGCGGCAAAGGCCGCAGCGCCGGTCAAGCAAGCCGCTTCAGCGGCTGTCGAGGCGGTTGCGGCAACCACGGCGGCAACGACCGCCGTGACGGAAAAGGTGGTGAAGGCCGTTGCCGAAGCCGCCCCGAAAGCAGAACCGGCACCGGCGATTGTCGCCGCTGTCCAGCCGGTCGAACCCGCCAAGCCCGCAGCCAAGGTGGTCGAGGCGGTCAGCAAGGTGGTGGACAAGGCGGTCGACACGATCGCCAAGGCCGCTGCCCCTGTGAAGCCCGCACTCAAGCGCACCGCCGCAAAGAAGGACACCGACATCATGACCACCACGTTCGAAACCGTCACCGAAAAGAGCCAGGCGATGTTTGCCGAGCTGAACGAGCGCGCCAAGGCCGCCATGGAAAAGAATGCCAAGCTGGTCGAGGAAATGAACGACCTGGCCAAGGGCAATGTCGAAGCCGTGGTCGAAAGCGGCAAGATCGCCGTCAAGGGCATGGAAACGCTGGGCCAGGAAGCCGTCGAGCTGAGCCGCAAGCATTTCGAGCAGGCGACCGCCACCATGAAGAGCCTGGCCAGCGCCAAGTCGCCGACCGAGTTCGCCAAGATCCAGAGCGACTATTTCCGCTCGCTGTTCGACACGGTTGTCGCCGAAACGTCGAAGCAGACCGAAGCGATGCTGAAGCTGGCCGGTGACGCCGCCCAGCCGATCAGCAACCGCGTCGCGGTTGCCGCCGACAAGATGAAGATCGCCGCGTAGGCGGTTCTGGTCCGATCCATGGACGGGCGGTCGCACCACCGGGTGCGGCCGCCCTTTCCATTGGTGCGCGCCGGATCGCGCCTTTTTCCTGTCCCGCCCCCTTGCCCCGGGGCCGCGACCTGCCATATTTTTGCTGCATGACCCAGCCGCTGTTCCCCATCCCCGCCACCATGGCCGACGAGCCGGATGACGACGGCAAGGGCACGTCGCTCGGCGTCGCCACCCGTACCCGCACCCGGACGCAAAAGCCCACGCCCTATCGCGTGCTGATGCTGAACGACGATTATACGCCGATGGAATTCGTCGTGCTGGTGCTTCAGCGGTTTTTCCGGATGACGCGGGACGAGGCTACGCAGGTGATGCTGCACGTCCATCAGCGCGGCGTCGGCGTGTGCGGGGTGTTCACGTACGAAGTGGCGGAAAGCAAGGTCAGCCAGGTGATCGATTTCGCCCGGCAGAATCAGCATCCGCTGCAATGCACGCTGGAAAAGGCGTAATCGACTCAAAGGATCGGGTTCGCCCGGCCGCCGCGTGCGGCCATCCCCCTTGCCTCCTGCACCGCACCCGTTACTAACCCGGCGATGGACCGCATCCTTATCCGCGGCGGCAACCGCCTGTCCGGCCGCATCGCCATTTCCGGGGCCAAGAACTCGGCCCTCACCCTGCTGCCCTGCGCGCTGCTCACCGATGAGCCGCTGACGCTGCGCAATCTGCCGCGGCTGGCCGATGTCGACAGTTTCGGGCATCTGCTGAACCAGTTCGGCGTTTCGACCATGATCGAAGGCACGCGGCCCGACGAATTCGGCCGGGTGATGACGATGCGCGCCAGCCGCCTGACCTCCAGCACCGCGCCCTATGACATTGTGCGAAAGATGCGCGCCTCGATCCTGGTGCTCGGCCCGCTGATCGGGCGGATGGGCGAGGCGACGGTGTCGCTGCCGGGCGGCTGCGCAATCGGCAACCGGCCGATCGACCTGCACCTCAAGGCGCTTGAGGCGATGGGCGCGGAAATCGAACTGGCGGCCGGCTATGTCAAGGCGACGGCCCCCGGTGGCCGCCTGCCCGGCGGTCGCTTCACCTTCCCCGTCGTCTCGGTCGGCGCGACTGAAAACGCGCTGATGGCGGCGGCGACGGCCAAGGGCACCACGGTCCTGGAAAATGCGGCGCGCGAGCCGGAGATCGTGGATCTGTGCCGCCTCTTGATCGCGATGGGCGCGTCCATCGACGGCGTCGGCACCGAAACCCTGACAATCGAGGGACGCGACCGGCTGCACGGCGCGACCTATCGCGTGATGCCAGACCGGATCGAGGCGGGCAGCTATGCCTGTGCCGCCGCGATCACCGGCGGCGCGCTGGAACTGGTCGGGGCCGAGGCATCGGACATGCGCGCCACGCTGGTCGCGCTTCAGGAAGCGGGCGTGACGATCACCGAAACCGCAGGCAGCATCCATGTCGCCGCCAACGGCCCGCTGCAGCCGGTGTCACTGTCCACCGCGCCCTTCCCCGGCTTTGCCACCGACATGCAGGCGCAGTTCATGGCGATGCTGACCCAGGCGGACGGGGCCAGCGTGCTGACCGAAACCATCTTTGAAAACCGCTACATGCACGTGCCCGAACTGGCGCGGATGGGCGCGGACATTCAGGTGACGGGCCGTTCCGCCGTGGTGCGCGGCCAATCGCCGCTGATCGGCGCGCCGGTGATGGCGACCGATCTTCGCGCGTCGATGAGCCTGATCCTCGCCGGTCTGGCGGCGACGGGCGAGACCCAGGTCAGCCGCATCTATCACCTCGACCGCGGCTATGAGCGGCTTGAGGAAAAGCTGCAGGCGGTCGGCGCGGATATCGAGCGCGTCGGCGACGGCTGAACGGATCGCCGCGGCCTTGCCCGGCGAACCGGCGGGTCAGGCAACCTCCTCGGGCAGCGCCCAGACCAGGTCCTGCTTGGTCAGCGGGCGGCCGTCATGGGCCAGCACCGACACCTGTCGCACCGGCCGCCGGTCGCGCGCATCGACCAGCACCGGGCTGGCCGGGGTGCCGGTTTCCCACCGCTCGCCCCATTGCCGCAGCGCGACCATGGTGGGCAGCAGCGCGAACCCCTTTTCGGTCAGGCAATATTCCACCTTGCGCCGGTCATCCTCGCACGGCCGCCGTTCCAGGATGCCGTGACCGACCAGCCGGGTCAGCCGGTTGGCCAGGATGTTGCGGGCAATGCCCAGTTCGGACTGAAACTCCTCGAAATGCTTCAATCCGTTGAACGCGGCGCGCAGGATCAAGAACGACCATCGTTCGCCCATCGCTTCAAGTGCCGCGGGCAGGCTGCAATTGGCTGCCAACTCCGCCAGGGGTTCCCGCAATTTTTCCGACATGGTCATCGAATCTATCCCGATCGGGCGCAAATTGGAAACGCTTGTTTTGCGGCAACGCAGCAATGGTTTCCTGTTGCAACCTATGACGCATCTGCGTAAAAACATTGGTGTAAGTATCGTCCTGCAACCTATCTCGATTCGTGTCCAGGGGAGTTTCCGCGAATGATCCGTCTTGCCCTGCTTGCCGCCGCGCTTGTTTCCGCCGCCGCCCCCGCCATGGCGCAATCGCGCGCCGGCTATATGGCCGCCCCTGCGGCTGCAAAGGCCGGTGAAAGCTTCATCACGCGCGGCGTGATGTGGCGTTGCACCGACAATGGCTGCGTCGCGCCCAAGGGCAGCAGCCCGGCAAAGGTGGTGTGCGAGCTGGCCGTGCGCGAAGTCGGCACGCTGACCGCCTTTGCGGTCGATGGCCTGGCCTTCGATGCGGAACAGCTGGCCAAGTGCAATGCCAAGGCCAAGGGCTGATTTCGGCAGAACTGTGCCTTTTGCGCCATATCCGGCGTCACTAACCGCTTGCAAAGACCCGGCACGCCGCCGCACATTGGCGGCGTGCTGAGGCAATATGAACTGGTTGAGCGGGTCAAAAGTTACGACCCGGACGCGGACGAGGCGCTGCTGAACCGCGCCTATGTGTTTTCCATGCACGCCCATGGCAGCCAGAAACGCGCCAGCGGCGACCCCTATTTCAGCCATCCGATCGAGGTTGCGGGCATCCTGACCGACCTGCAGCTGGATGACGAGACGATCGCCACCGCGATCCTGCACGATACGATCGAGGATACGGTCGCCACGCCGGACGAAATCCTGGCAAAGTTCGGCCCCTCGGTCGCCCGGCTGGTCGACGGCGTGACCAAGCTGTCCAAGATCGAGGCGCAGTCGGAAAACGAGCGCGCGGCCGAAAACCTGCGCAAATTCCTGCTCGCCATGTCGGACGACATCCGCGTGCTGCTGGTCAAGCTGGCCGACCGGCTGCACAACATGCGCACGCTCCATCACATCGCAAAGCCGGAAAAGCGCAAGCGCATCGCCCGCGAAACTATGGATATCTATGCCCCGCTCGCCGAGCGGATCGGCATGTACGAATTCATGAAGGAGATGCAGACGCTGGCCATGCGCGAGCTGGAGCCGGAGGGGTATGAATCGATCACCCGCCGGCTGGCCGCGCTCAAGGAAGGCGGCGGCGACCGGATTGCCAAGATTGCGTCGGGTCTGAAGCTGCTCTTGTCGCGCGGCGGGGTGGAGGCGGAACTGTCAGGCCGCGAAAAACACCCCTATTCCATCTGGAAAAAGATGTCGGAACGGCATGTCAGCCTTGAGCAGCTGTCCGACATCATGGCGTTCCGCGCGATCGTGCCGACCGAGGAGGAATGTTATCGCGCACTCGGCATCATCCATCGCCGCTGGCCGATGGTGCCGGGGCGGTTCAAGGATTATATCTCGACGCCTAAGCGCAACGGGTATCGGTCGCTGCACACCACGATCATGCACGCCGGCGACACCCGCGTCGAAATCCAGATCCGCACGGCCGAAATGCACGCCCAGGCGGAGTTCGGCCTGGCCGCGCACTGGGCCTATAAACAGGATGCGGTGCGCCCCGACACGCAGGTCCGCTGGATCCGCGACCTCATCGAAATCCTGGACACTGCCGAAAGCCCGGAAGAGCTGATCGAGCATACCAAGATGGCGATGTATCAGGACCGCATCTTTGCCTTTTCGCCCAAGGGCGAGCTGATTCAGCTGCCAAAGGGCGCGACGCCGATCGACTTTGCCTATGCCGTGCACACCGATCTAGGCGATCAGGCGGTGGGTGCAAAGGTGAACGGCCGCGTCGTGCCGCTGCGCCACGAACTGGCCAATGGCGATCAGGTTCAGATCCTGCGATCCAAGGCGCAACGCCCGCACGAGGCGTGGATGAACTTTGCCATCACGGGCAAGGCGCGCGCCGCGATCCGCCGCCATCTGCGCCAGAAGGAGCGCGTGGAACGCGACAAGCTGGGCCGGAAACTGTTCGAGAACATTGTCGAACGCCTGCCCGCCAAGGTGGGATCGGAAGCGGTGGCAGAGGCGCTGAAGCGGCTGAAACTGGCCGACGAGGCGGCGCTGATGCAGGCGATCGCGCGCCAGAGCCTGACCGACGCACAGGTGATGAACGCGCTGATGCCCGGGTCGGCCGACGCGGACGAGGCGGGGGAACTGCCGCCGCAGCGCCATGCCATCATCATCAAGGGGCTGACCCCAGGCGTCGCATTCGATCTGGCCGATTGCTGCCGTCCGGTGCCGGGCGACCGCATCGTCGGCATCCGCCAGCCGGGGACCGGCATTGCGGTCCATGCCATCGAATGTCCCGAACTCGACCATTTCGACGATGCGCAATGGGTCGACCTGAACTGGGGCGACAAGGCAGAGGGCGGCGTTGCCCGCATTTCGGTGACGCTGAAGAACGAACCCGGTGCGCTGGGTGCCATCGCCACCATCATCGGGTCGCACCGCGCCAACATCCTTGGCCTGCGCATGGACAATCGCGACACCACCTTTCACACCAATGCCATTGATGTGGAGGTGCGCGACAACAGCCATCTGATGCGCCTGCTTGCCGCCCTACGTGCCGCCGATGCGGTGAGTGCCGCCGAACGCGCCTGACAATTCATTGACACTGATGTAAGCAACGGGCATGATCCGGCGCGTGAACACCCCCGTCACCCAGCATGATCATGCCGTGTCGATCGCCCCCGGCGACATCGACTTCATGGGCCATGTGAACAACGCCGTCTATCTGACCTGGGTACAGGATGCCGTGATCGCCTATTGGCGCGCAGTCGCCCCGGCAGAGGCGGTGGCCGCGCATCTGTGGGTCGCGCTGAAGCACGAGATTACCTATCGCCGCCCCGCGTTCCTTGAGGATCAGGTGATCGCCACGGTGGTGGCCGAACGGGTCCAGGGCGCACGCGCGCTGTTCCGCACCCTGATCAAGCGGGGCGAGGACGTGCTGGCAGAGGTGGAAAGCAGCTGGTGTGCGCTCGACGTTCACAGCCGCCGGCCGATCCGTGTCGCGCGCGATATCGCCGCCCGCTTCCTTGCCGACCTGTCGCCTGGCGAAATCCGCGAATCGCAGGATCGCGGTTAACCGCCGGATAACCAATGTCCCCTAACCGGGGATGGTGTTCAGTCGTGTTCGTTTGATCCCCCCCGTATGGCTCGGTCAGTCGCTGGCGGCGTTTGCTGCCCTTGGCGGCCTGACCATGCTGCCCCCGGCGGAAGGGGCGATGCTCATCATCCCGATGGATTCCCGAGACGTGACCGGCCCGGCAATGGACGGCGGCGCTGCGCTGGTCGATCTGGGGCCGCTGCCCGGTTCGATCATCGTCCATGGCCGGCTGGACCGGATTGCCGGCAGCGTCGGCCATGCCCTGATCCTGCGCGCACCCCGCGCCGGTTGCGGAGTTCCCCAATGACGGATGCCCCCTCCCCCAGCCTTGACCGCCTGCGCCGCACCGGTGTCCGGCTGATCGTCCTTGGTGGCTGGGCCTGTGTGCTTGCCATCGGGCTGATCGGCCTTGCCACCGGCTCGCAGCATGTCGGGCTGGCCGTCCTGATCGCGGCTGCCGCGACCATCGTGCCGACCCGCAATTATCTGAACGGTCGTTACGATGCGGGCGCGCGCCTGACCATCGGGTCGCTTGCCGCCGTCTATCCCGCGCTCGGCGTGTTCCTGATGGCCGGGCATGAGTGGCAGATGGACGGCCATATGTACTTCTTCGTCGCGCTCGCCGCCCTGGTGGTGCTGTGCGACTGGCGTCCGATGCTGCTGGCCAGCGCCATGGTCGCGCTGCACCATCTGATCCTGGGCTGGGTCATGCCGGCCTGGGTGTTTCAGGGGACGGAAAATATCGGCCGCGTCATCATCCACGCTGTTGCCGTGGTGCTTCAGTTTGCCGTGCTTGCCTCGCTCACCACGCGCCTTGCCCTGCTGCTTCAGCGTCAGGACGCGGCCCGTGCGGCAAGCGAGACCCATGCCCGTGAGGCGGATGAGCGTCGCCAGCAGGTGGAACAGGCCATGGCCAAGGCCGCACAGGCCGAACAGCTTGCCCGGCACGAACGCGAACTGCGTCAGCGGATCGAAGCCGACGAACGCGCCCAGCGCCGCGCCGAAATCATCCGCTTTGCCGATGGCTTCAACGCCTCGGTCGCCGATCTGGTCGCCCGCGTGGGCAGCGCGGCCGCCGACCTCAACGATTCCGCCCGCGCGCTCAACGACATTGCCCGCCGCGCCACGCGCGACACGGCCCAGGCCGCCGATGCCGCCGAC
This sequence comes from Sphingomonas sp. BGYR3, assembly GCF_025153455.1. NCBI lineage: Bacteria > Pseudomonadati > Pseudomonadota > Alphaproteobacteria > Sphingomonadales > Sphingomonadaceae > Sphingomonas > Sphingomonas sp. BGYR3. The sequence continues at coordinate 202,896 of NZ_JANZNT010000002.1, read as the reverse complement.
CGGTCCTCGCTCGGCGCCGCCGGCCTTGCCGCGCGCATCCATGAACTCAGCGAATCGATCACCGCCATTGCCGCCACTGCCGAACAACAGGCGCGGCTCAGCGCCGATGCCCGCGACTGTTCACATGCTGGCGCAGCGGCGGTCGGCGTGCTCGGCCACCGGACGGATACGATCAGCGGATTTGCCGAATCGATCCACGATATCGCCGCGCGCACCAACCTGCTCGCCCTTAATGCCACGATCGAGGCGGCGCGTGCGGGAGAGGTCGGGCGCGGCTTTGCCGTCGTCGCCAATGAGGTAAAGCAGCTTGCCGGACAGGCATCGGGCGCGACCACCGAAATCCGGACCCTTGCCGGCTCGATCCATAGCGAGGCGGACCGCGCCGATTCCGCCCTTGCCGATATCGCCGCCATGGTCAGCGAACTGGCCGACGCTGCCCAGTCGGTCCGCGCGGCCGTGCGGCAACAGCATGGCACCGCCGACGCCATCGAACTCAGCGCCCGCGATGTGGCGACAGGCGCGGAAATGATGGCCGATCAGGTCAAGGAAATCGCGCAGGTCGCGTTTCAGACCGAGTTTCTGTCCGACAGCGTCGCCGGCGCCGCCAGCAGCCTGTCGGAAACCGCCGCCACGCTGACAGAGATGACCGCCCGGTTCATGGCCGAACTGCGCGCCGCCTGATCGCGCGCGATCGGCCGCTGAATTGTCCCGCAATCTGTCGATGACTTGCGCGCAACTGCACGTTAAAGCGCGCGGTCATGCAACGTCCCCGGCTTTCCGTCGTCGTCCCTTGTTACAACGAAGAATCCTGTCTTGAGGTGCTGCACGCCCGCATTGCGGCGGCCGCGCGCGCCGCGGTGGGCGAGGATTTCGAAATCGTGCTGGTCAATGACGGATCGCGCGACAACAGCTGGGCGGTGATGCAGCGGCTGGCGGCGGCCGATCCGCACCTGGTCTGCATCAACCTGTCGCGCAATCACGGGCATCAGCTTGCGCTGACCGCGGGGCTTGACCTGTGCAGCGGCGAACAGATCCTGATCATCGACGCCGATCTGCAGGATCCGCCCGAACTGCTGGCCGATATGCGCGCGGTGATGGCGGAACAGGACGCCGATGTCGTCTATGCCGTCCGCCGCAAGCGGGAGGGCGAAAGCCTGTTCAAGAAACTGACCGCCGCTGCCTTTTACCGCGTGCTCGATCGGGTGACGGACACGCCCATTCCGCTGGATACCGGCGATTTCCGCCTGATGAGCCGCCGCGCGCTGGATGCGTTCCTGACCCTGCCGGAACAGGCGCGCTTCATCCGGGGCATGGTCGCCTGGATCGGCTTTCGACAGGTGCCGTTCCTGTATGACCGCGCCGAACGCCATGCGGGCGAGACCAAATATCCGCTGGCCAAGATGATCCGGTTCGCGCTCGATGCAATGACCGGCTTTTCCACCGCGCCCCTGCGGCTGGCCAGCCATATCGGGATGTGGCTGGTCGGCGCGGCCGGGCTGCTGATGCTGTACATTCTGGCCAGCTGGGCGCTGGGCGGCACGGTCGCTGGCTGGACGTCGCTGATGCTGCTGGTCCTGTTCCTGGGCGCGGCGCAGATGTTCGTCCTTGGCCTGATCGGGGAATATCTGGGCCGCCTGTATATCGAGGCAAAGCGCCGCCCGCTCTATCTGGTCGCCGATATCGCCGGAACAGCGCGCGGCCACGCCACCCTGGGCTATAACGCGGTCGAGGCGCGCGATCAGGACGACGTCCACCCGCCGCTGGTGTGAGGTTGGACCTCCGGTCCACCCCCGGCAGGGGACGGATCAGGGTCTGCGCGCGATGGTCAGGATCGACAGCCCCGGCGGCAGCGGCATCCGCCCGACCAGGTGCCGCTCCAGCGAAAAAATCGCCTGAAACGCGGCGTTCAGCGGCGCGGCCGGCGGCGAATCGTCGCTGTCGTCCTTGCCGGTCAGCTTGCCCGCCAGCCGCGCGGCGACCGCTGCGGGAAACAGCAGCGAATTGAACCAGCGCAGGCCATTATGGGTCAGCCCGGCGGCGCGGATCGCGGCGTCCAGCGTGCCTTTGGTATAGCGGCGCTGGTGATGGTTCACCACGTCGTGCGCGCTCCACATCCACGGATGCGCCGGCACCGCGATCAGGATCGCCCCGCCCGGTTTCAGGCAATCGGCCATCGCCTTCAGCGCGCCGACATCGTCCGCGATATGTTCGACCACGTCCAGCACGGCGATCATGTCATAACTGCCGCGCGGCACGCCGGGCAGTTCGGGCAGCGGCGCATCGCCCACCGGCTTGCCCAGCCGCTCGCTGGCAATGGCGCGGGCCGCGGCGTCGATCTCGATCGCGTCCACCGCGCCGAACCGAGCCAGCATCGGCAGGTTGTGGCCGGTGCCGCACCCGATTTCCAGGATGCGTGCGTCCGGCTTCAGCCCCGCCTCACGCGTGATATAGTCGGCCAGAACCTCGCGCCGCGCGCGATACCACCAATGGGTGGTGTCATGTGCCGCCATGCGGTCGTAAACGATGCGATCCATGGCTGCCTGATTACTCCCCGAAAACCCATTGGCGATTGATCCAGAAGGTGAGCAGCGGCACCAGCGTCAGTCCGGGCACCAGCGGCGACCATTCCGGCAACCCCGCCTGCCCCACCATGCCCCAGGTAAGCAGCAGGTGGACGATCAACCCCGCACCCTGCACCATCACGAACTTGACCGGCTGGCCGCCCCCCGATGTGCGCACGCCATGGTCCTTGAAACTCCACCGGCTGTGCAGGAAAAACCCCGCCGTCACGGCAAAGGCAAAGGCAAAGGGGACGGCAAGCACCGCCCGCGCGCCGGGAAACACGGTTTCGGTCAGGGGGACGTAAACGGCGACATAGATCAGCGACGATATGCCGCCCGCGATGCCGAACCGCACCAGCTGACCCATCACCGGATGCCGCCTCAATTCGTTGATCCGCTGGATCATCACCGCCCGTTCAACCATCCATACGACGCCAAGCCGCTTCCTTCGCGCCCATCCCCGGTATAGGGCGGGCGCGTCGGTCGCCCTAATCAAGGGCCGGGATTAGGGAAAGCGGTTTTGCACGGCCAGGGTTCAACGGCACGATGGGCGGTCCGGCAGATCGACCGGCACTGGCTTCGCTGGGTGCTGATCGCATGGGCGGCGATGGCGGCGGTCTATCTGGTTCAGCGCTATCCGCAGATCCGCTGGTTCGTGCTGACCGATACCGACGACAATCTGCGCATGGCACAGGTGCGGGCATGGCTCTCCGGTCAGGGCTGGTTCGACCTCCGGCAATATCGGATGAACCCGCCACAGGGGTTCGACATTCACTGGTCGCGGATCGTCGATTTGCCGATCGCGGCGCTGATCCTGATCCTGAAACCGTTTCTGGGCACCGTGATGGCCGAACGCTGGGCGGCGGGCATCGCCCCGCTGCTGCCGCTGGGCGTCACGCTGGCGGCGATATCGCTGGCCGTCCGCCGGCTGATCTCTCCGCTCGCCTGGCCGCTGGCGGTATTGTTCCTGTTCGGCTGCACCTCGGCGCTGCTCATGTTCATGCCGATGCGGATCGATCATCATGGCTGGCAACTGGCCTGCCTTGGCTGGACGCTGGCCGGGCTTGCCGATCCGCGGGGTGCGCGCGGCGGCGCGACGGTGGGGTTGGCCAGCGCGATCAGCCTGTCGATCGGCCTCGAAATGCTGCCCTATGCCGTTATGGCGGGGGCCATCCTGACGCTGGAATGGGTGTGGGACGGCGACCGGCGCGACCGCCTGATGGCCTATGGCATCACCCTGGCGGGCGGCGTTGCGGCGGGATTTGCCGGATTTGCCAGCCATGACAACTGGGCCATGCGCTGCGACGCGCTGACCCCCGTCTGGCTGTCGGCCATGCTGGCGGCGGGCGGCCTGCTGGTCCTGATCGCCTGGATCGCCCCGCGCGGCCGGGCATCGCGGCTTGCCCTGGCGGCGACGGCGGGCCTGATCGTCGGCGGCGGATTTGCCCTGCTCTATCCCCAGTGCCTTGCCCGCCCGGAAGGGGTGTCGGACGAACTGGTCAGCGTCTGGCTGGGCAATGTGCGTGAGGCAAAGCCGATCTTTCGCCACCCGCTCAAGACGGGTCTGGCCCTTGCCGCCGTCCCGCTGGTCGGCCTGATCGGCGCGCTGATCGCGGCATGGCGGGCGCGCGGCACGGCCCGCCTGACCGGCTGGATCGCGGCCAGTGCGTTCATCGCCTTTGCGGGTGCCATGATGGCGTGGCAGGTCCGCTCCGCCCCGGCGGCACAGCTGATCGGCATGGTGGGCAGCGTGTCGCTCGCCTGGTGGTTGCTGCCCTGGTGCATCCGCCACCGGCTGATGCCGGTGCGCGTACTGGGCACCGTCGGCGTCGGCCTTATCCTGTCGGGCCTTGCCGTCGGGCTGATCATCGACAAGCTGCCGATCGGCGAACGGGGCAGCGCCCGGCGACAGGTGGTCAGTCGCGCCGGGCGACAGTGCAATACCATGACGGCGCTGCGCCCGCTCAACGCCCTGCCGCGCCAGACCGTCTTTACCCATGTCGATCTTGGCCCGCGCATGATCACGCTGACCCGGCACAGCGCGATCGCCGGCCCCTATCACCGCAACGAAGCGGCGATCCTGGACGTGCATCACGGCTTTACCGGCGATCCCGACGGATTTCGCCGGATTGCCCGCGCCCATGGTGCGACGCTGCTGGTCGTCTGTCCCGACATGGCGGAAACCACCATCTATCGCGCCCGCGGACCGCGCGGCTTTTATGCCCGGCTGATGGGCGGCGAACGCTTCGACTGGCTGGAACCCGTCACGCTGCCCGGCGAAACCCCGCTCAGGGTGTGGCAGATCCGCTGACCCGGCTCCGCCCGCCGGGCGTCACGCCACCTCCAGCAGCCGTTCCGCCTGTGCCCGCGCCTCGTCCGTGATCTCCGCGCCGGACAGCATCCGGGCGATCTCCTCGCGCCGCTCGCCTTCGTTCAGCAGCACGACGCCCGTGCGCGTCACCCGCCCGTCATTCGCCTTGGCGATGCGGTAATGCTGGCTGCCCCGCGCCGCGACCTGCGGGCTGTGCGTCACCACCAGCAGCTGCGCGCCGGACGATAGCCGCGCCAGCCGCTCGCCAATCGCGCTCGCCACCGCGCCGCCGACGCCCCGGTCGATTTCGTCAAAGATCAGCGTCGCCGCCCCGCCCCGCTCGGCCAGCGCCACCTTCATCGCCAGGATAAAGCGGGACAATTCGCCGCCCGATGCAATCTTCATCAGCGGCGCGAACGGCGCGCCGGTGTTGGTCGACACCTCGAACTCCACCCGGTCCATGCCCGATGCCGCCCATTGCCCCTCGGCCAGCGGCTCCACCACGGTGCGGAACCGCGCGGCATCCAGCTTCAGCGGCGCCAGCTCGGCCGCCACGGCCGCGTCCAGCCGCTGCCCCGCCTCGACCCGCGCCGCGCTCAGCGCCGCCGCCGCCGCCTGATAGGCGTCGCGCGCTGCCTTTACCTCGGCCTGCAACCGGGCAATCGCCGCCCCGCCGCCTTCGATCAGCGCCAGCCGCGCCGACAGCTGCTCGGTCAGGTCGGCCAGTTCGTCCGGCTGCACCCGATGCTTGCGGGCCAGCGCGCGCAGTTCGAACAACCGCGCCTCATCCGCCTCCAGCCGGGCGGGGTCGAATGCCAGCGCCTCTGCCGCGACGTCCACCTGATCCTGCGCATTGGCGGTTTCGATGATCGCCCGGTCCACCGCGGCCAGCGCCTCGGCCAGCGCATCATGGTCCTCGCCCACCCGCTCCAGGATGCGGGCCGCCTGGCGCAGCCGGGTCAGCGCGCCGTCGCTGCCGTCCAGCAATTCGGCGATCGCCTGCAATTCGCCCGCCACCTTCTCGCCGCGCTGCATCGTCGCCCGCCGCTCGGCCAGCTCCGCCTCCTCCCCCGGTTCGGGGGCCAGCCGGGTCAGCTCGGCAACCGAATGGTCCAGCCATTCGCGGTCGCGGTCCGCCGTTTCCTGTTCGGCCAGCGCCTCGGCCAGCCGCGCCTCGGCTGCGCGCCATGCGGCGTGCAGGCCAGCGACCTCGCCCGGGTTCAGCCGCCCGAAACTGTCCAGCATCGCCCGGTGCCCGCGCGGGTTGAGCAGGCCGCGATCGTCATGCTGGCCATGGATTTCGACCAGCATCCCGCCCAGTTCGCGCAGCAGTGCCGCCGATGCCGGCTGGTCGTTGACGAACGCCCGGCTGCCGCCATCGGCCTTGACGATCCGGCGGATGGTCAGCGGCTCGCCCGGTTCGGCGTCCAGCCCGTTTTCCGCGATCAGCGCATGGATCGCCGCATGGCCCGGCGCCACGTCGAAACTGGCCGTCACCACCGCCTGTGGCGCGCCCTGCCGCACCAGCCCGCTGTCGCCGCGCGCGCCCAGCGCCAGCCCCAGCGCGTCCAGCAGGATGGATTTGCCCGCGCCCGTTTCGCCGGTCAACACGCCCAGACCGCGCTCGAACGCCAGGTCCAGTGCCTCGATCAGCACGACGTCGCGGATGGACAATGCGGTCAGCATGGCATGGCCCTGTCCCGGCCCGGCCCCGCCCGGCGGATCAGCTGCCGCGCGCCGCCGTCACCGGCGCATCGGGCACATTTTCGCGCACCAGCGAATAGGCGCGCTCATACCATTCGGTACCGGGATAATTGGCGCCAAGCACGGCGGCGGTCTTCACCGCTTCGGGCCGCAGCCCCAGCGCCAGGTAACATTCGGTCAGCCGCATCAGCGCCTCTGGCGCATGGCTGGTCGTCTGAAACTCGTCGACGACCTTGCGGAACCGGATGGTGCCCGACAGCCACTGGCCGCGCTGCTGATAATAACGGCCGACTTCCATTTCCTTGCCGGCCAGGTGATCGCGCACCAGATCCTGCTTCAACCGCGCATCGGCGGCATAGCGGCTGGTGGGATAGCGGCGGATCAGCTCGCCCAGCGCGCTCAGCGCCTGATCGGTGATCTTCTGGTCGCGCTGCACGTCGGAAATCTGTTCGTAATAGCTCAGCGCGATCAGATAATAGGCATAGGGCGCATCGCGGTTGCCCGGATGGATCGCCAGAAACCGCTGAGCGCCCTGAATCGCCTTGGTATAATCCTGATCCAGATAATAGCTGAATGCCCCCATCAGCTGTGCCCGGCGCGCCCATACGGAATAAGGGTGCTGCCGCTCCACCTCGTCGAACAGCGCGGCGGCCAGCTTGTACTGGTTGCGGTCCAGCCGCTGCTTGGCGGTGGAATACAACGTGCCCACGTCGCGCGCGATATAGGGCGTGTCGGCATTGCCGGTCGTCTTGCTGCACGCGCTGGTGAGGACAAGCGCGCCAAGCGCCACGGCGGAAAGGGGGCGGAACGGGAACAGGGCCATGGCGGGTGTGTAGCGAAGCGTCGCCGCCGCTACCAACGATTTTTGATGCCCGCTTGCCGCAATGCGGCGCAATGGGGCATCAGGCGTTGGTGAACCGGCACCGCAGCCGACAGGTAACACAGGATCATCGTCCATGCCCGCAACTCGCCTGACCACGCATCGCGTCGAAAAGCCCTGGGGCCGCCACACGCTGTGGCCCTGCTTTGCCGATCCGGCCCCGGACGGCGATCCGGTCGGCGAAATCTGGTTTCAGACGCCGGACGGCGATCAGCCGGACCTGCTGATCAAATATCTGTTCACCAGCGAAAAACTGTCGGTTCAGGTGCATCCGAACGATGGTCAGGCACAGGCACGCGGCCATGCGCGCGGCAAGGATGAGGCTTGGATCATCCTGGCCGCCGAACCCGATTCGACCATCGCGCTCGGCACGCTGGCCCCGATGACCAGCGATGAACTGCGCGCCGCATCGCTGGACGGGTCGATCGAACATCTGCTCGACTGGAAACCGGTCAAGGCGGGCGACTATTTCTATTCTGAGGCGGGGACCGTCCATGCCATCGGCGCGGGCATCACGCTGGTCGAGGTGCAGCAGAATGTCGACCTGACCTATCGCCTCTATGATTATGGCCGCCCGCGCGAGCTTCACCTGGACGATGGCGTCGCGGTGTCCGTGCCCCGCCCGTTCGAGGCACTGCCCGCCCCCGGCCGCGTCGCGCCGGACCGCGAATTGCTGGCCGAGGGGCCGAAATTCGTGCTGGAACGCTGGCCGGGCGGCACGCGCGAAGTCACCCTGCCCGATGGCGTGACCGGCTGGTTCGTGCCCGTCACCGGCACCGGCACGGCGGGCGATGTCGCGTGGCAGGCGGGCGAATGTCTGACCTTCACCGGGGCCACCCGGCTGACGGCCAGCGACGATGCCGTGCTTTACTTCGCCTATCCGGGCAACCGGCGCATCTGACGGATCAGAAGACGCCGCCGCCCAGGATCAGGCGCAACGTCCCGATCGCCAGCACCACCAGGTTCAGGTTCCGGCCGCCATTGCGGTCGGACAGCGCGCCGATGCCCGCCCCGATCACGGCCAGGGGCAGGAACAGCCAGTTGGCCCAGCCCAGCAGCGGGAAAAACGCGATGGCGACCAGTACCAGGGTCACGATCCCGATCAGGATGGATAGTAAATTCAGCATCGCCTGCGCCTCCCGTTCCGCGCCATGATCGCGCAACGCGGCGGCGGGGTCTAGTCCGCCAGCGCGATCAGCACCTCGTTCCGGCGCAGCAGCCCGGGAACGAAGGGCGCGTTATAGAATGCGTGCTCTGCCGGGCCGGCGGGGACCAGGCCGCGATCATAGACCCACCGGCGCAGCCGCGCTTCCTGATCGGCCAGCACCGCGTCGTCCGCCACGCCGGAAAACCGCACCGCCGCCACGCGCCGCGCGGGCAGCGTGGCAATGCTTACCCCGGCCTGCGGCGTCGGGGCCGCTTCGGCGGAATAGCGGGCCGGCAGCACGAACCGGGTGCGCCACGCGCCCTGATCGGTGTCGCTCAGCACGGGCGCGGTCATCGCGATCTTTTCGCCCGGCCGTTCCTTGGCAAAGATGTAATCGGCCAGCATCCCGAACCCGCGCCGCAACGACGGCTCCCGCATCCCGTACTGGCGCGTTTCGGCCACCACCAGCGGGGGATAGGCGCGGATGCTGAACGCGCCATCGGCGGTGATCGTCTGATATTCCGGCTGTTCGCCGCTGCTGGCCAGGCGCTTGGCAGCGACCGCCGCTGCGCCCACGGCCAGCGCGCCCGCGCCGATCCACAGCCAGTGGTTGGTCCCCTGCTTTTCCATCGCCCGCGTTGCCATGATGATCTCCTTGAATGTTCGATACGTTCAAAACATGGGGGTCGCCCGGTCGCCGGCAATGGCACGGCGGCGGCATCTGCCGCGCTTTGCTGCCGCACCGTCCCGGCAATAGGACGGATCCTTAACCATTCCGGGCCATGAACGCGGCAGACCCCATGGAGTTGCGCGATGCGTGCCGCCCTGTCGTTTGCCCTGCCACTGTTGCTTGCCGCTGCGCTGGCCGCGTGCGGGGGTGCGTCGCCCGATGCCGCACGCACCGAAGCCGCCGGCGCGCTGCTCGACACCGCCGCCACGCCCGACCCGGTGATCGCCGCCGCGCTTGAAGAACCGATCATGGTCGATCCCTCGCTGGCGTCGCAGGCGAATGGCGATGCGATCCGCCCCCCGGCCGAACCCTATGCCGCGCCGGTCGCGCCCGATTTCGTCGCCGCCCGTCCGGCCGGTCCTGCGGAACGGCTGACCAGTGCGCCGCGCCCCGATGCCTGCCCCCGCTGCGCCGCCATCGCGGCCAGCGAGACGCTGACCATGCTGGCCGATGCAGCGGCGATGAAGCCGTGCGGCCCGCTGGCCCCGTCGGCCCGCTGGGCCGCTCGCCTGCCGGCCGATCTGCCGCTCCACCCCGCTGCCGCGGTGGCTGAGGCGGCGGGCATCGACGGCCCGTCCTGCCGGGTGCGTGCCGTCAGCTATTCGACGCCTGTCCCGGCCGCCACGATGATCGACTGGATCTATGCCCGCGCACAGCAGGCCGGCTTTGCCCCGCGCCACGAAAGCGACGGGACGCAGCACCTGCTGATCGGCAAACAGCGCGACGGCACCGCCTTTACCGCGCGGATCACCGCGCGCGGGGCCGATGCCAGCGATGTCGACCTGATCGTCGATCGCTGACCCCGGCCCCGTCGCGGCAGCGCATCAGGCGGCAGGCAGTTCGCGCACCGTGCTCGACACCTTCCAGTGATCGATCGCGCCCTCGCTGGCCCATGGATCGATTGCCGCCAGGTCTGCTTCGCTGAACGCAAGGTTGTTGACCGCATCCAGCGAATTGTCGAGCTGCTCCACCGTCCGCGCCCCGATCAGCGCGCTGGTCACGCGCGGATCGCGCAGCACCCATGCAATCGCCATCTGTGCCAGCGTCTGGCCCCGCGCCGCCGCAATCTCATTGAGCTTGCGGATGCGGGTCAGATTATCCTCGTTCAGCATATCCTCGCCAATCGAACCCGAACGGCGGATGCGGGCATCGTCGGGAATGCCGTTCAGATATTTGTTGCTCAGCATCCCCTGCGCCAGCGGGGAAAAGGCGATGCAGCCGGTGCCAAGCTGCTCCAGCGTGTCCAGCAGCTCATCCTCGATCCACCGGTTCAGCATGGAATAGCTCGGCTGATGAATCAGCAGCGGCACCTTGTGCTCTTTCAGGATCGCCGCCGCCTGCCGGGTCAGTTCGGGGGAATAGCTGGAAATGCCGACATACAGCGCCTTACCCTGTTGGTGCAGGCTGGCCAGCGCGCCCATCGTCTCTTCCAGCGGGGTCGTGGGATCGACCCGGTGGGAATAAAAGATGTCGACATAGTCCAGGCCCATTCGCTTCAGGCTCTGGTCGCACGACGCAATCAGATATTTGCGGCTGCCCCCGATCCCGCCATAGGGGCCGGGCCACATGTCCCACCCCGCCTTGGACGAGATGATCAGCTCATCGCGATGCGCGGCCAGGTCCTTGGCCAGCACGCGGCCGAAATTCTCCTCGGCCGATCCAAAGGGTGGGCCGTAATTATTGGCCAGGTCGAAATGCGTGACGCCCCGGTCGAACGCCCGGCGGATCATCGCCCGGCCGGTTTCGAACACGTCGGTGCCGCCGAAATTCTGCCACAGGCCCAGGCTGATCGCGGGCAGGTCAAGCCCGCTGACGCCGCACCGGCGATAGGGCATCCGGCCGTCATACCGGCCCTGTTCCGCGGTGTAGGGGATTTCGAACGACATGGGGAACACTCCAGCGGGGGAAACTCGCCCGCTTCTTTAGCCCAGCGTCCCCCGCCGCGTCACCCCTTCGTCCGGTTGAAGGGGTTCACGCCCGTTCCCCGACACCGGCCGGGGAACGGCGCGCTCCGGCGCGGATCAATCCGCCGAATGATCCTCGACCTCGGCGGCGGGGCCATTCTTCAGGATCGATTCGATGGCATTCTTGGCCGATGCCTTGCTGCTATAGCCTTCGGTCCAGAAAATCGTTTCGGCGTTGTATTTGAACTTCGCAACGAACTCGCCGGCCTTGTTCTTCTCGATCACGAACTTGTGCGCCATGTCAGCCTCCTCTCGGGTGAGTCCCGATGATTGCAGCTTATCGTGGCCGAAACGAAATCCAACCGGATGTTGCTATCGCCTGGGCGCAGGGTTCCGCCACGGGACAGGCGCGGCGCTCGGCTTCCAGCACGGCTCCAGCGTCTGCGCCAGCAGTACCGCCGCTTCACCCGGCGATCCTTTGAATGCCGCCCCGGAATAGCGCACGGCGTGCAGAAAGGTCGGGATGTCCACCGTCACCTTGTCCGCGTGAAGCGCCAGCGGCGGAAAATCGTCGCTGGGCAACAGGGGGTTGGGCGATGGCCAGCGCACTTCGGCCATCGCCTTCAGGGCATCCATCGCGCCCGGACAGGCGGTCAGGTCCGCCTCCACCCAGTCCAGCCCCGCCTTGTCCAGTCGGTCGGCGACCTCCGCCTCGGTCCTGGCACCCTCCAGCGCCGCGACCAGCGCCATGCCGCGCCAGCGGGGCCGCTCCGCCCCCTCGGCCGGAACCGGGGCACGCACCATCCGCGCGATCCGCTGCTTGAAACAGGGCGGCAGGCGCGGCTCCGCCTGGCATCCGTTGCGGATCGTCAGCGACCAGACCGGGAAATCATAATCATCGCCGCGATAGGTGACGCGCATCAGGTCCTGTGCGCTTTCGAACGTGAAATATCGCGCCGGATCGAACGCCAGCCGGTTGATCGCCGCCTTGACGTCGAACGGCTCCGCCTGCTGCGCGGTGGCCGGCATCATGGCCGCAAGTCCAAGGGTCAAGGCAATCGCGATACGCATCACTCACCTCCGGTGGGCGTCGGACAGGATAAGCAGGCTATCGCAAGCCCCCGTCACCGGCAACGGGATGCGGAAACGGGATCAGGTCAGGCCGAACCGCGACGGATGATATCGCTCTGCCTCGATCCCCGCGATGGCGGGGTCGGGCGGCATGGACAACAGCTGCGACGATGCGATCATCGCGGCGGCCGGTGCGGTCTGGATGCCAAACCCGCCCTGTCCGGCGAACCAGTAGAAATCGGTGACGCGCGGGTCGAACCCGTACACCGGCAACCGGTCGGGGGCAAAGCTGCGCAGGCCGGCCCATTTGCGCTCCACCGCCTCGATCCGCCAGTCAACCGCCTGTTCGAACCGGTCGATCGCGATGGCCACGTCCAGCTCCTCCGGCGCGGCATCGCGCGGATCGTCCGGCACCTCGTCATGCGGCGACAACCAGATGCGCCCGCCCGCTTCCGGCTTGAAATAGAACTGGTCGCTCGCATCGCGGATCAGCGGCATGTCCATCGGCGCGGGCGGATCGACGCGCAACTGCACCATCGTCCGGCGATAGGGGCGGATGCCCACCGGGGTCACGCCCGCTATGCGCGCCACCTCATCGGCCCAGGCACCGGCCGCGTTGACCAGCAGGTCCGCCTCGAACGCGCCGCCCCGCGTTTCCAGCCGCCACCCGCTGCGCGCCCGCTCCAGCGCCGCCAGCGTCGCCACGCGCACCCCGCCCCGCCGGGCAACGCCCAGGCACTGGCCGTGCAGCGCGCCGACATCAATGTCCATGCAGGTCGGCTCGGTCACCGCCAGCGTCCATTCCGGCCGCAATCCCGGCACCACGCCGCGCGGATCGGTCCAGGTCAGCGGCACGCCAGTGCCGGCGAAACTGGCCATGAACGCATCCAGCGCGGGCCGGTCCTGTTCCCGCCCGATGAACAATTCGCCCCGGTCCTTCAGGAAACTGGTGCCGCCAAACGCTTCCGGCGGGGATGCCAGCCACGGGCCGGACGCGGTGGTCAGGGGCTGGATGCCCGGCCCGCCATAGCTTTCGGACCAGAAGGCGGCGGACCGCCCCGTCGCATGATATCCCGGCTGCTCCTCCGCCTCCAGCAACAGGACGCGGGCATGGGGCGCCAGGAACGCGGCCAGGCTGGCCCCGGCAATGCCTGCGCCGACGATGGCGATGTCGAACCGGTCGGAACTCATGCGGGCGCGCGCGCCTCCAGGAACAGGTCGATTTCGGCCAGCGCGCGGTTGCGCACGGCATCCGACTCGCGCAGCAGCTCATGCGCCGCCTCCGCTCCGAACCGGACGATGCGCGCATCGGGCATCCGCTCGCCAATGGCAATGGCCGTGCGCGGATCGACCAGCGCATCGGCATCCGCGACCAGCATCAGCGTCGGTACAGCCATGCCCGCCACCCGCGGATCATGGCGCATCGCGTTGGTCGACCGGAGCGCTTCCGCCACCCAATGCCAGCTTGGCGGGCCGGTCACCAGCTCGGGCTGCGCTGCCTGCCACCACAGCTCGTCGGCATATCGGTCGGGATCGTGGGTCAGCAATTCGGCGCGGGTATCGGTGGTAAAGGGCCGCTCATTCCCCTTCCACGCGCGGCGTTCGGGCGGTCCGATGCGGCCCATCGCCCGCGCGATCCGCTCGCCCAGCCACGGCCCGAACGGCCCTTTCAGGCCCAGCATCGGCGCGATCAGGATGGCGGCATCCGGCCGGGCCGCCCCCTCCAGCATCGCCCGCAGCAACAGGTGCCCGCCCATCGAATGGCCGATGACGATATGCGGGCCCGGCACCGCGCCCCGCCATTCAGCGTGAAAGGCACGGAAGTCAGCGATATACTGCGCAAAATCGTCGATATGCCCACAATGGGGATCGCGGGTCAGCCGTCCCGATCCGCCCTGCCCCCGCCAATCGAACGCCGTGATCGTCCAGCCGCGGCTGTGCCAATGGCCGAACGCCTCCAGATATTTTTCGATGATGTCGCCCCGCCCGCCCTGAAACAGGATCGACCCGCGCGGCGTGCTGCTCGCCGGCTGGGGCCAAGCAAAGCAGCGCAGCGTCCATCCGTCGGGCGCTGACCACCGGGTGATCCGGGCGTCGTCGGGGATCGCGCGTCGGGCATATGCGGCATGGGCCATGGCCGCTGGTTACGTTTTGATAAGCCATCCCGTCTAGAGCTGAAGCGTTATGGGGGAATACGCACCGCTCGTTCTGGTGGGCATCTTGCTCTTGTTCCTGGTCTCGGCCGGGATCGAGGATCTGCAAAGGCGCGAGATCGCGAACTGGAAAAATGGCGGCGTCGCGCTGCTGGCCGTGCCGTGGTGGTTTGCGATCGGCCTTGATCCCTGGCCCGACATGGCGATCCAGCTGGCGCTGGGCTTCGGCACGCTGTTCCTGTTCTGGTTCGCCTTTCATCTGGGGATGATGGGCGGCGGCGATGTCAAGATGATCGCCGCGCTTGCCCTTTGGCTGCCGGTGGGCGCGCTCGTCTGGATGCTGGTGCTCATGTCGATCTTTGGCGGCGTGCTGACGCTGATCATGGTGATCGACCATTGGCGGCTGAAACGCGAGGGCCGGCCGGAAATTCCCTATGGGGTCGCGATCGCTGCAGCGACCCTGATGATCCTTAGTGAACCAAATTTTTACCATTTTGGGTGACTGATCGGACCGGGAAAAATCCCGGACCGGCATCGGAAAGGCTGCTTGCGTCATGGACGGACGGAAAATCATGCTTCTGGTGGGCGCGCTGATCGTCGCGGCGCTCACTGCATTTCTGGCGCGCAGCCTGATTCTCGGATCGGCCGCGCCTCAGGCGACGGCCAGCATCGGCCTTACTGCCCCGCAACCGGCCCCGGTCACCGGGCCAAAGGTGCTGGTGGCGACCAAGGCACTGCCGGTCGGCACGATCCTCGATGCCTCCGCCATGAAGTTTCAACCCTGGCCCGCTGAACTGGTCGAGGGTGCCTATTTCGTCGAAGGCCCGGAAACCGACCTTGCCAAGCTGCAGGGCACGGTCGTGCGCTTCGCCATTCCGGCGGGTCAGCCGATCGCGCAGGGCGCGCTGGTCAAGCCGGGCGATCGCGGCTTCCTGGCCGCTGCGCTTGGCCCGGGCATGCGCGCCGTCACCGTGCCGGTGTCCGCACAAAGCGCGGTTGCCGGATTCGTCTTTCCGGGCGACCGGGTCGACCTGGTGCTGACCCAGTCGGTTCCCGGCGGCGGCGATGGCCCGCCGCTGAAGGTTTCGGAAACCGTGCTGCGCAACCTGCGCGTGCTGGCCACCGACCAGAGCACGGACAAGGAAACCGACGACAAGGGCAATACCGTCGTCAACACCTATTCCTCGGTCACGGTCGAGGCGACGCCCACGATCGCCGAGAAAATCGCCGTTGCCCAGACGCTGGGCACCCTGTCGCTGTCGCTGCGCTCGATCGCCGACAATGCGGGCGAGCTTGAGGAAGCGATCGCCAATGGCGACATCGATGTGCCGCAGTCCAACGATCCCAAGGCGGAAAAGGCCATGCTGGCCCGCGCCGCCAGCCGGCCGATCGAGGGCAAGGCAACCTTTTCCACCGGTGCCGACGTGTCGCGCTTCCAGCGCAGCTCGGTGCCTGGAAAGCCCGCGACCGAAGGGGCTTCCGCTGCTGCGGCCCCGCCTCCCCAGTCCAGCTTCCCCGGCGGCGCGCCCGCCGTGGTGCGGGGGCCGGTGGTGCGTGTCGCTCGCGGCAACAACGTGACCGAAGTTCCGGTCGGGGGGACCAAGTAATGGGATACGTCGTCAACGCCGCGCGGGGGGCCGTCAGCATCGTCGCCCTTGCCGCCACGATCGTCGCGCCTGTCGCCGCGCCGCTCGCCGCCCAGTCCGTCGCCGCCACGCCTGACGTGGTTCAGGTGCCGACCGGTCAGGGCCGGATGGTCACGCTGGCTGCGCCCATGTCCGACCTATTCGTCGCCAATGACGCGGTCGCCGATGTGCAGGTCCGCTCGCCGACACAGATCTATCTGTTCGGCAAGGCGCCGGGCCAGACCACGGTCTATGCCACCAACAAGGCAGGCCGCGTCGTCTATTCCGCCACGATCCGCGTGGGCAACAACATCACCAGCGTTGCCGAAATGCTGGCGGTCACCATGCCTGATGCGCAGATCACGGCCACCGCGATGAACGGCGTCATGCTGCTCACCGGCACGGTCAAACATCCCAACGACGTTGCGGAGGCGGAACGGCTGGTCAAAGCCTATATCGGCGAAGGGACTCAGGTGCTCTCGCGGCTCAACACCGCAACACCGCTTCAGGTCAACCTGCAGGTGAAGATCGCCGAGGTGAACCGCAACTTTGCCAAGAATATCGGCATGAATCTGACAACCATCGACAGCACCGGCGGGTTCAAGTTTGGCATTGGTAGCGGACGCAATCCCGCAGCCAGTTACAATCTCGACCCGCGTCTGGGTCTTGGTGTCGGTAGCGCGCCGGAAAGCGTCATCCCGAGCCCGATCGACGGCACGCCAACACTGACTCCCGGCACCAATATTAGCCAGGGCAGCCAGCGAACAACAATCGGCGGACTGACCAAGTTTCTCGGTCTGGACATCCTTGGTGCGCTCGACCTGGGAGAAATCAACGGCCAGGTGACTACGTTGGCTAACCCGAATCTGACCGCTTTGTCAGGCGAAACGTCGAGCTTCCTGGCTGGCGGCGAAATTCCAATTCTTGTCAACCAAGGGCTGGGCGCAGTAGCGGTCGAATACAAACAATATGGTGTCAGCCTGACCTATACTCCGACCGTCCTGTCGGACGGGCGTATCTCACTCCGTGTGCGGCCCGAAGTATCGCAGCTGACGTCCGCGGGTTCCGTGACGATCGGCGGCACGCAGATCCCAGCGCTGACGACACGGCGCGCCGAGACGACGGTGGAACTTGGATCCGGCCAGTCGATGATGATCGGTGGGCTTATGCAAAACACCCACAATAACCTGATCGACAAAACGCCTGGGGCTGGCGACATCCCGATCATCGGCTCGCTGTTCCGGTCGAACGCGTTTCAACGGAACGAAACCGAACTTGTGATCGTGGTGACCCCGTATCTGGTCAAACCGGTAAACAACATGGCGGACATCCATCTGCCGACCGACGGGATCAAGGCGCCGACCGATCTGGGCCGCGTGCTGCTGGGTCAGCTGTCGACCGGCGATGGCGCCCCGCGCCCGGTGCCGACCATGGCGCAGGGCGGCGGCGAACCGGCCATCGGTGCCCAGGCAACGCCTGCGCCCAACGCCGCGCTGCCCGCCGGCCCCGGCCTGCCCCCGGCCTTTCCGGTGCAGCGCAACGTTCAGCCCGCCCAGGGTCCGGCAAAGCCCGCCAAGGGCCGCCCGGTTTCCGCCGCTCCCGGCTTCACCGCCGCGAATTGATGCCAGAAGGGATCGTTACCATGTTCAAGCCTTCATCATTCCGGACACAGGCGGCGATTGCGGCGCTGGTGCTGCTTGCGGGCTGCAACGATGCGACGCGCGGCCTTGAATCGGTCAATCAGCCGGTCGTGACCCGCGCGGATTACGCCTTTGACGTGGCAACCGGCCCGTCGGGACTGGCATCGGGCGAAATCGACCGGCTGGACGGCTGGATGCGCACGCTTCAGGTGGCCTATGGCGACCGCGTCGCGCTGGATGACCCCAGCGGCGATCCGGGCGTGCGCGCCCAGGTGTCGGCTCAGGCACAACGCTATGGCCTGTTCGTCGAAACGGTCGCGCCGGTGACCACCGGTGCGGTCACGCCCGGCACGGCTCGAATCGTTGTCAGCCGGTTCAGCGCCAGTGTGCCGAACTGCCCCAATTTCCGCGATTTCGACGCAACCAATGGCGATGGCCACACCCATCCCAACCATGGCTGCGCGATCAACGGCAACCTCGCCTCCATGATCGCCAACCCGGCCGATCTGGTGCGCGGTCAGCCGGGCAGCGGCACGACCGATCCGGCGATCGCGGCCAAGGCCATCGAAACCTATCGCAAGGCGCCATCGACCGGCGCGGCCGGGCTCAAGAACGAATCCACGGGGGGCAAGTAATGAACGCGCCATGGAATCCCGCACGCGCGGGCAATCGCGATCCCTTCGTGGCCTTTGTGTGTGACGAAACCACCGCAGAGGCGCTGCGCCCCGTCGCCATCGAAATGGGCTGGCCGCCGGAAAAGGTGAACAAGGGCGGGCTGCGCAACGCGGTCCAGACGCTGTCGGTTTCCGCCAGCCCCAACGTCCTGTTCGTCGACCTGTCGGAAAGCGGCGATCCGCTGAACGACATCAACGCGCTTGCCGAAGTATGCGAACCCGGCACCGTCGTTATCGCGGCGGGCCAGGTGAACGATGTGCGCCTGTACCGCGATCTGGTGGCCAGCGGCATTCAGGATTACCTGCTGAAACCGCTGAACCCCGATATGCTGCGCGATGCCTTTGCCTCGGCTCAGGCGATCCTGTCGGCCCCGAAAGCGGCGGAACCGACCGAGGATCGGCCGCATTGCAGCCTGGCGGTGATCGGCACGCGCGGCGGCACCGGCGCGTCCACGCTGGCCACGTCGCTGGCATGGCTGCTCAGTGAAAAGCTGGGCCGCACCACCGCGATGCTCGATCTCGACGTGCATTTCGGCACGGGTGCGCTGGCGCTGGATCTTGAGCCCGGCCGCGGCCTGACCGACGCCATCGAAAACCCCAGCCGTATCGACGGCCTGTTCATCGAACGCGCGATGGTCCGCGCCAGCGACCGGCTGGCCGTGCTGTCGGCCGAAGCGCCGATCAACACGCCGATGCTGACCGATGGCGGCGCCTTTTATCAGCTTCAGGAGGAAATGCGCTCGGCGTTCGAATGCACCGTCATCGATCTGCCGCGCGGCATGCTGGTCCAGCATCCGCACCTGCTGACCGACGTTCAGATGGCGGTGGTGGTGACGGAATTCACCCTGGCGGCCGCACGCGATGCCATCCGCATCCTGTCCTGGTTCAAATCCAACGCGCCGCAGACGCAGATGGTGATCGTCGCCAACCGTGTTCAGCCCGCCGCGCAGCTGGAGATCAGCCGCAAGGATTTCGAACAGTCGATCGAGCGCAAGGTCGATTTCGTCGTGCCGTTCGATCAGAAACTGGCCGCCAACGCCGCCAAGCTGGGCAAGTCGCTGGCGGAGGCGGGCAAGGGCGGCAAGACCGCGGCACCGCTTGTCGAACTGGCCACGCACATCACCCGCGTGACCGATGCCGGCGCCGAAGCGGAGCCGGCACCGGGCAAGGGCAAGGCACGGGCAAAGGATGCCAAGGGCGGCGCCGGCGGCACCGGCACCTCGCTGCTGGGCAAGCTGGTCGCGCTGAAGGGCAAGAAAAAGACCGCCGCCTGAACGGCGGACTCCCCCGGTTCCGGCACAGGCGCGCCGGGGCTGGGCAACGGACGGGAATGACGCATGAACGCAATGCCGATCATCGTGCTTGGGGCCGGAATGGCGCTCATGCTGCTGCTTGTCGTGCTTGCCTTCAGCGGGCCGTCGGCGGCACGGGCCAGTTCCCGCCGCGTGGCGGGGCTTCGCGCCCGCCATGCCGGCTTCGTGCCCGAAAAGGCGATGGAAGCGCAGATGCGCAAGATCGCCAATGTCGGCGCGACGCGCATGGACCTGGCCGTCAGCCGCTTCCTGCCGCGTCCGGCAGAGCTGAACAAGCGCCTGGCGATGACGGGCAAGAAATGGACCGTCGGCCAATATGGCATGGTGACCGCCGGGCTGCTGGTCGTCGTCACCGCGCTGGCCTGGCTTCAGGGGCTGCCGATCCTGCTGGCGCTGTTCCTCGGCCTGTTCGTGGGGGCCGGCCTGCCGCACTTTGCGGTTGGTTTCGTCATCAAGCGCCGCGTGACCAAGTTCAACGCCAAGTTTCCCGATGCCATCGAACTGCTGGTCCGCGGCCTGCGCTCCGGTCTGCCGATCACCGAGACGATCGGCGTCGTGGGCCAGGAGCTGGACGGCCCGGTGGGTGAGGAATTTCGCGCCGTCGCCGACAAGATGAAGATCGGCAAGACGATGGATCAGGCGCTTCAGGAAACGTCCGACCGCCTTGGCACGCCGGAATTCCAGTTCTTTGTCATCACCATCGCGATCCAGCGGGAAACCGGCGGTAACCTGGCCGAAACGCTGGCGAACCTTGCCACCGTGCTGCGCCAGCGGATGCAGATGAAGCTGAAGATCAAGGCGATGTCGTCGGAATCAAAGGCATCGGCCTATATCGTCGGCTCCCTGCCCTTCATCGTGTTCGGCCTCATCTACATGATTTCGGGCGATTACATGCAGCGGTTCTTTGTCGACGAACGGTTGATCATCGCCGGGCTTGGCGGCCTGTGCTGGATGTCCATCGGGGCCTTTATCATGGCCAAGATGGTCAGCTTCGAGATTTGAGGGCGCAGCGATGATGGATCCCAACACCTCGCCGACCATTCTGGGCGTCGACATCTACCTTGTCGCCACCTTCCTGTCGGGCATTGCCGCAGTGGCCGTTCTGGTCGCCATCTATGCCGCCACCACGGTGCGCGATCCGATGGCCAAGCGGGTCAAGGCGCTGACCGAACGGCGCGAACAGCTGAAGGCGGGCATCACCGCCTCCACGTCCAAGCGCCGCGCCAAGCTGGTGCAAAAGCACGAGACGGCGGACCGGATCAAGGCGCTGCTCTCCGGGCTGAAGGTGCTGCAGGACGATCAGGTCAAGGTCGCGCAACGCCGCCTGCTTCAGGCCGGTATCCGGACCAAGGAATGGGCACCCGCCATCATCTTCGGCCGCCTGGTGCTGCCGATCGTGCTGGGCGGCACGGCCGTGTATCTGGTCTATGGCACCCAAGCCTTTTCCGACTGGTCGCCGCTCAAGGCCTATGGCCTGGTCGCCATCACCTTTATCGGTTCCTACAAGGCGCCGGACATCTGGCTGAAGAACAAGATCACGAAACGGTCCGACGCGATCCGAAAGGGGCTGCCGGATGCGCTCGACCTGCTGGTCATCTGCGCCGAAGCCGGTCTGACCGTCGATGCCGCCTTTCACCGCGTGGCAAAGGAACTGGGCCGCGCCTATCCCGAACTGGGCGAGGAATTCAGCCTGACCGCGATCGAGCTGGGCTTCCTGACCGACCGGCGGCAGGCGTTCGAAAACCTGGCCATGCGCATCGATCTGGATGCGGTAAAGGGCGTGGTGACCACCATGATCCAGACCGAGAAATACGGCACCCCGCTTGCGTCGGCGCTGCGCGTGCTGTCGGCCGAATTCCGAAACGAACGCATGATGCGGGCCGAGGAAAAGGCCGCGCGCCTGCCCGCGATCATGACGATCCCGCTGATCCTGTTCATCCTGCCGGTGCTGTTCGTCGTCATCCTTGGCCCGGCGGCCTGCTCGATCAACGATGCGCTGCTCAGCAACTGATCGGTCGGGCGCCGTCCCGTGCGGGGGCGGCACCCGCCGGGATGAGCCCGGCCGTCATTGCGAGCGGGGACGATTGCCCCGCTTAGTCGTTCAGAACGGCAGCAGTTCCGGCCCACCCGGCCAGATCAGATCCTCGGTCCAGTCGATCGTCGCGACCAGCGCCGTCGCGATCACCGCCACGAACGCCACCTGCAGCAACAATACCGCCGCCCAGAAAAAGAACGGGTGCAGGCCATAGATGCGGTCATATCCGCCGCGCGTCACATTGGGCTGTGGCTCGCTCATCGCTTCAGCGCCGCCTGTGCCGCGGCCAGCCGCGCAATCGGCACGCGGTACGGGCTGGCCGACACATAATCCAGGCCCAGCGTCTCGCAGAACGCGATGCTCGCCGGATCGCCGCCATGCTCGCCGCAAATGCCCAGCTTCACGTCGGGCCGCGTCGCCCGCCCGCGCTCTGCGGCCAGTTCGATCAGCTGGCCGACCCCTTCGATGTCCAGCGATACGAACGGATCGCGCGCATAAATGCCCTTGTCGACATATACGCCCAGGAACCGGGCGGCATCGTCGCGGCTGACGCCCAGCGTCGTCTGAGTAAGGTCGTTGGTGCCAAAGCTGAAAAATTCGCCCACCTCGGCGATTTCCCCGGCCTTCAGCGCCGCACGCGGCAGCTCGATCATCGTACCGACCAGATACTCGACCCGCGCCCCCGCCTCGGCAAAGACGGCCTCGGCCACCCGGTCGACCACCGCCTTCATCAATTCCAGCTCGCGCCGCGTCGCGACCAGCGGGATCATCACTTCCGGGATCGGCGCGGCGCCCGACTTTTGCGCCACCGCCAGCGCCGCCTCGAAAATCGCGCGCGCCTGCATTTCGTAGATTTCGGGATAGGTAACGCCCAGCCTGCACCCGCGATGGCCCAGCATCGGGTTCACCTCGTGCAGTTCGGCCGCGCGCCGCTTCAGCGCCTCGATCCCCACGCCCGCCGCCTCGGCCACATCGGCAAATTCGGATTCCTCGTGCGGCAGAAACTCGTGCAGCGGCGGATCGAGCAGCCGGATGGTAACGGGCAGGCCCGCCATCACCTCGAAAATCTCGATGAAATCCGCCCGCTGTTCGGGCAACAGCTTGTCCAGCGCGGCCCGGCGGCCCTTTTCGTCCTCGGCCAGGATCATCTGGCGCACCGCGGTGATCCGCGCGCCGTCAAAGAACATATGCTCGGTGCGGCACAGGCCGACGCCCTCCGCCCCGAAATCGCGCGCGGTGCGGCAATCCAGCGGCGTTTCGGCGTTCGCCCGCACCTTCAGCCGGCGGACCCGGTCCGCCCACACCATCAACGTGCCGAAATCCCCGGCCAGTTCGGGCTGGATCGTCGGCACCTCGCCCGCCATCACTTCGCCGGTCGCGCCGTCGATGGTGATGGTGTCGCCTTCCTTCACCTCGCGGCCGCCCACCCGCATCATCCGCGCCTTGGTGTCGATCTGCAGCGCGCCCGCGCCGGACACGCACGGCCGGCCCATGCCGCGCGCGACCACGGCGGCATGGCTGGTCATCCCGCCCCGCGCGGTCAGGATGCCGCGCGCCGCGTGCATCCCGTGAATATCCTCCGGGCTGGTTTCGATGCGGACCAGGATGACGTTCTCGCCCAGCGCCGCGTGCCGTTCCGCCGTGTCGGCATCGAACACCACCGTGCCGCTTGCCGCGCCGGGCGATGCGGGCAGCCCCTTGGTCAGCACGTCGCGCGGTGCCGCCGGGTCCAGCGTCGGGTGCAGCAACTGGTCCAGCGCCGACGGGTCGACGCGCGCCACCGCCTCCGCCTCGGTAATCAGCCCTTCATTGGCCATGTCCACCGCGATCTTCAGCGCCGCCTTGGCCGTGCGCTTGCCCGACCGGGTCTGTAGCATCCACAGCTTGCCGCGCTCCACGGTGAACTCGATATCCTGCATGTCGCGGTAATGCCGTTCCAGCAGGTCGAACACCGATGCCAGCTCGGCATAGGTTTCGGGCATCGCCTCTTCCATCGACAGCGGCTTGGCCCCCGCGCCCTCGCGCGCTGCCCTGGTCAGATATTGCGGTGTGCGGATCCCCGCCACCACATCCTCGCCCTGCGCGTTGATCAGGAATTCGCCATAATAGGCATTGTGCCCCGTCGACGGATCGCGCGTGAACGCAACGCCCGTGGCCGATGTGTCGCCCATGTTGCCGAACACCATCGCCTGCACATTGACCGCGGTGCCCCAGTCGCCGGGAATGTCATTGAGGCGGCGATAGACCTTGGCCCGTTCCGACTGCCACGATCCGAACACCGCGCCGATGGCGCCCCACAACTGGTCGTGCACGTCCTGCGGGAACGGCTTGCCCCACATCTCCTCGACCAGGGCCTTGTATTCGGCCACCAGCTTCTTCCAGTCCGCCGCCGACAGGTCGGTGTCCAGGTAAAAGCCGTTATCCTCCTTGGCGATCTCCAGCGCCTCCTCGAACCGGCCATGGTCCAGGCCAAGGACGACGTCGGAATACATCTGGATAAACCGGCGATAGCTGTCCCAGGCAAAGCGTTCATCGCCGCTCGTCGCCGCCAGCCCCTCGACCGTCTGGTCATTCAGGCCCAGGTTCAGCACCGTGTCCATCATGCCCGGCATCGACACGCGCGCGCCCGAACGGACGGATACCAGCAGCGGATCGGCCGGATTGCCGAACGTCTTGCCCGTCACCCCCTCGATATGGGCGATGCCGCCCTTGACCTCTGCCTTCACGCTGTCGGGAAACTGCTCGCCATTGTCGTAATAGACCGCGCACATCGGCGTGCCGATGGTAAAGCCGGGCGGAACAGGCAGGCCGATGGACGCCATCTCGGCCAGGTTCGCGCCCTTGCCGCCCAGCAGGTTCTTGTCCCCCTTGCCGCCATCCGACACGCCGCCGCCAAAGCGATACACATATTGGGTCATCTGCTTGTTCCTGCCCCTTGTTCTGGTCGGCACCGCGCGGTTGCGCCGCTCTGGTCCATCGTCGCTTTCACGCCCCTTCACCAGAGCTTGCATTCGTATGCAATGATTTTGTTGCGTCGCAGCGGGACACCACGACCAATGATATCGCTATCCCTCGATCCGGCTGAAGTCGGCGACGGCGTGGACCGCATCCCGCATCCGCGCCAGCAGCGCCAGCCGCGCCGCGCGGATCGCCGGATCGGGGTCGTTGACGATCACATCGGTAAAGAACGTATCGATCGGCGCGCGCAGGCTGGCCAGCGCCGCCATCGCATCGCCAAACCGCTCCTCCGCCACCGCAGCCGCCGCCAGCGGCTCCGCCGCATCCAGCGCCGCGATCAGCGCGGCTTCGGCCGGTGCAGGCGACGGATTGGTCCCCGCACCTTCCGGCACGCCGCCCTCCTTCTTCAGGATGTTCGCCGCGCGCTTGTATCCCGCCAGCAGGTTCGCCCCATCCTCGGTCCCCATAAACGCCTGCAGCGCATGGACACGGGCCAGCAACCGGACGAGATCATCCTCCCCGCCCAACGCGAACACCGCGTCGATCAGATCGTGCCGGACGCCGGCTTCGCGCTGCTGGACCTTGAGGCGGTCGGCGAAGAACCAAACCAAACCGGCATCGCCAGTCGCAATCTCATTCAGAAGAATGCCATCTAATTCATCTCGCCGCGCTTGCCGTTCGCCATCCGTCCTGCCTGACGCGATTACGTCGGTCATTGTCTCAAGCGAATCGTCAAGGCTAAACCGAATGTTGTTTGCCAGCACCGAGCGAATGACACTTAGCGCTGCACGACGAAGCGCAAAGGGATCTTTCGAGCCAGTTGGCTTCTCGCCAATGGCAAAGAAGCACATTAACGTATCCAGCTTGTCCGCCAGCGAAACTGCCACCGTCACCGGATCGGTGGGCACATCGTCGCCCTGCCCGACCGGCTTGTAATGGTCGCGGATCGCCGCTGCGACCGCGGGGTGCTCGCCCTGCGCGGCGGCGTAATATCCGCCCATCAGGCCTTGCAGTTCCGGAAACTCGCCGACCATCCCGGTGACCAGGTCCGCCTTGCACAGCCGCGCCGCCCGTTCGGCAAGGTCGGCCAGCTGTTCCTGGCTCAGCCCCTCCCCTTCAGGGGAGGGGTTGGGGTGGGGGCGCCCCACGGGCGATCCGGCTTGGGGGACACCCCCACCCCCGGCCCCTCCCCTGAAGGGGAGGGGTGAAGGACGGACGATCCCCTCCTCGCACAGCCAGCGGGCCAGCTTCGCCACGCGATCCACCTTGTCGGCCACCGTGCCCAGCTTTTCGTGGAACACGATCTTGGCCAGCTTTTCCGCCTGCTTCTCCAGCGGCACCTTCAGGTCGGTGTCGTAAAAGAACCGCGCATCGCTCAATCGCGCGGCCAGCACCTTCTGGTTGCCCTCGACGATCTTGGCCCCGCCATCGCTCGCCGTGATGTTCGCGGTGCACACGAACGCATTGGCCAGCTTGCCATCCGTATCGGCACAAACGAAATACTTCTGATTAACCCGTGCGGTTAGCTGAATGACCTCCGGCGGCACGTCCAGAAACGCCGGATCGAACCGGCCGATCAGCGGCACCGGCCATTCGGTCAGGCCCGCATTCTCCGCGACCAGCCCCTCATCCTCGATCAGGGTCAGGCCAGCCTCCGACGCCAGTTCTGCGGCGCGCGCGCGGATCATCGCCCGGCGCTCGTCCTGATCGACGATGACATGGGCAGCGCGCAGTGCCTCCGCATAATCCTGCGCCGACCCGATGGTAACCACGCCGTCATGGTGAAACCGGTGGCCCATCGTCTCACGGCCCGACCGGATGCCCGCCACCTCGCAATCGACCACGGCATCCCCGAACAGCGCGACGATCCCCTGCAACGGGCGCACCCAGCGAAGGCTTTCGGTCGAGACCGACGCCGCGCCCCAGCGCATCGACTTGGGCCACGGGAATGCGCGGACGATCGCCGGGATCGCCTCGGCCAGCAGGTCAGCGGTCGGCCGCCCCGCCCGTTCGATCACCGCGAACAGCGTCGCCCGCCCCTTCACGTCCCGCGTCTCCAGCGCGTCGCGGGTCAGCCCCGCCTTGCGCAGGAACCCCTCGACTGCAGCGTCGGGCGCATCGGCGGGCGGGCCTTTCAGCTCCTCGCTCAGCGCGGCCGTCGCCTCCGGCAAGTCCCGCGCGATCAGCGTCAGGCGGCGCGGCGTGGCATAGGTGACGATGCCCCCGGCCTTCAGCCCCGCCTTCTCCAGCTCGGCGACGAACAGCTTTTCCAGATCGGCCCGCGCGCGATCCTGCATCCGCGCCGGGATTTCCTCCGACCGCAGCTCCAGCAGAAAATCGGTCACAGCGTCCACTCCGGAAACTGCGCCTGCCATTCTGGCATCATGTGCTTGATGTGCGCCTCGCAGCTGCCCTTGGCCAGATCGCGGACCCGGCCGATATAGGCCTGACGCTCCGCCACGCTTATGACGCCGCGCGCCTGCAACAGGTTGAACAGGTGGCTCGCCTCGATCGCCTGTTCATAAGCCGCGATGGGCACATTGTGGGTCAGGCAGTTCTCGCATTCGGCCACCGCCTTGCGAAATCCCTCGAACAGTGTCTCGGTGTCCGCCACCTCGAAATTATATTTCGACATCTGGCGCTCGTTTTCCAGGAACACCTCGCCATAGGTCACGCCCGCGTCGTTGAACGCCAGGTCATACACGCTGTCGACATTCTGGATGTACATGGCCAGCCGCTCCAGACCATAGGTCAGCTCGCCCGCCACCGGCTTGCAGTCGAACCCGCCCATCTGCTGGAAATAGGTGAACTGCGTCACCTCCATCCCGTCGCACCACACTTCCCAGCCCAGGCCCCATGCGCCCAGCGTCGGGCTTTCCCAGTCATCCTCGACGAACCGGATATCGTGCCTGAGCGGGTCGATGCCGATTTCGGACAGCGACCCCAGATACAGTTCCTGCAGGTTTTCCGGGCTGGGCTTCAGGATCACCTGATACTGGTAATAATGCTGCAACCGGTTGGGGTTTTCGCCATAGCGGCCATCGGTCGGGCGGCGGCACGGCTGGACGAACGCGGCATTCCACGGCTCCGGCCCCAGCGCGCGCAGCGTCGTTGCGGTGTGAAACGTGCCTGCCCCCATGCGCATGTCATAGGGTTGCAGGATAAGGCATCCGTGACGGCTCCAGTAATCGTGGAGCGTCAGGATCATGCGCTGGAAACTGAGCGGCTGTGCCAAGGCTGGGGTCCATTCGCGAACGGCGGAAAATGTCCCGCGCCGCTTAGGGCCATGGGGCCTTCCCGGTCAATGACTGCCGCCGCGCCCGTGCCTTACGCCATCGCCTCGGCCGCCAGCGCCTCCGCCTCGATCAGCAGTTCGTCGTCCACCGATCCCTGCGCCACGCTCTCCCGCCCGATCAGGACGATGACCGGCACGGCCAGCGGGCTGATCCGGTCCAGTTCGACGTGCAGCATCGTGCCCGCCGCCCGGTCTAGCAGGTCGGCCAGCCGCCCGACATCGGTCATCCGCGCCCGCGCATCCGCCCATGCCGCCTGCAGCAGCAGGTGCCCCGGCTCGTACCGGCGCAGCACGTCGTAGATCAGGTCGGTGGAAAACGTCACCTGCCGCCCCGTCTTGCGCTTGCCCGGCAACTGCCGCTCGACCAGCCCGCCGATCACCGCCACTTCGCGGAACGCCCGCTTCAGCAGCGAGGACCCCTGCACCCAGTCGACAAATTCCTCCTCCAGGATATCGCGCGAAAACAGCGCGGCGGGATCGGTGATCGGCTCCAGCCCATAACAGGCCAGCGCATAATCATTGGACACGAAGCCCAGCGGCTTCAGCCCCTGTGCCTCCATCCGCCGGGTGATCAGCATCCCCAGCGACTGGTGCGCGTTCCACCCCTCGAAACTATAGGCGACCATATAATGCCGCCCCTCCCGCGGAAAGGTTTCGACCAGCAATTCGCCGGGTTCGGGCAGCCGCGATCGCCGCTGCTGCATCTCCAGCCATTCGCGCACATCGGCGGGAAAGCGCGCCCATTCCGCAGGCTCATGCAGGAAATGGCGGACCCGGTTGGCCAGGTTGGTGGACAGCGGCATCCGCGCGCCGACATAGGTGGGGATGCGCGCCGGCCGGCTGGTCGCCCGCACGATCAGCTCGGCAGCGTCCATCCGCTCCACCTCCAGGCTGATTCCGGCAAAGAAGAACGTGTCGCCGGGGCTGAGCGACGCAGCGAAATATTCCTCCACCGTGCCCAGCTTGCGCCCGTTCTTGAACCGCACGTCCAGCACGGGGGCATCGACGATGATCCCGGCATTCAGCCGGTGCTGCGCCACGAACTGCGGATGGCTGACCCGCCACAGGCCGTCCTTGCCCCCCAGCGACTTGTCGAGGATCAGCCGCTTGAACCGGTCATAGGCGCGCAGGGAATAGCCGCCATCGGCGATGAACCCCAGCACCCGGTCGAACGTCTCTGCATCCAGCCCGGAATAGGGCAGCGCCGACTGCACCTCGCGCAGCATCTGTGCAGCATCGAACGGCGCGGCGCACGCGCACGCCATCAGATGCTGGGCCAGCACATCCAGCCCGCCGGGGCGAAAGATATCGGGGTCCAGCTCGCCGTCGCGCACCGCATCCAGCGCCGCCCGCGCCTCCAGATATTCGAACCGGTTGCCCGGCACCAGCACCGCCTCCGATGGTTCGTCCAGCCGGTGATTGGCCCGCCCGATCCGCTGCAACAGGCGCGACGACCCCTTGGGCGCGCCCATCTGAATGACGCAATCGACATTGCCCCAATCGACGCCCAGGTCCAGGCTGGCCGTGGCGACCAGCGCGCGCAGTTCGCCGCGCGCCATCGCTTCCTCCACCTTGCGCCGCGCCTCGATCGACAGGCTGCCGTGATGCACCCCGATCGGCAGCTTCAGCTCGTTGACCTTCCACAACTCCTGAAAGATCAGCTCGGCCAGACCGCGGGTGTTGCAGAACACGATGCTGGTTTCGTGCGTCTCGATCTCCGCCATCACCTGCGGCGCGGCATATCGCCCCGAATGGCCGGACCATGGCACCCGCCCCTCGGGCAACAGGATGGCGATGTCCGGCTCCGCCCCCTCAACCCCGGCGACCAGGTCAACCGCGTCGATATCGCCATCCGGGGCCAGCCAGGCGCGATACCCGTCGGGATCGGCGACCGTGGCGGACAGCGCCACCCGCCGCGCATCGGGCGCAATCGCCTGCAATCGGCTCATCGCGAGAGACAACAGGTCGCCGCGCTTGCCGGTGGCGAACGCATGAACCTCATCGACGATGATGGTCTTCAGGCCCGCCAGCAATTCGAAACTGTCGGGATAGCTGATCAGCAAACTCAGCGATTCCGGCGTGGTCAGCAATATCTGCGGCGGCCGCGCCCGCTGCCGCGCCTTGCGGTCGCTGGGCGTATCGCCGGTCCGCGTCTCCACCCGGATCGGCAGGGCCATGTCCTCGATCGGCGCCAGCAGATTGCGCCGCACATCCACCGCCAGCGCCTTTAGCGGACTGATATAGAGGGTATGCAGCCCCACCGCAGGCGCGCGGATCAGGTCGTCCAGCACCGGCAGGAACCCCGCCATGGTCTTGCCCGCCCCCGTTGGCGCGACCAGCAGCGCGTGCCGCCCCGCCCGCGCCGATGCCAGCATCCGCAACTGATGGTCCCGCACCCCCCATCCCCGCGATGCGAACCAGTCGGTCAGGATGGGGGATAGGTCGCTCACCCGCCCAATGTGGCCCCTTCCCCCCGCTTCGCCAATCCCCGCGCTCACCCATGCGGGCTGCAAGAAGAAGCCCTCACCCTTCCGGCGCTGACGCGCCTACCTCCCTCTCCCGCCTGCGGGAGAGGGAAGGGGCCCGCCGCCGCAGGCGGTGGGAAGGGTGAGGGTGTTCTTCCTTCCACCCTTCCCCACACCCCTGCCCCGCCCCATATCCCCCCCATGGCAAGGCTCGGCGACTGGATAGACCCGCGACCGGAGGGGATTTACGTCCCCGCCGCCGATGCGTGGATCGACCCCAGCCAGCCAAAGCCCCGCGCGCTCGTCACCCACGGCCATGCCGATCATGCGCGCGGCGGGCATGGCGCGGTCTGGGCCACGCCCGAAACCCTCGCCATCATGGGCGTGCGCTATGGCGAACAATCGGGCCATCCTGTCGGCTATGGCGACACCGTCCGGTTGGGCGAGGTGGATATCCGCTTCGTCCCCGCCGGCCACGTCCTTGGCTCGGCCCAGATCGTGCTGGAGCATCGCGGCGAGCGCGTCGTCGTCACCGGCGACTATAAACGCCGCCCCGATCCCACCTGCGCGCCCTTCGAAGTCGTCCCCTGCGACGTATTCGTGACAGAGGCGACGTTCGGCCTGCCCGTCTTCGTCCATCCCGACACGCCGTCAGAGGTTGCCAAGCTGATCGCCGCCGTCCGCGCCGATCCGACGCGCTGCGTGCTGGTCGGCGCCTATGCGCTGGGCAAGGCGCAGCGGGTGATCCGCGAACTGCGCGATGCGAGGTTCGACGATCCGCTGTATCTGCACGGCGCACTGCAGCGATTGTGCGACCTGTATGTTGCCCACGGCGTCGATCTTGGCGAACTGCGCCCGGCGAGCGAGGCGACAAAGGCGGACCTTGCCGGCCGCATCGTGCTTGCCCCACCGTCGGCGCTGAACGACCGCTGGTCCCGCCGACTGCCCGATCCGCTGACCGCCATGGCATCCGGCTGGATGCGGGTGCGTCAGCGCGCGCGCCAGCGCAACGTGGAACTGCCCATCATCCTGTCCGACCATGCCGACTGGGACGAACTCACCACTACCATCCGCGACGTTGCCCCGCGGGAAGTCTGGGTGACCCATGGGCGAGAGGACGCGCTGGTCCACTGGTGCCAGACGCACCAGATCAAGGCCCGCGCCCTCGATCTCGTCGGCTTCGAGGACGAGGACGACTGACCTGCCGCCGGAAGTGACCTAGCGGACGCATACACCCCCTTGCCCCGCGCGCCACAATCGGCCAGCTTCGCGCCCATCCCGAAACCCCGATGCAAAAAGGGCTGCCTGATGTCGCGCAAGCTGTTGCCGCTCCTGATGATTTCCGCCGCTCCGCTGATGCTGGCCGCCGCGCCCGCCGAACCGGCCGCCCAGGCGACGGCGCAGGCGGAGGATGCGCGCCTGACCGCGTTCCTCGACGCCGCGTTCGACAAGGGCGTGGCGCTCAGCCCGGAAACGCAGACCGCGCTCGGCCTCAAGACCAATTACGACAAGCTTGACGATTACACCCCCGCCGATGGCGAAAAGCGGATGAAGCTGGCCGAAGAAACGCTGGCCGCGATGCGCGCCCAGTTCGATCCGGCAAAGCTGTCGCCGCAGGGCCGCCTGTCCTATCGCCTGTATGAAAAGTCGGTCGAAAATCAGCGGCGGCAATATCAGTTCCGCGATTATGGCTTTCCGGTCAGCACCAATGGCTCGCCCGCGGGCCAGATTCCGGTGTTCCTCATCAACAACCACCGCATCGACACCGCCGATGACGCCCGCGCCTATATCGCCCGCATTGCGGAAACCGATCGCGTGATGCGCGAGGTTGCGGCCGAAATGCGCGATCAGGCGGCAAAGGGCATCGTGCCGCCGCAGATGGTGTTCGCCCCCGCCCGCGCCGACGCGCAAAAGGTGCTGGTCGGCGCGCCCTTTGCCAGCGGAGAGGACAGCACGGTGCTCGCCGATTTCCGCAAGAAGGTGACGGCACTGTCGATCCCGCAGGGGGAAAAGGACAAGCTGATCGCCGATGCGTCGGCCGCACTGACCGGCCCGTTCAAGCGCGGTTTCGACACGCTGTTCGCCGTGCTCGACGAAATCGAGCCCAAGGCGACCGGCAATAACGGCGCGTGGAGCCTGCCCAACGGCGCGGCCTATTACGACGCGCGCCTGTCCGCCTACACCACGACCGACCTGACGGCGGATCAGATCCACCAGATCGGCCTCGATCAGGTCGCCGCGATCCGCAAGGAGATGGAGGCGATCAAGACCCGCGTCGGCTTTACCGGCGATCTCAAGGCGTTTTTCGAATATATCCGCACCGATCCCAAGTTCCGCTATTCGAACGATCAGGCCGGCCGTGACCAGTATTTGGCCGACGCCCGCGCCGTCATCGCGCGGATGATGGCCAAGGCGCCGGAATATTTCCGCACCCTGCCCAAGGCGGCGCTGGAAGTGCGCGCGGTGGAAAAATGGCGCGAGGGGACGGCCTCGACCGCCTTTTACAACCGCCCCGCCCCGGACGGTTCGCGCCCCGGCATTTATTACGTCAACCTCGTTGACATGACCCAGACGCAGAAGATCCAGATGGAGGGCATTTCCGTCCATGAAGGCGCGCCGGGCCACCATTTCCAGATCGCCCGGCAGCAGGAGCTTGCCGGCCTGCCCCGCTTCCGCCTGTTCGGCGGCTATTCCGCCTATTCCGAAGGTTGGGGCCTTTATACGGAACGGCTGGCCAAGGAGATGGGCGGCTATACCGACCCCTATTCCGAATTCGGGATGCTCTCGCTTCAGATGTGGCGCGCCATTCGCCTCGTCACCGACACGGGCCTTCATTCCAAACGCTGGACCCGCGAACAGGCGGTCCAGTATTTCCTCGACAACAGCTCGATTTCAAAGGGCGATGTCGAGCGCGAGGTCAACCGCTACATCAACAATCCGGGTCAGGCGACCAGCTACATGATCGGCCAGCTCAAGATCGCCGAGCTGCGCAAGAAAGCGGAAACCCAGCTTGGATCCAAATTCGACATCCGGGATTTCCATGAAGTGATCCTGTCCGGCGGCGCCGTGCCGCTGGATGTGCTGGAAGAACAGGTGAACGCATGGATCGCATCGGTAAAAGCGTAAAATCGATCCTCCCCCGCCAGGGGGAGGTGCCGCGAAATGGCGGCGGAGGGGGCGGATTGGCGCGGGCCTTGCTCGCCACACTGGCACTCACCCTCGCCACCCCTGCCGCCGCGCAGGGTCAGCAGGCGGCGGCGCTCGACCGCTGCCTGTCGGCAAAGACGACGCGGGCGGATCGCACGGCCATGGTCCGCTGGACCTTCGCCGTCGCCTCGCTCAGCCCCGATCTCGCCGATCTGGCGCAGGTGACACCGGCGAAGCGCGAGGCCGCGACACAGGCCGCGGCGGTCGTGTTCAACCGGCTCGCCTTCACCGATTGCAAGGCGGAAATGACCGCCGCCGTCCGCACCGGCGGCCAGGCCGCCCTGCAACAGGGCTTTTCCCGCATCGCCCAGCTCGCGCTTCAGGAGCGCCTGTCCGACCCCCAGGTCGCCGGCGGCCTCATGGCTCTTGTCGCCCGCCTCGACCTCGGCGCACTCGCCGCAATGATGCTGGAGGCCGGCCAGAACCCCTTCGCAGGCATGGGGAATTAAGCGGGAGGAAAAACTGGCTCGGCATGGCCGCGGGGCGGGATGGCATGAAAGGATGCGCTGGCGATCCGCTACCGCTCTGATTGCACCGCACCTCGATTGGGCGACTATGCGCAGTCAGCCCCTGCACTGGCGACCGCTGGAGAACTGAGCGGCTATGTCTCGCTGCAGTTGTCCGCCCAAGGCAAACTCTTCACCCGCCTTGCAGGCTGCGCAAACATAACCGCTCCAACATCAACGCAATCTTCTGGTTGCTGTTCTGCGGCGCCCCGTACCTCCCAAATATAACAACTAGGCCACCATCGTTCATTATTCGAATCGGACGATCACACTATTGCCAATGAGGGATGACGGATAATATCGTTGCGGTCCGGCTCGCTGGGTGGCGTAAGGGGGGCATTGATGATTGCACGGAACAGGCGGCAGGCACGCGTCGCGCGAATGGTGTATTCGGCGTCGGCGTCCATCTTGCTTTGCATGACTGCTGCATGCGGCGGAGGCGGCTCCGGTGGATCGGCGGGCGTGCCAGCGCCTGCACCTCCACCGGCCAATCGGGCACCGGCCTTCACCTCGGCGACCAGCGCGTCCGTGGCCGAAAACAGTGTCGGCGTCGTGTATCGTGCTGCCGCCACCGATGCGGATGGGGATACCGTCACCTTCACCCTCGCCGGCGATGATGCGTCCAGATTTGCCCTGACGCTGAACGGCGAACTGGCGTTCCTGACGCCGCCCGATTTCGACGAACCGGGCGATGCCAATTTCGATAACGAATATCGGCTCACCCTGACTGCAAGCGATGGGCGCGCAACGACCGCGCAGATACTGACCGTTACCGTGACCAACCTGGCGGAAGGCATTGCCGTGCGTCGGATCGATCAGGGGCTGACCAACATCACGGCAATCGCGCCGATCAACGAAACCGAACTGTTGATCGGCGACCGCGGCGGCGCTGTATCCCGGTACAATCTGCAGACGGGGGCTGTCGAACCGCTGGTTCAGATCGGCAACATCGCACCGGACGGCCTGTTGGCGATCACGCCCACCAACCGCTATCCGGCGGATGGCAGTTTCTTTGCCATG
Organism: Sphingomonas sp. BGYR3; assembly: GCF_025153455.1. Taxonomy (NCBI): domain Bacteria; kingdom Pseudomonadati; phylum Pseudomonadota; class Alphaproteobacteria; order Sphingomonadales; family Sphingomonadaceae; genus Sphingomonas; species Sphingomonas sp. BGYR3. The sequence goes on along the minus strand of NZ_JANZNT010000002.1, from coordinate 167,697 downwards.
TACCTGACGCCGCAAGGGTCGCTGATCGTCAACTGGTATCTCCGCAATCCGGCCGGCCCCTATGTCCCGTCCAATTTCGGCCCCGTACTCGCTCAGCCGGCCCAGAATTATCGGGGCGGTGGCTGGCTCGGCAGGGACGGGCCTGACGGGGTGCTGGCGTTGATCGGTGATGCCGAACTGACTGGCGCAGGCTCCAGCAATGCTCAAAACGATCAAAGCTGGCTCGGCAAACTGTTGCGCATCGCGCCGAACCCCGATCCGTACGCTGGCGCTACGATCAGTTTTTTTACCCGCTCGATCGTGGCAAGGGGGATCAAGTCGCCCAATGGCGGCGCAGCGTTCAATGGCGCCCTGATATTTGCCGATGCCGCCACCACCGGCCAGCAGGAAGTCAATTTCTACACGCCCGGAACTGGCGGTCGCAATTTCGGCTGGCCATTCAGGGAAGGCACCACGGTCATCGGCGGAACCCCGCCAGCCAATCTGGTCGATCCCGTCATTCGATATCAGGCCGCCGTCCTGCCGGGCATCACCGGTCCGGTCATCGGCGGGGCGATGGGACCGCGGTCCATCGCCTCGATCGCCGACCATTATGTGTTCGCCGACGCCAGCGGAGCGATTTTTTCGGCACCGGCCGACCGCCTGAACGCCGCGACGCCGCTCCTGTTGACGGCCGTCAAGCGACGCACGGCGGATTTCACGCCCAATCTGGGGACGATCAATTCACCCCGGGCAATCGTCAACGGGACCGACGGTTCGGTTTTGATCCTCGATTCCGACGGCGAACTCTTCATCGTCCCGGCAAGCTGAGTCCTCGCTTCAACTCACCACGCGCAGTTGCGGCATCCGTGCGCCCGGCACGCTGGTCGGCTCGCCATAAAGGAACCCCTGCGCCTGTGGGCAGCCTTCCTCCATCACCATGCGGCGCTGCGCCTCGGTCTCCACGCCTTCCGCCACGACGGGCAGGTTGAGGCTGCGGCCCAGGCCGACGATCGCCCGCACGATCGACCGCGCGGCATCGTCGTCGGTGACGCTGGACACGAAACTCCGGTCGATCTTGATCTTGTCGAACGGAAAGCTCTGCAGGTTGCTCAGCGACGAATAGCCGGTGCCGAAATCGTCCATCGCGATCCGCACGCCCATCGCCTTGATCTCGTGCAGCGTGGCCAGCGTCGTCGCCCGGTTGCGCAGCAGCGCGCTTTCCGTCACCTCCAGCTCCAGCCGCTTGGGGTCCAGCCCGGCCTGGAACACGGCATCGCGCACCACCCCGGCCAGGTTGGCCAGCTGAAACTGCACGGGCGACACATTGACCGCGATGGTCAGGTCCTGTTCCCAGGTCGCGGCCTGTCGGCACGCCTCGCGCAGCACCCATTCGCCGATCGGCACGATCGCGCCGATTTCCTCGGCCACGGGGATAAAGGTTTCGGGCGGCACCTCGCCGCGTTCGGGGTGGTCCCACCGGATCAGCGCCTCATACCCCATCACCAGCCCGCGCGTGGTCGATACCAGCGGCTGGAACGCCAGCCGGAACTGATGCTGCACCATTGCCTGGCGCAGATCGTGCTCAAGCTGGCGGCGCTCGCGCACCATCTTGTCCATCTCGCCGTTGAAAAAGCACACGCGTCCGCGCCCGCCTTCCTTGGCGTGGTACAGCGCGACATCGGCATTGTTGCGCAGGCTTTCGGCCGCGTCCCCGTCGCCGGGGAACATCGCCACGCCGATGCTGACCCCCACCGCCATCGGATCGCGCGCCGGGTCCATATCGGACGCAAACCGTTTCAGCACCCGGCGGGCCAGCACATGCGCATCGCCCTCGCGCTCGGTATCCGCCTGCAGCATCACGAATTCGTCGCCGCCGATCCGCGCGATCAGGTCGCCGTCGCGCACACAATCGTTCAGGATCGCCGCCACCCGGCGCAGCACCTCGTCGCCCGCCGCATGGCCGAACACGTCGTTCACCGCCTTGAACCGGTCCAGGTCCAGCGCCAGCAGGGCAAAGCCGCCCTCGCCCCGGGCGATCCGTTCGTTCAGCACCCGCTCCAGATGCGCGCGGTTGGGCAGTCCGGTCAGCGAATCATGCGATGCCATATGCTCGATCTGACGCTGCGACCGCTTGCGTTCGGTCAGGTCGCGCACCGCAAACACCTGGCACGGCCGCCCGCGATATTCGATGCCGTGCACCGCGATTTCCAGCACCTCGTCGGGGTGCTGCGCGGTCAGCGCCCGCCCCTCGAAACTGGCCGCGCGTTCGGCGGTGATCGGATGGCCGTCCGCCGCCTCGATCCAGTGGTCGGGCGCGGTGCCGATCATCGCCCGCGGGCTGTCGCCCATCATCTGGGCCAGCCTGCGGTTCACCTCGACGATCCGCCCGCGCGACACGATGGCCAGCCCCTCCAGGCTCGCCTCGGTCAGGCCGTGCATGTCGGTCAGCAACCGGTCGACCAGCGCGCCGGCCAGCACCAGCAGGATCAGGCCAAGCGTCGCCGCAACGATGGCGGGGACCAGCCATGCAACATCCTGCGGCGCGACGATGTGTCCCCTTGCCGGGTCATAGGACATGACGGTCGCCGACATGGCGGTGAAATGCAGCGCGACAACGGCCAGGATCGCGCCCGCCGCCGGCACCGTGATCCGCCACCAGCCTCTCATCCGGGCAAAGGCGATGAAGGATGCGGAAAACGCCGCCGTCCCGACCAGTGCGGCGACCACGATCGGCACGGGGTCATAGGCGATGCGGACCGGTGCAATGATCGCCGCCATGCCGGTAAAGTGCATCGCCGCGACGCCCAGTGTCGCCATCAGTCCGGCCATCAATGACCGCCCGCCGGTCGGCCGTCGGCCCAGCACGCTAAGCGCGGTCCAGAAGAACGCGACGGCAACTCCTACCGACAGCGCGGTGATGCCCACATCATAGCCCACGGGCACGATGCCGCGATAGGCCAGCATGGCGACGAAATGCGTCGCCCAGATGCCGACCCCTGCCGCCAGCGCAGCGACCGCGACCCATTGTCGCCGCCGCCGCTCGACACATTCCGCCGAACGTCGCAGCAATAAAAACAGCGTGATGCTGCCGATGATCCAGATGCCCGCTGCAACGGCGACCAGCCGCTGGTCATGCTGTACGCCAATACACTCCAGAACGTTGAACATGGCCGTTCCTCATGATTGCGCATTCATGATCCGGAAATCGGGTTAAAGAATGGTTCAATGCCGCGATTTGCGAATTGCGGATTTTGCATCCCATTTAACTGATCAATGAAAGCTCAGAGCTGTTCGGCAATTATGCTTTGTATTCCGTGTATTACGACGGCACTGGATATGGCGGCGGACTGTTCGTCCATGCCGATGATCGAATGGGGTCATTTGCGACGACCGTCATAGCGGCCGGTTATCGCATCAGATGGGCATGGCATCGCGCTGCCAGCGGCGCTATGCTGCTGTGCAATGTCGATTGCGCTCGCCATCTTTCTGTCCGCCCTTGCCATGACGGTGATTGTCGGGCTGCGCTATCTGGCCGCGTCCGGCGGATTTGCATTGGCGACGCGGATCAAGTTTCCGGGCCTCTATGCCGGTCTCGACAAACAGATCGTCAGGGAGATCAAATGGTCGCTCGCCTCCGCCGCCATTTACGGCGTGCCGGCGGGCATTGTCGCCTGGGGCTGGCAAAATCGCGGCTGGACGCGGATTTACACGGACGTGGCCGATTACCCGCTCTGGTATCTGCCGGTCAGCGTGCTTGCCTATCTGTTCGCGCACGACACTTGGTTCTACTGGACCCATCGCTGGATGCATCAGCCGAAATGGTTCCGCATCGCCCATGCCGTCCATCATCAAAGTCGCCCGCCAACTGCCTGGGCTGCAATGGCTTTTCATCCCGTTGAGGCGCTGACCGGGGCCATCGTGATTCCGGCACTGGTCTTCGCAATTCCGATCCATGTCGGCGCGCTGGCGCTTGTGCTGTCGATCATGACCGTTATGGGCGTCACCAATCACATGGGCTGGGAGGTTTTCCCCCGGTTCATCTGGGATGGGCCATTGGGGAAGTGGCTGATCACGGCTTCACATCACCAGCGGCATCATGAACGATATGGTTGCAATTACGGATTATACTTCAGGTTCTGGGACCGGCTCTGTGGCACGGATCACGGCCTGGGTGAGTTCAAACAGCGGACACCGCGTCGGGGGATGGCGGCGTCTGGGAATGATGGGGGCGCAATTGGGACGGGAATGGGCTGACGCCGGATTTGGACACCGGATGGCACGCCGCGCAGGAGCGGCGCTGATTTTGGTCAGCCTTTTGCCCGGCGCATCGCCCGTGGGCCGTCTGGACGTGGAAATCGGCAAGCTCCGCTCGGAAAAGGGGATGCTGCGCCTGTGCCTGACCGCGGACCCCGACAATTTTCCCGGCTGTCTGGATGACAAGCATGCGGTGACGCGCAGCGTCGCGGCCTCCGAACGCTCGGTGCGGTTCGACGGACTGTCGGGCGGCCGCTATGCCCTGTCGGTCATCCACGATGAAAACGGCAATGCGAAACTCGATACCTTTGCCGGCATCCCGCGCGAAGGGTTCGGGTTTTCGCGCAATCCCGCCATCCGGTTCGGCCCGCCGCGCTTTTCCTCGGCCCAGTTCGAACTGGCGACGGGCACCCGGAACGAACAGGATGTGCGCATCCGTTACATGTTCTGACACGCCGCGCGGAACCGTGGTGCAGTGCGGGGCGTTACGCGCCTGAAACCGTTGGAGTCTGTTCCCGTCATGAAGGTCGCCCTGTCCGGTGCGCTGTGCGCGCTGATCCTTTCCGCTGCCCCCGCTCTCGCTCAGGAAGGCGGCGCCGGCGCGCCTGACCTCGATCCGAATCGCGACACCCTGTCGATCGGTACGGGCATCATCACCGTGCCCAGCTATGAAGGGTCGGACGAAAATATCGTCATCCCCGAATTCGTGCTGCGGGGTCAGGTGTCGCGATTCTCGTTCTTCTCGCGCGGGCCGATGCTGTTCGTCGACGCGATCCGGGATCAGGGCAATCCGAACGGCATCGATATCGGCGCCGGGCCGACGCTCGGCCTGCGGCTCGACCGCACGACGCTGATCAAGGATCCGCAGGTCGAGGCGCTGGGCAAGCTCAAGACCGCGGTGGAACTCGGCGGCTGGGTCGGCGTCACCAAGACGGGCGTGATCACGTCGGATTATGACATCCTGTCCGCCCGCGTCTCGGTTTCCACCGATGTCGCCGGCTCGCATGGCAGCTACATCGTCACCCCGACCATCGAATATGGCACGCCATTGTCGACCAAGAACTTTGTCGGCATCTCCGTCCTCGCCGATTATGTGGGCAAGGGTTATGGCGACTATTATTTCGACATCAGCCAGGCGGGCGCCGCCGCCAGCGGCCTGTCCCCCTACAGCCAGGCAGGTTCGGGCTGGAAACGCTGGGGCGTCAACGCGCTTGCCGTCCAGTCGCTGACCGGCGACCTGACCGGCGGGCTCAGCCTGGTCGGCGTCGTCGGCCGCTATCAGATGCTCGGCGACTTCAAACGCTCGCCCATCGTGGCAGAGGCGGGCAAGGCGGATCAGTGGATCGCCGGCCTCGGCCTCACCTATACCTTCTGATCCCGGCTTGCTAATCGGGCGACATGGCCCGTCGCCCGACCAGCATCCGCACGCCCCTCCGCGCATTCCAGTCGATGCGGGAGGAGGATTGCGCCGACGGATTTCAGGCGGACCTGCGCTATCTTGAGGGGCGCGACCTCGACCTGTCGGTCCGGCTTGGCGCCATGCTCGCCTTCAACGCGCTGATGATCACCATCGGCACCCATCCGGTCAGCGCATCGCCAGGCGCACCGCTCAGCCTGGATGCGCCCAGCCAGCCCGTCGAGACGATCGCCTCGCTGATCGGCATTCTGCCGCTTGTCATCTCCAGCGTCTTTGTCCTGCGCGCGGTCCTGATCGGCGAGGAAGTGGACGGCGACGGATTGGAGGGCGAGGCGCTGCGCCAGCGGATGCTCGCCGCCTATGTCCGCTCCATCGACGGCCAGACGCGGCTGCTCGGCCTCGCGGTACGCTGGACCGTTGCGGGCGGGGCATCGACGCTGCTCGTCTGGGCGTGGATTCTGGCCGACAAGATCCTGCGCTGACCCCTTACGCCGCCGCCATCGCTCTGCTACAAGCCATGCCATCCCCGGGGGAGCGCTGATGCGCGCTTGAGAGGATGGCAGCAGCCATCGACCCGCTGAACCTGATCCGGCTGACACCGGCGTAGGGAGCGGAGCGCTTGATCCCTCAGGCCATCCCTCCCCCGCCAGAGGAGAGACAAGATGGCTGATATCCCCGCCCGCACCGAACTGCGCGTCACGACAGGCCCCATTCGCGGCAGCCGAAAGGTGCATGTCGGCCCCCTGAACGTCGCGATGCGCGAGATTGACCTGGAGCCGTCCTCCGGCGAGCCGCCGCTGCGCGTCTATGACACCTCCGGCCCCTATACCGATCCCAACGCGACCATGGACATCATGGCCGGCCTGCCCGAACTGCGCCGCGACTGGATTCGCGCGCGCGGCGATGTGGAGGAGGTCGAACAGCGCGAGGTTCGGCCAGAGGATAATGGCCAGCTCGGCCCCGACCGTTCCGGCGGGGTTCAGCCCTTCCCCAATGTCCGCCGCCGCGTCCTTCGCGCGAAACCGGGCATGAACGTCAGCCAGATGCACTATGCCCGGCGCGGCATCGTGACGCCCGAAATGGAATATGTCGCCACCCGCGAAAATCTGGGCCGCGAACGGCTGCGCGAATATCTGCGCGACGGCGAAAGCTTTGGCGCATCCATCCCCGATTATGTGACGCCCGAATTCGTGCGGGACGAGGTTGCCCGCGGCCGCGCGATCATCCCCAACAACATCAACCACCCCGAAACCGAACCGATGGCGATCGGCCGCAATTTCCTGGTCAAGATCAACGCCAATATCGGCAACTCCGCCGTCGCGTCCGACGTCGCGCAGGAAGTCGACAAGATGGTCTGGGCCACCCGCTGGGGCGCGGACACGATCATGGACCTGTCGACGGGCCGCAACATCCACGACACCCGCGAATGGATCCTGCGCAATTCGCCCGTGCCGATCGGCACCGTCCCCATCTATCAGGCGCTGGAAAAGGTCGGCGGCATTGCCGAGGAACTGACCTGGGAAATTTTCCGCGACACCCTCATTGAACAGGCGCAACAGGGCGTGGATTACTTCACCATCCATGCCGGCGTCCGCCTGGCGTACATCCCGATGGCGGCAAAGCGCGTCACCGGCATCGTGTCGCGCGGCGGCTCGATCATGGCGAAATGGTGCCTGGCGCATCACAAGGAAAGCTTCCTCTACGAGCATTTCGACGAGATCACGGAAATCATGAAGGCGTATGACATCGCCTATTCCCTCGGCGACGGCCTGCGCCCCGGCAGCATCGCCGACGCGAATGACGAGGCGCAGTTCAGCGAGCTGTACACGCTTGGCGAACTCACCCACCGCGCCTGGAAAAGCGATGTTCAGGTGATGATCGAAGGGCCGGGCCACGTCCCCATGCACAAGATCAAGGAGAATATGGACAAGCAGCTGGAGGTGTGCGGCGAAGCGCCCTTCTACACCCTTGGCCCGCTGACCACTGACATCGCGCCCGGTTACGATCACATCACCAGCGGCATCGGCGCGGCGATGATCGGATGGTACGGCACGGCGATGCTCTGCTACGTCACGCCCAAGGAGCATCTGGGCCTGCCCGACCGCGACGATGTGAAGGTCGGCGTCGTCACCTACAAGCTCGCCGCCCACGCAGCGGACCTCGCCAAGGGGCACCCCGCGGCGCAGATGCGCGACAACGCCCTGTCAAAGGCGCGCTTCGAATTCCGCTGGCGCGATCAGTTCAACCTGTCGCTCGACCCCGAAACGGCGGAACAGTATCACGATCAGACGCTGCCCGCCGAAGGGGCCAAGACCGCCCATTTCTGCTCCATGTGCGGCCCCAAATTCTGCTCGATGCAGATCAGCCAGGAAGTGCGCGACTTCGCATCGAAACAGAACCAGAGCGTCGAAGGCTTCATCGCCACCGGCCCCACCGGCGCAGAAACCGCCGCCGCCAGCAAGGCCGCAGCCCTTGCCGGCATGGCGGAGATGAGCCGCAAGTACGAGGAAATGGGGAGGGAACTGTACCTCGGCAGCGGCGGGCGCGAACACGATTGACGCGCGCGCTGCTCCGGGCGCTTGCCACCCTGTCGCTGCTGCTCGCCTTGGTGAGCGCGGCGCTGTGGTGGGAACGCCGGACGCTGCCCATGAACGAGGCGGGGCGCCACTTCGACGGCATCGTGGTCTATGACGACAATGCCCCGCTGGTCTATGGCGGGATGGCAATACTGCTCGCCGGGCTGGCGGCGGTGCTTGCAATCCTCGCCCGCGCCCGTCACTGACCGGGGGCGAGCCATGGGACGGAGGGAAGAATGGCGCACGGCAACCGGATCACGGCCCCATGACCGCCGGCATCGCCGCCGCCACGCTGGCGCTGGCCGACCTTGCCCGCGCCGCGGTGCCGGGTGCGGACGTCCGCATCGGCCCGCCCGGTCCTGCGGCCGGTGAGACGCTCTCGGTCGCGCTCTGGCTGGTTCAGGTCGAACCCGACGCCAGCAGCACCAACCGGCGGCGTCCCGATGGCCCCGCCGCCGATCGCCCCGCCAGCTTGCTGACCGCCCGCTATCTGATCGCGGTAGCCGGCACGGACGGCGCGGAAACGCATCGGGCACTGGGTGCGCTAGCCGCCGCACTCGGCAATGGCGCGGGCGTTGCGGGCAAGGGACCGCCGCTTCGGTTCAGCATCGATCCCCTGCCGCTGGACAGCTGCGCCGCCCTCTGGGCCACGCTGGGTCCGTTGCCGATGCAACCCTGGCTGGCGCTGTCCGTGCGCGGCATCGCCGCCGCCTGAGCGCGGCACATCGGGCACAGCGGCCCCCTGCCCCGGCCCCTCGGCGAGACCGGCATGGCGGGGGCAGCACGCGGCGATTGACTCGCGCGCCCAGCTCACGCCTCATCCCCCGGCAACCGCAGCACAAGGGGGGTGCTCATGCCGCAGTTCACCGTCAATCCGAACCGCTTCGATCCTTACAAGGGCTTCAAGTTCCGCGTGAAATGGGACGGCCGCGTCGTCGCCGGCATCTCGAAAATCAGCGCGCTGCGCCGAATCACCGAAGTGGTCGAACATCGCGAGGGCGGCGACCCGTCCCGCCCCCGCCGCTCGCCAGGCATCACCCGCTACGAACCCGTCACCATCGAACGCGGCGTCACCCACGATACGGAATTCGAAGCATGGGCCAATCGCGTCCACCGGCTGGACGCCGGGGCGGGCGACGAAATGGCGCTGGCCGATTTCCGCAAGGATATCGTCATCGAACTGATGAACGAAGCGGGCCAGGTCGCCACCGCCTATCGCCTCTATCGCTGCTGGCCCTCGGAATACACCGCCATGCCCGACCTCGACGCCAACGGAAACGCCGTCGCCATCCAGACCCTGGTCCTCCAGAATGAAGGCTGGGAACGGAACTTGGATGTGGTCGAACCGGCGGAGCCGAAGGAGTAGGACGGCGGAGCGGACGCGAATTTGCGCGCGTGCCGGCTAAAAGATTAGCGTCGGTGACTTCCTCATCACCGGCCCCACCGGCGCAGAAACCGCCGCCGCCAGCAAAGCTGCAGCCCTTGCCGGCATGGCAGAAATAAGCAAGATTTATATCGAGACCGGGCGCGAGCATAATTGAGGATCGATATCTATGTCTGACACGCAGTTCGGACGAACAATCCAACTATTTCTCGTGAACGGAACGCCGAACGGCCTACGTAAAGCAACGATCCATGGCTGGACTGGCCTTACTTTTGTTGCGACCGATTCGACTTTTGGCGCATTGCTTGCGAGGCCTGAGCTTGATCGAACAGGTATCTACATTCTTCATGGCCCTGATCCTCAGCGACAAGGTGGCACACGAGCATATATCGGATCCGCAAATAGTGTTGTGGAGCGCATTAAACAGAGCGCTGGTCAACGCGGGTTTTGGGAAACCGCGATCGCGGTGACGACAAGTGACGACGATTTGTCTAAGGGCCATGTCGAGTATCTTGAAGCTCGTCTGATTGAGATGGCTGCCTCAGCAAAACGGGTAGAGCTTGATAACGGGACGCAGCCGTCTGGCTCGAGGCGGCGTCTACCCGAAGCTGATCAAGCCAACATGGAACAGTTCCTGCTGAACCTGCAGGTTATTTTGCCTGTGATCGGGCTAGATTTGTTGAAGCCTCAACCAAAAGCGGCGGTACAAATTCTGGCTCCTCTCGAACAGCGTACTTATGGCGAGATCAAATTTGAGATCCGTCATAAGGCGGGCGCCGCAGCTGACGCAGTCGAGGAAGATGGAGAATTTATTGTCTTAGAGGGCTCTTTAGCGCTCAAAGATTCAGGTTTTCAGTCAAACACTTATTCGACCTTGAGAGCATCGTTGATTGCTAAAGGTTTATTGCAGGATAATGGAGAAGGCCTTTATCGATTTAACGCGCCATTCTCGTTTAATAGTCCTTCTGCAGCGGCCGCTGTCGTGCTGGACCGGAACGCAAATGGCCGTACTGAGTGGAAGTTGAAAGGAACAAAACGAACTTACGCTGAATGGAAAATCGCGCAAAGTGATCCTGAACTACAGATAGTTATTCCTGATAATGTGTATTGAACGACTTCTAGGGACATAGCCCCCCTTAATAATGATATCGGCACTGGGCGACCTGCAGTTCCTGATCCTTGCCGCTCCCCGCCACGCGATAGACCAGCCGGTGTTCATGGTTGATCCGCCGGGACCACCATCCGGATAGGTTGCCACCCAGCGGTTCCGGCTTGCCCGTCCCCTTGAACGGGTGCCGCCGACATTCCTCGATCAATGCGTTGATCTTGTCGGTCAGCTTGGGGTCATGCTCCTGCCAATGGCGGTAATCGTCCCACGCCGTCGGCCAGAACGAAACCTTCACGGAAACGGGATGCCCGGCGCTTCGCCGCTTTCAAACCCGCGCACCGCTTCCAGCAATCGCTCGGCGTTTTTCGGAGAGCGCAGCAGATACAGCGTCTCTTCAATGGATGCCCATTCGCTTGCGGAAATCAGCACCGCGCCCTCGCCGCGCTGGCGCGTGATGGCCAGCGGCGCACGGTCGGCGACGACCTTGTCGATCATCGCTTTCAGGTTCTCGCGCGCTTCGGAATAGCTGACGGCGTCCATGGGCCGAAACATGGACAATCTTCTGGACAAGTCAACCCTGCCCCATGCCCAATGCCGCGCATGGTCCATCCCCGCGCCGACAGGTCGCGGCACACCCTTTCCCCCGCACCTCGCCCGCGATAGGTCTATGGCGGTGACCGTGCCCTCCTTTCTCATCATCGATGATTTCCTCGCCAATCCGGATGATGCCCGGGCGGCTGCGCTGCGGCTTGGCTATGATCCGGCGGGAAAGGACGGGAATTATCCCGGCCTCTTGTCCGACCGGGCGCTTGCCATTCCGGGGCTGGACGAAACCGTGGGGCGCATCATCGGTGCGCCCGTGCGCCCTGCGCCAGGGACCAGCCACGGGCATTGCCGCCTGACGCTGCGCGGGGATCGCGGGCTGTCGGGCGTTCATGTCGATCCGTGCTTCTATTCCGGCATCCTTTATCTCAACCGGGATCAGGATTGCCGGGGCGGCACCGATTTCTTTCGCCACCGCCGCACCGGGCTGGACCGGGTGCCGCCGACGCTGGACGGGGTGGTGCGCGCCGGGTTCGCCCATCCCGACGATCTGGTGGAACAGGTGGTCAATGCCGACACGCTGAAACCGGCAAAGTGGGAAAAGACGTTCACCGCGCCCATGCGCTACAACCGGCTGATCCTGTTTTCGCCCTGGATGTTCCACAACAGCGCGCCCGGCTTTGGCGACCGGGCGGACAATGGCCGGCTCGTGATGCTGATGTTCTTCGCCGCGGGATAGGAAGCTGGCTTAATCCACCCAGTCCAGCCCGATGTCCCGGTACAGGCTGCGATCCTCCTCCCACCGAGGGTTCACCTTGACATGCAGGTACAGGTGAACGCGAACGCCCATGATCCGCTCCAGCTCGGCGCGGGCGCGCGCGCCGATCTCCTTGATCCGCTGCCCGCCCTTGCCCAGCACGATGGCGCGCTGCGTGTCGCGGGCGACAAAGATCTGCTGGTGGATTTCGACCGACCCGTCCTCGCGCTCCGAATATTTCTCGGTCTCGATGGCGCTGGCATAGGGCAGTTCGGCGTGCAGTTGCAGGTAGATCTGCTCGCGCGTCACCTCGGCGGCCAGCATCCGGTCGGTCGCGTCCGACACCTGGTCCTCGGGGAAATGCCACGGCCCCGCCGGCATCCGGGCGGCCAGCGCGGCCTTCATCTCGGCCACCCCGTCGCCGCTGGTGGCGGAAACAAAGAACGTCTCGTCGAACGCCAGCCGCTCGTTCAGCCGCTGGGCATGGGTCAGCAATCGCGGCTTGTCGGCAATGTCGACCTTGTTCAGGACCAGGATCTTGGGCTCCGGCCGCGCGGCAATGCCGTCCACGATCTCCATGACCCGTTCGGGCAGGCCGCCCTTGGCATCGACGACCAGTGCGATGGCGTCCGCCCCCTCGGCCCCGCCCCATGCCGCGGCGACCATCGCCCGGTCCAGCCGGCGTTCGGGGGCAAAGATGCCGGGCGTGTCGACCAGGATCAGCTGCGTCGACCCTTCGATGGCAATGCCCATCAACCGGGCGCGCGTCGTCTGCGCCTTGGGGCTGACGATCGCGACCTTCTGGCCGACCAGCGCGTTGACCAGCGTCGATTTGCCCGCATTGGGCGCACCCAGCACAGCCACCAGGCCGCATTTCTGTTCAGAATCCATCGATTTCCATCATTCTTGTTCCAGCTCGGCCAACAGCGCAGCAGCAGCGGCCGTTTCCGCCTCCTGCTTGCTCGTCCCCTCGCCCGTCGCTTCGGCCAGCTTGCCAATGGTGACCCGGACGATGAAGCGCGGCGCGTGCTGCGGCCCGCTGCGCTCGACCAGGCTGTATTCCGGCGGCCGCCGCTGATGCGCCGCCGCCCATTCCTGCAACGCCGATTTGGGATGGCGCGGCGCCTTGACCTGCGTCTCGATCCGGTCGGCCCATGCGGCGCGGACGAACGCCGCCGCCGCATCGAACCCGCGCGCCAGATACAGCGCCCCGATCAGCGCCTCCATCACATCGCCCAGCACATTGTCGCTCTGCGCCGCGCCGTCGTCCCGCGCCTGCTTGCCCAGCCTCAGATGCGGCACGACGCCCAGCCCGCGCGCCACATCGGCGCAGACAGCGCCCGTGACCAGCGCATTGAACCGCCGCGACAACGCCCCCTCCGGCTCGGCGGGAAAGCGTTCGTACAGCCACGTCGCCATCGCCAGCCCCAGCACCCGGTCGCCCAGGAACTCCAGCCGTTCGTAATTCGCCGCCGCCTGGCTGCCATGCGTCAGCGCCCGCTCGAAATCGGCCAGCCTGTCCGCAACGCCAAAGGTTGCGGCAATCCATTCCGCCGCGCTCGTCACGGCCTAAAAACCCTCGCCGATCCGCTCGAAGCGGGCGGCGCTTACCCATGTCCACGGCTTGATCCATTCCGCCGACCCGTCGGTGGACCAGAAGGTGACGGCCGCCCGCCCCTCAAGGTTTTCCAGCGGTACGAACCCGATCCCGCTGGCGAACCGGCTGTCCATCGAATCATCGCGGTTGTCGCCCATCAGGAACACGTGACCCGCGGGCACGGTGTACACGGGCGTATCATCGGCGGCGGGGGCAAACCCCTGATCCAGCACGCGATAGCTGCGCCCGCCCGGCAGCGTTTCCAGAAACTGCGGATATCGGCAGAATTGCTGCCCCGTCGCATCGGTATCCATCATGGGTTCCGCGCACCGGCTGTTCGGGCTGACCGGCACGGTGAAATCGGCGATCCGGTCCTTTGGCACCGCCCGTCCGTTCAGGATCAGCGTGCCGCCCCGCATCTGGACGGTATCGCCGGGCAGGCCGATGACCCGCTTGATCCAGTCATCCTTGGCCAGCGGCGGCGCCTTGAACACCACCACATCGCCCCGTTCCGGCATGGTCGACAGGATGCGCCCGGAAATCAGCGGCACGCCATAGGGCAGCGAATAGCGGGAATAGCCATAGTTCCATTTTGTGATGAACAGGTAATCACCGACCAGCAGCCGCGGCAGCATCGACCCCGACGGGATGCTGAACGGCGAAAACAGGAAACTGCGCACGATCACGACCAGCACGATCAGCTTGACCAGGAACAACAGCGTATCGACCAGTTCGGAACGCTTGCCCGCCCGGACGGCGGCGGATCGGGATGCGTGCGGCATGGCCCTCCATCGCGGGCGGGCGGCGGTGCGTCAAGCCGCCTTTCCGGTGGAAAGCCGCGCAAGCCGACGCTAAGGCGCGCTCGGACAATGGAAGGGACCGACATGACCGATTCCGCTTGGGCTGCCGTCGACGCGCTTTCGCCGCGCCCGCTGGCCGATCTGTTCGCCGCCGATCCGGCGCGCGTCGACCATCTCAGCCTCGGGGTCGCCGGCCTCCATTTCGACTGGTCCAAAACGCATCTGGACGATGCCGCCCTGTCCGCCTTTGCCGGGCTGGCCGACGCAGCAGGCCTGACGGCCGCGCGCGATGCGCTGTTCAGCGGCGCGGTCGTCAACGTGACGGAAGGGCGCGCCGTCGAACACACCGCCGAACGCGGCGAAGGCAACCCCGACAGCGTGGCGCGCGCACGCGGGTTTCAGTCGCGGATGCGCGCGCTGATCGACGCGATCGAGGCAGAGGCGCTCGGCCCGGTCCGGCACATCCTGCACATCGGCATTGGCGGTTCGGCCCTTGGCCCGGACCTGATCGTCGATGCGCTTGGCCGCGATGCCGGCCGCTATGACGTGGCCATCGTGTCCAATGTCGACGGCCTTGCCCTGGAAGAGGCGGTGAAGCGGTTCGATCCCGCCGCCACGCTGATCCTGGTCGCGTCAAAGACGTTCACGACCACCGAAACCCTGCTCAACGCCGAAAGCGCGCTTGGCTGGATGACGGAGGGCGGGGTTGCCGATCCCTATGGCCGGATCATCGCGCTGACCGCCGCGCCGGACAAGGCTGTGGCCTGGGGCGTCGACGAAACCCGCATCCTGCCCTTTTCGGAAAGCGTGGGCGGCCGCTATTCGCTGTGGTCGTCGCTCGGCTTTCCCGCCGCGCTCGGCCTTGGCTGGACTGCGTTCGAGGAACTGCTGGAGGGCGCGGCCGAAATGGACCGCCATTTCCGCCTCAGCCCGGTGGAGCGCAACGCCCCCGTCCTCGCCGCCTTTGCCGACCTCTATTATACGCAGGTCAAGGGCTGCGCGACCCGCGCGGTCTTTGCCTATGACGAACGGCTCCGCCTGCTGCCCAGCTATCTTCAGCAGCTTGAGATGGAATCGAATGGCAAGGGCGTGACGGCGGACGGCACGCCCGTCACCCGCGCCACCGCGCCCATCACCTGGGGCGGGGTCGGCACCGATGCCCAGCACGCGGTGTTCCAGTTGCTGCATCAGGGCACGCATATCGTGCCCGTTGAATTCATCGCGGTCATCGAACCGGGCGACACGCTGGCAGAGGCGCATCATCGCCAGCTGCTGCTCAACTGCTTTGCCCAAGGGGCCGCACTGATGGCGGGCCGGGCCAATGCCGATGCCGCCCGCGCCTATCCCGGCGACCGGCCGTCCTCGACCATCCTGCTCGATACGCTCGACCCGCGCACGCTGGGCGCGCTCATCGCGTTTTACGAACACCGCACCTTCGTCAACGCCGTGCTGCTCGGCATCAATGCGTTCGACCAGTTCGGGGTGGAGCTGGGCAAGGAAATGGCCAAGGCCGCCGATGCCGGCGATCTTGATTTCGATGCCAGCACCAACGCCCTGATTGCCCGCGCGCTGGGCTGACGGGTAGCGGACGGGCACCCGGCACCCTAAGTGGCGGGCCTTATCCACCGGGGACAATTCATGGCATTCGACTACGACCTTTTCGTCATCGGCGCGGGTTCGGGCGGCGTGCGGGCGGCCCGCGTTGCCGGCGCCTATGGCACGCGCGTCGCGATTGCCGAGGAATATCGCGTCGGCGGCACCTGCGTCATCCGGGGCTGCGTGCCCAAAAAGCTGCTCGTTTACGGCGCGCATTTTGCCGAGGATCTGCGCGATGCCCGCGAATTTGGCTGGGACGTGCCAAAGGACGTGGCCTTTGACTGGCAGCGGCTGACCGCCAACGTGTTCAAGGAGGTTGACCGGATCAACGGCGCCTACACCAACACGCTGGAAAGCAACAATGTGACGGTGATCGGCGAACGCGCCACCGTGTCCGGCCCCAATGAAGTGACGCTCGCCTCGGGCCGCACCATCACGGCGGAACGCATCCTGATCGCGGTCGGCGCGCGGCCGCACGTGCCGGATTGTCCGGGCGCCGAACATGGCATCACCTCGAACGAGGCATTTCACCTGCCCGCCGTGCCCCGCCGCATCCTGATCGCCGGTGCTGGCTATATCGCCAACGAATTTGCCGGCATCTTCAACGAATTCGGGGCGGAGGTCACGCTGATGAACCGCTCCGACATGATCCTGCGCGGCTATGACGAACAGATCCGCGACCGGCTGTTGCAGATCAGCATGATGAAGGGGATCCAGTTCCGCTTCAACGCCAGCTTCCGGGGGATCGAGAAACTGGCCGACGGCACCCTGCGCGTCAGCATGAGCGGCCATCCGGATATCGATGTCGATTGCGTGATGTTCGCCACCGGCCGCGTGCCCAATTCGGCGGGACTGGGGCTGGACGCGGTCGGCATCACCCTGGCCGAAAACGGCGCGATCCCGGTGGATGAGGACAACCGTACCGCCTGCCCCAGCATCTATGCCGTGGGCGACGTCACCGACCGGGTTCAGCTGACCCCCGTCGCGATCCGCGAGGGTCAGGCCTTTGCCGACAGCGTGTATGGCAACAAGCCGACGCGCGTGGATTATGACTGCATCCCCAGCGCGGTATTCAGCCATCCGCCCATCGCCGCCGTCGGCCTGACCGAGGGGCAGGCAAAGCTGAAATATGGCACGGTCAAGGTCTATGCCAGCGACTTCCGCGCCATGAAGAACGTGCTGGCCGGCCGCAACGAACGCGCGCTGTACAAGATGGTGTGCGAAGCGGAGAGCGGCCGCATCCTTGGCATCCACATCATCGGCCCCGACGCCCCCGAAATCCTTCAGGCCGCGGCCGTCGCGGTCAAGGCGGGGCTGACCAAGGCGGATTTCGACGCAACCGTCGCCATCCACCCGACCATGGCCGAGGAACTGGTGCTGATGCGCTAATGCGCTGACGAAGCGGCGGGGGGGGGCGTCGGCCCCCTGCCCTCACCCCTGGCTGCCCGCCAGGATCGCGTCCGCCTCGGTCCGCTCGTCGCCATCCTCCGCACCGCCGGCGCGCGCGCTGACCGTCGCCGTCACGGCCACGTCCGCCGTCACATTGCCGATGGTCCGCACGATATCGGGCAGCATCTCGACCGCGACCAGCAGCGCCAGCGGCTCGACCGGCAGGCCCATGGCCACCGCGATCGGCGCGATCGAACTGATGAAGCTGATCGTGCCGGGCAGGCTGACCGCCCCCATCGTAGTGATCGCCGCCGCCGCGATCCCCGCCGCCAGCTGCGCCGGGGTCAGCTCGACGCCGAACACATGGGCGACGTAAATCGCGACCGCCAGGTTCATGCACGGCCCGGTATAGCGGAAAATCGCGACCGCCAGCGGCAGGATGACGCCCGACCGCGCCACGGGAATGCCCAGCCCCTCCGACGCGCGCAGCATCGCGGGCAGCGATGCCAGCGACGACTGGGTGGACAGCGCCACGACCTGTGCGGGCAGGATCGCGCGGGCAAAGCGGCCCAGCTTCATCCGCCCGCCGAACACCGCCAGCGGATAGCCGAACAGGGACAGGATCAGGCCCGTACCCCCCACGATCAGGACATAGTGGATCAGCGCACCGACCGCCGCCGTGCCCGCCGTCGCGCCGACCCGGAACGCCAGCGCCGCAACGCCGATCGGGGCCAGCCACAGCACCCACCCGATCATGATCAGCATCGTGTCCGCCACCGCCTGAAAAAACCCGGTCAGGGTCAAGCGCGGCGGCTCCGGCAGGCGCGTGACGGCAAAGGCGAATACGGTGGTGAACAGGATCAGCGGCAGGAACGCGTCATTCACCGCCGCGCCCAGCACGTTGGTCGGCACGATGGCGACCAGAAACTCGGAAAATGGCGGCACATCGCCGACCGGCTCCGCCCCGGCAAAGGTGGATTTCAGCGCCGCCGCCGCCGTCTCGCCCAGCGGGAACAGCTTCAACAGGCCCAGCGTCACGGCCGCGCCGACCGACGAACTCAGCCACAACAGGGTGACGCAGGTCACGATGGTCCGCGCCGCGATCCGGCCCGCCTTTGCTGCCTCCGCCGTCGCGGCAATGCCGGTGACCAGCAACGCGATGACCAGCGGCACGACCGTCATCTGCAATCCGTTCAGCCACGCCCGGCCCACCGGTTCGGCCACGCTGTTGACCGCCGCCGCACCGCCCGGTGCCTCTGCCGCCATGAACACCCCGAGCACCAGGCCCAGGATCAGCGCCGCCAATATTCGTGTCGCCTGTGACATACTCGCCCTTTATTGATGTGCGCGCTATGACGCACCGCAACGCATGGCGGCAAGGTGGAGCAGGCTCGCGCGATGGCAAGGAAATATTTCGGCACCGACGGTATCCGGGGCGCAACCAATGCAGGGGCGATGACCGCGCGCATGGCGATGCAGGTCGGCATGGCGGCGGGCGCGCATTTCCGCCGCGGCGATCACCGCCACCGCGTCGTGATTGGCAAAGATACGCGCCTGTCCGGCTATATGCTGGAAAGCGCGCTGGTCGCCGGCTTTACCAGCATGGGAACCGATGTCGTGATGGTCGGCCCGATGCCGACCCCGGCGGTGGCGATGCTGACCCGGTCGATGCGCGCCGACATGGGCGTGATGATCTCGGCCAGCCACAACCCCTATGCCGATAACGGGATCAAGCTGTTCGGGCCGGACGGCTACAAACTGTCCGATGCCGACGAACTGGCGATCGAGGCACTGATCGACAGCGACATTCCGCTGATCGCGTCCAGCGAAATCGGCCGCGCCCGCCGGATCGAGGATGCGCGCGGCCGCTATATCCATTTTGCCAAGGCGACCTTTCCAGACACGCTGACCCTCGACGGGCTGAAAGTCGTGATCGATTGCGCCAATGGTGCCGCCTATCAGGTCGCGCCCACCACCTTGTGGGAACTGGGCGCTGAAATCATCGCCATCGGCGTCAATCCGAATGGCAAGAACATCAACGACCGCATCGGCTCCACCTATCCGCACACGATGTGCGAAACCGTCGTCGCGTCCGGCGCGGATATCGGGATTGCGCTGGACGGCGATGCCGACCGGCTGATCGTGTGCGACGAACAGGGCCATGTGGTCGACGGGGATCAGCTGATGGCGACCATCGCCGATGGCTGGGCGCGCGACGGCCGGCTGGCGGGCGGCGGCCTTGTTGCCACGGTCATGTCGAACCTTGGCCTTGAACGGCACCTCGACCGGTCCGGCCTTTCGCTGGCCCGCACGCGCGTGGGCGACCGCTATGTGCTGGAGGAGATGCGCGGGTCCGGCTTCAATGTCGGCGGCGAACAATCCGGCCATATCATCCTGTCCGATTATGCCACCACCGGCGACGGCCTGGTTGCCGCGCTTCAGGTGCTGGCCGAACTCAAGCGGGCCGGCGCCCCGGCCAGCCAGGTGCTGCACCGCTTCGACCCCGTGCCGCAACTGCTCAAGAATGTCCGCTTTTCCGGTGGCAAGCCGCTGGAGGCAGCCAGCGTGCGCGACATCATCGCCGCAGCAGAGGCCGAATTGTCGGGCAAGGGCCGCCTGGTCATCCGCCCGTCCGGCACCGAACCCGTCATCCGCGTAATGGCCGAAGGCGACGACGCCGCACAGGTTGAGGCAGTGGTCGACCGCATCTGCGACGCCGTACGATCAGCCGCGGCGTAAGCGGGGAAAGCCCTCTCCCGCTCGCGGGAGAGGGTTGGGTGAGGGCCTTCTTCCCTATACCATTTGTCGATGCCCGCGATCGGCCCGACCAGTCCCCACGCCGCCCGCCTGCGCCGCGAAGCGACCGATGTGGAACAACGCCTCTGGCAATCCCTGCGCAACCGGCAGCTTGGCGGCTACAAGTTCCGGCGTCAGGCGACGGTCGGCCCGTTCATCGTGGACTTTCTCTGCGCCGAACATCGCGTGATCGTGGAACTGGACGGCGGCCAGCACAGCCCCGAACGCGACGCAGCCCGCTCCAAGGCACTGGAAGCAGCAGACTACGCGCTGCTCCGCTTCTGGAACCACGACGTGTTGGAAAACCCGGACGGCGTCCTTGCGACGATCCTCGCCAAGCTCGAGGGGTCAAAGAAAACGCCCTCACCCAACCCTCTCCCGTAGACGGGAGAGGGCTTTTGCGGACCATCCGCGCCGCCAGCCATAGCCCTCTCCCGCTTGCGGGAGAGGGTTGGGTGAGGGCCTTCTTCCTTCTTCTCGTCGTTCCGGATTTGCCCTATCCGTGACCCCATGCTCGACATGCGCCCCGATTGCGAACGCTGCGGCACCGATCTGCCGCCCGCCCGGCCGGGCGCGTTCATCTGTTCGTTCGAATGTACCTTTTGCACCGAATGTGCCGATGCGCTGGACGAACGCTGCCCGAACTGCGGCGGCGAACTGATGGATCGCCCAACGCGCACCGGCGATGCGCTGAAACGCCATCCGGCCAGCACCACCCGTCACTTCACGGGCTAGGCACCGCCCGCCATTGCGCTCCGCCACCCTTTGTGTATTATTCAGGCAATACACACCGGAAGGGAGGGGACGGATGATCGGCACGATGATCCGCATGGGCGCGGCGCTCGCCGCCCTGGTTCAGGATCAGCCGCCGCGCGCGGAACCCGCCGCCCCGCCCGCCGCCTGCGCCCCGGCCCGCGCCGCCGCCGCCGCCGATGCCTTGTTCAGCGTGCCTTTCCGCGTCGTCGATGGCCGCATCTATGTCTCGGCCATGGTCAACGGCACCGGGCCGCACAATTTCGCGGTCGATACCGGGGCCAGCGGCATGGGCCGCGCCGATGCCGCGCTGGTCCGGGACCTCGGCCTCTCGGTCACGGGATCGGGCCAGTCGTCGGACGGGGTGACCACGGCGTCGGTCGACACCGTCCGCCTCGCCTCGGTCGAGCTGGGCGGCCTTGTCCGCCGCGATATCGACGTCATCACCCGCGATTATGCCAGCCGGATGAGCGCGGACGCCGCCTTTGCCGGCATCCTCGGCCGCGCCTTTTTCGAGGACGGGTTGCTGATCATCGATTATCCCGCCCGCCGCCTGACCTTCACCCGCGCCCTGTCGCTGGGTTCGGACGATCCGGGCGTCCTGCGATACGAACGCGCGTTCCGCGTCCCCGTCCGCATCGGCGACACGGTGGTTCAGGGCAATCTGGATACCGGCGCGAACGTCGCGTTCGTCCTGCCAAAGCCGCTGTTCGACCGCATCGACGGCGGCACCGTGACGGCGGCTGGCGAGGGGCGGCTGACCAACGGGTCGATCAGCACCGGCCGCGCCGTCATGAAGGGGCCGTTCCGCATCGGCGCCGCCACCCTGTCGGATATCGAGGTGCGCGTGTCGGACCGCTTCCCCGAACTGCTCGTCGGTGCGTACGCGCTTCAACACTTCACCCTGCTGATCGATCAGCGCAGCAGCCGGGTGGCCCTGTGTCCGGCATGACCCGGCCGGCCATCGTCCCGCCCGGCGTTCAGGACCGGGGCGGACACATCAGCGTCACGGTGCCCGCCGTAAAGTCGTAATCGATCGACGCGCAATGCCCGATCGAATCCATGCCGATATACAGCCGCTGATTGGGCACCTTGCGCTTGCTGTCACCGACAACGACGATCTCGTTCGGGTCCTCTTCCGGTGCGGCACCCTCTGCAATTCCCCGCGCATTGCCGATGTCCGACACCCGCACCGCCAGATTGCGGACCTCAAGCTCGCCCAGCATCAGCGGGCGTTGCAGCTTCAGCGGACGGACCGGGCGTGACACCCCGTACAGGATCGGTGCGGCGCGCGCATCGCCGTCGAAAAACCCGCCATTGGCATCGGCGATCCACCGGCCGGCGGTGGCGGTGACCAGGCTTTCGGCCCGGTCGATGCTGAACGCGGCATAGACCGGGCGGCCGCCCACATCGATGCGGACGCTGGTCTGGCTGTCGCCCATCTTGCGGTCGAGGGGAAAGGTGATCGCCCGGTCGCCCGGCTGCGGATCGCGCAGGATGAACCGGGTTCGGCCGAACGGAAACGTCTCCGGCCCGGCGATCCCGTCCGCGCCCGTCACCAATTGCCGCTGGCTGAACGCAGTACGGACGCGGAACGCCCCCTCGCCCTCCCCATATTGGACCTTGTCGGTGTTAAAGCCGATGCGCTCCGGCCCGATGACATAGATATATCCGATCAGGCTGGGCTTAAGCGCGATGCGCTGGGCCGTATCGGCATTGACGGTGGGCACCGAAATCGCCTCCGGCACCATGCGAAACCGCACCGGTTGGCCGTTGACCACCATCTCGACCGTCTCGCCGCTGCGCACCTCGATTGCCCGCCGCTCCGCTTCCGGGGCAATCGCGGCAACCGGACAAGCGGCGGACATAAGGACAGCGGCAGGGATGCAGGCACGCAGAATCATCGGATCTCCGGTGACAGGAGGAGTAACCGGCCAAAGCCTATCGCGCGGCCCTACCGACGCAAGCTGTGACAACCCACTTCCCGTCCGCTCACCCTTTCCTACCCCCGCCCCGATATGGCATGGCTTGGCCATGTCCTTGCCACTGCCCTGCCCGTCGCGTGCCGCCATCGCTGGCATCGCGCCGCTGTCGCCTGACCGTCGCGTCACTGGCGCGTCGTTCGAAAACCACTGTCATTCTGTCAAAACTGTCATCCGATGAGCATCCCCCGCATCCTCATCATCGCTGGGTCCGACAGCGGCGGCGGCGCGGGCATTCAGGCGGATATCAAAACCGTCACCATGCTCGGCGGCCATGCGATGACCGCCATCACCGCGATCACGGCGCAGAATACGCTGGGCGTCGATGCCGTCCACGCCGTCCCCGCCGACATGGTGGTGGCCCAGATCGACAGCGTGGTGCGCGACATTGGCGTCGATGCGGTCAAGATCGGCATGATCGGCTCGGCCCGCACCGCCCTTGCCGTCGCCAACCGGCTGGCGGACCTGCGCGGCATCCCGATCGTGTTCGACCCCGTGATGGTCGCCACCAGCGGCGCGGCACTGGCCGACGATGCCACCATCGGCGCCTTTGAACGGCTGATGCAGGTCGCCAGCGTCACCACCCCCAACCTGCCCGAATTGCGGGCGCTGGGCGGCGATGCGGCGGCATTGGTCGCGGCCCACGGCACCGCCGTCCTGGTCAAGGGCGGGCATGGCGACGGCGCAACCGTGACCGACCGGCTGTTTCAGCCCGCCGCATCCGGCCCGCCGGAAATCGCCTTCGCCGCGCCGCGCATCGACAGCATGGCGACCCATGGCACCGGCTGCACTCTGTCCAGCGCGCTGGCCACCGAACTGGCCAAGGAATGGGATCTGCCCCGCGCGGTGGAACGCGCCCGGCTGTTCGTCCGTCTGGCGATGCAGGATGCGCCCGGCCTTGGCGGCGGCCACGGGCCGATGGGCCATGCCAGCGTCCGGCTCGACCTTGGCGCCTCGCCCTATGCCCCGGTGATGAACCAGATCACCGTACCGGTCGCCGATATCGCGGCGGCGGAACATTTCTACCGGATGCTCGGCCTCAATCAGATCGTGTCGACCCCCGGCAAATATGCCCGGTTCGAAAGCGATGGCGGCACCACCCTGTCGCTGGAACGGCCCGAAAAGATGGGGACGCGCGCGATGCTCTATTTCGAATGTGCCGATCTCGACATGACCCTGTCCTATCTGCGGGCACAGGGGGTTCAGGTGACGCAGGAGCCGGTCGACGAACGCTGGGGCTGGCGAGAGGCGCGGCTGAACGATCCGGCCGGCAACCCCGTCTGCCTGTATCAGGCGGGGGAAATGCGCCGTTTCCCGCCCTGGCGCCTTGCCGCCACGCCGGAATGACCGCCCCCCTTGTTGCCGGGGTGGACGAGGCGGGGCGCGGGCCGCTGGCCGGGCCGGTGGTCGCCGCCGCCGTCATCCTGTGTCCGGGCGGCATTGCCGGGCTGGATGACAGCAAGAAACTGACCGAGCGCCGGCGAGAGGCGCTGTTCGACCGGATCCGCGACCAATGCACGGTGGGCGTCGGCATTGCCGAGGTGGAGGAGATCGACCGGCTCAACATCCTGTGGGCAACGATGCTGGCGATGGAACGCGCCGTCGCCGCGCTCGGCGTCGATCCGACAGAGGTGCTGGTCGACGGCAATCGCTGCCCGGACTGGCGCTGGCGATCCCGCGCGATCATCGGGGGCGACGCCATCGAACCGTGCATCTCCGCGGCCAGCATCATCGCAAAGGTGACGCGCGACCGGATGATGAAAGCGGCTGATGCCGTCCATCCCGGCTATGGCTGGGCCAGGAACAAGGGCTATGGCAGCGCCGCGCATCTGGCCGCGCTCCGCACGCTTGGCCCCACCCCGCTCCATCGCCGCAGCTTTGCGCCGGTTGCCCAGGCGATATTGCTGTGAAAATCATTCCTGCCCGCCGATTGAGTCTTTTCGGTCACACCCCCAATCCCTTGGGGCTGTGGACAACCCGCGGACTCAATATCTGCCATCATGGCAGGAATCGCCCGGAACCGCATGGAATCCCCGCGCTTTTCGTTAACCATTGCGCGCTTGACGGGGACTCCCGACTTGGGGCCTTGTCCGGCCTCTGACGAATTCGGGGGCATCTCATGGCGGTTGTGGAACGGGTAAAGCGCGCGCAGCGCACGATGGAAAAGGCGCCCGTCCGCCTGCCGCTCGACACCATCCTGATGGACGACTGCATCGCCGCGATGCAGGGTCTGCCCGATGCGTCGATCGACATGATCTTCGCCGATCCGCCCTATAACCTGCAGCTCGGCGGCGATCTGCATCGCCCCGATGGCAGCCATGTCGATGCCGTGACGCAGGACTGGGACAAGTTTTCCAGCCTCGCCGCCTATGACCGCTTTACCAAGGCCTGGTTGACAGAGGCTCGCCGCATCCTGAAACCCAATGGCTCGATCTGGGTGATCGGCAGCTACCACAACATTTTCCGCGTCGGGTATCTGCTTCAGGATCAGGGTTTCTGGATCCTCAACGACATCGTCTGGCGCAAGGCGAACCCGATGCCCAATTTCAAGGGCACGCGCTTTACCAACGCCCATGAAACGCTGATCTGGGCGTCGATGGGCGAAAAGGCGAAATACACGTTCAACTACAAGACGATGAAGACCCTGAACGACGAGTTGCAGATGCGCTCCGACTGGGAATTTCCGATCTGCAGCGGTCAGGAACGACTGAAGGACGATACGGGGCACAAGGTGCACCCGACGCAAAAGCCCGAGGCGCTGCTCTATCGCGTCATGCTGGCCACGACCCAGCCGGGCGATGTCGTCCTTGACCCGTTTTTCGGCACTGGCACCACCGGCGCGGTCGCCCGCCGCCTGGGCCGCAAGTTCATCGGCATCGAACGCGATGCAACCTATGTCGAGGCTGCACAGGCGCGCATCGATGCCGCCCTGCCGCTGGACGAAAGCGCGCTGAAATCGATGAAGTCGGCGGTGAAGCCGCCGCGCGTCGCCTTTGGCCTGCTCATCGAAAACGGAATGCTGACGCCCGGTCAGGTGCTGACCGACGCCAAACGGCGGTGGCAGGCAACCATTCTGGCCGACGGATCGCTGGCGTGCGGTGACCATATGGGATCGATTCACAAGGTCGGATCGCTTGTCCAAAATGCCCCCGCCTGCAACGGCTGGACGTTCTGGCACGTCGATACACCGCAGGGCCTGCGCGCTATCGATCTGATTAGACAGGATTATCTGCTGTCAACCCAGCCCTAGGGCCACTGTTGCAGCAAAGCCACGCTGCTGTGGCTCGCATCGCTTTTGCGGTGAAATCCGTGAAACCAGCGGGTCGGAATGTCGTTGTGCGCTCGATCAGCCTGGCCGGCCAATGGCCGCCTGAATGCTGATTGCGCCAAAAGCATATCTGACAAGAGGACCCGTTCCATGCGTAAGCTCCTTCTCCTTGCCGCTCCGATCGCCCTGATCCCGGCTGCCCCCGCCGCCGCCCAGGTCTATATCGGTGTCCGCGGCGGTGCGACGCTCGACCAGAGCTCGACCAACCAGGGTGAGTTCACCACCACCGTTCCCGCCACCACCGATTTCGGCGCCATCCCGGCCGGCACCTCGCTGGGTTGGGAAACGGATTTCAACACCGGCTATGACGTGTCGGGCCAGCTGGGCTACCGCTTTGACGGCGGCCTGCGCATCGAATTCGAAGGCGGCTATTCCGACAGCAAGGTGGACAGCCACCGCAACCTGGCCGCTGGCGGCGCAGTGATCGACGGCGCCAACGTCGCCGTGCTGACCCGTGGCCCCGCTCTGGCCACCAACCCGACCGTCGGTGCGATCCTCGCCACCGACCCGGGCAGCGTGAAGACGATCTACGGCTTCGGCAACCTCTATTACGACATCAACAGCACCGGCCGGTTCCAGCCCTATTTCGGCGTCGGTCTGGGCGCGATGCAGGTCGATGTCGATTATCAGCCGTCGGGCGTCGAGGTCGTCAACGACAAGCAGACCCGCTTTGCCTATCAGCTGATGGGCGGCGCGACCTACAAGCTGAACAACAACCTCGAAGTGTTCGCCCAGTACACCTGGCGCGCGACGCCGGACCGGGCGCAGACCGACGTTTCGCTGCTGCCCGCGACGCTGGGCGTGGAATCGCGCCAGTCGATCGTCGGCGGCGGTGTCCGCATCGCCTTTGGCGGCGGCAACTGATCGCTTGCAGGGCGGGCCTGATCGGGCCCGCCCCTTTTTCTTGGCGCAACGCTTGGCCTCTGCGCTAAGGCAGCGGGCATGACGCTCAACAGCCTGCCCGCCGATGCGCGGCTCTATCTTCGCCCCACTGCCTTTATCGACAGCCCCATCGGGCTGGATGGACAGGTTGCCCGGCTGGCCGGGGGGCTGTCCTGGTTTTCCGCCTATGAGCTGATTGCGGTCCAGCAGGGTCGCCGGATCGCGCAGATGCTGGTCCGTGTGGAGGAACTGCCCGGCCTGATCGCCGGTCTGCCCGATGGTCAGGCCGAACGGCTCCGCACGCTTGCCGCCGCGATCTCCGCCCCCCGCCCGGTTATCCGCGCGGGCGAACGGATGCTGCGCCTCGATCAGCCGCTGGTCGCCGGAATCCTGAACGTCACGCCCGACAGCTTTTCCGATGGCGGCGCGCATGGCGATGACCCCGCTGCCCTGGCCCAGGCCGCCTATGACATGAGCGCGGCGGGTGCTGCGCTGATCGACATTGGCGGCGAATCCACCCGGCCGGGCGCTACCACCGTGTGGGAAGGGGACGAGATCAAGCGCGTTGTCCCGGTGATCGAACGGCTGGCGGCATCCGGCGCCGCCCTGTCGATCGATACCCGCAAGGCCGCGGTGATGGAGGCAGCGCTTGCCGCCGGGGCGCACATCATCAACGACGTCGCCGCCCTTGCCTATGACGAGCGCGCGGTCGAGGTCGTGGCGGCGGCCGGCTGTCCCGTCATCCTGATGCACTCGCCCGATCCGGCGAGCGGGCCGCACGGCGGCTCCGGTTATGCCGATCCGCTGATCGACGTGTATGACTGGCTGGAGGCGCGGATCGCCGCCGTCAGCGCGCGCGGTATTCAGCGGTCGAACATCCTGATTGATCCGGGCATAGGGTTCGGCAAGGGGCTGACCGACAATCTGGCCCTGCTCAACGGGCTGACGCTGTTCCATGGTCTTGGCTGTCCCGTGATGCTGGGGGCCAGCCGCAAGCGGCTGATCGGCGCGCTGGATAACGAGGCGCCGGTGGACCGCCGGCTCGGCGGCTCCGTCGCGCTGGCGATCAGGGGGGCAGAGGCGGGTTGCCAGCTGTTGCGCGTCCATGACGTGCCGGAAACGGTTCAGGCGGTCCGCGTCTGGCGCGGATGCCGCGATCATGCGCTGGTCGGCCGCCCCGGCTGACGGGTCAGAACCAGCCTGCCGCCTCAAGCTCGGCGGCCTTGCCCCGCGCCACCGGCGCTTCCAGTCCGCCGGTCAGCGTCAGCCGCAGATTGCGGCCCTCGCGCCGCACGCCGGTTACTGCCGCCCGCGCCACCCACCAGCTGCGATGCACCTGCGCCCCGTCCATGCCGTCCAGTTCAGCGACGGCGTCGCGCATCCGCATCAGGATCAGGTCGCTGCCGCTGGCGGTATGCGCCCGCACATAATGATCCTCCATCTCCAGCGCGATCAGTACGCGCCCCAGCCGCGGCGGCAACCGGTCCAGGAACGGTGCGGCCGGGCCGGATGGCGGCGCCGGGGACGCTGGCAAAGACGCTGGCAAGGGGGCCGCGACTGGCGATGCTTCGATGTCGACACTGGCCAGCGCCCGGCGCGCCCGCTGCTGCTGCGCGATCAGGAAAAAGATCATGGTGACGATGGTGCCGATCACCAGCACTTGGCCATATAGAGCCACCGCCTCTTCCAGCGACGGCATCCGCATCGTGCCGCCATGCCATCCGGTCAGCCAGACCACGGCCGACATCGGCACGGTGCCCGCGACGCACGCGGCGACCCACATGGTCCATTCCGGCACCTGCAATCGCGGCGACAGCCATGCCGCGATGCTCCCCGCAGGGCGGTAAAAGGCGTAACCGGCCACGATGACACCGCACCAATAGACCAGCCGCCAGGCAAAGGACGCGCGAAAGCTGCCGAACGGCCCGATCAACGCCATGGCAACGCCGATCACGATCAGGATGGTCAGGTCGATCAGGATCTGGCGGGCCGATGGCATGACGCGACCATGGCTGCCATTTCACGCTTCGTGAAGGGGAAAAACACCGCTTTTCCGCGCGATTGACGCACGCGCTGCACCATCCGCGCACCCGTGCTTGCCCGCGAAATGCCCGCTGGCAAACCGGCCCCGTCATCCAAGACGGAGCCAAGCCATGACGACCGCAACCGCCCTTTCCCGCTCGCCCGCCACGCCGCGCACCGCCCGTTCCGTGGCAATGGATTATCCGCCGCTGGTCCGCTGGGGCCTGATCGCTTCGGCCACGATCATCTCCGTCATGGCACTGGCGGCGGTCGGCCGGGCGATGCTGGGCCTCGCGCCTGAACACTCGTCGTGGAAAAGCCTGGCCGTGATGATCCACGTCATCACCGTGGTGCCTGCCGCGCCGCTGGGCCTCTATATCCTGATCGCGCGAAAGGGTAGCCCGCTGCACAAGCAGCTGGGACGCATCTGGGTGATGCTGATGATTGTCACCGCGATTTCCGCCATCTTCATCCGGCACGTCAATCATGGCGACTTCAGCCTCATCCACCTGTTCGTGCCGATGACGATCATCGGTGCCGTCCGCTCGGTCCATGCCGCGCGCACCGGCCGGATCGACAAGCACCGCTTTCACCTTGCCGGCCTGTATTTCGGCGGCCTGTTCCTGGCCGGACTGTTCAGCTTTGCCGGGGACCGGATGATGGGCGCCTGGCTGTTCGGCTGAACGGCAACACGGCACAAAGCCCGTGTTGCGGGTGGCGGATCGGCCCCCATATCCGCACCATGGCAAGCAACCCCGTTGACGAGCGCGGCCGCGCAGTACCGCAAGGGCGCATCGCCCGCCTTTCCCGCTTCGGCGCGCTGGCTGGCGGCGTCGCGGGCGGGATGCTGGCAGAGGGCGCACGCCAGCTTGCGGCCGGAAAGCGGCCCAGCCGCACCGATCTGTTGCTGACCCCGGCCAATGCGATGCGCGTCACGAAACAGCTGGCCCAGCTGCGCGGCGCGGCGATGAAGCTGGGGCAGCTCGTCTCGATGGACGCGGGCGATGTGCTGCCACAGGAACTGACTGACATTCTCGCCCGGCTGCGGGCGGATGCCCAGCATATGCCGCCCGAACAGCTTCAGCGGGTGCTGGCCCAGCATTGGGGCCGGGACTGGCGCACCCGATTTGCCCGGTTCGGCGCGCGGCCCATCGCTGCGGCCTCGATCGGTCAGGTGCACCGGGCCACCACCCGTGACGGGCGCGATCTTGCGATCAAGGTCCAGTATCCCGGCGTGCGCGAAAGCATCGACAGCGATGTCGACAATGTCGCCACCCTGCTGCGCCTGACCGGCCTGTTGCCCGACACGATCGACCTGGACATGCTGCTGGCCGAGGCCAAGCGACAGCTGCACGAAGAGGCGGATTACCTGCGCGAGGGCGAGCAGATGGAGCGGTTCCGCGCGCTGCTCGACGGCGACGACCGCTATGTTGTGCCCGCGCTGGATACGGAATTCACCGCCGACCACGTGCTCGCCATGACCTATGTCGAGGGGGTGTCCATCGAACGGATGGAGGATGCGGATCAGGCGGTGCGCGACCGGCTGATGACCAACCTCATCGACCTGGTCCTGCGCGAACTGTTCGAATTCGGCTGGATGCAGACCGATCCCAATTTCGCCAATTACCGGGTTCAGCCGGAAACGGGCCGACTGGTGCTGCTCGATTTCGGCGCGGCCCGGCCCGTGACAACGGCCACGGCGCTCGGCTATCACCGGATGCTGATGGCCGGGCTGGATGGCGATGCCGACCGGGTGCGCGAGGCGTCACTGGCGGCGGGCTTTATGTCGCAGCCGCTCGTCGAACGACATCCCGAAACGGTGCGACAGATGATCGATGCGGTGATGGGCGAGCTTGGTCGTGACGGGCCGTTCGACTTTGCCGACCGCGCCGTCGTCCATGCCCTGCGCGAACAGGGGATGGCCGTCGCCGCCGACCGCGCCGTCTGGCACCTGCCGCCCATCGAAACCCTGTTCGCTCAGCGCAAGATCAGCGGCACCGCCCTGCTCGCCGCGCGGCTTCGGGCACGGGTCGATGTCAAATCCATGGTCGCCGCCTGGCGCGACCGCGTGCCCGGCTGAGGTCCGCCGCCGTCACACTCCGCCATGCGCCTTGAACCAGGCGAGCCACCGCTCCATCCGGTCCTTCAGGAAACTGGGCCGGGTAATCCCGTGGAACTGGCCGGGATAAACGATCAGCTGCGTTTCGATCTTCAGGCTGCTTAGCGCCTGATACATCTGCTCGCTGTTCAGCGCGGGGACGTTCAGGTCCTTTTCGCCCACCATGAACAGGGTCGGCGTCCTGATCCGGTCGGCCTTGTAGAACGGATAGCTGTTCTTCATCCACACATCGGTATTGGCCCAGGGCGTGCCCAGCTCCGTCTCGTAATCGCGGATATAATGGTCGGTCCCATATCCGGCCAGCACGTTGGAAATGCTCGCCCCGCTTACCGCCGCCTTGAACCGGGTGTCGCTGGCGATGACGTAATTGGTCAGCATGCCGCCATAGGACCAACCGCCGATGTACAGGCGCTGCGGATCGGCAATGCCGCGCTTGACCGCATCGTCCACCCCGGCCAGCGCGTCGGGCACGGCCGGGCCGCCCCAATCGGCATAGAGCGCAGCCGCGAACGCCTGGCCCCTTCCGGTGCTGCCGCGCGGGTTGGTGGACACGATGGCGTATCCCGCGCCAGCCAGCACCTGCCAGCCAATGTCGAACCCGGCATCGAACTGCGCCTGCGGGCCGCCATGGTTATACAGGATCGTCGGCAGGCGGCGGCCCTTTGGCGCGTCCGGCGGCGTGATCAGGAACCCGTGCACGTCCGTCCCGTCGGCCGACGTAAAGCGCGTCGGCTCCACCTTGGCCAGCTTGACGGATTTCAGCCACGCCTCGTTATGACGCGACAGTTGGCGCGGCTTGCCACCCTCGATCGCGAACACCTCGTCCGGCAGCGCGGGGTTGGAATGCAGCGCGACCAGCGCCCCGCCGGGTCCGGCATCCATCGCGCCGAACGTTCCCGTCACCCGCGCCACGTCGCGCACGTCGCCGCCGACCGCCGCCACTTCGGCAATGCGGACATTGCCGTCATCCTCCACCTGAAAGCGGATGGACTGGCCATCCGGGCTCCACACCGGCCGGGTGACGTTGCGGTCCAGCTCGGGCGTCAGCACCCGCGCCGCCCCGCCTGCCGACGGCACCACCGCCAGCACCTGTACGCCATAACCGATCAGCATCACCGGCCCGCCCTGGATATAGGCGATGCTGCGCCCGTCCGGGCTCCACGCCGGATAGCTGTCGCCGCCGACATCGGCGTCCGCGCCCTCATATGTCGTCAGCACCTTTGGATCGGCGGGCTTGTCGCCCACGGTCACGACGAACAGGTTGCTGTCGTGCGTCCGGTCTGGATCGGCCGCGCGGTTGGAGGCAAAGGCGATGCGCGTGCCATCGGGCGACCATGCGGGCAGACTTTCGTCGAAATTGCCGGTGGTCAGCCGCCGGGCCGTCCGCGTCGCCAGATCATACAGCCACAGCCGCTGCCGCTGCTTGCCCAGATAGCCGACATAATCCTGCTTGAACTGAAACCGGTCGATCACGATCGGCTTTGGCCGGTCCTTGGCCTTGTCGTCCGCCTTCCCGTCCGCCTTTGCATCGGCCTCGGGCTCCGGGTCGGTGACGATCAGCGCCAGCCGCTTGCCGTCGGGCGACCAGGCGAAATCATCGACCGACCCCTTGATGCCGGGCAGCTTCTCGCCCTCGCCGCCCGCGCGCGGCATCAGCCACAGGGCATCGCCGTCCTTGTCGTCCTCTGCCGCGCGGCCCGACAGGAACGCGAGGTAGCGGCCATCCGGGCTGAACCGCGGCTTTGATTCCCGCTCGCCCTTGCGCCCGGTCAGCTGCACCGATCCGCTGCCGTCCCACCGGGTCATCCACAGATGCTTGTCGGTCCGGTCCGCGTCCAGGTCGGTCGTCTGGACGCTGTATGCGACCCATTGTCCCGCCGGATCGACGTCCGGGTCCTCCACCCGCGCCAGCCGGGCGATATCGTCGGGCGTCACCGCGCGCTGGGCAGTGGCCGGCGCGCCAAGCGTCAGGCCTGCGCCCAGCAGCAGCATGAAAACGGGCTTCATTGTGGATCCTGCTCCCCATCGGCGGAACGCCGCATCGGGGGGCTTTTGTCGCCGCGCATCGGCGCGGGTCAAGGGGGACGCGCGGTCAGGCCGCGCTTTGATCGATGCCCAGCTCGCCCAGCTTGCGGTACAGGGTGGACCGCCCGATCCCCAGCCGCCGCGCCACTTCGGTCATCCGCCCGCGATAATGGCCGATCGCCAGCCGGATCACATCCGCCTCGATCTCCTCCAGCGCGCGCAGATTGCCATCGGGGGTGAACAGCGTGACGCCGCCCGAATTGGCATGGACGCGGTGGCCGGGCTGAGCCGTCTGTCCGCCCGCAGCCAGCTGAGCGATCTGCGGGAAATCGGCGCGGGTCAGCGCATCGCCCTCGCACAGCACGGATGCGCGGAACAACGCGTTCTGAAACTGGCGGACATTGCCCGGCCAGTCGTACGTCGCCAGCAGCGCCAGCGCCTCGTCCGTGATGCCCAGCGGGCGCAGCCCCGGCTGCTCCGCAATCCGCGCCAGCAGGTGCCGGGCCAGCGCCGGGATATCGCCCAATCGCTCGCGCAGCGGCGGGATCGTCACCTGAACCACGTTCAACCGGTAATACAGGTCCTCGCGGAACCGCCCGGCCTCGATCTCTTCGGGCAGCGACTTGTTGGTCGCCGCAATCACGCGGACATCGACGACAAAACTGTGCCGCGCGCCCAGCGGCTGGATCTCGCCCGACTGGATCGCGCGCAGCAGCTTGACCTGCGCCTCGATCGGCATTTCGCCCACTTCGTCCAGGAACAGGGTGCCGCCATCGGCTTCCTGAAACCGGCCGATCTTGCGTTCGAACGCACCGGTGAACGCGCCCTTTTCATGGCCGAACAGCTCGCTTTCGACGAGGTTCGCGGGGATCGCGCCGCAATTGACGCGCACGATCGGCTTGCGCGCACGGGGGCTGGCGGCATGGATCGCCTCTGCCACCACTTCCTTGCCGACGCCGCTTTCCCCCTCGATCAGCACGGGGACGCGCGATCGGGCGGATTTCGCCGCGATAGCGAGCGCAGTCCGGAATGCGGGCGCGGACCCCACGATTTCGTCGAACCCCAGCTGCGCCGACAGCTTTTCGGTCAGCGGGCGCAATTCGCCCGCCGTGCGCGCGCCCACGGCGGCATCCAGCGCCGCCAGCAGCCGTTCGGACGCCAGCGGCTTGACCAGGAAATCGGTCGCGCCCGACCGCATGGCCCCCACGGCGGCTGCGACAGAGCTGTTGGCGGTCAGCACCATGATCGGCAGTTGCGGCCGGTTGGCGCGCAGTTCGGCGATCAGCGCGCCGGCATCCAGTTCCTGTGCCCAGCTGTCGATGATGATCGCATCCAGCATCATGCCGTCCGGCGTGCCCAGCGTCGCCAGCGCCGTTTCGGGATCGCCCGCAAACAGCGTGCGCCACCCGCGACGTGCGGCGATTGCGGCGATCAACCTGCGCTGCGCAGGCTCGTCGTCGATCAGCATCAACAGGCGCTGGCCGTTGCGATTCATGGCCGGTTGGGTCCCCTCTTGTCCCGGTTCAGGACGATGACCCTAGGGGCAATGGGTAAAGCTGCTCTTAAGCCCACCTGCCCCAGCGGTTGGTTGACGCTGCGGGCGCGGGGCGGCAAGGCGAACCTTGAGCCGGACGGACTGCGCCGCTAGGACAGGCGCAGGACCAACTATCCGGACCGATTTAGGGGATGATCTATGGCTGGAAACAGCAGCAATACCGGGGCTCACCAGCAAACCTATGACGGGTTCATGCGCATGGTGAAAATCGGCACGGGCATCACCGTTGCCATCGCCGCTTTCGTCGTCTGGCTGATCGCCTGACGTGAAGATCGGCGTCCTGCGGGAAACCGCTCCGGGCGAGGCGCGCGTTGCAGCGACGCCTGAAACCGTCAAGAAATTCGTCGGCCTCGGCGCGACGGTGACGGTGGAACAGGGGGCCGGCAACGGCGCCGCCATTGCCGATTCGGCCTATGCCGATGCCGGCGCCACCCTGGCCCCGCGGGCGGGCGTGATCGCGGACGCCGACATTCTGCTGGGCATTCAGGGTCCGGCACCCGACAGCCTGTCGGGCATCAAATCCGGCGCCTGGCTGGCCGCCGGTCTCAATCCCTTTGGCGAGCGTGCGCGCGTCGACGCCTATGCCGCGCTGGGGATCGAGGCGCTGGCCATGGAATTCATGCCGCGCATCACGCGCGCACAAAGCATGGACATCCTGTCGTCGCAGGCGAACCTGTCGGGGTACAAGGCGGTGCTGGACGCGGCCGCCGAATATGGCCGCGCCTTTCCGATGATGATGACGGCGGCGGGCACCGTTTCGGCCGCGCGCGTGTTCGTGATGGGCGTCGGCGTCGCGGGGCTTCAGGCGATTGCCACCGCCCGCCGCCTGGGCGCGCAGGTGTCTGCAACCGACGTCCGCTCCGCGACCAAGGAACAGATCCTGTCGCTGGGTGCCAAGCCGATCTTCGTCGAAGCGGTGAAGGGCATCGAGGGCGAAGGTTCGGGCGGCTATGCCACCGAAATGAGCGACGAATATAAGGCGGCACAGGCCGAACTGGTATCGTCGCACATCGCCAAGCAGGACATCGTCATCACCACCGCGCTGATCCCCGGCCGCCCGGCCCCGC
Source organism: Sphingomonas sp. BGYR3 (assembly GCF_025153455.1). NCBI lineage: Bacteria > Pseudomonadati > Pseudomonadota > Alphaproteobacteria > Sphingomonadales > Sphingomonadaceae > Sphingomonas > Sphingomonas sp. BGYR3. Next base: position 131,765 of record NZ_JANZNT010000002.1, on the reverse strand, counting down.
GCCTGATTTCCGACGCGCAGATCGCATCGATGCGGCCGGGCAGCGTCATCGTCGACCTGGCCGTGGAGAGCGGCGGCAATGTCGAGGGCTCGGTCGCTGGCGAAGTGGTGACGATCCACGGCGTGAAGATCGTCGGCCACAAGAACGTCGCCAGCCGCCTGGCCGCCGACGCCAGCGCCCTGTTCAGCCGCAACCTGTTCAACTTCCTGTCCGCCTTCTGGGACAAGGAAGCCGGCAAGCCCGTGCTGGATGAGGAAATCGGCACCGCCATCCGCCTCACGCATGGCGGCAAGGTCGTGAACGAAAGGCTGCTGGCCTCATGACCATGCAGGGTCCTCCCCATGCCCCGCATGGGGAGGGGGACCGCGCGCAGCGCGGTGGAGGGGCAGGAACAGTGCATCGCGCCCGGATGCTGCGGCGGTCGATGAGCTTGCCGGAGGTCCTGCTGTGGCGTGCGCTTAGGCGCCGTTCGCTGGGGGCCAAATTCCGCCGCCAGCATCCGTTGCCGCCCTATGTCCTTGATTTTTACTGCCCTGCGGCCCGGCTGGTCGTCGAAATCGATGGCAAGGCTCATGCCAATCGTCTGGATCACGACCGGCGGCGTGATGACTTTCTACGGGGCAAGGGACTGACGGTTCTCCGCATCCCGGCCCGCGACGTGCTTTCCGACCCCGACCACACAGCCGAGGCCATCATGGCTTGGGCATCGCCCCTCCACCCCTCGCCTGCGGCGAGCGGTCCCCCTCCCCATGCGATGCATGGGGAGGATCGATTGGGAGCTTGAACCCATGGACTTCATCTCGATCCTGTCGATCTTCGTCATGGCCTGTTTCGTGGGCTATTATGTCGTCTGGTCGGTTACGCCCGCGCTGCACACGCCGCTGATGGCGGTGACGAACGCGATCTCCTCGGTCATCATCGTCGGCGCACTGATCGCATCCGCGGCTGCGGGGTCGCCGGTGGCGAAATGGCTGGGCCTGCTCGGCGTAGTGCTGGCCAGCATCAACATCTTTGGCGGGTTCGCCGTCACCGAGCGGATGCTCGCCATGTACAAGAAGAAGGGCTGAGCCCATGCACGAGGCCGCACCAATCAATCCATGGGTCGCGCTCGCCTATCTGGTGGCGGGCGTCTGCTTCATCCTCGCGCTGCGTGGCCTTTCCAGCCCGTCGACCAGCCGCGCGGGCAATCGCTATGGCATGATCGGTATGACGATCGCGGTGGTCACTACGCTGATCACGCATGAGATCGCCGCGCTGCCCGAAATCCTGATCGCCATCGGCATCGGTGCGGCCATCGGCATCGTCACCGCGCGCCGGATCGCGATGACGGACATGCCGCAGCTGGTTGCCGGTTTCCACAGCCTGGTCGGCCTGGCCGCCGTGCTGGTCGGTGCCGCCGCTTACCTGAACCCCGATGCGTTCGGCATTGCCGATGCCGCGGGCCAGATCGCGACGGTCAGCCGCATCGAACTCGGTCTTGGCGTCGCCATCGGCGCGATCACCTTTTCCGGTTCGGTCATCGCGTTCCTGAAACTCAACGGCAATATGGGCGGCAAGCCGATCCTGCTGCCCGCGCGCCACGTCATCAACCTTGGCACACTTGCGGCCATTGTCGCGCTGGTCGGCTATTTCACTCAGGACCAGAGCCAGTGGGTGTTCTGGACGATCCTCGTCCTGTCCTTTGCCATCGGTTTCCTGCTGATCATCCCGATCGGCGGGGCAGACATGCCGGTCGTCGTGTCGATGCTGAACAGCTATTCCGGCTGGGCAGCCGCGGCGATGGGCTTCACCCTTGGCAACACCGCCATGATCATCACCGGCGCGCTGGTGGGATCGTCCGGCGCGATCCTGTCCTACATCATGTGCAAGGCGATGAACCGCAGCTTCATCAGCGTGATCGCGGGCGGCTTCGGCGCGACCGACAGCGGCCCTGCCGGCGCGGCGGCGGTCGACCGGCCGTGGAAGCGCGGCAGCGCCGAGGACGCGGCCTTCCTGATGAGCCAGGCGGAACAGGTCATCATCGTCCCCGGATACGGCATGGCCGTGGCCCAGGCTCAGCATGCCCTTCGCGAAATGGGCGACAAGCTGAAGGAACATGGCGTCCGCGTGAAATACGCGATCCACCCCGTCGCAGGCCGGATGCCGGGCCATATGAACGTCCTGCTGGCCGAAGCGAACGTCCCCTATGACGAGGTGTTCGAGCTGGAGGACATCAATAGCGAATTCGCTCAGACCGACATCGCCTTTGTCATCGGCGCGAACGACGTCACCAACCCGGCGGCCAAGACCGACAAGTCCAGCCCCATTTACGGCATGCCCGTGCTTGATGTGGAAAAGGCCAAGACGGTGCTGTTCATCAAGCGCAGCATGGGCGGCGTCGGCTATGCCGGGGTGGATAACGAGGTGTTCTATCGCGACAACACCATGATGTTGCTGGCGGACGCGAAAAAGATGGTCGAGGAAATCGTCAAGTCGCTGGACTGACGCGCATATCCGGCTTGCCCCGGCCGCCTCTGCTGCTAGCCTGACGGACAGCAGCATCGGGGGGAATAATGGACGTCGGCAGGATTTTGGGCGCCGGGTTTCGGCTGGTTCAGGCACAGCCTTTTGCGGTGGCGATCTGGGTCATCATCAACATCGCGCTGGCGGCAATCTCGCAGTTCGGTATGGCCTCGATGTTCGGATCGATCCTGTCCGCCGGCAATCCGGGGGCCGATCCGATGGCGGTATTCAGCGGTGTCGGCACGCTGTACGCGGTCCAGTTCGGGGTGATGATCGTTCAGTTGCTGATCTGGGCCGCGGCTTATCGCGCGGTTTTCTATCCCGGAAACAGCGCCTTTGCCTTTCTGCGCCTTGGCGCGGATGAAGGGCGGCTGCTGCTGCTCGGCATTGTCACGGCGCTGATCTCCGGGGCGCTGATGATCGGCATTTTCCTGCCGCTTGGCATCACTGCGGGCATTGCCGGCGCGTCCGGCGGATCGCCCGGGCCTGGCGCGGTGCTGCTGACCTTTGGCGCCATGCTGCTCGCCTTTGTCGCCTTCATCTTCATCGGCGTACGGCTGGCGCTGGCCTGGCCGATGGTGGTGGCCGATCGGCGGATTGCGCTGGGAGAGGCATGGCGACTGTCAAAGGGGCGGTTCTGGCCGATGTTCGGTGCCGCGCTGGTCCTTGCCATCGGGCTCAGCGTCGCGGGACAGATTGTCAGCGCGATCCAGTTCGGTGGCCTGATGACCGCGCTCGTGCCCGGCAGCGACCCCCAACAGATGCAGAACCTGCTGATCGAGCGTTTTTCGTCGATCACTGTGGTCAGCGTCATTGCCTGGATACTGGGCGGCATCGTCAGCACCGCGTGGATCGTGTCGATGGCGGCCGGGATTTCCGACGCGCTGGTTCAGGTAAAGCCCGACGACCATGACGATCTGGCGGAAATCTACGCATGAGGGGTGCGCCTCTGTTTGCGGCTGATCTGCACGCGGCGGATCGGGTTCATGTCCTTGGCCCGTCGGCAGAGGCGCGGCTGACCGTCGATCTGCTGGCCCGCGCCGGGATCGACGCGGTCGCCCGGTCGGTGGACGATGGCCCGGTGCCGCCGGGCGCGCCCTGTTTTGTCGACATTGCCGGGCTGTCGCCGGATGCGGCGGATGCGATGCTGGCCATGGCCGGCACGCCGGGGCGCGGCTGGGTCATGTCCGCCCCGCTCGACGCCATCGATCACCTGATGACGCTGGCGGGGGACAGCGGCGCTGCCCTGCTGTGCGATCCCGACGATGCGGACCGGCTGGCCGCCGTCCGGCTGGCCGTGTGGTACGGGCGGACCCCGGTGCGCGAAGGCGGCGACGAAATGGAGGCGCAGCTGCGCCGCCTGAACGAAGAGGTTGCGCGCATGGCCAGCGTGCTGGCTGACCTCGCCCAGGATCGCGCCGCGCTGGCCGACCGGCGGCGCGACTATGCCGGCCCGCCGCCCGATGCGGATGCCGCCCCGGTGCGTGCGGTCACCGCCAGCGACCTGAAAGCCGCGATCCGCGCCCGCCGCCTTCGTGAACGCTATTTTCCGGCCGACCTGTTCGGCGATCCGGCATGGGACATGATGCTCGATCTGTTGCTGGCGGAAATGGAGCATCGCCGCGTCCCGGTTTCCAGTCTGTGCATCGCCGCTGCCGTCCCATCGACCACCGCGTTGCGCTGGATCGGGCAGATGACGCAGCAGGGCCTGCTGGTGCGCGAGGCGGATGCCCTTGACCGGCGACGCAGCTATGTGAAGCTCGGCACGGATGCCGGCATCCGGATGCGCCGCCTGCTTGGCACGCTGGCGGAACAGGGGCTGCCGATCCCCTGATCCCCGCCCGGCATCTTGCCGCCGCGCGCCGCTTGGCCTAAGGGACCCCCCTTCCGGCACGGCCGGGCGCTTAGCTCAGTTGGTAGAGCATCTCGTTTACACCGAGAGGGTCGGCGGTTCGAGCCCGTCAGCGCCCACCAGCCTTGCGAGCGAAGCAGCACTGCTGCTTCGTGTCACGCGCAAGGCTCGGCCAACGCTGGCCCAGCCAGCGATCGACGAGGCGGCTTGGCCGCAGCGACATTCCCCTTCCCCGCTCGACTTCCCCGAAACCGCCCGATAGCGTCCCCGCCATCGGCGACCGGTCGCCAGGGGAGAGTCGCTCATGTCCTATCGTCGTTCCGCCGCCCTGCTGGCGCTTGCCGCCGCGCTGGCCGCGCCGCCTGCCCTCGCCCAGACCGCGACGCAGCCTGCATCCGCTGCCCCCGCCCCTGCCGCCGCCGCGCCTGCGCTGATCCCGACCGACAGCTACACCCTGCCCAACGGGCTGCGCGTGGTGATGAACGTCGACAAATCCGATCCCGTGGTCGCGGTCGCGCTGGTCGCCCATGTCGGTTCGGGGCGCGAAGTGCCCGGCCGGACGGGCTTTGCCCATCTGTTCGAGCATCTGTTCTTCCTCAATTCCGAAAATCTGGGTCCGGGCGGCCTCGACAAGCTGTCGGCGCGGGTCGGCGGCGAAGGCGCGAACGGCTACACCAATCTCGATCAGACGGTCTATCTGCAAACGGTGCCCAGCGATGCCCTGGAAAAGATGCTGTGGGCCGAAGCGGACAAGCTCGGTTTCTTCATCAACACCGTGACCCCTGCCGTGGTCGCCAAGGAGATCGAGGTCGTCAAGAACGAGAAGCGGCAACGCAACGACAATGTCCCTTATGGTCAGGTGTTGCCGATTGCCCAGGCCGCGCTGTTCCCGCCGGATCATCCCTATAGCTGGACGACCATCGGCTCGCTTGCCGATCTGTCCGCCGCCACGATTGACGATGTCCGCGCTTTTTACCGCCGCTGGTATGTGCCGAACAATGTCAGCCTGGTGATCTCCGGCGATTTCGACCCCGCACAGGTCCGCGTCTGGGTCGACCGCTATTTCGGCGAAATCGCGCGTGGTCAGGCGACCGACGTTCCGCAGCCGCGGCTTGCCATGCTGCCCGCGACAAAGCGGCTGACCCATGTCGACAATTTCGCGCCCCTGCCCCAGCTTTCCGTATTCTGGCCCACCTCGGCCGAAGGAACGCCGGACACCGCCACCAGCGAGCTGATGTTCGCCGCGCTGACCGAAGCGCCGGATGGCCCGATCTATCGCGCGATCGTGGAGGAACAGAAGCTGAGCGAATCGATCGACGGCTTTGTGTTCGACAATCAGATGGCCGGCATGGCCATCATCATCGCGCGCGGGTTCGACGGCGTGCCGCTGGACAAGCTGTCCGCCGCCATCGACGCCGGGATCGCCCGGTTCAAGCGCGAGGGGATCAGTGCCGAACGCCTGGAGCGGATCAAGGCGACGCGAGAGGCCGGCCTGTACCAGCAGATCGGCAGCGTCAGCGGCAAGGTTCAGATGATCGCCGAATCCGAAACCCTGTCGCGCCGTCCCGACATGGTCGATGGCTATCTTGCCCGGCTGAGAGCGACGACACCGGCCGACATCATGGCCGCGCTGGATCGCTACATCGCCGGCCGCCCCCGGCTGGAAATCGGTTCCGTGCCAAAGGGGCAGGAAAAGCTGGCCCTGACCGGTGCATCCACCGCCGTCGTGGAGGCGGAGGAGGCGATCGTTCAGGGCGCGGAAGCCGCCGTGGATCAGACCGCCGACCGTGCCGAGGTGCCGCGCACCCCGTCGCGCATCGACCGTAGCGTGGAGCCGCCCTTTGGACCGCCGCCCGTGGTCGCCACCCCCGCCATCTGGAACGGCACGCTGGCCAACGGCATGGGCGTTTCGGGGATCGAGGACCGCGAACTGCCGGTCGTCGCATTCCAGATCGCGATCGACGGCGGCCAGCTGCGCGACGATCCGGCAAAGCCCGGAGCGGCCAGCCTGGTCGCCGACATGCTGATGCGCGGCACCCGGGACCGGACGCGCGAGGAATTCCTCAACGCGCTGAAGGCACTGGGGGCCAGCCTGTCCATCGATGTGGATCAGGAACGCACGGTCATCACCGGCACGACGCTGGCCCGCAATTTCGACGCCACCGCCGCGCTGGTCCGCGAAATGCTCACCCGGCCGCGCTGGGACCCGGCGGAGCTGGAACTGGCCCGGGCCGCCGCAACCGCGGGTATTCAGGCGTCGCGGGCAGAGCCGGAGGAACTGGCCGAACTGGTCGCGCGGCGGGTGATCTATGGCCGGGGCGCGCTGGCCAACGACGTGCGCGGCACCCCCGCCTCGGTCGCGGCGCTGACCATGGACGATCTGAAACGCTTCATGGCGGACACCTATTCGCCGCGCGCATCGCGCATCCGCGTGACGGGCGCCGTGACCCAGGGTCAGGTGACCGCCGCCTTTGCCCCGCTTGCCGCGGCCTGGACGACAACCACCGCGCCGAAACCGCTGGGCAGCATCAGCTTTGCAGCACCCGCAAGGACGCAGGTCTATTTCTATGACGTGCCCGGCGCGAAACAGTCCGCAATCCTGTTTGCCCGGCCCGGTGTCGCGCGAAATGCCCCGGATTTCTTCCCAGGCTATGCCAGCAACTTCATCCTTGGCGGCGGCGGCTTTGCCTCTCGCCTGACCCAGGAATTGCGGGAGGGGAAAGGCTATACCTATTCCGCCGGATCGCGGTTCGACGGCGACAGCACCGGCGGCCGGGTTCAGTTGAGCGCCCCCGTCCGCGCGAACGTTACGCTGGAATCCGCCACGCTGATGCGCGACATCATGCGCGATTATGGTGCGACCTATACCGACGCCGACCTTGCCCTTACCCGCGAATCGCTGGCCAAGGCGCGGGCGCGATCGTTCGAAACGCCGGCGGCAAAACTTGGCCTGCTCGCCCGGATCGGCGACGATGGCCTGCCCGCCGATTATGTCGCGCGCGAAAATGCGGCGCTGGCTGCGCTGGACAAGCCAACGGTTCAGCGGATCGCCCGCACCTATCTCGATACGGACAAGATGATCGTCGTCGTGGTCGGCGATGCCGCGACCCAGGCCGGGCGGCTGGAGGCGCTTGGCTATGGCAAGCCGGTGATGGTCCCGCCGCTGAAATAAGGGGGATGGGGACGGCCGGGTTCGCCCGCCCCGGCCTGTCCTGCCCCGATCTGTCCTACCCCGGCATATTCCGTCATAAGCGCGTCCATGTCCCGCACCGTCCGCTCCCGGCCCGATCCCGTACACCCCAGTGCGCGGATCGCACGGGGGCATGTTACTGCCGACATGGCATCACCTTTGCCACCTTCCGCCCCTGTGACCGCCTGAAATGACCCTGCCCATCCACGCCGTCCTGCCCGACCTTGTCGCCGCGCTCGATGCCGGATCGACCGCCGTGCTGGTCGCCCCGCCCGGCGCGGGCAAGACGACGGCGGTCGCCCCCGCCCTGCTCGATCGGCCATGGTGCGATGGTGAGGTGATCCTGCTGTCCCCCCGCCGAATTGCCGCCCGCGCCGCTGCCGAACGCATGGCCGCGCTGGCCGGGGAACCGGTCGGCCGGACCTATGGCTATGCCACGCGGATGGACAGCAAACGCTCGGCCGCCACCCGCGTGACCGTGGTGACAGAGGGCATCTTCGTCCGCCGCATCCAATCGGACCCGGAACTGGCGGGCGTCTCTGCCGTCCTGTTCGACGAAGTGCACGAACGCAGCCTGGACAGCGATTTCGGCCTTGCCCTTGCCCTTGATGCACAAGCCGCGTTCCGGCCGGACCTGCGCATCGTGCCGATGTCCGCCACGCTGGACGGGGCGCGCTATGCCGCGATGCTGGGCGATGCGCCGGTGATCCGGTCCGAAGGGCGCAGCTTCCCCCTCGATCTCGTCCATCTGGGCCGCGCGGCAGAAGCGCGGATCGAGGACAGCATGGCCGCCGCGATCCGCCGCGCGCTGGCGGAGGCAGAGGGCGGCCTGCTCGCCTTTCTGCCCGGCGTGGCCGAGATCGAGCGGACGGCGGATCGGCTGGAGGGCCTGTCCGGCATCCGCCTGCACCGGCTGCACGGCCAAATCGATCCCCGCGATCAGCGCGCGGCCATCGCCGCCGAACCGGACGGGATGCGCAAACTGGTGCTGGCGACCAGCATCGCCGAAACGTCACTGACCCTCGACGGCATCCGCATCGTGGTGGACAGCGGCCTTGCCCGCCGCCCCCGCTATGATCGCGCCGCCGGCATGACCCGGCTTGTCACCGAACGCGCCAGTCAGGCCGCCGCCGCCCAGCGCGCGGGCCGTGCCGCGCGGCAGGGACCGGGCGTCGCCTATCGCCTGTGGGAGGCCGCGGCCACCGCCGGAATGCCGCCCTATGACCCGCCCGAAATCCTTGAGGCGGATTTGAGCCAGCTGCTGCTCGACTGCGCGATCTGGGGCGTTTCCGATCCGCGCACCCTTGCCTGGCTCGATCCCCCGCCGGAAGCGGGCGTGGCAGAGGCGCGGGCGCGGCTGACGGCGCTGGGGGCGCTGGACGGCGATGCCCGCCCGACGCCGCATGGCCACGCCATTGCCCGCCTGCCGCTCAGCCCCCGCCTGTCGCACATGCTGATCGCTGCGGGCGAGCTTGGCTTGGCCGGGCGGGCTGCCGAGGTGGCGGTACTGATGTCCGAACGGGGCCTTGGCGGCACCGACCCCGATCTGGATCTGCGCCTGCGCCGCTGGCGCACCGAACGCGCCCCCCGCGCAGAGGCGGGGCGCAAGCTGGCGAAAAGATGGGCATCGATGGTGGACGGGGTCGACAGCGCGGCACCCCGCGATGGCACCGCCATTCCGCTCGCCCTTGCCTTTCCCGATCGCATCGCCCGCCGCCGCGATGCCACCGGCGAACAATGGGCCAGTGTCGGCGGACGCGGGTTCCGGCTCGATCCGGCATCATCGCTCGCGGCCAGCGAATGGCTGGCGGTGGGCGAAACCCAGGGGTCGGCGGCCGGCGCGCGCATCCTGTCCGCCGCCCCGATCGACCTTGCCACCATCGAACAGCTTTATGGCGACCGCATCGAAACCGTCCGCGACGTGCGCTTCGATCCAGCCACCGGCGGCGTCACGGCCACCCGTCAGCGTCGCCTTGGCGCGCTGCGCCTGTCCTCCGGGCCGGACAGCGATGCCCCCGCCGATGCCATTACCGCCGCGCTGATCGATGGGGTGCGCCGCCATGGACTGGACCTGCTCCCCTGGCCGGACACGGCGCAAGCGCTACGCCAGCGCGCGCGTTTCGCGGCCGAACAGGGCGGCCATGCCGTCGCCATCGACGATGCGACGCTGCTCGCCACGCTGGACGACTGGCTGCCGCCGGTGCTGGCGGGCAAGCGGCGGCTGGACGCCGTTTCCCCCGGCGCGCTGATGGCGGTGCTGGAAGGGCTGCTGGGCTGGGACGCGCTTCAGTCGATCAATCGCCTCGCCCCCGCCCGGCTGGAAACCCCCGCCGGGTCCAGCCACACCATCGATTATGGGGCAGAGGGCGGCCCCCGCGTCGAATGTCGGCCACAGGCGCTGTTCGGCCTTGCCGCCCATCCCATGGTCGGCGGCGGCCGCGTGCCGCTGGTGCTCAGCCTCACCTCGCCCGCCGGCCGGCCCATTCAGACGACGCGTGACCTGCCCGGCTTCTGGGCGGGCAGCTGGGCGGCGGTGGCAAAGGAAATGCGCGGCCGTTATCCCCGCCACCCCTGGCCCGACGATCCGGCCGGCGCGGCGGCCACGCTGCGCACGAAAAATGCCGATGCCCGGCGGCGCGGCGGTTGATCCCCCGCTTGTCGAACCGCCACACTTTCCCTAGGTCGCACACCGAATGTGATCGTTCAGCCAGGACTCGAAAGCCATGCCCACCGCCCGCATCTATCAGCGCCCCAAGAACGCGATGCAGTCCGGCCGCGCACGCACCAACAGCTGGGTGCTGGAATTCGACCCGGCCGAGGCGCAGCGCCCCGATCCGCTGACCGGCTGGGCCGGGTCCGGCAACACGCAGACACAGGTCAAGCTGACCTTCCCCGATCTGGCCGCGGCCCAGGCCTATGCCGGCCGCTACGGCATCCCCGCCCGCGTCATCCCCGCGCCGGAAAAGACGCTGAAGCTTCAGGCATATGCCGACAATTTCAAATAAGCTGTCCTGACCCCGGCCGCGCGGCGGGCAGGATTGCCGCTATTTGGCCCGACCGGCGCTGCACCCGGATCAACCCAGCAGATGGGGGCCAAGCAGCATCATCAGCTTGACGTCCATCGCCACCCCGGCCGCCCGGCGTTCGGCGATGAAGTCGGTCAGCCCGGACAACGGCACGCGATGGGGGGTGATCCCCTCTCCCTCCACCCCGCCGCCATCGGACACGCGGGTCAGGCCGCTTGCCCGAACCAGCGTGAAGCTTTCCGACACCATGCCCGGCGATGAATAGAATTCGCCTAGCGATTCCACCTGTGCGGGCCGCCAGCCGGTTTCCTCCTCCAGCTCGCGCGCCGCGCTTTCCAGCGCATCCTCGCCCTCTGTCTCGTCCCCGATCAGCCCGGCGGGCAGCTCCAGGCAACGGCAGCCCAGCGGTACGCGATACTGTTCGACCAACAGGACATGACCGTCCTGCACGGCCAAGATCACCGCCGCACGGATGCCACGCGCCCGCGCGACATATTCCCACCGCCCCTGCTTCTTGGCGACGATGAACCGGCCCTCCCACATCGTCTCGACGGGGGCGTCATGATCGGGGGGCAGGGTCACAGTTCGATCAGCCGGTCGGGCAATTCGTTACGGTCCCCCTCGGTCTTGGGCAGGTGCCGGGCCAGCACATGGCCGACCTCCGTCACCGCCCCGGCCATGCCGTCGGCGATGCGCCCGTCCTTCACCGCGTCGATCAGCACTTCCATGGCGTCTCCCCAGCATTCGGGGGTCACATGCGGCGTGATGGCGGCATCTGCAACGATTTCCGCCCGGTGTTCGTCCAGCGACAGATAGATCAGGATGCCGACCCGCGCGACCGTGCGCTTTTCGGCGCTCGCCCGGAAATACTCGATTGCCCGCCGTCGCACCCGGCGCGACCGGACCGGCAACGGGGCGAGGCGCGCGCGCAGCCCCGCCCGCATCAGCGCGAACTGGATCAGGAAAAACGCCGCCGCCTGTCCGACCAGCAGCACCGCCAGGATCACGCGCGGATCGACGCTCTCGCTGTTCCACCCGCCCGCCAGCCAGTCGAGCTTGGCCGGCAGCACGCCCGGCACCACGACCAGCGCGCCCAGCACGATCAGCATCGCCGCCGCCGCATAATACAGCGCAACGTCGTGATAGGCGTCGGACCGGCGCGCGACGATCGTGACGATCTCTGCATCCGTCCCCGCTTCGGCGGCCGCGACCGCTGCGGTGACACGGGCGTGATCGGCCTCGTTCAGGATCGGGCCCATCACCATCCCCCCGATGCGCCGCCGCCGCCGAACGAGCCGCCGCCGCCGGAAAATCCGCCGCCACCGCCCCAGCCGCCACCGCCGCCGCCTCCCCAGGAGGAGCCGCCGCCCCAGGACGAACCGCCCCCGCCACCGCTGCCCCAGCCGGGGCCCCAGATGATGACCGGCCCGCCGCCGCGCCGCCTGCGTCCGCGATATTTCGTGCCCTTTGCCCGGCCAAAGACCAGCGGCAGCACGATCAGCACGATGACCAGGATCCAGAAGACCAGCATCACCACGCCGAACACGCTGGCCCGGCGCTTCTTCTTCTCCGCCTTTTCACCCAGGATGCGCTTGGCCCGCGCCTCCGCCTGCGGTGCTGGCAGGCGAAGCTGCTCCAGGATCGCGTCGGCTCCGGCACGGATGCCGCCGGGCAGGTCGCCCGCCTTGAACCGCGGTGTTATGACATCGCCGATGATCGCCCCGGACAGGCCGGCGGTCAGCACCGGGGTCAGGCCGTATCCGACCTCGATCCGCACCTTTCGCTCGTTGGGCGCGACGATCAGGATGACGCCGTCATCCACATCCTTGCGGCCCAGCTTCCACTCGCGGCCCAGCCGGTATCCGTAATCCTCGATCGAATAGCCCTGCAGGTCGGGGATGGTCGCCACCACGAACTGCTGGCCCTTTTCCGCCTCGAACTTGTCCAGTTCGGCCGACAGCGCCGCTTCCTGGTCGTCGGGAATGATATTGGCCGCATCGACCACGGGTTCGGTCGTCCGCTTGGGAAAATCCTGTGCCGCCGCCGGCATCGCCAGCGCGCACAGGATCGCCCAGAACAGGAAAAGCCGGCGGATCACTTGGCCTCGAAATTCACCTTGGGCGCCGTATCGGCACCGGGCGTCGTCGCCTTGAACGTCGCCATCGGCTTGGATCCGTAAATGACCTTGGCACCGATCGCGTCGGGAAAGGTGCGGATGGTCGTGTTATAGCTCTGGACCGCGCTGTTGTAATCGCGCCGGGCGATGTTGATCTGGTTCTCGGTCGTCGCCAGCTCGTTCTGCAGCGCGCGGAAATTCTCGTTCGACGTCAGGGTCGGGTAATTCTCGCTGACGACCAGCAACCGGCCCAGCGACGCGCTCAGCGCTCCCTGCGCAGCCTCGAACTGTTCCAGCTTGGCCGGATCGGTCAGGTCATCGGCGCTGACATTGACGCCCGTCGCCCGTGCCCGCGCCTGTGTCACCTCGGTCAGCACGCGCTCTTCCTGCGCGGCAAACCCCTTAACGGTGTTGACCAGATTTGGGATCAGGTCGGCCCGGCGCTGATATTCGCTTTCCACATCGGCCCAGCGCGCCTTGGCGTTCTCCTCGGCCGTGGGCACGCTATTCAGCCCGCATGCCGACAACATCGCCGCCGCCGTCAGTGCAATCACCGCCTTGAACCGCATTCCATCCTCCTCCACCATCGGGCAGCACCGTATTAGCGGAGCGATACGGTGCGTTGAAGCGAAATCGGAACAAGGGGAAGCGAAACATGGGGATGATGAGCGAATTCAGGACCTTCATCGCGCGGGGCAACGTCATCGACCTTGCCGTCGGCGTGATCGTCGGCGGGGCGTTTGCCACCATCACCAAATCGCTGACCGACGACATCATCATGCCCGTGGTCGGATGGCTGTTCGGCGGGTTCGACTTTTCCAGCTACTTCGTCCGCCTTGGCGACATTCCGGCGGGCTATGCCGGATCGCCGACCAATTACGCGGCGCTCAAGGCCGCGGGCGTGCCGCTGTTCGGCTATGGCCAGTTCGTGACGGTCGGCATCAACTTCCTGATCCTCGCCTTCATCATCTTCCTATTCGTCCGCATGGTGAACAAGATCGTAGCCGCCGCGGAACGCGACAAGGTAGCGGCGGAAGCACCAGCCGCCGCCGATCCGGCCGACGTGGTCCTGCTGCGCGACATCCTTGAGGAACTGCGCAAGCAGCGCCCCGGCGCCTGACGGTTCAGTCGGTAAAGGTCGGGCTGCGCCGCGCCAGCCCGGCCGCCACCGCCTCCATCTGATTGGGGGCGCCGATCAACCCGGCCTGCTCCCGGCTTTCGGCCAGCAACAGCGCGTCGGCTGGCTGATCCGGCATGGCGTTGGCCAGCCGCTTGGCAGCGCGCACCGCATCGGGATTGCGCCCGGCAATGTCCCGCGCCAGCGCCATGGCATCGCCATGCGGATCGTCCGATACCCGGGTGACGAACCCCCAGGCGCTGGCCTCTGCCGTATCGAATTCGCGCGCGGTATAGATCAGCTCGCGCAGCACATCGTCGCGGATCAGCCCGCGCCACAAGGCAAAGCCGCCCATGTCCGGCACGATCCCCCATTTCATTTCCAGGATCGAAAACCGCGTCTGGGGCGCGGCAAACCGGATGTCCGCACCAGACAGGATCTGAAGCCCCCCGCCAAACGTCACGCCATGCGCGGCGGCAATCACCGGCACCGGCAATGCGCGCCATCCCCATGCCATCTGCTGGAACCGGTTGGCGATCCCGTCGGTGCGGGCGATCAGGTCCATGCCGCCACCCATCGCCGCCATGCTGGCCATGTCCAGCCCGGCACAAAAGCCGCGCCCGTCACCCGACAGCACGACGGCCCGCACGCCGCGATCGGACGCCAGCCGATCCGTGGCCGCCACCAGCGCATCGATCATCGCCGGATCGAGTGCATTGAGCTTGTCCGGCCGTGCCAGCCGCACATCCGCTACGCCATCCCGGACTGCGATCGTCACCCGTTCCTCTGCCATCGCAGACACCCTTTCCCACGCGGTTGCTCTCTTGCGAACATCGCTAGCGCGGCGCATGATCGTCCCGCAAGCCGGGATCACCGGCGCAGGGGAAGGGTGAAGGAGGGGCATCGCACCATGATCAGGCACATCATCATTCTGTCGGCATTGACATCGCTGTCGGTCGCGGCACCCGCGGGCGGGCAGCAGGCGGCAGCACCGGCCAGCCAGCCGGCACCGGCCACCGGCGTCGCCAACATCTATGGCACTGCGCTTGGCGAGGGGTGGCAGAACTGGAGCTGGGCCAAGACGGAACTGAGCGTCGAACTGAACGGCAGCAGCCGCCGCCCGATCCTGGTCGATCCGCAGGCCGGGTGGCAGGCATTGTTCCTGCATCACGATCCGTTCGACACCACCCCCTATCGCGGCATTTCGATGCTGCTGCACGGGCGCAGCGTCGGCGGACAGAAGCTGAAGATCGTCGCCATTTCGGATGGCAAGCCGATCAACGAGGCCGGGCATCCGGTCACGCTGACCGCGAATGGCTGGACGCAGGTGGTGATCCCGCTGGAACAGCTGGGCGCGGCCAACCGGATGATCGACGGGTTCTGGATCCAGAACGCGACGCCGGACCCCCTGCCCTATTTCTACGCGGCCGAAATCAAGCTGGAGCAATAGGGGGTTCAATCGGCAACCAGCCGGTATCCCCTGCCCTTTTCGGTCAGCAGCATTGGCCGGTCGAACTGGCGGTCCAGCTTGGCACGCAGGCGCGAGACATGGACCGCCACGACATTGGTGCCAGGATCGAAGCGCAGTCCCCACACCTGCGCCAGCAATGCCGTGCGTTCGATGCATTGCCCGGCATGGCGGGCGAGGTGCAGCAGCAGCGCATATTCGCGGGGCAACAGGTCGAGCGGCCGGCCGTCCCGGCTGGCAGCGCGGCTGACCGGATCGATGGTCAGGCCGCCCAGCCCGATCACCGGCGATGGCGGCGTGCGCAGGATCGCAGAGGCGCGCGCAGCAATCTCCGCCAGGTCCGCCGTGTGCGTCACCGCGTCGGCCGCGCCCGCATCGATCGCCTCGGCAACGGCATCGCCGCCGCCCGCGGTCAGGATCAGCATGACCGGCCCGTGCCAGCCCAGCGCGCGAAAGGCGGCCAGCCGGCCAGCGGCAGGCAGCGCCGCCGGAGTCCATCGTGCCAGCACCAGTCCGACACCGTCCAGACCGTCCGACGCGTCTGCATCCGCCAGCCGATGCCCACGCCGGGCCAGCGCCTCTGCCAGCCCCTCTGGCGCATCCCGGATCGCCGCCACCCCCATGGGCAAAGGTTAATCGGGCGAAGCCGATCGAGGCGGGGAACCGGGTCCGTTCCGGTTCAGTCTGTCGGCTTGCCGCCGTGCCATCGCGGCCGCTGCCATGCCGGCGGCAAAAGGGTGCGGATCCGTCATGCCCGTTGCGAGCCAGCGCATCGCCGCATCCGGGCTGTCGGCAGCCCCGGCAAGTGCGTCGATCGCGGCGGCCCGCATTCGTGGATGGGGGTGGCGGACCGCGAAATCTGCTGCCAGATCGGTGCCATTGCCGCCCAGATGCGCCGCGATCCGCAGCAATGCTTCCGACGGTGTCGTCGTCAGCAGCGCGGCAATTCCGCCCGAGCAGAGATCGAACCGATGCTGGTTCACCCATGGCTGTTCGGCATCGACGCCCAGGATGTTGAGCGACACCGAAAACTCATCGGGCGGCAATTGCGCATGAACGTCGCGGCGCATCCGGTACAGCATCAGCTGATCCGGCTCCAGCCGCGCCCGCCCCTGAAAGCACAGCCCCGCCGCCTCGCCGGGCAGGCCGGCCACCGCATTGGCGTCAAAGGTGTAATAATCGCTCCAGTAACCGGGGCCGAGATAGCCATAGGTCAGGAACGGGAAATTGTGATCGTGCGGCAGGTCATAGAAGAACGCGTCCGTGCCGCTTGACCGGACGAGCTGATCGCTGCGCGCGGGCCAGAAATTGGCGCGCACGACATAACGGCCATCGGGCGGCATCAGCAGCATGACCTGCGGACCATATCCGCCCGCCACCGGCCCCACCGCCCCGGCCGGATCGCCCTGATAGCGCCGCTTCAGCGCATCGACCGCCAGATCGCCCAGGAAATCCCGGTTGCGGCCCAGCTGGGCAAGGATCGGCCCCAGCGATGCAAAGGCCGCCTCGTCCCGCAGATCAACCCGCGTCTGGCCCAGCGCATCGATCAGCTGCGCCAAGTCGATGGCATCGCCCACACCGGGATCGAGGATCACCGGCATCAAGCGGCCCGCAGGAGCGTGGCGGTCAGGGTCGCCCGCGCGGCGGCACGCACATCGGGATGGGGATCGCTCGCCGCCATGTCGGCCAGCCGCGCCGCTGCGGCCGGATCCCCCATCAGCAGCCATTCCCGCATCGCTTCCCAGCGAAGTTGATGCCCGGCATCGCGGGTGGCGGCGGCAAAGACCGGCGCGGCATCGGATCGGCGTAGCGCGCGCAGCAGCCGCAACTGCAGCGCCGCGTGCGTGGGTGCAGGATCGATCAACGCCGTCCGCGCAATCCGGCCATCGGCCACCCGCCCCTCCCGCAGGACCGGCAACGCACCAGCCGACAGGATCAGCGTCACGGTCAACACATCGCCCGCGCCCGGCCACAGGATCTGGCCCGTCCGCCGCCCATCCTCCAGCAGCATGGCCCCCGTGCCGATCGGTCGCGGCACCATCCGGCGGCATGGCGCTTCATCCTGTCCGGCAACGCCCGGTCCGGCCGGCGGCGCGCGCCAGCGATGAAGCACCGCCCCGTCGCTGCGCAACACGCGGCTGACTGCAATGCGGCCGGGGATGACGAACCGTTCGGGAAATCCCCGCGCCCGCACCGCCGCGGCATCGGTCAGCGTCACGGCCAGCCGGGCGGCGGGGTGATCGATCAGGACCATGGTGGTCCGCGCCGCATCGCGGCTGACCCGGAATGGCGGATCGAAAAACGGATCGCCGGCCAGCATGGCCAGCGGCCCGGCGATCATCCGCTGGACCAGATCGTCCTGCGCCAGTATCTGCCGGGCAATCGCCACATTGCGGCGCGGACAATCGCTCATCCGGTTCAGGCAGTGGATGACGCCCTGAACCTCCGGCCGAGTCGGCCAGTCGCGGGCAAAGGCCGCGCTGCTCGTCCGGGCGGACAGGATGGCCCCGCGCATCCCGCAATCAGCCCGGATACATCTCGTAGATCAGGGCGGTGATCGATACGGTCGATTCGAAAATCTGATCGTTCATCACATCGGCCGCGGCAATCGCACCGAAACAGGCAATTTCCGTCGCCAGTTCGGCAAGACCCTCGATCTGGAACGGCACAATGGCTGGCAGGTTGATCGGCATGGCATTGCTCCCGGTTTCGCTTGCCGGGCGGGATATCTGCGACAGGCGGGATGCGGCGAGTTACAACGCTGTAACCCGGCCGATTGCGCTGCCCCGCCATGCTGGCTAGGGGACGGCGATCATGGATGCGTCGCCCCAATTCGTGTTTGATCCCGCCCGCTTCTTTGAAGCGCGCGTCGGGGGGCATGGCAGCCATCTGGGCGTCGATTATGGCAGCCATGGCGCCGACTGGTGCGAACTGATCCTGCCGTGGCGCGACGATCTGGTTGGCGATCCGGCCAGCGGGGTCATCGCATCCGGGGCGATCGTCACACTGATGGACATGGCGACCGCCATTTCCGTGTGGCTGAAACGCGGCGTTTTCGCGCCTCAGGCGACGCTCGATCTGCGCATCGATTATCTGCGCGGCGCCCGGCCCGGCGCCACCGTGGTCGGGCGCGGCGAATGTTATCGGGTCAGCCGGTCGGTCGCCTTTGTCCGGGGCCAGGCGCATGACGGCGATGCCGGCGATCCGATCGCCCATGTCGCGGGCACGTTCATGCTGCTGGACATGCCGGCATGACGCTGCCCCCCTATGCCGCCATGCTGGGCGTGACGCTGGATACCGACGCGGGATCGGGTCCGCCGCACCTTGTCCTGCCCTTTGCCGACCATGTGATCGGCCGGCCCGGTTTCCTGCATGGCGGGGCGATTGGCGGCCTGCTGGAGATCGCAGCCATCGTCGCGCTGCGCCATGCGCTTGGCGATGCGGACACCCGTGCCAAGCAGATCAACGTCACCATCGATTTCATGCGCGGCGGCCGGGCCAAACCGACCCGCGCGGTCGGCATCGTCACCCGCCTGGGCAGCCGGATCGCGAATGTGGAGGCCGTTGCGTGGCAGGATGACCGCGATCAGCCGATTGCCGCCGCGCGCATGAACTATCGCCTGGGCGACTGACGCCGCGCATCATCCCGTCAGCGGATATCGCGCCACGGTTTCATACACCGCCCCCTCCCCGCCCAGATGGCTTTCATACAGGCGGAAATCGCCGACCCCCTCCGCACCGCTGCTCAGCCCCGCATTCGCCGCCAGAAAGCCGTCCACCGGCCCGCTGCCCGCATTCAGCCGGGCCAGCGTGATGTGCGGCAGATAGGCGCGCCCCTCGGGCGACAGGCCGATGCGGATCAGCGCCTGATCGATCTTGCGATGCAGCGCGGCCAGCGGCGCGTGCGGCGTCACGCCTGCCCAGACCGCGTCCGTGCGGCCCCGCCGTTCGAACCGGCCAACGCCGTCCAGCGCCAGCGATACCGGCGGCCCCGTGACGCGGCTCAGCGCCAGCGCGATATCCTCTGCCACATCGCCGCGCACCTCGCCGATATAGCGCAGCGTCAGGTGCAACTGGTCGTCCGACTGCCAGCGCGCGGCATGAATGCCGTGCATCAACAGCATCAATTGCTGGCGCATGGCGCGCGGCGGACGGATCGCAACGAACAGGCGGTGCATTATAGAACAAGACTATCAGGAACAGGGTCAATGGTTGAGCGGTTTTGCTTGAAGTCGCGGGCGCAACGTCCGATATTGTGAACAACCGGCATTATGCCGGGCAAGGAGTTTTGAGGATTATGGCAAACTGGTCTGACCCCCGCACGACTGCGGCGCCCTATGGGTCGGGCGTGGACACGCGCTCGGCCGCATTCGATGCCGGCCTGCGGTCCTACATGCTGTCGGTCTATAACTACATGACGTCCGGCGTGCTGCTGACGGGCATTGTCGCGCTGCTCTTTTCATGGGGCGGCGAAAGCTCGCCCGCCTATGCCATCATGGCTGGCGGCGGCCCGCTGGCCTGGATCATCGCGCTGTCGCCGCTTGCGATCGTATTCGCGATGAGCTTTGGCCAGAACCGGATGAGCACTGGCACGCTGCAGGCGCTGTACTGGGGCTTTGCGGTCCTGATGGGTCTGTCGCTGTCGACGATCTTCCTGACCTATACCGGCACGTCGATCGCGGGCGCGTTCTTCGCCACCGCGGCGGGCTTTGCGGCGCTCAGCCTGTGGGGCTACACCACGAAAAAGGATCTGTCGGCGTTCGGCACGTTCCTGATCGTTGGCCTGGTTGGCATCATCGTGGCCAGCCTGATCAACCTGTTCGTGCAGTCGAGCGCGCTCAGCCTGATCGTCTCGATCGCCGGTGTGCTGATCTTCGCGGGCCTGACCGCCTATGACACGCAGAAGATCAAGAGCATCTATTTCCACGTTGCCGGAACGGAGATGCAGGGCAAGGTCGTCATCATGGGCGCGCTGAACCTGTACCTCGATTTCATCAACATGTTCCTGTTCATCCTGCGCCTGTTCGGCAGCCGCGACTAAGGACGACGGAACCGTCAAGACAATCGGCCCGGCGGCATCCCCGCCGGGCCTTTTTTCTTGGCCCGCCCCCTCTGGGAACGGCCGGCGGATTTGATACAAGGCGGGCCATGTCGATCGCCCTGCGCCCCGCGCCGCTGATGCGCGCCGTTCACGCCCTGCTTGCCCTGTCGCTGTTGTTCCTGGCCGCTGGCACTGCACAGGCCAGGCTGATCGTGACCTTCTGGTCGCAGGATTTCGGATCGAACTTCCCCCACGCCTTTTTCACCATTCACGGGACCAGCGACGACGGCACGATCGTGCGGGAAAATTTCGGATTTTCGCCGCGCACCATCTCGCCCGCCGTGCTGTTCGGCCCGGTCAAGGGACGGGTGGACGGCACGGACGAGAAATACATCCTGAAATCCAACGCCCATTTCGCGGTGACGATCACCGATGCGCAGCACGCCGCGCTGCGCAAGCTGGCCGTGGAATGGAGCGAGGCGGGCGATCCCACCTATCGCCTGAACAGCCGCAACTGCGTGCATTTCGCGGCAGAGGCGATGCGCCGGGTCGGGCTGACCGTGGTGGAGGAAAAGAAGCTGATGAAAAAACCGCGCAGCTTTACGCAGTCGATCGCCCTGCTGAACACCGACCGGATCACGCAGTTGAACCTGCCCGCCGCGCAATATGCCGCCTGGCTAGAAGCGCCGCAGCCGCCCGCACCGGCTCAGGCGGCCACCGTCACCGCCACCCCCTGAACCCTGCCGCGGCGGTCCGGCCGGGCCGCTCCTTACCCCCGCTTCAACAGGTCGAGCGTGGCTGCCGTCATCGCCTCGGTCGCGGTTGCGATCACCTTTTCCGCATCGGGGGCCCAGCCGGCATTGTGCAGCGACGGCAGCGCCGCCTTGCCCGCCTCTGCCGCGGCCCACCGGTCCTGCGGCACACCGCCGACCCAGAACAGGGTGGATTGCACGCCCTTGTCGGCCAGCCAGAACCGGCTGAAATCCTCTCCGCCCATCGTCGCGGGCACGTCCTTTACCCGCGCCTCGCCAAAGCGCCCGGTGAACAGCGTGCGCAGCCGGTCGGTCTGCGGGGCGGTGTTGAACGTGGCAGGCGTGAATTCATCCTGCACCGTCACGACCGGCAGGCGATCGTCCGGGATCCCGGCGGCAATCGCCTCTCCCTTGGCAATACGGGCAATTCCGTCGAGCAGCTTCTTGCGAACGGCGTCGGAATAGCTGCGCACGGTGATCTGCAGCTTGGCCTCATCGGGAATGATGTTGTGCTTGGCACCCGCATGGATGCTGCCCACCGTCACCACGCCCGGCTCGCTCTGCACGTCCAGTTCCCGCGACACCAGCGTCTGCAACGCGCCGACGATGCGCGCGGCCAGCACGATCGGGTCCTGCGTCGTGTGAGGGTAGGCGCCGTGCCCGCCCTTGCCGCGCACCAGCACATCGACCGAATCGACATTGGCAAAGATATAATCGTCCTTCATCCCGATCACGCCCGCGGGCAGCCCGGCGCTGTCGTGAAAGCCGATGACGTGCGCGGGCTTGGGAAACCGGGTGTACAGCCCGTCCTCCAGCATCATGCGCGCGCCCTTGCCCACTTCCTCGGCGGGCTGGGCCACCATCACCACGGTGCCGGACCATTGCCCCTTCATCGCCGCCAGGTTGCGCGCCGTGCCGACCCAGCTGGCCATGTGCGTGTCATGGCCACACGCGTGCATGACGCCGGTTTCCACCCCGTCCTTGGTCGTCACCCGTACCTTCGACGCAAAGGGCAGGCCCGTCGCCTCGGTCACGGGCAATCCGTCCATGTCGGCGCGGATCAGCACCACCGGGCCGGGGCCGTTGCGCATCACCGCGACGACGCCGGTGCCGCCGACCTTTTCCGTCACCTCGAACCCCAGCTTGCGCACCTCCACTGCCATGCGGGCGGCGGTCTTTACCTCCTGCAGGCTCAGTTCCGGTGCGGCGTGCAGGTCGCGGTACAGCGTCATCAGCGACGGCATCTCGCGCGCGGTGGCATCGCTGACCGGATCGGCCAGCGCGGGCGTGGCCACGAACAGGCTGGCGATGGCGATGGTGCGGATCATGGCATGGCCCCTTGTTGATTGGCCCCCAGCATTGGGGTCGGGGCCGTGCGTGTCAATCGGCAGCGACCGGCACGATCTCGATCACGTCCAGCTGCGACTCGAACCGCGGGCCGGGGATGACCATGCGCCAGCGCCGGTTGTCGATGCGATCGACATATCCGGCAATGTCGCGCAACGGATCGCGGCCATAGGCATGGGGGACCTGCTCGTGATCCAGCATCAGGCTGCCCAGCGCCACGGCCCGGCCGCTGGTATCGGGCAACAGCATGGCAATCGGCCGCTGCACCCCGTCGTCGAACCGGATGCCGCCCGTCGCACCCTCGGCCCAGACGGTGCATTGCTGCGCCGGCACGGCGACGAACGGATCGGTCGCCCGCCCGATCGTGCCCAGCTTGAACCAGCGACAGCGATAGGCACCGGCGGGCGGGATCGGCCCTTCCACCGCCAGGTCGGGGTCGAAAAGCTTGCCCTCCGCCGCGATTTCTGCCGACGCGACCGGGCGCACGGCGTCCAGCGTGGTGACCCAGGTCTTGCGCCAGTTGCGCAGCCGCGTGCGATCGGCGGGCAGCGCCACCGCCCGCCACTCCATCCCCTCGGCCGCGGCGGGCGGGACCACATCGGCAACGGCTGCCGGCACCCGCAATTCGGGTCCGGTGGAACAGGCCGCCAGCACGGCGAGCGGGATCAGGGGAGCGATGCGCATGTGCTGCTTCTAACCGCACGGCCGCCAGATGCCAGCCTTTGCGGCAGCGGCGGCGTGTGGCGCGTCGGCACGGATCGGCCCCCGGATCAGGCCGGGGATCAGGCCGCCGTCCAGCCGCCATCCATGCTGAGGTTCGCACCCGTAATCGACGCCGCCTCGTCCCGGCACAGGAACAGCGCCAGCGCCGCGACCTGTTCGGACGTCACGAATTCCTTAGTGGGCTGCGCATCCAGCAGCACGTCGTTGATCACCTGTTCCCGCGTCAGACCGCGCGTGGCCATCGTGTCCGGGATCTGCTTTTCGACCAGCGGGGTCCAGACATAGCCCGGCGAGATGCAGTTTACCGTCACGCCGTGCTGCGCCACTTCCAGCGCGATCGTCTTGGTCAGGCCGTTGATGCCGTGCTTGGCGGCAACATAGGCGGACTTGTTGGGGCTGGCGACCAGCGAATGGGCGGACGCGGTGCTGATGATCCGGCCCCACCCCGCCTTTTTCATGTGCGGCACGGCAGCGCGCATCATGTGCCATGCGGACGACAGGTTGATGGCGATGATCGCGTCCCATTTTTCCGGCGGAAAATCCTCGATCGGGGCTACATGCTGGATACCGGCATTGTTGATGACGATGTCCGGCCCGCCCAGTTCGGCATGGCACCGTTCAATCATCGCCGCGATCTGATCGGGCTTTGTCATGTCGGCCGGATCGTAATGCGCGCCCGCACCCGACAGGCCGGCCAGCGCCACCCGCTCCTTTTCGATGGCATCGGCATCGCCAAAGCCGTTGATGACCACCGCCGCGCCCTCGGCCGCCAGCGCCTTGGCATAGGCAAGCCCGATGCCAGAGGTGGAACCGGTGATGATCGCGGTCTTGCCCTTCAGAAACATGGCGAAATCTCCTGTGCGGATTATCGTGTCAGGTCATAGGCGGCGGTTTTGCCGTCTTCGATATTGGCGGCCAGGATGGTCGCATTGGCCATGGTGCGGGCAACGTCGGTCAACCCCGCCTGCCAGTGATCGCGCATCGTCGCGGCCGAAAATTCGAAATCCAGATTGCCGCCCTGCCAATCGGCCCGGCGGTGGATCAGGTGAACGATGCTGACCGGGATATCCTGTGCCATTTCCTCCAGCACCCGAACGTCGCGGTCGCCGCGCAGTTCCGCAGGCAGCTTGGCAATGACGCGGCGGATCGCCTCTCGCTCGCGGCGCAGCTTCAGCCGGTCGTCGGTGATCTGGCGGGTGCGGCTGGAATAGCGGATTTCCTTTTCGCGCGCCGTCACGTCGCTGATCGTCTGGGGGCGCTTGCCGCGGGACGGGAACAGATCGACCTGAAACACCAAAGTCGGTTCGGTCTGATGGTCCAGCACATGGGTCAGCGGCGTGTTGGACACCAGGCCCCCGTCCCACCACCAGCACCCGTCGATCTCAACGGGCGGCAGGCCGGGCGGCAGCGCACCCGACGCCATGATATGCCGCGCATCGATCCGGTCGGTCGTCGTGTCGAAAAACCGGAAATTACCGGTTTCGACATTCACCGCGCCGACCGACAATCGCACCTCGCCGGAATTCAGCCGGTCCCAGTCGACGAACTGGTTCAGCGTTTCGGCCAGCGGCGCGGTGTCGTACAGGCTCAGCGCCTCGCAACTGCCGGGCAGCGACAGCATGGGGTGCATCCAGCGCGGCCGGAAAAATCCGGGCACGCCAAAGGTCGCGACCCAGGCGGCCGATCCTTCATGCACCGCCTCCCGCACCCGGTCGTCGGGATAGATCGGCATGCTGGGCAGGCCGCTGGTCACCAGCGACCAGAAGGCGTGCAGCTGTTCCAGCCGCCGTCCCGGCGGGTTGCCCGCAATGATCGCGGCGTTCACCGCGCCAATGGAAATGCCGGCGACCCAGTCGATCGGCACGCCCGCCTCGTCCAGCGCCTGAAACACCCCGGCCTGATAACTGCCCAGCGCACCCCCGCCCTGCAGCACCAGAGCGACACAATCCGGCAGCGGCATCGATCGGCTGCGGCGGCGGGCGGGGACGGGGTTCGCATCGGCCATGCCGCGAACATGGGGCACGTTGTGCGGTGCATCAACACCCCGCGGCACAACCCGACCGCGATGACCAATGTTTTTTCCGGGGATGCAACGACCCCTGCTTTCGGGCATTGTCGTTGCACTGATGACCAGTGGGAGGGGAGCCGATGCGGCTCGATGATTTCGACCCCAGCGACAATGTTCGCGATCTTGGCAGTTCGTCCGGGCCGGGCGGCGGGTTTGGCGGCGGTGGCGGGGGCAACATCCTGCTTGGCCTGCTGCCGCTCTTGCTGGGGCGAAAGATGGGTTGCGGCACGCTGGCGATCCTTGCAATCGGCGCGGTGCTGTTCTTCTCCATGGGCGGCGGCGGCGGCCTGATCGCCCCGCAATCGGGGGTTCAGGCACCTGCGGGCACGGGCACTGGCGGCGGCGCAACCGGCGCTGCGGCCTGCAACACGCCCGAACGCCGCTTTTCCTGTCAGGTGCTGGCCAGCACCGAACAGACATGGGAACGGATCTTTGCCGAAAGCGGCCAGCGGTATCCCGCCCCCACGCTGAACTTCTACCAGGGCGGCGCAACGTCCGGCTGCGGCTTTGCGTCGTCCGCGGTCGGCCCCTATTACTGCCCGGCGGATCAGGGCGTGTTCCTCGACACCAGCTTTTTCGACGAATTGGCCAACCGATTCGGCGCGGCCGGCGATTTCGCCCAGGCCTATGTCATCGCGCATGAGGTGGGCCATCATATCCAGACCGTGACCGGCACGTCGGAACGCGTGCGCCGCGAACAATCCCGCGTCGGCGAGCGGGAGGGCAACCAGCTGTCCGTCCGCATGGAATTACAGGCGGATTGCTATGCCGGCGTCTGGGCGAACCGGAACAAGCAGTATCTGGAGGCCGGCGATATCGAGGAAGGGCTGCGCGCGGCCGAGGCGATCGGCGACGACACGCTTCAGCGCCAGGCGCAGGGCCGCGTCGTACCGGACAGTTTCACGCACGGTTCGTCGGCTCAGCGGCAGAAATGGCTGCGGATCGGCCTGGACAGTGGCAACCCGGCTGCCTGCGACACGTTCAGTCAACCGATATGAGCGTCGCCTTTCGCCGTGAATCGGACGAGGAACATCTCGAACCGAGCTTTGCCCTGCCGCTGCCGCCCGGTCCCAACTGGGTGACGACGGCGGGTCTGGCGCTGATCGAGCGGCGTCTTGCCGAATGGACCGCGGCGGTGGAGGCGGCGTCCGGGGATGCGGACGCCCTGAAATCCGCCCGCCGCGACCTGCATTACTGGCAAACCCGCTTTTCCACCGCCGAAATCCAGCCTGTTCCGGACGATGAAGAGGTCGCGTTCGGATCGCGGGTGCAGTTCCGGGTGAACGGAGCGGCCCGGACCGTCGATCTGGTCGGCAGTGACGAGGCGGACGCCGCCGCCGGGCGCATCCCCTTCACCGCGCCGCTGGCTCAGGCGCTGATGGGTCTTGCGCCCGGTGAGACGGCGGACTGGCAGGGACGCGCCGACGCGATCGAGGTGCTGGCGACCGGACCGATCCCCGACTGACCGCATGCGTGCAATCGGCCATTGCATCGGGCAATAGAGGTGGCTAAGGGGAGCGCCTTCCGGCGATGCCGGGCGGGTGCGGGGCTGTAGCTCAGATGGGAGAGCGCTGCAATCGCACTGCAGAGGTCAGGGGTTCGATTCCCCTCAGCTCCACCAACCCCGCCCGCCGCCGGAACAAGGTTCCCCTGACATTGTAACCGCCCGCAGCGGCTCGTTTGAGCCGCCCCCGATGCGGGTCGGCGCATCCGCCATCCAACGGCAAAGGGCGGCCCGTTTCCGAGCCGCCCCCTGCTTTGTCCAGAAGTGTTGCGATTACAGCGTGCGGTCGCGCAGCTCCACTTCGAACGTTTCCAGGAAATCGCCCGGCTTGATGTCGGTGAAATTCTGGGTGAACGTCACGCCGCATTCCAGGCCCGCGCGCACTTCCGGCACATCGTCCTTAAACCGGCGCAGCGACGCGATTTCGCCCTGATAGATGATGACGTCGGCACGCGTGATGCGGGCCTTCAGCGCCTTGCGGATCGCGCCTTCGACAACCAGCAGACCGGCCGCCTTGCCATGCTTGCCCGCAGAGAACACCTCGCGGATTTCCGCACGGCCGACCACCGTTTCGAACGCTTCCGGACCCAGCTGGCCCGCCATGCCCGCCCGGATTTCGTCGGTCAGGTCATAGATGACGTCATAATATTTGAACGCCACCTTCTGCCGCTCGGCGATTTCGCGCGCCTTGGCATTGGGACGGACGTTGAACCCGATGATCGGCGCACCGGATGCCCCGGCCAGCGTCACATCGCTTTCGGTGATGCCGCCCACGCCCGAATGAAGGACGCGCGCCTTGATGTCGTCGGTGCTGATCTTGTTGATCGCAGCGACGATCGCCTCGACGGTCCCCTGCGTATCCGCCTTGACGACCAGCGGATATTCCATCGCCTGCTTGTCCTTCAGCGCACTGAACATGCTCTCAAGGCTGGCCGGGGTCTGGGTGGTCCGCTTCTGCTGGATGACGCTGGCGCGATAGGCGGCGACTTCGCGGGCACGTGCCTCGCTCTCCACCACCTGCAACAGGTCGCCGGCCATCGGCACGCCGGACAGGCCCAGCACCTCGACCGGAACGGACGGGCCGGCTTCCTTGACCTGACGGCCCTTGTCATCGACCAGCGCGCGCACCTTGCCGCTCTCCGCGCCGACAACGAACACGTCGCCGACCTTCAGCGTACCGCGATTGACCAGGATGGTGGCCACGGGGCCGCGACCCTTGTCCAGCTTCGCCTCGACCACCGTGCCTTCGGCCGAACGGTCGGGGTTGGCGCGCAGTTCGAGCAGTTCGGCCTGCAACTGGATCTTTTCGATCAGTTCATCCAGGCCCGTCTTCTTCAGCGCGGAAACCTCGACGTCCTGCGTCTCGCCGCCCATGCCCTCGACAATCACCTCATGCTCCAGCAGGCGCTCGCGCACCTTCTGGGGATTGGCGCTGTCCAGATCGACCTTGTTGATCGCCACGATCATCGGCACGCCGGCCGCCTTGGTGTGGTTGATCGCCTCGATCGTCTGCGGCATCAGGCCGTCATTGGCCGCCACCACCAGCACGACGATGTCGGTGACATTGGCACCGCGCGCCCGCATCTCGGTAAACGCTTCATGGCCCGGCGTGTCGAGGAACGTGATCTTCGACTTGTCCTTCAGCGTCACCTGATACGCGCCGATATGCTGGGTAATGCCACCGGCCTCGCCCTTGACCACATCGGTGCCGCGCAGGGCGTCGAGCAGCGAGGTCTTGCCGTGATCGACATGGCCCATGATCGTGACGACCGGCGGACGCGGCTGCAGCAGCTCCTCCGGATCGCTGGTCATGTCGCTCTGCAGATCGATGTCGCTGTCCGACACGCGCTGGATGTTGTGGCCGAATTCGGTCACCAGCAGTTCGGCGGTATCCTGATCGATCGTCTGGTTGACGGTGACCATCATGCCCATCTTGAACAGCGCCTTGACCAGATCGGCACCGCGCTCGGCCATGCGATTGGCCAGTTCCTGCACCGTGATCGCCTCTGGCACCACGACGTCGCGGACCTGCTTTTCGCGGGGCTGGCCCATGCCGCCCATATGCGACCGCTTTTCCTTTTCGCGCGCCCGCTTCAGCGCGGCCAGGCTGCGCGCACGCGCACCCTCGTCGCCGCCAAGCGCACGGTTGACGGTCAGCTTGCCCGACTGGCGCCGGTCATCGGCCTGACGACCGCGCGACGGCTGCTTGGCCGGCGGCTCGGACCGCTTGGGCGCGGGGGCCGGGCCGCCGCGATTGACGGGGGCCGACGGCGCAGCAGCGGTGGCAGCAGGCGCAGCCGCCTCGGCCGCGGGCCGCTGCTCTTCGCGCTTCGGGATTTCGGGGCGCTGCACCGGGGTAAAGCGGCGGGGCGCAGGCAGGCTGGGGTCCAGCCGCAATTCCGTGATCGGCTGGGGCGCTGCGGGCGCGGCGGGCTTGGCCGGGGCAGCGACGGGCGCAGGCTGCGGCTTGGCGGGCGCTTCGGCGACCGGTTCTGGCTCGGGGGCGGGTGCAGCTGCCTCTGCCTCGGCACGCGCCTTGGCTTCGGCACGACGCCGCTCTTCCTCGGCCGCTTCCTGCCGCTCGCGCTCCTCGCGGCGACGCGCTTCCTCCAGCGCGGTCATGCGCTGTTCTTCTGCCTCACGCAGCAGGCGGGCCTGACGCTCCTGCGCCGTCTCGCCGGCCGGGGCACGCGAAGGTGCGGGCGGCGGCGGCGGGGGCGGCGGCGGGGGAGCCGCGACCTGCGGTTCGGCCGGAGCCACGGTTTCCTCGCCCGGACGACCGATCACCCGCCGCCGCTTCACCTCCACCACAACGGTGTTGGAACGGCCATGGCTGAAGCTCTGCTTCACCTTGCCCGTCTCCACCGTGCGCTTCAGGCCCAGCGGCGCGCGTGCGCCCAGTTTCGGCTTGTCGTTGTCGGTATCGCTCATCCGGTTACTCTGATTTCCCATGTCGGACGGGATCGGCCCGTCCCTGATTTCATTCGTCTCGTCAGCCGCCGACAGCCGATGCCCCTTGCGAAGCAGTTTCGCAAGGTTGGGCATTGGGTGCGGGACCGATAAATCGCAGCCAGCGCTCGATGGCGTCCGTTATGCGCCGCGCGGCGCCGGAATCGATGACGCCGATATGGACGACATTTTCCCGGCCCAGCGCCATCGACAATATGGGGCGTTCCACCGGCAATGTCAGCCCCCTGCGGCCACCGCCCTCCTCGCCCATGCCCACACGCCATGCCTGGGCCAGCTTGCCGGCACCATCGGCCCCGGCATCGGCGGCATGGATCAGCAGGGCCAGCTTGCCCGCGCGCGCCTCTGCAGCGATCTTTTCCGATCCGGTCAGCACCGTTCCCGCCCGCGCTTCCAGCCCCAGCCGGTCAAGCGCCGCCTGGCGCAGCTGGGCCGCGATGCGACTGGCCAGATCGTCGGGCACGGTCAGCGTGTTGGTCTTGAATGCCCGCGACAGCGCACCGCGCAGCTTGCCGCGCGCCATGGCGTCGGTCAGCTCCGCCTGATCCGCGCCGATCCACGCCCCCCGCCCCGGCGCCTTGGCACGGATATCGGGCAGCACCTGCCCGTCAGGCGCCAGCGCCAGCCGGATCAGGCCGTCGCGCGGCGCTTCCTCGCGCGACAGGATACAAGTGCGGACCGGATCGCTCATGCGCGCGCCTCCGGTCCGGACATGGCGCATCCCTGCCCCCGACCATCGGCCGGGGGAATGAATGGACCAGCGTTACCCGCGTCAGGGCTTAGCCGTGGCCGATCATTGCTCGGAATCCGCAACTGCGTCCTCCTGAGCTTCGGCCGCGTCGTCATCGGCGAACCAATGCGCGCGCGCGGCCATGATGATCTCGTTGCCCTGTTCCTCGCTCAGCCCATACTGGGCCAGGATGCCGCCCTTGTCCTCGGCGCGCTGCGGGGCCGTGTCGTTGCCGCGGCGACGCGGCTCGGCCCGCTTCTTGGCGACCAGCTCGTCGGTGGCCAGGTCCGCCAGATCGTCCAGCGTCTTGATCCCCGCCTTGCCCAGCGTGACCAGCATCGCTTCGGTCATATAGGGGATGTCGGCCAGCGCGTCCTCGACGCCAAGCGCACGCCGCGCCTCGCGGTTCGCCTCTTCCCGGCGGTCGAGTGCTTCCTGCGCACGGCTTTGCAGCTCCTGCGCCAGCTCCTCGTCAAACCCTTCGATGCTGGCCAGTTCGTCCAGCTCGACATAGGCGACTTCTTCCAGCTCGGTGAAGCCTTCGGCAACCAGCAGCTGGGCCAGCGTCTCGTCGACGTCCAGTTCCTTTTCGAACAGGGCGGTGCGCTCGACAAACTCCTGCTGCCGCTTTTCGCTGGCATCCGTCTCGGTCAGGATGTCGATGCCCTTGCCGGTCAGCTGGCTGGCCAGGCGGACATTCTGGCCGCGGCGGCCGATCGCCAGCGACAGCTGGTCGTCGGGCACCACGACTTCGATCCGGTCCTCTTCCTCGTCGATCACGACGCGGGCGACATTGGCCGGCTGCAACGCGTTGACGACAAAAGTTGCCGTGTCGGGCGACCAGGGGATGATGTCGATCTTTTCGCCCTGCATTTCCTGCACGACGGCCTGCACGCGGCTGCCCTTCATGCCGACGCAGGCGCCGACGGGGTCGATGCTCGAATCATGGCTGATCACGCCGATCTTGGCGCGGCTGCCCGGATCGCGGGCCGCGGCCTTGATCTCGATGATGCCGTCATAGATTTCCGGAACTTCCTGCGCGAACAGCTTCTTCATGAATTCGGGATGCGCGCGGCTCAGGAAGATCTGCGGCCCCCGGTTTTCACGGCGAACGTTCAGGATGATCGACCGAACGCGATCGTTCACACGGACGACTTCGCGCGGGATTTGCTGGTCGCGGCGGATGACGCCCTCTGCCCGGCCCAG
Organism: Sphingomonas sp. BGYR3; assembly: GCF_025153455.1. Taxonomy (NCBI): domain Bacteria; kingdom Pseudomonadati; phylum Pseudomonadota; class Alphaproteobacteria; order Sphingomonadales; family Sphingomonadaceae; genus Sphingomonas; species Sphingomonas sp. BGYR3. The sequence goes on along the minus strand of NZ_JANZNT010000002.1, from coordinate 100,156 downwards.
ATCGACGACGACATGGCCGAACTCGACGCGCTTGACGACGCCGGTGATGATCTCGCCCTGGCGGTCCTTGAATTCCTCGAACTGCCGCTCGCGCTCGGCATCGCGGACCTTCTGAAAGATGATCTGCTTCGACGCCTGGGCCTGGATGCGGCCGAATTCGATGGGGGGCAGCGGATCGACGATGTAATCGCCGACCACGGCACCCTTTTGCAGCTTCTGCGCCTGGGCGACATCGACCTGCTTGAAGAAATCGTCGACGGCCTCGACCACCTCGACGACGCGCCACAGGCGCAGGTCGCCGGACTGGGGGTCCAGCTTGGCGCGGATGTCGTTTTCGACGCCATAGCGGGTCTTGGCGGCGCGCTGGATCGCTTCTTCCAGCGCCTCGATCACGATGGCGCGGTCGATCAGCTTTTCGCGCGCGACCGAATCGGCGATCGCGATCAGTTCGGCCTTGTTGGCGGAAACGGCGGTGGCCATTCCTCTTATCCTTCCACTTCGATGATCTCGTCGGCGCCATCGGCCGAGAGGGGTTGGGTTGCGGCAATCAGCCGGTCGGTCATCACGAGCTTTGCATCCTCGATCAGCGCGAACGGCACATGGTGCTGGACGCCCTGCGCATCGACGATCTGGATCACCTCGCCGGTCGGCTCGACACCGGCCAGGTCGCCCTTGAACTGCTTGCGCCCGTCCAGCTTTTCGGAAAGCGTGATCCGCGCCTCATGCCCGGCCCAGTCGGCGAAATCGCCGATGCGGGTCAGCGGCCGGTCGATGCCGGGCGAGGATACTTCCAGGCGATAGGCATGGTCGATCGGGTCGCGCCCTGCGGCCTCCAGCGCGTCCATCGCATCGGAAATGCGGCGCGACAGCGCGGCGCAATCGTCGATGGTCAGCTGGCGCGTCTCGGGCCGTTCGGCCATCACCTGCAGCGTGGGGTCCGACGTGCCGCCATACATCTTGACGCGCACCAGATCGAAACCGAGCGCACGCGCCTCCGGCTCGATAATCTGGGTCAGGGCGGCGAGATTGGCCATCGGCACTCCGGTTGATGCATCCATGCGCTTTCGGTGCCGGACCCGGTGGGGCCCGACCTCGGCACGTTTGACGATGTCGAGAAAGCACCTGCTCTATACGCCGAAGCGCCGCGCGCCACAAGCCCGGATGGAGCGGCGGGAAATCCGCGACGGCTCAGGCGGGGTTATGCTGTCTCAGAAACGCCTCGACCCGCTGCAGGAAATCGGTCGCCACCGCCGGATCGCTGAAACTGTGCCCCTCCTCCGGATACACGACATAGTCGTGCGGCTTGCCCAGCTTTTCCAGCGCCTCGTGCAGCCGCCGCGACTGATACAGCGGTACATTGTCATCCTTGGCGCCGTGACCGATCAACAGCGGAATGTTGATGCGCTCGGCCGCCTTGATCGGCGATATCTGCGCCAGCTTGAAATCATCATCGCCCCTGACCCGGTCCCGCCAGTCCATGAAATACCGCGTCGCCGCCAGCTTGCGCGCATCATAGCGCAGCATCGACGCCACGTCGGAAATCCCGGCCCAGCTGATCGCACAGCGATAAATGTCCGGGTTTCGCACCGCTGCCCACATTGCGGCATAGCCGCCATAGGATCCGCCCATGATGCAGACGCGCTTGGGATCGACGATCCCCCGCTCGATCAGCCAGCGGACGCCGTCGTCCACATCGTCCTGCATGCCCCGGCCCCATTCGCCGGTGCCCTTCGCCACGAACTGGCGACCATAGCCGGTCGATCCGCGGAAATTGGGCTGCAACACCACATAGCCGCGCGCCGCCAGGAACTGCACCCAGGCATCGAATCCCCATTCGTCCCGCGCAAACGGCCCGCCATGCGGCATGACGATCAGCGGCAGCGCCTTTGCCTCGCGCCCCTTGGGCAGGGTCAGATAGGCGGGAATAATCAGGCCATCGCGCGCCGCATAGCTGACCGGCTCCATCGGGCTCAGCCGCGCCCGGTCGACCGGCGGAAACGGGTCGATCAGCAGCGACAGCGCGCGCTTCGCCGAGTCATACAAATAATAAGCGCCGCGATCCGTATCGGAACCGCTGAACACCAGGATGCGCGCATCGTCCTGGCTGCGCGACACGATCGTGTTGGTCATGCCCGGCAAAGCGCGGTCGATCTTCGCCTGAAGCTGCTTCATCGCCTCGTTGACCCACAGCGTCCGCGGCCGATCATCGGCATACCAGACCGCCTCGATCTCGCCCGCGCCGCTGACTTCATAATCGCTGATGTCGTACCCGTCGGCACCATAGAGCTTTTCGCCAAGCTCGCTCTTGGCGAAATCAAAGCGGTGGACGGCGAACCGGCCATTCTCGTCCGTCGTCGTCACATAGCCCTGGTCGCTGCCGGGCAGGATGGTGAACCCGTCGATCGGCCGACTCGCCGTGCCGCGCTTTGCCTGTTCAACGGCGACGCTGAACGCCTCTTTCTCGCTGGATCGATACAGCAGCGACCAGCCCGTATCCGCATGGCGAATGCCGACGCGGACCACGCCGGTCGAATCGGCGACATAATTCCAGACCTGACCCCTGGGCGTCAGCAACAGCTTGGCCCTGCCCGTCGCCAGATCGAACCGAAACACGGACGGATATTCGTACGGCGTGGCCTGGGTCGACAGGATCACATAGCCGCCATCCTTGTCGACATACATGATGTCGTCGCCGTCAAAGCTCTGTTCCTTCAATCCGATGAAGATGGAGCGGCCCGTCTTCAGATCGAGCGCGGCCAGGCGCGTCGCGCGCCGATCCTCGCCCTCCCATCTGCTGATCAGGGAAAAGCTGACGAGCAAACGGTCATTGCCCGCCCAGCGCATCCATTCGACGGTCAGCCCCTCGGGCACCGCGATGCGCCGCATCCCCTGGGTCGGCGTATCCACCTTCGCAATCAGCAATCTCGTGCCAATCGACAGCTTGCCGATCCCGGCTATGTGGGTCCCGTCGGGCGAGAGCTGCGGCGACAGGATCGCGGCATTCGCGCCCATATCGGCGGCGGATACGGCCGGCCCCGCGGCCACCCTGTCCCCCGCCGGCTTGTCCGCAGCCGGGCTATCCCCAACCGCCTTGTCCTGAACCGCCTTGCCATGCGCGACCGTGCCGATCAGCACCAACGCACTCAACAGCCCCCTGAAACGCATATACACCCCCTCTTTGTCGGGGCTGATCTTGTCGATCGACTGTGGCGGATGCAACTATTGCCAGTTAAGGCCGGATCAATTCCAATCCGCAATGGTTCCACAATCCGAACCCAAGTATAGAGGATGCGTTTCATGATGAAATTTCAGGCATCGATCATCGCCCTCGCGTTCGCGGCGGCGGCCTGTGGACAGGCGGGCGACGCGGCGGCGCAGAACAGCCCGACGACGGGCAAGGCGGCCGATGCCTTCACCATTGCCGAAGTTGCGGATTTCACCGCGCCCTGGGCGATGACGTTCCTGCCCGACGGCCGCGCGCTGGTGACGGAAAAGGCGGGCGAGCTTGTCCTGCTGTCCGCCGATGGCAAAACAAAGACCGTCGTGGCGACGATCCCCGGCGTGGATGCAGAGGGTCAGGGCGGCCTGATGGATGTCGTCCTTCATCCCCAATTCGCGTCCAACGGCATGGTCTATCTCAGCTATTCCACCGCCGGAAATGGCGGCAAGGGCGTGGTGCTCGCCCGCGGCAAGATGGTGGACGGCCCCGCCCCCCGGCTCGACGGGCTGACCACGATCTTTACCGCCGCCCCGTTCGTGGAGGGCGCGGGCCATTATTCGGGCCGCATCGCCTTTGCCCCCGACGGGCATCTGTTCTTCACCAATGGCGAGCGGCAGAAGTTCGATCCGGCACAGGATCCAAAGGCAACGCTGGGCAAGGTGCTTCGGCTGAAGGACGACGGCACGCCCGCGGGCGATCCCGGCCTGACGGCAAAGGGATTCCATCCCGCCGTGTGGAGCTATGGCCACCGCAACCTGCTGGGCATCGCGTTCGATGGTGCGGGCAATCTGTGGGAACAGGAAATGGGGCCAAAGGGCGGGGACGAGGTGAACCTGGTGCTGCCCGGCCGCAACTATGGCTATCCCATCGTGTCCGACGGCGATCATTATGATGGCAAGGATATTCCCGATCACAGCACCCGGCCCGAGTTCGAAAAGCCCAAGGTTTCCTGGAACCCGGTGATCTCGCCCGGCGGCCTGATCGTCTATTCCGGCACGATGTTCCCCGATTATCGCGGCGACATCTTCATCGGCGGCCTGTCGTCCCAGTCGCTGGTCCATGTAAAGGTGACGGGCACGGACGCGGCAAAGGCGGATCAATGGGACATGGGCGCCCGCATCCGCGAGGTGGAACAAGGGCCAAAGGGCGAATTGTTCGTGCTTGAGGACGGCGGGCGCGGGTCGCAGGGCCGGCTGCTCAAACTGACGCCAAAGGGGTGATCAAATCCGTCGGGCGCGCGCGCCGGTTGCACTCGCGCTGACCCTTTCAGGGTTCGCGAGGCACCGGATGGCGCGCTCCGTGTGCTGGAGGACGGCGCGACCGGCCGCCTCCGCCGCCTGCTCCCCGCCGCCTGAGGCAGCGGGGCAGCGCGCCGGTCAGCGGCCGGCCGGGGCGGCAGCGGCCGTGGCCGCCGGCTTGGCATCGGGCACCACCGCCAGCTTCCACGCCTTGCCCGGCACCAGATATTTGGCGGCCAGTGCCTGGATTTCCTCCGGGCTAGACCGGGTGAAATCCTCGATCAGCGTGTTGACGGCGGCCAGCCGGGTCGGGTCCTGCGTCCCGCCCTCGGTCTGCTGCATCCAGAACATGTTGCCGCTGGCATAGCGGGAAATAAGCTGCAGCGTCGGCACCACCGCCCGGCGATATTCGTCCGGGCTGACCGGATTGGCGGCCAGATCGGCGGCAATCTCTCCGGCCAGCTTGAAGAAGAAATCGGTCTTGTCCGGCGGCACCTGGCCGATGGCCATGATCGATCCGCCGGCGGGCAGGCCGACCGGCCACTGGTTGGCGACGTTGGGCGTATAGCTGACCCCGGCTTGCGAACGCAGCTGGTCGAACAACCGGTCGCGGAAGATCGCGGCCAGCAATTCCAGCTTGCGGCTTTCCGCAATGCCCGCGCTGCCCCCGCCGGTGGGCCATGCGATGACAGCCGCTGCCTGATCCTCCTGCCCGCGATGGGTGCGGGTCACCGGCTGGTCGACCGGCTTGGCAAAGGCGATGCCCGCGGTGCTGGCGGGCGCATCGCGCCGCTTGGCCAGCGCACCGATCGTCTCGGCCACCGCCGCAACGGCGGTTTCGGCCGGCACGTCGCCGAACACCTGAACCTCGACCGGCCCGGTTGCCAGCAACGGCTCCCACAGCTTGCGGAACGCCGCCGGGGTCGTCGCCTCGATCGCGGCACGGTCCGGCTGGCCCCAGCGCGGATCGCCGTTCATCATCAACCGGTCCAGTTCCGCCGACAAAACGCTGTCGGGCGACAGGTCGCGGGTATCATATCCGGCCAGCGCCACGGCGCGTGCCCGCTCGACCACGCGCGGGTCCCATGCGGGCTTGGCCAGCTTGGCCGCGATCAGGCGCAACTGATCCTTCAGGTCCGCCGGCGTCGTCTGCGCGGCCAGGACGAAACTGTCATCCTCGACGGCGAACTGCATCCCGATCTGCCGCCCCGCCGTCATCCGGTCGATCTCGTCCTGCGACAGATCGCCGATGCCGCCGGGCAACAGGGCCAGCCCCGCCGCCCATGCCGCGCTTTCGCGCCCGCGCGGCAATGCCTGCCGGCCGCGGCCAAAGCGGACCTTCACATACACCTTGCCGGTCTCGGCATCGTTGGAAAACAGCAGCAGCTTCGATCCATTGGCATAATCCACCTGCTCGACCGCCGGGTCGGTCAGCGCCGCCTTGCGCGCGACAACCTTGCCCGGCTGGCCCAGCTTGGGCAGCTGATCGAAACTGACGGCGCGCTGCTCGGTCTGCGTGGTCGGCACCGTCACCGGCGCATCCAGCGCGGCGGCCAGCTTGGCCTCAACGCCGTCGCCGCCCTTGGGCGTGTTGATCAGCGCGCGGCGGGCCGTGCCCTGCATCAGCTTTTCCAGCGACGCCTTGATCCGCGCGGGCACGAAAAAGCCCTTGTCGACCGCGCCCTTGAATATTTCCAGCGACATTACCGGCCCGGCCACGGTTTCGCGGATGCTGACCGCTTCGGCCAGATTGTCGGCGATCAGCGCGCCTGCCTCGACCCGCGCGGTTGCCACGGCGGTTTCCAGCCCGGACCGGAACACGGCAACCTCCTGATCGATCTCCGCCTGGGCGGGCGGCACCGCGATCAGTTCGGCAACCGCCGTGCGCACATCGCGCAGCGCCGCCTGCCAGTCATCGCCCAGCGGCAGGATCTGCAAACTGGTGACATTGGCCGACCGCGACACATCGTCCAGCGACGCCTGCGCGCTGATGAAACTGCCCCCGGCGCGGGCGCGCGATTCCAGACGGCGGTTCAGCACCTGAACCGCCAGCCAGTCGATCATCCGTTCCTGATTGAACAGGATCGTGTCCGCCTCGATCGCCCATGGCCGGACATAGGCATAGGACAGCATGGGCGGCAGCGCCGGTTCGGTCACCACCCGCACTTCCTTGCCCGTCGCGACCGGCTTTCCGAAATCCGGCTCGGCCGGGGCCGGCCCTTCGGCTTTCCAGTCGGAAAAATGCTTTTTTACCGCCGCTTCCAGCGCCGCGGGATCGGCATCGCCGACAATGATCACCACCGCCCGGTCGGGACGATACCAGCGTTTGTGAAACGCATTGACCGTGGCGGCCGTCGCGCCCTGCAACGTCGGGATGGTGCCGATGGGCGATCGTTCCGCAATCGGCTGTCCCTGAAACATATGTTCGCGGCTGGCATCGGACATCCGCACCTGTGCCCCCGGCCGCTCGCGCAGTTCGGCCAGCACCACCGGGCGTTCGGCGTCCAGCGCCTGCTGCGTCAGCACGGGGCCGGTCATCATGCCCGACAGGATGCGCAGGCTTTCGTCCAGCCCCTCCGGCGTCGCGGCGGGCAGGTCCAGCTTGTACACGGTCTGGGTAAAGCTGGTCGATGCGTTGCTGTCCGCGCCGAACGTCACGCCCAGCCGCTGCCACACCCGTTTCGATTCGCCGTCCGGCACATGTTCGGACCCGCGCACGGTCAGATGCTCCAGCAAATGGGCAAAGCCGCGCTCATGATCCTGTTCCATCAGCGACCCGGCATCGATCGCGACGCGCACAGACACCTGTTGCGGCGGCACGCCATTGTTCCGCACGGCATAGCGCAGGCCGTTGGGCAGCACGCCGAACGTCCAGGCGCGATCCGGCGGAATGTCGCTGCCCTTGAACAGCCACGGCACATCGTCCGCCTGCGCTGCGGTCGGCGTCGCTGGCGCGGCCGGCGTCGCTGGCGGCGACTGGACGGTCTGGGCATCGCCACTGGCGGGCAGGAACAGGGTGGCGGCGACAAGGGCCGCGACGGGCGACAGACGCTTGATGGACAGCATGGGGATAAGCCTAGCGAGGTTTAAGATGAACGGCCAGTGAAGTTGCCGGGCCAATTTTGCAGCTGATTTTGCCCCTGTGGCCGGTTGATCCTTTGCACCGGCTCGCCCACATGGATGCCATGTTGATCGAAACCGAAGCAACGCCCAACCCGGCCACGCTAAAATTCCTGCCCGGCCGGGTCGTCATGGATGCGGGAACCCGCGACTTCGCCTCGCCGGAAGAGGCGGAGGCGTCGCCGCTTGCCGCCGCGATCTTTGGCCTGGGCGATGTCGTCGGCGTGTTTTTCGGCCGCGATTTCGTGTCGGTGTCCATCGCGCCGGGCGCGCAATGGTCGGATGTAAAGCCGGACGTGCTGGCCATCCTGCTCGATCATTTCTCGGCCGGAATGCCGCTGTTTGCCCCTGGCAGCGCGGCGGGGATCAGCGTGCCCGCCGATGACGCTGCGACCGACGACGATCCGGCGGATGCCGAAATCGTCGCGCAGATCCGCGAACTGATCGACACCCGCGTCCGCCCGGCCGTCGCCAATGACGGCGGCGACATCGTCTATCGCGGGTTCCGTGAGGGCAAGGTGTTCCTGCAGATGCAGGGCGCGTGCTCCGGCTGCCCGTCGTCCACCGCAACGCTGAAACAGGGCATCGAACAGTTGCTGAAATATTATGTGCCCGAAGTGACGGAAGTCCGGGCCGTTTGATCCGATGGCGCGTTCTGCGCCGACCCCTTACCTGACCGGGAGAATATCTGAATGGGCACGCCGATCGACGATGCCGCGCTGGATACGCTGTTCCGTACCGCGCGCACCTTTAATGGCTTTACCGACGCGCCGGTGACGGCGGAACACATCCACGCCATCTATGACCTGCTCAAGATGGGGCCGACCAGCGCGAACCAGCAGCCCGCCCGGTTCATCTGGTGCCTCAGCGATGCGGCAAAGGAACGGCTGGCCGACTGTGCATCCGGTACCAATGCCGAAAAGATCCGCGCCGCGCCGGCCAGCGTGGTCATCGGCATGGACCTGAATTTCCATGAACAGCTGCCCTGGCTGTTCCCGCATACCGACGCACGCAGCTGGTTCGCCGGGGATGACAAGGCAGAGGCGCGCCGCATCAGCGCGTTCCGCAACAGCTCGCTTCAGGGCGCGTATTTCATTCTGGCCGCCCGCGCCGTCGGGCTGGACACCGGCCCGATGTCGGGGTTCGACGAGGATCGGCTGAACCAGACCTTCTTTGCCGACCAGCCGGACGTCCGCGTCAACTTCATCTCGACGCTTGGCGTTGGCGATCCGTCGACAATCTTCGATCGCAGCCCCCGTCCGGCATTTGACAAATTCAACCGGATCGACTGACGACCGGGGCGTGAAGACGCTCGTCATTGATACGGCCACCGCCGCCTGCTCCGTCGCTTTGTTCGACGGGGACAGGCTGGTCGGGTCGGGCCACGAAACCGTTGGGCGCGGCCATGCCGAACGGCTGGTCCCGATGATCGCCGACCTGCCCGGCGGCGGCCGCGCCGACCAGGTGCTGGTCGATTGCGGACCGGGCAGCTTTACCGGCGTTCGCGTCGGCCTGGCCGCCGCCATCGGCCTTGGCATCGGCTGGGGTGTTCCGGTGTCGGGCTATTCCTCCATGGCGCTGATCGCTGCGGCCGCACCGGGCGATGGCCCGCTGTCGGTGGCGATCATCGGCGGCCATGGCGAATTGTTCGTGCAGGCATTTGATCGCCACCCGCTCGCCCCGGCCGATGCGCTCCGCTCGCTCATCCCCGCTGCCGCGATCGAAGCGGTGGCCGGCCGGCCCGTCTTTGGCAGCGCCGCCGATCAGCTGACGGCACTCGCCCCCGGCATCGATGCGCACGACGCGCTGCCGGATGCGGCACGGGCCATGCTGCTGCCCCCGGCACTGCGCGCCCTGCCCGCCCGCCCCATCTATGGCCGCGCACCCGATGCGAAGGTAAAGGGTGCAGCCGCCACCCCCGCCATTCCGGCCGGAACCGACGCGGCATGATCCAGCTGATCGACGGCGACAGCGCGCGGCTGGACGAGGTTGGCCGGATCATGGCCGCCGCCTTCGACCCGCGCTATGGCGAGGCATGGACCGCAGCGCAGGTCAGCGGGATGCTCAGCCTGCCCGGCGTGTGGCTGTGCATCGCGCTCACCGATCGCGGCGCCGCCGGCTTTGCGTTGACCCGCATGATCGTGGACGAGGCGGAACTGCTGCTGCTCGCCGTCGATCCGGCCAGCCAGAAACGCGGCATTGGCGCCACGCTGCTGCGATCGGTGTTCCTGCGCGCCCAGGATCGCCAGTTGAAACGGCTCCATCTGGAAGTACGGGCAAACAACCCGGCAATTAAGTTATATCAAGGATTTGGCTTTGAACGCGTCGGAGTTCGGCCCGGCTATTATCGCGGTTCCGACAATCAACTACATGATGCGTTCAGCTATAGCATCGATTTGCACCAGAGTGGGATGAACAGCCCAATTTCCAGTTGCGTTTGATCCGATTCGGACCGATAGGACAATGTACCGAGCGTAAGAACAGACAATCGGGTCGAAAGGAACATCAATGTCGCAGTCTATCGAAATCAACGAAACGCTTGTCACACTCACTGCAGACATCGTTGCTGCCCATGTGAGCAACAACAGCGTCGCTGTATCGGATCTGCCGCTGATCATTCAGAATGTTCACAACGCGCTGGCCGGTCTGGGCACCGTCGCGCCGGAACCTGAAGTGAAGCAGGAGCCCGCCGTTTCGGTCCGCGCCTCGATCAAGCCCGATTACATCGTGTGCCTTGAGGACGGAAAGAAGCTGAAGATGCTGAAGCGTCACCTGATGACGCATTATCAGATGACCCCCGAACAGTATCGGGCCAAGTGGAACCTGCCCGCCGACTATCCCATGGTCGCACCGAATTATGCCGAACAGCGCCGCAGCCTGGCCAAGAAGATCGGCCTGGGCACCGCGCGTCGCAAGGCGCGCTGATCCATCCGCGATCGCGCAGCGGAATAAACGGGGGGCGTGCGGCATGATCTGTGCCGTGCGCCCCCCTTTTTTCATGCGGCACAACGCATTACACCCCTGGGGTAACAGACAAGGATTCCCGCCATGCCCCGTAAGATCGACCTGGAAACACTGTGCCATGAAAAGGGGCTTCGCATCACTGATCAGCGCCGCGTGATCGCCAAGGTGCTGTCGGAAGCGGACGACCATCCCGATGTCGAAAAGGTGTATGAGCGCGCATCCGCCATCGACAGCGGCATTTCGATTGCCACCGTCTATCGCACCGTCCGCTTGTTCGAAGAGGCCGGGATTCTGGACCGTCACGAATTCGGCGACGGCCGGGCGCGGTACGAACCGGCCCCCGAAACGCATCACGATCACCTGATCGACGTCGAAACCGGCCGGGTGATCGAATTTGTCGATCCGGAAATTGAATTGCTGCAGAAACAGATTGCGGAACGGCTGGGCTTCCGCCTGGTCGACCATCGGATGGAGCTGTACGGCGTCGCCCTCGACCGCAAGGGGTGAGCCAGACCGCAATGGCCCCGGACGAACTGCGCGCCCGCGCTCTGGCCGGGGAAGTGACGCCGGTCGATGCGGCCGGTCGCCTGCGCATCGTTCTGCGCGCTGCCGGGCTGCTCGCCCTGCTGATCCTGTGCGTGCCGCTGCATTATCTGTTCCGGCTGTTCCGGCTTGGCTCGCCCTGGCCGAAATTCTTTCTGGGCAGCGTGGCACGCGTCTGCGGCGCGCGGGTGCGCACCATCGGCACGCCGCTGCGCCGCGATGTGTTCTTTGTCGCCAACCATGTCTCGTGGATCGACATTCTAGCGCTTGGCGGGGCAAGCGGCACGGCGTTCGTGGCCAAGGCGGAACTGGCCACCGCGCCCATGGTCGGCTGGCTCGCGGGCCTCAACCGCACGGTTTACGTCAAGCGCGAAAACCGGATGGGCGTGGCGGATCAGATCAATACGCTGCGCAATGCCCTGGCCGACAACTGGTCGATCACCGTGTTCCCCGAAGGGACGACGACCGACAACGCCTCGTTGCTGCCGTTCAAGACGCCGATGCTGCGCGTCCTTGAACCCCCGCCGCCCGGCGTGCTGGTTCAGCCGGTGGTGCTGTTCTATGGCGCTGTCGGTGAGGAGATTGGCTGGATCGGGGAGGAAGGGGGCCTCAACAATGCCCGCCGCGTCCTGTCCCGCCGGGGCAGCTTTCCGGTCGAGGTCCATTATCTCGATCCGTTCGATCCCAACGACGTGCCGGGGCGAAAGGCGATTGCCGCCGAAAGCCGCCGGCGGATTGAGGAACGCCTGACCACCCTGCTCGGCCATCCCCCCCGCCCCTTCGCGCATATGGTCGAGGCGGTGCGGTACAAGGCGGAGCCAGCGTCGCCGGATGCCTGATCGCGGCGCATCGCACCGATGCCCGCCCGCGTCCGGCCCGCCCGCTGCCATTTGCGCCCCCGCTCCGGCTCGCCTATAGGCGCGGCCATCATGAAACCCGCGCCCAAAACCTATGCCGTCAAGTCGTTCGGCTGCCAGATGAACGTCTATGACGGCGAGCGCATGGCCGAACTGATGGCCGAACAGGGCCTGGCCGCGACCGATGCGGCGTCGGCCGATCTGGTCATTCTGAACACCTGCCACATCCGCGAAAAGGCGACGGAAAAGGTCTATTCGGAAATCGGCCGCCTGCGAAAGGACGGACGAAAGCCGATGATCGCGGTCGCTGGCTGCGTCGCCCAGGCAGAGGGCGAGGAAATCGCGCGCCGGGCAAAGGTGGACGTGGTCGTCGGGCCACAGGCGTATCACAACCTGCCCGAACTGGTCAGCACCGCGGCGGAAAAGGGGCTGGCGCTCGACACGGACATGCCGCCCGAACTGAAATTCGCATCCCTGCCCGCCCGGCGAAAGGTCGGCCCGTCGGCGTTCCTGACGGTGCAGGAGGGGTGCGACAAATTCTGCACCTATTGCGTCGTCCCCTATACCCGCGGCGCAGAGGTCAGCCGGCCGTTCGCCGCGATTGTCGAAGAGGCGCGGTCGCTGGTCGGTGCCGGCGCGCGCGAAATCACGCTGCTGGGTCAGAACGTCAATGCCTGGCGCGATGCGGACGGGCGCGGCCTCGAAAAGCTGGCGGAAACGCTGGCCGAAATCCCCGGCCTTGCCCGCATCCGCTATACCACCAGCCATCCCAATGACATGACCGACGGCCTGATCGCCGCGCACCGCGATCTGCCGCAACTGATGCCGTTCCTGCATCTGCCGGTCCAGTCGGGCAATGACCGGGTGCTGCGCGCGATGAACCGCAGCCACAGCCGCGACAGCTATCTGCGCATCCTGGACCGCGTGCGCGCGGTGCGGCCCGACATCGCCCTGTCCGGCGATTTCATCGTCGGCTTTCCGGGCGAGACGGAGGCAGAGTTCGCCGATACGCTCAGCCTGGTCGATGCCGTCGGCTATGCCCAGTGTTTCAGCTTCAAATATTCGCCGCGCCCCGGCACGCCCGCCGCGACGATGGACGATGCGGTCCCCGCCGAGGTGATGGACGATCGCCTGCAACGGCTTCAGGCGGCGCTCAACCGCGATCAGATCGCGTTCAACCGCGCCACGGTCGGCCGGACCTGCGACGTGCTGATCGAACGGACCGGCAAATATCCGGGTCAGATGCTGGGCAAATCGCCCTGGCTGCAATCGGTCATCGTCACCGGCGATCATGCCATCGGCGACATTGTCACCGTCCGTATCGCAGAGGCCGGGCCGAACAGCCTGATGGGCGTGGTGGAACGGGAAACCCCCGCCGCCGCCTGACCGGGTACGATGCCGATTGGCAGCGGCGATTCCCGCCCTACATTGGTGCAACTGAAACGCTTTGCTTGCGGTTGTCGCCCCTGATGGTCCTGTCGCCCACGCCTGAATGGCAACCGCTCGCCCTCTATGCGCTGGGCGGCGCATTGCTGCTGATCCTGCTGTTCAACCTGCCCTATATCGGGCGGGCGATCCGGGCGCTGTTCACACTTGGCCTGATGGCGCTGTGCCTGTTCCTGGTGATCCGCCATGCGCCGTTCGATCCCACGCTGTCCGGGATCACCCGCTGGCTGGGCATCGAACAACAGTCGGTCGTGGGGCGCGAAGTGCGCATCCCCATGGCGCGCGACGGGCATTTCTGGGCCAGGGTCAGCCTGAACGGCACGGAACGGCGGATGCTGATCGACAGCGGCGCGACGATCACCGCCATCTCCGCCGAAACCGCCGATGCCGCCGGAATCGCGCGGGAGGAAAATCCGGTGCCCGTGATTCTTCAGACCGCGAACGGATCGGTCGAGGCCGCGACCGGCCGCATCGACCGGCTGACGCTGGGCGGCATCACTGCAACCCGCCTGCCCGTCGTGATTTCGCCCGCGCTGGGCCGCGTCGACGTGATCGGGATGAACTTTTTGTCCGATTTGCAATCCTGGCGGGTGGAGGGGCGCACCCTGATCCTGGTGCCGCGGCCAGCCGAACCGGCCTGATTTTCCGGCCTGCCGCCCTTTTCCCCGTGGCGGGCCACCCCATATGCGCGTCCCAAGGCCGCTTCGCGTGGCGGCCGCAACCATCCAAAAAATGAATAAGGGAGCCCCCTATGACTCGCGAAACCCTTGCCTATGCCGCGCAGGCGCCAACGACGCCGCTCGCCCCTTTCACCTTTGACCGGCGCGATCCCGGCCCGCGCGATGTGGCCATCGACATCGCCTATTGCGGCGTCTGCCATTCTGATCTGCACACCGCGCGCGGCGAATGGGCGGGCACGCTCTTTCCGTGCGTGCCGGGCCACGAAATCGTCGGCACGGTAACCGCCGTGGGCAGCGAAGTGACCAAGTTCGCCGTGGGCGACACCGTGGGCGTCGGCTGCATGGTCGACAGCTGCCGCACCTGCCCGTCCTGCGATGCGGGCGAAGAGCAATATTGCACCGGCACCGGCTTTGTCGGCACCTATAACGGTCCGGACAAGCATCTGGGCGGTCATACCCTGGGCGGTTATTCCGACCATATCGTCGTCGATCAGGATTTCGTGCTGACCGTCCGTCACGACGCCGCCGATCTGGCCGCCGTCGCGCCGCTGCTGTGCGCCGGCATCACCACCTATTCGCCGCTCAAGCACTGGGGTGCCGGTCCGGGGAAAAAGGTGGGCATCGTCGGCCTTGGCGGCCTTGGCCATATGGGCGTCAAGATCGCCGCCGCGATGGGCGCCGAAGTGCACGTCTTTTCGACCTCGCCCGGCAAGCGCGACGATGCGCTGCGGCTTGGCGCGACCGACCTGATCGTGTCGAAGGACGCGGATCAGATGGCGGCACAGGCCGGCACCTTCGACCTCATCCTCAACACCGTCGCGGCCAGCCACGACCTGGATCCGCTGCTCGCCTGCCTCAAGCGGGACGGCACGATGGTGCTGGTCGGCGTGCCGGAACATCCGCACCCGGCGCTCAACATCGGCACGCTGGTCTTTGCCCGCCGCGCGCTGGCGGGATCGCTGATCGGCGGCATTGCAGAGACGCAGGAGATGCTGGATTTCTGTCATCAGCATGGCCTCACCTCGGATATCGAGATGATCGACATGGCGGAAATCAACACCGCCTATGATCGCATGGTGAAAAGCGACGTCAAATACCGCTTCGTCATCGACATCGCCTCGATGAAGCAGGCGGCCTGACGCCCTGCCCCGCCCCGGCCGGTTGGGCCGGGGCGGGCAATAAAATCCTGTCCAGCGGGCGCGCCTTCTGCCACATTCGTCGGCGCATGAAGCGACTCCGCTCCCTTGCGGTCCCCTCTCCCCGCCATCCCGGTGATCGCGCGCCCGTTCGCTGCCGGCCTGTCGCCCCGTGCATCCAATCCGCCGCTTCATCCGTTGAAAGGACCGCATGAGCAGAAAGCCCGTCCCAGCCCAGCCCGGTGAACGCAGCCGTGTCGAGGTCGTGTTCGACCGGCCCCAGTTGCTGCCCCGCCTGTTCGGCGAATTCGATGCCAACCTTCTGGCGCTGGAGGAGCGGCTGGGCGTCTATATCACCGCGCGCGGCGACCGGGTGGGGATCGAGGGGACGGCCGATTCGGTGGCTCAGGCGCGCGAGGTGCTGCTGGAACTGCAGGCCCGCGTCATCCGGGGCGAGGCGGTGGACACCGGCCTGATCGAAGCCGTCATCGCCATGTCGAACCAGCCGACGCTGAACGGCATCATTCGTCAGGATATGGACGGCGCACCGCCGATCATGATCCGCACGCGCAAGAAGACCATTGTTCCGCGCAGCCTGACCCAGGCGCATTACATGCGCGAGCTGACCCGCAACGACATCATCTTCGCGCTTGGCCCGGCGGGCACCGGCAAGACCTATATCGCGGTGGCACAGGCGGTCAGCCAGCTGATCACCGGCAGCGTGCAGCGCCTGATCCTGTCCCGCCCGGCGGTGGAGGCGGGTGAAAAGCTGGGCTTTCTGCCCGGCGACATGAAGGACAAGGTCGATCCCTATCTGCGCCCGCTCTATGACGCGCTCAACGACTGCCTGCCGGCGGAACAGGTCGAACGGCGCATCGCGAGCGGCGAGATCGAGATTGCGCCCATCGCCTTCATGCGCGGCCGCACCCTTGCCGACGCCTTCGTCATCCTGGACGAGGCGCAGAACACGACGCCGATGCAGATGAAGATGTTCCTGACGCGGTTCGGCCAGAACAGCCGCATGGTGGTGTGCGGCGACCCCAATCAGACCGACCTTCCCGGCGGCACCCGCGCCTCCGGCCTCAACGATGCGGTCGACCGGCTTGAGGGCGTGGAGGGCCTGTCCATGGTCCGCTTCGGCATCGGCGATGTCGTCCGACACCCGATTGTCGGCCGCATCGTCGAGAAGTATGAGGGCCAGGATGCTGGATAGCGCCGTCATTGTCGAGGAACCCTGGCCTCAGGGCGATTGGGAAACGCTGGCCGTTCGTGCGGTCGATGCGGCGATCACGCGCACGCCCTATGCCGATTGGCGTGGCGCGCCGCAGATGGTCGAACTGGCCATCCGCCTGACCAGCGATGACGAGGTGCACGCGCTCAACCGCGACTATCGGCAAAAGGACAAGCCGACCAACGTCCTGTCCTTTCCGATGATCCAGCCCGATCTGCTCGACACGGTCACGCAGAACAGCGACGATGGCGAAGTGCTGCTGGGCGACATCGTCCTCGCGCACGGCGTCTGCGCGGCAGAGGCGGCGGAGCGGGAAATTTCGCTTCAGGATCACGCAAGCCACTTGATCGTTCATGGTTGCCTGCATTTATTGGGCTATGATCATCTGGGGGACGCGGAAGCGGAGGCCATGGAAGCGATCGAGCGCGATGCGCTTGCCGCGCTCGGCCTGCACGATCCCTACCCCGTTCGCGAGGATTGACGACCACCATGCCAGAGGGCCCCAGTAGCAGCACGTCCAGCCAGCAAGGCGACACCGGCGACGGCGGAAGTATCTGGCGGGGCCTGCGCGCCCTGCTGTTCGGCAACGAACATTCCGAAACGCTGCGCACCCGGATCGAGGCGGCGATTGTCGAGCATGAGGCGGAGGACGAAGCCCCGCTGGCCGGCGATCTGGCCCCCATCGAACGGCAGATGCTGCGCAACCTCCTTCATTTCGGCGAGCGCGATGCCGGCGATGTCGGCGTGCCGCGCGCGGACATGACGGCGGTCGAGGAAAACACCCCCTTCGATCAGGTCGTCGCCCTGTTTGCCGAGGCGCGGCACAGCCGCCTGCCCGTTTATCGCGACAATCTGGATGCGGTGATCGGCATGGTGCACATGAAGGATGTGTTCGGCATCCTGGCGGGCACCGCGCCCCGGCCCGACACGATCAAGGGCCTGATCCGCCAGCCGCTTTACGTGCCGCAATCCATGGGCGTGCTCGACCTGCTCGCCCGGATGCAGTCCAGCCACACGCACCTTGCCATCGTGCTCGACGAATATACCGGGACCGAGGGGCTGGTGACGATCGAGGATCTGGTCGAGGAAATCGTCGGCGAGATCGAGGACGAGCATGACGAGGCGCCGACCGAGCTGTTGATCCCCATCGATGATGGCGCGTGGGAAGCCGATGGCCGTGCCGAGCTGGAGGATGTGGGCGAGCGCGTCGATGCGCGCCTGGCCGAGGTGGACGAGGATGTGGAAACGCTGGGCGGGCTTGCCATCGTCCTGGCCGGCCATGTGCCCCATCCGGGCGAACGGGTGATCCACGACAGCGGATGGTGTCTTGAGGTGGTGGAGGCCGATCAGCGGCGGGTGACGCGCCTGCGCCTTCATCCCCCGCTGGAAACGGTCGAGGCGCTGGCGGACGAATAACCGCCCGATCATCGCCCGCCGGGCCTTGGCCATGGCGTGCGGCTGTCCTATCTGCAACGCCATGGCCAAGTTCAGAAAAGCGCTTCTTCCCCTGGGGCTGATTGCCGTTGCCGGCATCGGCGCCGCCACCTGGGTCCTGTGGCCCGACACGGCGCGGCTCGCGCTGGCCGATGTGATGGGCACCCAGCCCCGGATCACCCCGCCGCGCAGCCAGACGATCCCCACGGTTCGCGTGGCAAAGGCGGTCGGCTGGCCCGATGGCGCGATGCCGGTCGCCGCGCCGGGGCTGAAGGTGGAACGCTATGCCGCGGGGCTGGATCATCCGCGCTGGCTCTATCGCCTGCCCAATGGCGACATGCTGGTCGCCGAAACCGCCGCGCCCCCGGCAGCCGAGGACTCCAAGGGCTTTTCGATCGAAAACATGGTGATGGGCGTGCTGATGAAGCGCGCAGGCGCAGCCGTGCCCTCCGCCAACCGCATCACCCTGTTGCGGGACAGCGACGGCGATGGCCGCGTCGACCTGAAGACGCCGTTCATCACCGGCCTCAACAGCCCGTTCGGAATGCAGCTTGTCGGCGACTGGTTCTATGTCGCCAACAACGACGCGCTGGTCCGCTTTCGCTACACCGCCGGGGCGACCCGGATCGACGGCCCTGCGGAAAAGGTCGTCGATCTGCCCGCGGGCGGCAATCACTGGACGCGCAATGTCATCGCCAATCCCGATGGGTCGGGGTCGCTGCTGGTCGCGGTCGGCTCCACCTCGAACATCGCGGAAAAGGGGCTTGAGATCGAGCGCAACCGCGCCGCGATCCTTGAGGTATTCCCGGATCGAAAGACGTTCCGCATCTATGCCGGCGGCCTGCGCAATCCCGTCGGCCTGGCCATCGAACCGGCCAGCAACGCGGTGTGGACCGTGGTCAACGAACGCGACATGCTCGGTTCCGATCTGCCGCCCGATTACATGGCGCGCGTCGGCTTCGGCAAATTCTATGGCTGGCCCTGGTCCTATTGGGGCGGATATGAGGATCGCCGCGTCGAACCGCGCCGCCGCGACATGCTGGAATACAGCGCCCGGCCCGATTACGCGCTTGGCCCGCACACCGCCTCGCTCGGCCTCAGCTTCGCCGCCGACACCCGGCTCGGCCAGCGGTTCGCCAACGGCGCGTTTGTCGGCCAGCACGGATCGTGGAACCGCGTGCCCGTGTCGGGGTACAAGGTCGTGTTCGTACCGTTCGGCAGCAACGGCTATCCGGTCAAGGGTGCCAAGCCGGTCGATGTGCTGTCGGGCTTTCTGGATGCGGATGGTCAGGCGATGGGCCGGCCGGTCGGCGTGATCGCCGATGCCACAGGCGCGCTGCTGGTCGCGGACGATGTCGGCAACGTCATCTGGCGGGTCAGTGCCGCCGGCGCACCGCCAAAGGTCGCTGCCCGCTAAACTCCGCCTGGTTTACTGGTCGCGGTTGCCGCTGCGCCGCCACAGCCCGGCCAGCGCCCGCGCGGCCGCCGCGCTGACGCCGGGCCGCACGAACAGCCAGTCGCGGATCGCCGGCCCGGCCTCTGCCCCGATCACGCCCTTGTACCCGCTATCGCCAGCGCCCCAGTCGACCAGCGTGATCCCGTCCTCGATCGCGCGCACCAGATTGCGGTAATAGAGCAGCTTGCCCGGCGAGTGCTTCGCAACCGCGGGATCGTAACTGTTGGCGATCGCATATTTCAGCGCGCCGGCATTCAGATCGAAGGAAAAGGCCATCGGCTTGCCATCGATGTGCAGCATCGCCGCCCACATCATGCCCGCAATCACCGGATCGGCCGCCGCCGCCCGCCAGAATGCGCCATGCCCGTCCTCGGTGAACTTGGCATCCGACCCATCGGTGCGCGATGCGATCCAGCTTGCCCGCTCCACCTCGGCCAGCGCGTCGAACCGCGCCGCCGTCCAGTCGCCGCCGCTGACGAACGACCATTCCAGAGCGCCATGCGCGCCCAGATGCTTTTCGTGGAACCGGTTTTTCTTCAGCGTCGACGTGCGCGGCCACGCTCCCTCGGTCTGGCGCGCGGCGATATCCAGCACGAAACTGGTCGCCACCGGCCGCGAAATCGCTGCCCATCCGCTGGCCGCCGCGCCCTGACGCAATGCCTCCAGCGCCGGATCGCCGTCATAGACCGGCCCCAGCCGGATCGCCCGCGCCTCCGCACGCGCCGCATTCAACAGCGCCGATGCCGCCCCGGCCACATCGCACGCCGTGTCCACCGGCACGCTGCGAAACGGCCAATAGCATCCCGGCACCTGCATCATGCCCGCCCGCGCCGCCATCGGATTGCCGACGGGGACCAGCGGCATCGCCAGCACCGGACGGCCGGCCTCCCCGACCACCAGCGTCAGCGCGGTCCCGCCATAGGCATCCAGCGCCGCTTGAAACCATGCCCGGCGCAGGAACCGGTGGCTGTGCGGCGCGGCTGCCGCCACCGCGTCCAGCGCCGCGGATACGCCCGGTTCAACCCGCACATCGTGCGTCGGGCCAATCGGCTGGAAATCGGCAGGGCGCATTGGCTGGTTCATGCCAGCCGGTCGATAACGCATCTTTCTTACCAACCCGTAGAAACCGGTTGCCTCAACCGTGCCGCCCCTGAAATAACGATGACCATGATGTTCCAAGGCCCGATGATCGCGACGATCGCCCAGACCATTCAGGCTGCGATAGCGCCGGTCTTTCTGCTGGCCGGGCTGGGGGCCATCCTCAACGTCCTGGCCGGGCGGCTGGCGCGGATCGTCGATCGCGTGCGAAAGCTTGAGGAACTGCACCCGCGCTCCACCGGGCCGGAACATGACCGCCATGTCTGGGAACTGCGCATCCTCGACCAGCGGATATCGGTCATCAATTCCGCCCTTGGCCTGTGCGTCGCCTGTGCCGTCCTGATTTCGATGGTCGTCGCCATGCTGTTCGCGGCACAGCTTGGCGACCTGCATATCGGCTCCGCCATCGCGATCGCCTTCATCCTGGCGATGATCCTGCTCACCGCCGGGCTGATCCTGTTCCTGATCGAGGTGCGCCTGTCGCTCCGGTCAATCCATGTCCGCAAAGAATTGCTGGAGCGCGAAAAGCAGTGACCCTGCCCGTGAATGAAAATCTGACGGCCGACCGGCCGAGCTTTGTCACGCATCTCGAATGCGGACTGACCGGAGAGCGGTACGAGGCGGATCGCCTGCACGGCCTGTCCGCCGCCGGCCGGCCGCTGCTGGTCCGCTACGACCTGGCCGGGGTCGGCGCGGCGATCGACCCGGCGGCGCTGGCCGCGCGCCCGCGCGACCTGTGGCGCTGGCGCGAACTGCTGCCCGTCCGCCGGGCGGAAAGCATCGTCAGCCTGGGCGAAATCGACACGCCGATCATCCCGCTGGATCAGGTGGGGGCCGCCGCTGGCGCTGCGCCCGGCACGCTGCTGGTCAAGGATGAAGGGCGGCTGCCCACCGGATCGTTCAAGGCGCGCGGCCTCGTCATGGCGATCAGCATGGCGCGCGAACTTGGCGTCACGGCCATCGCCATGCCGACCAACGGCAATGCCGGCGCGGCCGCCGCCGCCTATGCGGCCCAGGCGGGGATGGAAGCGATCATCTTCTGTCCCGACGACACGCCCGAAATCAACGTCCGCGAAATCGCGGCACAGGGCGCGCGCGTTTATCGCGTCAACGGCCTGATCGACGATTGCGGCAAGCTGGTGCGCGAGGGCGCAGCCACGCAGGGCTGGTTCGACCTGTCGACGCTCAAGGAACCCTACCGGATCGAGGGCAAGAAGACGATGGGCCTGGAACTGGCCGAACAGTTCGGCTGGCACCTGCCCGATGTCATCTTCTATCCCACCGGCGGGGGCACCGGCCTGATCGGGATGTGGAAGGCGTTTGCCGAGCTTCAGGCGCTGGGCTGGATCGGCGAAAAGCTGCCCCGCATGGTCGCGGTTCAGGCAGAGGGCTGCGCGCCGATGGTCCGCGCCTGGGAACAGGGCGAACGCCACGCAACCCGATGGGAGGATGCGCACACCATCGCCGCGGGCATTCGCGTGCCGCAGGCGGTGGGCGATTTCCTGATCCTCGACGCGGTGCGGGAAAGCGGCGGCCGCGCCATGGCGGTCAGCGACGCCGCGCTGGCTCAGGCGGTGGACGATGCCGCCCGCACCGACGGCCTGCTGCTGTGTCCGGAAGGGGGCGCAACGCTCGCCGCATGGCGACAGGCGCGGGCCGAGGGATGGGTAAAGGACGGCGAAACCGCCCTCCTGTTCAACTGCGCCACCGGCCTCAAATACCCCCTGCCCGACCAGTCCCGGACTCTCGACCGGCACGCCGCCATCGACTTCGCATCGCTTTAATCGCCGGGTGCAACCCGCTTCGCGCGCCGTTCGGCCCAATCGATCAGCGCCTCGGTGGCGACCGCGCTGACGATGCCGATCATGCCGCCGACGATCACGTCGCTGGCATAATGGTTCCGGCTGGGCAGCTGCGCCGCCATCACCGTGCCCGCCGCCGCCGCGATGGCTGGCGCCGCCGCCGGATAATGGCTGGCCGATGCAACCGCCACCGCGGCCAGCCCCGCGCTATGCCCTGACGGCATCGACCGTTTCGGCCCCTGCTTGCTGCGTCCCGGCTTCAGCCGATATCCCTTGCCGTCCAGCGCGTCGTTCGGCCGTGTCCGGTCGATCCGGTTCTTGGCCAGCGTCTTGATCCCCGTCGCCAGGCCATGCGCCGCCAGCATATGGACCCCCGCCCGGGTCATCCGCCCATCCCGGCCGACCATCCCGGCGGTCAGCGTGAACAGCGCGATCGCGGTCAGGGGCGGCTGATCCCCCACCTCGGCGAACCAACGGATCGCCTGTCCCGCGCGCGTCTCGCCGTCCACGGCGACCGCATGGGCGATGGCCAGATCGGCCCGCTCGATGGCGTGCAGCGTCCGACCATCCTCGGTCTTCTTTCGCTTGTGCGGCTTTCCCATGCGCCCCTAACGCACGGCCGGGCGGCGGGTGCCATGCGTGCACCGATGGGACAGATGCTCCCCGTCCCCGCCGCATCAATCTTGTTACGACCATGAAACTGTGCACTCATGCGGGCGGGGGGAGAAACCGGCATGACCTTGGCCGAGCCGAAGCGCATCCTGCGCTGGCACCTGATCGTCATTGGCGTGATTGCGACCGTGCACACGCTGGTCATCATCGCCGCCGCGGCCGGGCACATGAACCTGTACGGGCTGAGCCGCCAGTTCAACCTGAGCGAGGAAAGCAACATCGTCACCACCATCGCGGCCGGGGCGCTGGTTCTGGGCGGCGTTGGGGCAATGCTGGTCAGCCGACTGGAGGCCCGGCCCGCATGGCGGCGCGGCTGGCTGGGCGCGTCGCTCTGCCTGTTCTTCATGGGGCTGGACGAGGCGGCACAGGTGCACGAGTTGTTTTCCACCATCTCGCTGGCATGGCTGACCGGCCGGGATCAGACGCAGAACTGGGTCGCCATCTATCTGCTGATCCTGTTCGCCGCCGGTGTCTATTTTATCAATTTCTGGCTCAGCCTGCCGCCCGGGATCAAATCCGGCCTCGCCCTTGGCGGCGGCATTTTCGTGACCAGCGCCGTCGGCCTCGAAATCGTCGAGGCGCTGCTGCTGCGCACCTATGGCGTCGAGCTATATTATCAGTGGGCGGGCCAGTTTCAGCTGTTCGTCGAGGAAGTCGGCGAAATGGTCGGCGTTGCCATCATCAACTACACAGTGGCCCGGCGTCTCCATGCGCTGACCCCCGACGGGATGACTCTGCAATGGGGCAATTGATCGCGCGCCGATGATCGACGCAAGCCCACCGCCGTGCCCTGTCCGAACGGGCCTTGATCGTCCTCGCACTGCGCGAACGCTTGTTCAGCATGACATTCTGTGCGTTTCTGTCGCCGGAGAGGCGCACAGAACATGACCTTGGCTCAGCCAAAACAGATCCTGCGTTGGCACCTGCTGGTCATCGCGATCCTCGCGTCGGCCCATATCGCGGTCATTGCCGCGGCGGCCGCCGGACATATGCGGCTGCTCGGCCTGCATCGTCAGTTCAGCCTGGTGCAGGAAAGCAATATTCCCACCACCATCGCCGCCCTTGCGATGATCATGGCCGCCATCCTTGCCGGCATTGTCAGCCGCCTTGAAACCCGGCCCGTCTGGCGGCGCGGCTGGCTGGGCGTCGCGATCGCCCTCGTCTTCATGGCGATCGACGAGGCGGCACAGGTGCACGAGATGTTTTCGCTGATCTCCCTCGGCTCGATCGAGGGAAGCGAACACAGCTACAACTGGGTCGCGGCCTATGCGGCGTTCACGCTGGTCACGGGCCTCTATTTCTTTCACTTCTGGCTCAGCCTGCCGCCTGGCATCAAATCCGGCCTGGCGCTGGCCGGCGGCATCTTCGTCGCCAGCGCGATCGGTATGGAAATCGTCGAAATGGCGATCCTTCACCTGTACGGTGTCGGTATCTTCTACACCGCGACCGGCCAGCTGGTGCTGTTTGTCGAGGAAGTGGGGGAGATGATCGGCGTTGCGGTTGCCAATTACACCATCCTCCGGCGCCTGCACGCGCTGACGCCAGAGGGGGCAACCCTGCAATGGAGCCGGTGACGGCGGCGCGCTGACCGGACAAGGCTGACCGGACAAGACTGACCGGGCGGGTGGCGCGTCAGCGCACCCCGTCCAGCCCGCCGCCCTGCGTTACCGTCGCCGGATAGGTCGGCGCCACCCGCGCCTTCGACGCCTGTTCATAGGCATAACCCAGCTCCAGCAGCCGTGCGTCGGTCCACTTGGCACCGATGAACGACAGCCCGGCGGGCAGGCCCTTAACGAGGCCCATGGGCACGGTCAGGTGGGGATAGCCCGACACGGCGGGCAGCTGGCTTGCGCTCGGACCGTTGAACTGGTCGCCATAAACCGGGTCGGACAGCCAGGCCATGCCATAGCTAGGCGTCACGATCGCTGCCGCCCCGGCCTTGGCCAGCATGGCGTCGACCGCCTCGCTGGCCAGTTTCAGCGACTTGGCCCGCGCCTCGGCATATTTGGGGTCGGCCGTCCCGCCGGTCGCTTCCGCCGCCTCGAACGTGGATTGCGCGAAGTAGCGCAGTTCGGTGTCGGCATTCGCCTTGTTGAACGCAATCGCGTCCGCCAGCGTGCGGATCTTCACGCTGTCCGGCGTCGTCGCCAGATAGGCGGCAAGGTCGCTTTTCAGCTCCATCAACAGGACGTTGAACTCCGCCTCGCCCAGTCCCTCGGTCGCCGGCCGCTCGACGGGGATCAGCTCCGCGCCCTGCGCCTTCAGCACCGCCAGCTGCGCGTCGAACTGCGCCGCCAGCGCCGCGCCCATCTGCGGGCGAAGGACGGCCAGCTTCACGCCCTTCAGGCTGGCCTTGGTCCAGTCGGGGGTCAGCGCCTCGCGCTTCGCATCCGCCTCTTTCGTCGCGGCATCGGCCGGATCGGTGCCGATCATGCCGGAAAACAGCGCGGCGGCATCCTTGACGCTGCGCGCCATCGGCCCCGGCGTATCCTGGCTGTGGCTGATCGGGACGACATGGGTACGGCTGATCGCGCCCAGCGTGGGCTTCAGGCCGACCAGGCCGTTGATGCTGCTGGGGCAAACCACCGACCCGTCGGTTTCGGTGCCCACGCCCACCGCGCCCAGGCTGGCGGCGATGGCCGATCCGGTGCCGCTCGACGAACCACAGGCGGTGCGGTCGAGCGCATAGGGGTTGCGCACCAGCCCGCCGACCGCGCTCCATCCGCTCATCGAATCATTGTCGCGGATGTTCGCCCATTCGGACAGGTTGGTCTTGCCCAGAATGATGGCGCCCGCCGCGCGCAGCCGGGCGACCAGCGGCGCGTCGCGCCCGGTGACATTGTCCTTCAGCGCCAGGCTGCCCGCCGTGGTCGCATTTTCGGCCGTTTCGATATTGTCCTTGATCAGCACGGGGATGCCGAATAGCGGCCCGCGCGCGATGCGCAGCCGCCGGTCGCGGTCGGCCTTTTTGGCCTGTTCCAGCGCCTTGGGATTGATGGCAATCACGCTGCGCAGGCTTGGCCCGGCGCGGTCCATCATGCGGATGCGCTCCAGATACCCCTGAACCAGCTGTTCGCTGGTCAGTTCGCCCGTGGCCAGCATCGCCTGCAATTCCTCGATGCTCTTTTCCCCGACCTTCAGCGCGGTCGGGGGCAGTTCCTTCAGCACGATGTCCGCCGATTGCGCATGTGCAGCGATCGGCATGGCGGCAAGGGACAAGGCGGCAGCGACGATTGAAACACGCATGAAAACCCCCGAATCGATGATTTGTGACAGGCTAGGGTCGCTTTCCGCCCCCCGCAATCGCCCTGCTGCAATGATTTCGTCATCGCCCCTTCGCTGCGGCGCAATGTTGGTCGCGCAGGGGCGATGCACACCGAACAAATCATCGAACGGGGAATCAATCAATGGGTCATCGCCTTGCCCGCGTCGCGCTTGCGAAGCTGCTCGTCACCACTGCCTCCGCCGCGCTCGCCCAGCCGATGGCCGATCCGCAGCCGACCGACGAAACCGCGACGAACGACACC
Source organism: Sphingomonas sp. BGYR3 (assembly GCF_025153455.1). Lineage (NCBI taxonomy): Bacteria > Pseudomonadati > Pseudomonadota > Alphaproteobacteria > Sphingomonadales > Sphingomonadaceae > Sphingomonas > Sphingomonas sp. BGYR3. The sequence continues at coordinate 73,732 of NZ_JANZNT010000002.1, read as the reverse complement.
GATATCATCGTGTCGGCGCAAAAGACCGATCAGCGGCTGGTCGATGTGCCGATCACCATTTCGGCCAATTCGGGCGAGCGGATGCGCGAGCTTGGCGTGCAGGATCTGGACGAGCTGTCCAACTATGTCCCCGGCCTCAACGTGCAGGAGCAGAGCGCGAACAACCCCGGCATCGTCATCCGGGGCATCACCTCGGACAGCGGCTCGGCGCAGCAGGGGCCGCGCGTCTCGCTCTATTACAATGGCGTCGACATCTCCCGCTCGCGCGGTTCCTATCAGGCGGTCTATGACCTTGAGCGGGTCGAGGTGGTGAAGGGACCGCAGGCGACGCTGTTCGGCACCGCGTCCACCATCGGCGCGATCAGCATGATTTCCGCCCGGCCGCGTCCCGGCTTTTCCGGCGAACTGTCGGGCAGCTACGGCAATTTCAACGCCTGGCGCGTGGCCGGCTTCGTCAATGCCGGCAATGACGTGATCGCCGGCCGCGTAGCGTTCGAGGTGAAGCAGCGGGACGGCTATGTCGAAAATCTCGCCCCGAACCAGGATGACCTCTATGCACAGGATCAGCTTGGCGTGCGCGGCTCGTTGCGCTTCACGCCCACCGATCGCTTCACTGCCGACCTCATTCTCACCTATGATCAGCAGCGCAATTCGGGCACGCCGTTCATCTCGCGCGCGCTGGCGCCCGGCAATCCGTTCGGCGCGGCATGGCTGGGCGGCTCGCCGCGATCCGAGGCCGATCTTGGTGCGGAAAAGCTGGGCCTCAACCGCGAAGTCTATGACGCCAATCTGACGCTCGCCTGGGAAATCGCCGACGATTGGACGCTGACCCTGGTCAATGGCTATCGCAGGTTCGACAGCCTCGAAGTGTTCGATGCCGACGGTTCCGCCGCGCCGTTCCTTGAATTTGCGGAACTGGCCAAGGGGTGGCAGGTCAATCAGGAAACCCGCTTCGCCTATCAAAGCGACCTGTTCCGCGGCTCGTTCGGCTTCAACTATTTCCTTGAGGACAGTTTTCAGAACGTGCCCTTTTCCGGTGAGGAAGGGGTGTTTGCCCAGTGTCTGACGCGCGCGCTGGTGCCGGGGCTTGGCTGTGTCGATGCGGCCGGCAACCCGGTATCGACGCGGGTCACCGCGCTCGTCACCGGCGGCGCGCTGACCGCCGTGCCCTATCGCTCGGTCTTTGAAAATCAGGGCCGCAATGCCAGCTATTCGATGTTCTTTGACGGCACGCTGATCCCCGCTTCCTGGGTCGAGTTGACCGCCGGGGTCCGCTTCCTGATCGAGGAACGGCAATCCGGCTTCTTCGCATCGGCCCCGCGGCCGCAGCTGCTGACGCAGATCCCGCCGCTGCTCGCCGCCGTGCCCAGCTTCCGCGTCTCGCTCGTCCCCGGACAGGTCGATACCCGCGGCCAGACGTTCGAGGCAGAGGGCAATTTCGCCGCCGTCCTGCCGCGCTTAAATGTGCTGCTGCGCGCCAGCGACGATGTGAACCTCTATGCCACCATCTCGCAGGGCCGCCGGTCCCCGGTGGTTCAGGTCGGCGCCCGCAACGGCGCGCTCGGCCCGGAACGCGCCCTGTCGATCATCGATGAGGAAACCGTCTGGAATTACGAAGGCGGGATCAAGGGCGCGTTCGGCCCGCTGTCCGGCACCCTTGGCGTCTATTATCAGCAATATAAGGGCTTTCAGGTCAGCGTCGTCGACCCCGACGGTATCACCCGCACCCGCAGCGCGGGCAATGCCAGCAATTTCGGGGTGGAGGCAGAGGTGCAGCTGCGGGCGACCGACTGGCTGACGGTGTTCGGCAACGGCGCCTATATCGATGCCAAGATCGAGGAAAGCTCGGCGCTGACCCCGGCCTTTTCGGGCGCACGCTTCCGCCTTCAGCCAGAGGTTCAGGCAGCGGGCGGCTTTACCATCGACGCGCGCATCGGCGATGTCCGCGTCTTTGCCACGCCCACCGTCACCTATCGTTCGCAGATCTTTTTCGAAGTGCCGAACAATCCGCTGATCAGCCAGCCGGGCGTCACCCTGTTCAACGCGCGCGCCGGGATCAGCTTTGCCGACGACCGGTACGAGATCGCGGTGTTCGGCCGCAACCTCAGCGACGAGGATTATCTGCTCGACGCCGGCAATACCGGCGGCGCGTTCGGCATCCCCACCTTCATTCCCGCCGAACCCCGCTTCTATGGCGTACAGCTGACCGGCCGCTTCTAACGGGGGGAAAACCGGACCTGCCCATAGCCATGGCCGTCCCTGTTCCGGCAGGGGCGGCCATGGTCGTTGGAGGTATGGGCCGATCCGTCCACGGCCCCGTCCACATCAAAATATTTTTCGTTCCCGCCCCGTTCCCTTGCCCCATCGAAAAGCCAAGGAAGGTCCGCGCGTCGCGCCGCCCCTGTCGTCGGGCCAGTCCATGACCCGAGTCTTTTTAGCGACGAATTGAGTCCCTAAAAGGTCATTTACCGACTTGCTTCGAAGCGCGAATAGCCACAATCTGTAGTGGTCGCTTGTGGGGGCAAGCCCAAGCACTGGTATTTTCGGAACCGCAGGGTTATCTTGCGGACCGGCCATGCTCGCGCAGTGACGGGTCAGGTTGATCACTTTTTGTTCTCGTGCGCGGCGATCGGTGATAGCATCGGCCCTCGCTGCCCGAGTCGGACGAACCGCTGGATTATGATGGGGCAGGCAATGGATTTCAGGGATACTCAGGAAACCGAAATGACAGAAACCGCCACCCTGGAACCGGCTGCGGCCGCAAGTGAATCGACGCGGGTCGACCCGCGCCCCTATGCGCTGGAGGTCGATCATTCGCGCGATGCGCTGCTGACCGATTTCGGCAAGGAAACGCTCAAGGACCGCTATCTGCTGCCGGGCGAAAGCTATCAGGACCTGTTCGTCCGCGTCGCCTCCGCCTATGCCGACGATGCCGCCCACGCCCAGCGGCTCTACGACTATATCTCGCGCCTGTGGTTCATGCCCGCCACCCCCGTGCTGTCCAATGGCGGCACCGGCCGCGGCCTGCCGATCAGCTGCTATCTGAACTCCGTGCCCGACAGCCTGGAAGGGATCGTCGCCACCTGGAACGAGAATGTATGGCTCGCCTCGCGCGGCGGCGGCATCGGCACCTATTGGGGCACGGTGCGCGGCATTGGCGAGCCCGTCGGCCTGAATGGCAAGACCAGCGGCATCATCCCCTTCGTCCGCGTGATGGACAGCCTGACGCTCGCCATCAGCCAGGGGTCGCTGCGCCGCGGCTCGGCCGCCTGCTATCTCGACATCAGCCATCCGGAGATCGAGGAGTTCCTCGAAATCCGTAAACCCTCGGGCGATTTCAACCGCAAGGCGCTGAACCTGCACCATGGCGTGCTGATCCCCGACGCGTTCATGGAAGCGGTGCGTGACGGCGCCGAATGGGAACTGAAATCGCCCAAGGACGGCAGCGTGCGCGGCAAGGTCGATGCGCGCGGCCTGTTCCAGAAGCTGGTTGAAACCCGCCTTGCCACGGGCGAGCCGTACATCGTGTTCAGCGATCATGTGAACCGCACGATGCCCAAGCATCACCGCGATCTGGGGCTAAAGGTTACGACGTCGAACCTGTGCGCCGAAATCACGCTGCCCACGGGCCGCGATCACCTTGGCAACGATCGCACGGCGGTGTGCTGCCTCTCCTCGCTCAACCTCGAAACCTGGGACGAGTGGGAAGGCGACAAGCGGTTCATCGAGGACGTGATGCGGTTCCTCGACAACGTTCTCACCGACTATATCGAGCGCGCGCCCGATGAAATGGCCCGCGCCCGCTATTCGGCCAGCCGCGAACGCTCGGTCGGCCTTGGCGTCATGGGCTTCCACTCCTTCCTCCAGGCCCGCGGCCTGCCGATGGAAGGGGCGATGGCCAAGATGTGGAACCTGCGCATCTTCAAGCACGTCAATGCTCAGGTGAACGAAGCGTCGATGAACCTGGCGGTCGAGCGCGGCCCCTGCCCCGACGCGGCCGACATGGGCGTGATGGAGCGGTTTTCGTGCAAGATGGCGATTGCGCCCACCGCGTCGATCAGCATCATCTGCGGCGGCACCTCGGCCTGCATCGAACCCATTCCGGCCAATATCTACACGCACAAGACGCTGTCGGGCAGCTTCTCGGTCCGCAATCCCTATCTGGAAAAGCTGCTGATCGAAAAATCCAAGAACAGCGAAGGCGTCTGGTCCTCGATCCTTGAGCGCGGCGGCTCGGTCCAGCATCTCGACTTCCTCTCGTCAGAGGAAAAGGACGTGTTCAAGACCAGCTTCGAGATCGACCAGCGGTGGATCCTCGAACTGGCGGGCGACCGCGCGCCGTTCATCGATCAGGCACAGTCGCTCAACCTGTTCATCCCGGCGGACGTGGAAAAATGGGATCTGCTCATGCTCCACTTCCGCGCCTGGGAACTGGGCATCAAGTCGCTCTACTATCTCCGCTCCAAATCGGTGCAGCGCGCCGGTTTCGCCGGCGGCGTAGAGGCGGACAACACGATCGAAAAGCCGAAATTCGATCTGGGCGAAACCACCGACTACGACGAATGCCTGGCGTGTCAGTGAGGTGATGAGAAATGGCAGCGAACGAAAAATCGTCAGCACGGACGGCGAAGATTGCCTCCAAGGCGCTTCGTGATCCGGGCAGTCTGAGCAAAACCGAGATTAAATCACTTGGCGGCGCTGTGCTGACGCAGGCACCTGACAAGCTCAAAAAGCGCTGAGGTGATGCAAGCAGCGCGCCTCGACCATACTTCCTCCTCTCCCCTTGTGGGAGAGGAAGGGGCCCGCGCGGCACGGCCGCGTGGGAAGGTGAGGGGTGCTGCCACAGGCCCGGTTCACCGCGCCCGCGCGCTTCGCCGCAATGCTACTGACGCCGAACGCAGGCTCTGGGCCGCACTCCGCCAATCGCTGCCCGCTGCCGGGTTCCGCCGCCAGGTGCCGCTCGGCCCCTATTTCGCTGACTTCTGCTCTCATTCGCATCGTCTGGTTGTCGAAGTGGATGGCGGTCAGCATGGCGAAGCGCCCCGGGCCGATGCCGCCAGAACCCTGTTCATCGAACAGGAGGGCTATCGCGTGATCCGTTTCTGGAACCACGATGTGCTCGGCAACATAGATGGCGTGCTCGCAACCATCGCCGCTCATCTTCACCGCCGGACGAGGGGCTAGTCCCATGACCAACCCCTCACCCTTCCGCCGCTTCGCGGCTCCCCCCCTCTCCCACAAGGGGAGAGGGACCGGGCAGCATGGCCTCCCTCTCCCGGCGGGAGAGGGGATGTGAAGCGTAACGCCCGCAATCTCGCCACCCTCGCCCTGCTCCTCACCCTCGCCGCCTGTGCGCGGCAGGTGGATACGGCGGTTCAGCCGGATGCGCCCGGCATTCTGCTGGGCGTGTGGCACGGCTTCATCTTTCCGGTCGCCTGGGTCGCCTCGCTGTTCCTGCCCGATGTCGCTATCTATGCCGTGCCGAACAATGGCGGCTGGTATGATTTCGGCTATTTCCTGGGCATCTGCGTGTTCGGCGTCGGTGCCCGCGGCGGGACAAAGGTGATCTATCGCACCCGCACCGTCCCCGCCCGGCGCGGCACCGTGATCGAGAATGATCCACGATGACCCGCGCGCTCGCCATTCAGGCCGGTGTGGCCGGGCTGTCGGGGATCGCCGGTATCGCCCTGTTGGTCCGCGCCCGCCGTGCGGCCGGCGCACCCGCGCGCTATGGTCAGTTCATCGCCGGCACCATGGCGTTGATGCTCGGCATCGCGCTCACCGGCTTTGCCGTCATGGTGGCCGTCGCATGACCATCCATCCACTCATTCTGGTCGGCGCGGTGCTGGCCGTCCTCGGCGCCGGGCTTGCCTTTCTGCTTGGGCCAAAGCTGGCCGCCCGTCCGGCGGTGGCGGGTCGACAACCCCTGCCGATCGCCTTCTTCAGGGCGATCGGCGTCACCGAAATCGTGGTGGGCCTTATCCTGGTCGCCGTTGGTTATCTGAATTAATAAGTTCCGGAGCAATTCCATGTCCCTTCTCGAAGCCCGCAAGACCTACAAGCCGTTCGAATATCCCTGGGCCTATGAGTTCTGGAAGCGTCAGCAGCAGATCCACTGGATGCCGGAGGAAGTGCCGCTGGGCGAGGATTGCCGCGACTGGGCGCAAAAGCTGACCGATCATGAGCGTAACCTGCTGACTCAGATTTTCCGCTTCTTCACGCAGGCCGATGTCGAGGTGCAGGATTGCTATCACGACAAATACGGCCGCGTGTTCAAGCCGACCGAGATCAAGATGATGCTCGCCGCCTTTTCCAACATGGAAACGGTGCACATCGCCGCCTATTCGCACCTGCTCGACACCATCGGCATGCCCGAAAGCGAATATGGCATGTTCCTCGAATATGCCGAGATGAAGGACAAGCACGACTATCTGCAGAAGTTCGGCGTCGACAATGACGAGGATATTGCCAAGACGCTGGCGATGTTCGGCGGCTTTACCGAGGGGCTTCAGCTTTTCGCCTCCTTCGCCATGCTGATGAACTTCCCGCGCTTCAACAAGATGAAGGGCATGGGTCAGATCGTCAGCTGGTCGGTCCGCGACGAAAGCCTGCATTGCGAGGGGATCGTCCACCTCTTCCACGCTTTCGTGAAGGAGCGCGACTGCCTGACCAAGTCGGTCAAGGACGACATCATGGACATGTGCCAGACGACGGTGCGGCTGGAGGATGCGTTCATCGACCTCGCCTTTGAACAGGGCCCGGTCAACGGCATGACGCCCAAGGAGATCAAGAAGTATATCCGCTACATCGCCGACTGGCGCCTGGGCCAGCTGGGCATGAAGCCGATCTATCTGATCGACGAACATCCCCTGCCCTGGCTCGCCCCGCTCTTGAACGGCGTCGAGCACGCCAATTTCTTCGAACAGCGCGCGACCGAATATTCAAAGGGCGCGACCCGCGGCAACTGGAACGATGTCTGGTCGAGCTTCGACAAGCGCCAGAAGGTCAAGCCGCCCGTCGCCAACGAAGATCCGGGCGAAAGCGGCGACATGTTCGCAGCCGCAGGCGTCGCGGCGGAGTAATCCGAACGCTGCTTGGGCGGGGCCACCACCCCGCCCATCGGCACCCTGCAAAGCCTGAGCATTCGGACTGCTGCCCGGCCGGCTCGCAATCTGTCATTTCTCGCCAGACGAGGTCGGGGCTGCATCGATCCGGCCCTGTGCCACTGTGCAATATCCTGTCGGCTGCCTGAAAAAGCCTGGCTATCTCCAGCGCACCACTCGCCAGACCATGCACAACTGGCCCGACCCCAGCCTTGTCAGCGCTGTCAATTCCGGCCAATGAGATCATCCGATAGGATGGAGGGACAGGATGCCGTTCAATCAGGCCGCGACGTGCGGCGTCATCGCGGCGGTTCTCCCCCTCGCCCTGCCCGCCTGCACATCAACGGATGCGCCGCCTGCCATGACCGCCGATCAGCGCGCGGCGATCGCCGGGGATCCCGCCTTCCGGGCGGCAAAGCTGACCCTTGCCGACATCCCCGCCCCCGCCGGTGCTGCGATCAACCTGTTCAACGGCCGCGATCTGTCCGGCTGGTCGCCATGGCTCGGCTATCCCGATCCGTCCGTCACCTACAGCCCGGGTGCGCAGGACAGGCCGATCGGTGTGCCGCAAAACGCCGGGCAGCATTTCGGTGTCCGCATGGTCGATGGCGCGCCAGCGATCTGGATCAAGGGCGAGACATGGGGAAGCCTGCTCCATTCGGCCGATTTCGCCGACTATCATTTGCGCATGGAGTTCAAATGGGGCGACAAAACCTATGCCCCGCGCCTTACCGATCCGCAGAATAACGGCCTGCTCTATCACAGCTACGGTCCGCAGGGTGCCGTGTGGGGGACATGGGCACGATCGGCGGAGTTCGAGGTCATGAAGGGCTCGACCGGCATGATCGTGCCGGTCGGCGCGGGCGTAAAGGCGCGCACCACCGTCGGCTATGATCCATCGATCATTTATCCGCACCGGCGCTTCATGCCGGGTGGCCGCGACATTGACGTGATCGGCAACACCGCTGCCTGGAATGTCGAGGGGCATAGCGATCGGGAAAGGCCGGTCGGCCAGTGGAATGTGCTCGACCTCTATGTGCTGGGCGACCGTGCCGTCCATGTCGTGAACGGGGTACCGGTGATGGCGGTGCGCGATCTGGCGACGGTGGATGCGGACGGCAATCGCCGGCCGCTCAACCGGGGCCGCATCCAGTTCCAGTCCGAAGGTGCCGAAACATATCTGCGCAACATCACGGTGACCCCGATCCGTTCACTGCCGCGCATCGTCTCCGCACGTTAGGGGCGGGCAAACGCCATCGATCTTTGCTGTCCTACAGCAACCGGAAAATGGCAGGACGGCGGCATGCCCGCTCATCCTCTCCTGCCCCCTGCACGGCTCCGTCGCGCCGGTTGTCAGCCGCGGGGGACGGCGGTGGCTATTCCCACAAACCACCCCGTTTGTGTCAAAACTGTCAGCCGACCTGACAACTTCGGCTCAGCACCAGGGGCGTCGTGCCTCGCCATTGTTCGGCCGGGCCAGCCCCTCGCGGATCAGCACGTCGCCCACCGACTGCCCGCCGACCACCAGCCGCCGCAGCTTGCGCCCATTGCGGTCCGCATCGCGCTTGCCCGCCTGCACCGTGACCGCCCCTGCGTTCAGCAGTTCCTGCAGCCGCAGCGTCGCACGCTCGCCCAGCGCCGCCTCCTGCGCGCATCTTGGCGGATGCGTCTCCGGCGCATCGATATCCGCCAGCCGGATTTTCACGCCCCCCATCCAGATCGTATCGCCGTCCACGACGCAATTGGTGCCGCCGCCATCGGTGCACAGCGCGAAATAGGCGCGCTGCCCGCTGGCTACCTCCCGCCAATTCTCCGCATACCAGCCCAGCGGAAAGCGCAGCGCGATCAGGATCAGCAGCAGCACCGCCAGCACGCCCAGCCGCGCCCACAGCGTCGCACGCCGCCGCCGCCCCGCCCGGTGCTGACCGATATCGGGAAAACGGGGGTCGAACCGACTCTTCCGGCTCATCGACGCCCTGCCGCCTTGCTCATGCCACCGCCATCCACTGGCTGGGGAACGGCACGGCCAGCGCCATGGCGGCCGCCGCATCGCCGGTCAGCCAGGTGTCATAGGCATCCTCGGCCAGGATCACGGGCATCGCCTTGGGGTGCAGCGGTGCGACCAGCGGGTTGGGTTCGCACGTCAGGAACGCAAACACCCGCCCCGCCTCGCTGGGCCGCCACACCCCGGCAAAGGCTGCGGCGGGGCGGCCGGTGACGGTAAACCACCATTCCGCCGGTCGGCCCGTCGCCGCATCCTTGCCGGGGCGCGGCTCGGCAAAGCGACTGAACGGGACCAGGCACCGGCGTTCCGGCGCGGCGATCATCCCGCGCCAGAACGGACTGGCCGGGTTGCGGACATTGGTCACATGCTTGGTGACGGTGGTGCCCGGCCGCTTGCCGGGCAGGGTCAACGGCACGCCCCACCGCATCGCATCGATATGGCGCACGCCGCCCTCGATCCGCGCGACCAGACCCGTACCCTTTGGCCACACATCGGTGGCGTCCAGCGCCTCGGCCAGGTCATCGGTGATCCGGTCACCATCGGGGTCGGGCAGGCTCCACCCGATATATTCGGCCCAGCTCTGGATCGCCTCGGGATGCTTCTGGTAATGATTGCACATCGCCGCGCCGCCTCCTCCGGCCGTTCAGCGCAGGCCCAGCGCCTTGTGGTTCTGCAACGTCAGCCGCCAGCGCGGGCGCGCCATCGCCATCGCCACCGCCGCCTCGACATTCGCTGCCCCGCGCGCATCGTCCATCGGCTGGACCAGCAAATGGTCGAACGCCCATGTCTCCATCGCATCGACATCGGATCCCGGCTGCGGCCACACCAGCTTCAGCTCGTTGCCCGACCGCTGCACCACGGTGCTGCCCGCCTTCGGGCTGACGCACACCCAATCGATGCCCGGCTCGACCGGCAGCGTGCCGTTGGTTTCGATCGCGATCATGAACCCCCGGTCATGCAACGCCGCAACCAGCGCCGCATCCACCTGAAGCATCGGCTCACCGCCGGTCAGCACGACGAACCGGCGCTCCGGCTCGCCGCCCCATTTCGCCGCCACCGCATCGGCCAGCGCCGACGCATCGGCAAACTTGCCGCCGCCATCGCCATCGGTGCCGACAAAATCGGTGTCACAGAACCGGCAGACCGCACTGGCCCGGTCCTGTTCGCGCCCCGACCACAGGTTGCACCCGGCAAAGCGGACGAACACCGCCCGCCTGCCCGCCTGCACGCCCTCGCCCTGCAGCGTCAGGAACATTTCCTTGACGGCATAGCCCATCGTTCAGGCCCCGGGCCGCGTCGCATAGCCGGTCGGATCGGGCAGGCCCGCTTCCTCGAACCCCTTCATCCGCAACCGGCAACTGTCGCACAGGCCGCAATGCAGGCCGCCCGGCACGGGATCGTAACACGACCAGCTCATCCCCGCATCCAGGCCAAGCGCCGCCGCCTCGCGCACGATATCGGCCTTTGTCATGTGCTGCAGCGGGGCATGGATGCGGAACGGATGCCCGTCCACCCCCGCCTTGGTCGCCAGTTCGGCCAGCCCCTCGAACCCCGCAATGAACTCCGGCCGGCAATCGGGATAGCCCGAATAATCCAGTGCATTGACCCCGATGAACAGGTCGCGCGCGCCCGCTGCCTCGGCCCAGCCCAGCGCCAGGCTCAGGAAAATGGTGTTGCGGGCGGGCACATAGGTCACCGGGATGCCGGGGCCGACGCCATCCTTGGGCACGTCGATATCGCTGGTCAGCGCGGAACCGCCGAACTGGCGAAGGTCAAGCGGCAGGATGATGTGCCGCTCCGCCCCCAGTGCCGCCGCGATCCGCCGTGCCGCGGCCAGCTCGACCTGATGCCGCTGGTTGTAATCGATGGACAGCGCCAGCAGACGATACCCGTCCGCCCGTGCCCGCGCGGCAGACACCATGGAATCCAGGCCCCCGGACAACAGGGCAACGGCAATCGGCTGTTCGGTCATGACGCCCGTCGCTACGCCCAAGGCGCGCGGACCGCAACCACGCAAAAAAGGGCCGCCGAAGCGGCCCATTTGCTTGGGAACGTCAAAGGGGATGAACGTGCGATCCCTCGCACGCCAACCATCCTATGCCGTTCGCCTAAACGCCGGATTAACGGCCGCGCTTTGGCACCGGGCATGCGCCGATCCGCCGCGCCTCCACGTTCAGCTGAAACGGAACGCCGTTCACCAACCCCTGCGTCTCGATCACCGCGGAACGCGGCGTCACCGCCCGAATGGTGGTATGCCCTTCTCCGGTGCCGGGGCACAGGTAATGCACCGTCGTTTCCTGCATGTCGTCGGTCATCAACTGCTGCCGACACACCACGCCGGCATGACGGATCTGGATCAGCTGAGTACGGTTGCCGATGCACACCAGCCGGCGACTGGGCGTATCGCCCCGTTCGACCAGTTCCCATTGGCCCGCCTCAAGTGATGCCAGAACCCCCGGCGCAGCGGCGGGAACGGCCGCCATCACGCCAGTGGCGCCCAGCATGAAGCCGCCCACAGCCGTCATCCATCGCCGGCGCCGCATCATTGCCATGCTCCTGCCCATCCTGCCAGTCGTTGCGACTATACCCGATACTGCCCCGTCCGGTGCGGCAAAAATCCGGTGGTCACACCGCCAGATCGGCCGGCACCGGAAACTTGCGCGCGCAAAAGGCGCAATCGACGGTAATCACGCCCTGCTCATCGGCCATGTGTGCACGATCCTCGACCGGGAACTTCGCGATCACCTGGCCGATATAGTCGGCATTGCAGCGGCACCCCTTGGACAGGTCGACCGCCGCCAGCGTGCGCACTTCCCGCTCCTCGTTGAACAGGCGCCAGATCAGCGTTTCGAACGAAGCCGACAGGTCGGTCAGTTCGTCCGGGCCCATCGTCGCAGCCAGCGTCTCGACATGCTGCCATTCGGGGTGATCGTCGCGCACGTGCAGTCGCTCACGCCCCTCCTCGCCCTCCGGCAGGTGCTGAAGGAACAGGCCGCCACCGATCATGCCGCCATCGACGCCGCGCGCCACCGCCAGCCGGATCAGGCTGGGGATCTGCTCGGATTGCAGGAAATAGCTTTGCGCCGCATCGGCCAGCGTCGCACCGTCCAGCGGCACGATGCCCTGATACCGCTCGCCCGTCGCCGCCTGGTCGAACGTGATCGCCAGATAGCCGGTGCCGAACAGCGCCATCAGCGTCGGATCGCCCGGCGCCTCGGCCAGCCGGTCGGCGTCATATTGCACATAGCCGCGCACGGCCCCGCCCTGGTAATCGCAAACCAGCAGCGACACGATGCCGCTTTCCGTCTGCGCCTGCAGGGTCAGCTGCCCGCCCGCATCCTTGAGCGTGGAGCCAAGCAGCGCGGTCAGCACCAGCGCCTCCGCCAGCAACTTCTCGATCGCCGGCGGATAGGCATGAGCGGCCAGGATCTCGTCCATCACCGGGCCCAGACGGGCAATACGGCCACGGGCATGACGATCCGGCAGGGTGAAACCGATCGCGCGATCGAGATCGGGGGATTGGGTGTCGGTCACGGGGGTTCTCCGCCGTTCACGTCGGGCGAACGGGTTAAGGACTGTTGAACGCGATATAGTGAAGCAAGATTATTGCTTCAACTCACCCCAACTGGCCGAAGCACCAGCGAAGGACCGACTTCTGGGCGTGCAGGCGGTTCTCCGCCTCGGGCCAGATGCGCGATTGCGGCCCGTCGATCACGGCATCGGTCACTTCCTCGCCGCGATGCGCGGGCAGGCAGTGCAGAAAGATCGCATCGCCCTTTGCCTTTGCCATCAGCGCCTCGGTCACCTGATACGGCATCATCGCCGCCAGCTTGGCCTCGGCATGGGCCTGTCCCATGGAAATCCAGGTGTCGGTGACGATGACGTCGGCGCCGGTCGCTGCCTCCGCCGGATCGCGGGTCACGCGGGCGCGGCCATTGGCGGCGGCCAGCACGGCCGGGTCGGGATCATATCCGGCCGGACAGGCAGCGACGACGTCGAACTGCATCAGGCCGCCCGCCTCGACAATCGAATGAAGGACGTTGTTGCCGTCGCCCAGCCACGCAACCTTCAGGCCGGGCAGCGTCTTGCCCGCCTCGATGATCGTCAGAAGGTCCGCCATGATCTGGCACGGATGCGACTGGTCGGTCAGGCCGTTGATGACCGGGACCGAGGCGTATTCGGCCATTTCCATCAACTTGGCATGATCGTCAGTGCGCACCATGATGGCATCGCAATAACCGGACAGGACCCGGGCGGTATCCGCCACCGTCTCGCCGCGGCCAAGCTGGCTGGTGCCTGCGTCAAGGATGACGGGCGTCCCGCCAAGCTGGCGGATCGCGATGTCGAACGACACGCGGGTCCGCGTCGAATTCTTTTCGAACACCATGGCCAAAGTGCGCCCGGCCAGCGGCGCATCGGCATCGGGCGCGCCCTTGGGCAAGCCGGCCCGCGCCCGCTTGCGGTCCAGCGCGTCGGCCAGCATCGCGGCAATGGCATCGGGTCCGGCATCGGACAGGTCGGTAAAGTGACGAACGGTCATGAAACGGTGCTCCTGCGAAAGCAGGAGCCCAGCGTGGTAACGGTCCGGCGCTGGGCTCTGGGTTCCTGCGCTGGCAGGAACGCCATGGATTTCAGGCGGCTACAGGCAATGCATAGCTGCGGGCGGCGGCACTCATCTTTTCCACCGCCTCGGCAATATGGCTTTCCTCGATCACCAGCGGGGGCAGGATGCGCACGACATTCTCGCCCGCCGCAACGGTCAGCAGCCCGTGATGATCGCGCATATGGGCCACGAAATCGCGGGCAACCGCCGGTTCCTTCAGCTTCACCCCTGCCATCAGGCCCAGCCCGCGCAGTTCGCCGAACAGATGATCGTGATTGGGAATCATCTGCGCCAGCGATGCACGCAGACGGTCACTCATCGCGCTGACATGCTCAAGGAACCCCGGCTCCAGCATCACGTCGAGGATCGCATTGCCCGCCGCCATGGCTAGCGGATTGCCGCCATAGGTGGAACCATGCGTGCCGGCGACCATGCCCTTGGCTGCTTCCTCCGTGGCCAGGCACGCGCCCAGCGGAAACCCGCCGCCAATGCCCTTTGCCGACGCCAGGATGTCCGGCTTCACGCCGTAATGCTCATGCGCCCAGAACTTGCCGGTGCGGCCATAACCGCACTGCACCTCGTCCAGCACCAGCAGCAGGCCATGCTCGTCCGCCGCCTTGCGCAGCCCCTGGATGAACGCTTCCGTGCCGGCGGCAACGCCGCCTTCGCCCTGCACCGTTTCGACCAGGAACCCGGCGGTATGATCGTCGATCAGCGCCAGCGCGGCATCCAGATCGTTGAACGGGGCATAGGCGAAACCGGGCAGCAGCGGCTCGAACCCGTCGCGCATCTTGGCCTGATTGGTCGCGCTGATCGTGCCCAGCGTCCGCCCGTGAAAGGCGTTGTTGAACGTGATCAGCGTATGCCGCTGCGGATTGCCATTGGCGTAGTGGTAACGGCGCGCGGTCTTGATCGCGCATTCCACCGCCTCTGCCCCCGAATTGGTGAAGAACACCGTGTCGGCAAAGCAGTTGTCGACGATCCGCTTGGCCAGCGCCTCGCCCTGCGGCGATCCATACAGGTTGCTGACGTGCATCAGCGTGGCCGCCTGTTCCTGGATCGCCTTGATCAGGTGCGGGTGGCTGTGACCCAGCGCGTTGACCGCGATGCCGCTGGCGAAATCCAGATACCGCTCGCCGCGCTCGCCGATCAGGTAGCAGCCCTCGCCTCGCACCGGACGCACATCGCACCGCGGATAGACGGGCATGAGCGGGGTGATAGTCATGGGAACTGCTCCTCCTTCAAACGAAACGGGTCGAACGGGACTCCGGTCAGAACGAAAAAAGGCGGCCCAATCCGGCCGCCCGGAGCGGGGATTTACAGGGATCGGCCATGGCGCGTCAACACCGCGTCAGTTCTTCGTCTTCCACCCGCTGCGCAACAGGGCATAGGCCGCGATCGCCATGCCGATGTTGATCGCCAGCAGCAGCGCCGCGCCCAGCGTCACGTCCGAATCCGCGCGCTCCAGAAAGCCGTACCGGAAGCCGGAGATGATATAGAAGAAGGGATTGCCATGGCTGATCGCGCGGAAGGTCGGCGACAGCGCCTCGACCGAATAAAAGGTGCCGGAAAGCAGGGCGAGCGGCGCGACCACGAAATTGGTGACCGCAGCTGCATGATCGAACTTTTCCGCCCAGATCGACGTCATCACACCCATCAGCGCCAGCAGGATGGAGCCCATCAGCCCGAACCAGATCATGGCCAGCGGATGGCGCGGCCACACATCGACGCCCCAGACGGCCATCGCGATCCACACCGCCCCGCCGACCAGCACCGCGCGCGTCACTGCCCCGCCGACCAGCGCGGCCAGCAGCTCGGCGGTGGAAAGAGGAGGCATCAGATAATCGACGATCGTGCCCTGAATCTTGCCCACAAGCAGCGAAAAGCTCGAATTGGCGAACGCATTCTGCAGCATCCCCATCACGATCAGGCCAGGCGCGATGAACTCGGCAAAGGGCACGCCCATCACCTGCCGCCCCGATCCGCCCAGCGCGACGGTGAAAATGATGAGAAAGAGCAGCGTGGTGACCGCCGGCGCCCAGATCGTCTGGAGCTGCACCTTGAAGAAACGGCGCACCTCCTTGATATAAAGGGTCTTGAGGCCACCCCAGTTGACCTGACGAATCACCGCGACGCCCGGCTCTGGCAGCATGGGCGGGACAAAGGGACGATTTTCGGGCTGGTGGTGCATGGCGCCTTCGCCTAGTCGGATGGGATAGCGCCTGCAAGTTAGGCGATGGAACGGATTTTGGAATGAGCTGGACCGAAGAACGCATTGAAACGCTGACCCGGATGTGGGCATCGGGCATGACCGCCAGCCAGATCGCGGAAGAGCTGGGCGGCATCAGCCGCAACGCCGTGATCGGCAAGGCGCACCGCCTGGGTCTCAAGCCGCGGCCATCGCCGGTCAAGCCGAACGATCCGGAGGCAAAGGCAGCGAAGGCAGCACCGGCAGCGGCCGCCGCTCCCGCCGCCCCCGCTGCGCCGCCCGTAGCAGCGCCGGTGGAAAAGGCCGCCAAGCCTGCAAAGGTGCCGTTGCCCAAGCCGGAGGCGCCAGCGCCCGCGCCGGTTGCTGCGCCCGTGCAGGAAAAGGTGGCGCCAGAGCCCAAGCCCCAGCCCGAATTGCGCTCCATCGGCCCGGGCGGCTTTCTTCGTCAGAATCCCGGCGAACAGACCGCTCCGTCGCAGCCCGCCCCGCCCCGCCGCCTGGTCCCCGCCCGGCCAAGCGATGCCATTGCGGGCAAGACGACGCTGCTCGATCTCAATGACAAGATCTGCAAATGGCCGATCGGGCATCCCGGCGAACCGGATTTCCACTTTTGCGGCGACAAGGTGAATCCGGGTTTCCCCTATTGCGTCGACCATTGCGGCCACGCCTATCAGGCGCAGCTGCCCCGGCGCGACCGGCGTCCGCCGCCGCCTATGCCCTATGGCGGTCCCCGCGTCCGCTAAAGGCACCCTGGCTGCGGGAAATACGTAGTTTCCCTGTCGCAGCACGCTGAACTGGCCGAATAGCCACGGCGCGCGATACGCGAATCGCGCGCTTGGTCAGCCATGCGCCCGTCACCGCTCGGCAACAGCCCGGCGGGTAAAAGAGCGGCATGAACCGCGTCCGCCCCATCCATGCGTTGCGCAGCGCCCTTGCCGGAGGCGCCGGTGATCGGCGCGGCAATGCGCTGATCGAATTTGCGCTGCTGCTGCCGGTGCTGGCGCTGCTCCTGATGGGGATGCTTGGCTATGGCCAGTATTTCCTACTTGCCCACAATGCCCAGCAACTGGCCAATGACGCTGCCCGCGCAAGCATTGCCGGGATGACGGCCAGCGAACGGGCCATGCTGGCGAATGAGAGCGTAACGACCGGCGCTGCGTCCACCGGCGGCGTCGCGGCCGACCGCGTCTCCAGCAGCATCACTGAAACCGGCACCCGCGTGACGGTGGAGGTCGTGGTAGACGCCAGCGACGTCGCGCTGCTGCAGGTGCCGGTCATCCCGTTTCCCGATCGCGTGATCCGCCGCCGGGCGGTGGCGCACCGCGCGGGCCTGCTCTGATGCGCTCGCTCCGCAGGCTCCTTGCCGACGAGCGGGGCGGCACCGCAGTCCTGATTGGCGCTGCCATGCCATTATTGATCGGTTCTGCCGCGCTAGCCGTCGACATCGGCTCGGTTCAGCTTGAAACCCGGCGGCTTCAGAGCCTGGCAGACGACGCGGCACTGGCCGCGGCCGCCGACGTCGCAAATGCCACGGCTCAGGCGCAGACCGCAGTCAGCCGTGCGGGATCGCCGGCACCCGTTACGGTCACGGTCACCACGGGCAGCTACAGCCCCGATCCGGCAGTGCCCGCCGCCGAGCGCTTTGCCGCCCGGTCCATCGGTGGCAACGCAGCACGCGTCACGCTGACCAGCGAAAGCCCGACCTTCTTTGCCCGGATCTTTGGCCGGCAGGGGGTTGCGATTGCCCGCACGGCAACCGCGGCACGCATGGATTATGCCGCATTTTCGGTGGGATCGCGGCTTGCATCGCTCAATGACGGGTTGCTCAACGCCTATCTGTCCGCGCTGACCGGCGGCAATGTGCAGCTGAATGCGCTGGATTACCGCGCGATTGCGGCGGCCGATATCGACCTGATCGCCTATCTCGACGCGCTGAAGGTGCGCGCCAACCTGACCGACCTCAACTATGGCGCAGTGCTGGATACGGCTGTGACGGGCGAACAGAGCCTTGGCGCGCTGGCCGATGTCATCGGCGATGCAACCGCAGCGGCCGGGATCCGCACGCTGGCCAGCCATGTGCGCGGCGGCGGGGAAAAGCTGGGCGTGCTGATCGACGCAGGGCCGCTGTCGGGGCAGGACAGCGGCGGGGCCGGCATGGTGCGGGTCAACGCACTGTCGATGGTGACAATGCTGGCGCAGCTTCAATCGGATCGCCACATGGTCGATATCGATCTGGGCGCGACGCTGCCCGGCCTGAGTGCGACCAGCCTGAAGCTGGCGATTGGCGAGCGCCCCGCACAATCGCCCTGGATCACCATTACCGATCACGGCGCGCCCGTCCTGCGCACCGCTCAGGCCCGCCTGCTGATCGACAGCCGCATCGCCCCGACGGCGCTGCCCGGCCTTGCCAACCTGGCTTCGGTCCGGGTGCCGCTGTTCGTCGAGCTTGCCTCGGCAGAGGCGCGGCTGGCCGGGCTGAATTGCGGGGCGAATGGCCAGTTCGCGACGATCGAGGCGCGGCCCAGCCCGGGCAGCATCGCGCTGGCAAGTGCCGATATCCGCTCCTTTGACGATTTCACCCGTCCCGTCCCGCTGTCGCGCGCACGGATCGTGGATACGCTGCTGATCGACGTGACCGGCATGGCGCGCATCGATCTGGGCGCGGCGGAGCCATGGCAACGCCTGACGTTCGATCGGCAGGATGTCGATAACCGCACGGTGCGCACCGTCGTCAGCAGCACCGCCATTCAGGGGGTTACCGCCAGCCTGATCCAGCAGGCCGATCTTCGCGCCGAAATCGCGGGGCTGATTGCGCTGGACACCGGAAAGCTGACCGCTGCGGTGGGCGAGCAGCTTGCCACGCTTGGTCCTGCACTGGACGGGCTGATCAATCTGGCGACGGGAACGCTGGGGATCCGCTATGGCGAAGCCGATGTCAGGGTGAGCGGCCTTCGCTGCGGTATTCCAAGCCTGGTTGGCTGACCGGGCTAAAAAGACGATCGGGCCGGCATGATACGCAGCCGGCCCGATCTGATACGCGTTACTTTACTGGGTCGTTGTCCGTCAGAAGCGAAGCGCTGCCGTCAGCCGCAGACCATGGGTATCGAACCGGCCGTTGGTCCGAGCGAAGTCGGTTCCGGCCGGATTCCCGAGCACAAACGGGTGAGTGGCAGGTGCGGTTCCCTGGCTGGCGCGGACGACGTAATCGTCCTGGTCGAAACGGGTGTACAGATACTCCATGCCGACCGAGAAGTTGCGGCCCAGCTTCTGCTCGATGCCGCCGCCGGCCTGCCAGCCCCACTCCATGTCCTCGCCGCGGCCTTCATAGGCGTTGGCGGTGTTGGTCGAGGTGAAGCTGTTGTTGATCTTGCCATAGGTGGCGCCGAACGTGCCGTAGAACAGCGTGGTGTTCGCAGCGAAACCGGCGCGGGCACGCACGGCGGCGTTCCAGTCCAGCTCACGCGTGAACTGATAGTTGGCGGGCGTCGAGCTGAACGCGGTCACGCTGTCCGACGCTTCCGACTTGCCGAACTCGCCGACCACACCATAGACGAAGCTGCCAACCTGCTTGTCGGCACCGATGCGGGCGTAATATTCAATTCCGTCCTTGTCGCCGGTGCAGCCGGTTGCCAGGCTGTTGCCGTTCGGACGGCCGCCGCAAAAGCCGGGGAACACGTTCACATTGCTGGTGTTCACGATGGTGTCACCGAACTGACCGTCCAGGTTGCGGTCGAAGGTGACGCCTTCGTTGCCGTCATTGCTCTGCACGGTGTAGCCGAACGAGCCGCCGATATAGACGCCGTCGAACGGCTTTTCCTCGACCTCCTGGGCCATGGCGGGCGAGGCAACGGCAAACAGTGCCGATGCGGCGAGAAGGATAGAACGCATAAGATAACTCCCGGTTTGGATATGCGAGGGCACATACGTTTGACGACGGCAAAAGGGTTCATCGGGTTCCAACAAACCCGTCACACTGCTGCATAATTGCAACAGTGCCCCATGGCGGGGGGTTCCGCTTGCGCCGCTGTTTCCCGTGGCACTATACCGTCGGTCATGTCCGAACTGTTCGACGCATCGCCGTCCCGCCCCGACACCTATGATGCGTCCTCCATCGAGGTTCTGGAGGGGCTGGAACCCGTTCGTCGGCGGCCGGGCATGTATATCGGCGGCACCGACGAGCGGGCATTTCACCACCTTGCCGCCGAGGTTCTGGACAATGCGATGGACGAGGCGGTGGCAGGCCACGCCACCCGCATCGAAATCAGCCTGCAACCCGGCAACCGGCTGACCATCGTTGACAATGGCCGGGGCATCCCGGTCGATCCGCATCCCCGTTTTCCGGACAAGTCCGCGCTGGAGGTCATCCTGTCCACGCTGCATTCCGGCGGCAAGTTTTCGGGCAAGGCCTATGCCACGTCCGGCGGCCTGCACGGCGTCGGCATCAGCGTCGTCAACGCACTGAGCAGCGAAACGGTGATCGAGGTGGCCAAGGACCGCCAGCTCTATCGCCAGCGGTTCAGCAGGGGCGTGACGCTCGGCCCCATCGAGCCGCTGGGCAGCACGCCCAACCGGCGCGGCACATCAGTCACCTTTTCCCCCGATCCGGAGATTTTCGGGCCGGAAATGGCGTTCAAGCCCGCTCGCCTTTACCGGCTGGCCCGATCGAAGGCCTATCTGTTCGCGGGCGTCGAAATCCGCTGGAAATGCGCGGCCGAGCTGATCGCGGACGACACGCCGGCGGAATCGGTATTCCAGTTTCCGGGCGGCCTTGCCGACCATCTGCGCGAACAGCTTGGCGGCCGGGAGTGCGCGACTTCCGGCTTCTTTGCCGGTCAACAGGGATTTCCCGACGGACCCGATGGATCGACCACCGGCAAGGTCGAATGGGCCGTCGCCTGGCCGCTGTGGAGCGACGGCAGCTACAGCTGGTATTGCAACACCATCCCGACGCCCGATGGCGGCACGCACGAGGCGGGTCTGCGCGCCGCGCTGGTCAAGGGCATCCGTGCGTTCGGCGAGCTGGTCGGCCAGAAAAAGGCCAAGGACATCACGGCAGAGGATGTGATGACCGGCAGCGAGCTGATGCTGTCCGTCTTCATCCGCGACCCCCAGTTTCAAAGCCAGACCAAGGACCGGCTGACCAGTCCGGAGGCGGCGCAGCTGGTCGAACGCGCGGTCCGCGACCATTTCGACCACTTCCTTGCCGACAACATGGACCGGGGCAAGGCGCTGCTCGGCTATGTCCTGGAGCGGATGGACGAACGGCTCAAGCGCAAGCAGGAGCGCGAGGTCAAGCGCAAGACCGCGACCAGCGCGCGCAAGCTGCGCCTGCCCGGCAAGCTGACCGATTGTTCCGCCGATGATCCCGCGGGCACCGAACTGTTCATCGTCGAAGGAGATTCCGCAGGCGGCAGCGCGAAGCAGGCGCGCGACCGCAAGACACAGGCGATCCTGCCCATTCGCGGCAAGATCCTGAATGTCGCATCGGCCACCAGTGCCAAGATCCTGGCCAATCAGGAAATCGCCGACCTGGTTCTCGCCATGGGCTGTGGCACGCGCAAGGATTGCCGCCCTGATCAGCTGCGCTACGAACGCATCATCATCATGACCGACGCCGATGTCGACGGCGCGCATATCGCGACGCTGCTGATGACGTTCTTCTTTCAGGAAATGCCGGAACTGGTGCGGCGCGGGCACCTCTATCTGGCTCAGCCGCCGCTGTATCGCCTGACCAGCGGCACCAAGTCGCTCTATGCGCGGGACGATGCCCACCGCGCCGCGCTGGAGGCCAGGGAGTTCAAGGGCAAGAAGGTGGATGTCGCCCGGTTCAAGGGCCTTGGGGAAATGAACCCCAATCAGCTCAAGGAAACGACCATGGACCCCGCGACCCGCAGCCTGATCCGCATCACCCTGCCCCAGGAGTATGAGGAGCGGGCGGGCGTCAAGGACCTGGTCGATCGCCTGATGGGCACGAACCCGGCCCATCGCTTTGCCTTCATTCAGGAAAACGCCGCAAGACTGGAAGAAGAGGCAATCGACGCATAGTCAAACCCATGATATCGTCATGGCTTCGCATCTGTTCGGAGGCGTGTATGAGGCGTTTGGTTGCCCCGCTGACTGTTGCTGTTCTCGCACTCGCAACACCCGCCGCCAAGGCGCAGGACGTCGCTGTCCCCGATGGACCGGACATTACAGTCAACGCATTGAGCGTTGATGATCTTCGCAAAAAGCTGACTGACTGTATAGCACGGCAATGTCCGGTCGGTGAAGAAATCGACGCCACGCTGGCGCTCGCCGATAATCTTTTCATTGCCGGGCAATATGCCGAGGCAAAAAAGATCATGCGGACGTCGCTGCATCGGAACCGGCGTCACAGGAAAACCGATCCGGGCCCGGTCGCGGAGCTGGCGCGCGCGGCCAGCCGTGTGGCCAGTCATATGGGCGATAGCGATGCAGACCTGTTTCACGCCCGTGAGGCCAGGGCGACGCTCAAGGGGGCGCTTGGGGGGAGTGAAGAACGCGCCTTTGGCTCGCTTCTCGAGGTCGGCGATGCGATGGTCCGTGCAGCCCGGATAGAGGATGCTGGCCGACTGTACATGATGGCCCGCCGCCGCGCGATCGAGGAAAAGGATCCCGTTCTCGAGGCCACTGCCCGTATCCGGCTTGCCAGTATGTATGCAGGCCTGGCTACCCCGCAAAATCGGTACGGCGGACTGGTAAAGGTGCAGTTACGGCACTTGCTCCGACAGGATGATCCACGAATGGCCGACTTTCGGGTCGCGGCCGAACTGCTGATCGCCCGCCTGAACGCCAAGCTGGGCGACGCGTCGCAGCTGGAGCAGCTGATCGAAAAACATCGCATCGCAAACAAGAATGCGCCGCTCACCATGGTCTATGCCGCCGATCTGGACGTCCCGTTGCGGCCATCGGATGCGGGTGAATGGGCCGATCTTGGCTTCTGGGTCGACATGAATGGCAAGGTGGGCGCAGTCGACGTGCTGAAGCAATCCGACCGAAAAGGACGATGGGCGGCGCAGTTGACCGAGAACATCGCACGCCGCCGATATCAGGCATTTACCGCTGATGCGACGGCTCGCTACGTGGTCGAACGCTTTTCGGTTGTGAAGCGACGCATTGATAAAACGAGCAGCAAAATTGCGCAGTATAACGTCTCTGTCGTTTCGCTTGTGCTGGATGAACAGCAGGACACGCCGTAACCGCATGGCAAATGGCATGCTTTGGGCCGGCCGAACGCTGGTCCTGTTCCTCCTGTCCGCCTGCATCGTCGTTGGCCCGGCCACCGGTGTGCGCGCGGCCCCGATCGTTCAGGAAACGGAAGCGGCGCCGGATGCACGGCTGCAATCGCGGATCGGGTCGCTGAAATCATTCTTTGCCAACGGCGGGGATTTCGACGCCAGCTTTACCGAACAGTTCCGGCGACAGGTGCCGGAGGCGCGATGGCGGGCGCTGGCGGCCCAGGTGGTGGCGGCAATCGGCGCACCGGTCGGGGTCGAGGAACAGACGGCGGCGGGCCCGCACGGTGCCACCCTGCGGTACGGGTTCGAGCGCGGCATTGCCACGATCCGCATTGCCATCGAACCGGACGGGCAGGGCCGGATCGCGGGCCTGCTGATCGTCAATACCGAGCCACGCGGCGACACGGCCGTCCGGATCGCGGCGGATGTCGCCGGCCTGCCGGGTGCTGCCGGCCTTTTCGTCCAGCGACTGGACGACGCCTCCCTTCCACCCGTGATCGATCAGGCGGGCGACCGCGCGGGACCGATCGGTTCCGCCTTCAAGCTGTGGGTGCTGGCCGAGGCGGCGCGGCAGGTCGCGGAGGGCAAGCGACGCTGGAACGATGTCCTGCCTCTTGGCGAACGGTCCCTGCCAAGCGGCGTGACGCAGAGCTGGCCGCCGGGGTCGCCATTGACGCTGCACACGCTGGCGGTGCAGATGATTTCGATCAGCGACAATACCGCCACCGACACGCTGATGGCTGCGCTTGGCCGGGCACAGGTCGATGCCATCCCCGTGCTGGCGGGTGTACGGGACAGCGACCGGACCTTGCCCGTCCTCACCACGCTGGAGGCGTTCCGGCTGAAGGCGCTGGCAAAACAGGGGCTGGTGCCCGCCGACTGGGCCAAGATGACGCCCGATGCGCGGCGCAACCTGATGGCAGAACAGTCAGCCGCACTGAAGACCGCGCCGGTAACCGCATCGATGTTCAGCCAGGGACCACTCAGGACCGATATCGAATGGTTTGCCAGCCCCGCCGACATGGCGCGCACGCTCGACTGGCTTCGCCGCAACGGCGGGCCGGAGGCCATGGCGATCCTGGCCGTCAATCCCGGCACCGGCGTCGCCGACCGGTTCGAATGGGTGGGGTTCAAGGGCGGATCGGAACCCGGCGTCCTCAGTCTCAATTATCTGGTGCGGACGAAATCGAGGCAATGGTTCGCGGTCACCGGGCAATGGCACAATCCCGGCGGAGAAGTGAGCGAGGCACGCTTCGCAGCGATCATGAACCGTGCCCTGACGCTGATCAGTCGCCCGGTTCAGCCCTGATCGCCCGGCCGAATACCGGAACCGGGCTCAGGCAGAGATATCGCCCCGTCGCGCCGCCCATTCGCGCCGCAACAGCCCGTACAGCGTCGTGTCGCGCACACCGATATGGGTTTCCCATTCCTCGCGCAGCACGCCTTCCAGCTTGAAGCCCAAATGTTCCAGCAGCCTACGTGACGGCAGATTGTCGGGATCGGTATCGGCGAACACCCGCCGCTTGCCTTCGGTAAAGAACAGGTGGTCCAGAAACCGGGCCACAGCCTCACGCGCCAGCCCGCGACCGACCAGTCCGGGCAGGATCATGTAGCCGATTTCGCCGACACCCCCCTGCCGCCGTTCGCCGACCGAAACCATGCCGATCACCCGCGCCTCGCCCTTCAGCACGATGGCAAAGGCGCGCCAGCCGTCATTGTCGATCCGCGGTGCCAGATGTTCGCGCAGCGCCGCTGCCTCGCGGATCGGGGCGTGCGACCACCAGCGCATCTGCGCATCGTCGGAAAAGGCCGGCAGCAGCGCATCGGCATCCTCGATCGCCAGTTTGCGCAGGGTCAGCCGCTCGCTTTCGAGCGTCGGAAAATCAGTCAATCAAACGATCCTTATTGCGCCAGTGCATCGACCAGCGCGCGCACCTTGGCCTGCCGCCATTGCGGCAATGGCGCAACCAGCCAATAGCCCATGCGATAGGGTTTGGGATCGCTCGTCTGCACCACGCGGCCCGCAGCCAGATCGGCGCGGGCGATGATTTCCGGCACGGTCGTGCGCCCCATGCCCGCTGCCGCCGCGTCCACCGCCAGTCCCGCATCGCCGACCAGGATGCGCGAGACGCTTTCCTCGTTCAGGCATCCGGGCCAGGAAATGCGGGTGTCCGCACCGCCGCCGGGCCGCTCGACCGTCACCATGCCGTCGGATTCCAGCGCCTCGCCCTCATGCTCGCCCGGCCCCTCACCCCAGCGCACGGCCAGGTCGAGATTGGCCTCGGTAAATTCGATGGCATCGGCCGCAGTGACCAGGTGAAAGCGAAGGTCCGGATCGGCCGCAGCGATTTCCGACAATCGGGGCAGCAGCCATTTTTCAGCCAGGTCGCGCGGCGCAGCGATGGTCAGCGATTTGGACGACTGCCCCGCCTGCATGGCGCGCACTGCCTCTTCAAACTGAAGAAAGCCCATGCGCAGCGCCTCCAGCCCCGCCGCACCCTCCGGCGTCAGCTCAAGCCCCTTGGCAGTGCGGCGGAACAGGACAACGCCCAGCGTATCCTCAAGCGCGCGAATCTGCTGGCCAACAGCGGCGGGCGTCACCGCAAGCTCGTCCGCCGCGCGGGTAAAGGACAGGTGGCGCGCGGCAGCATCCAGCACGCGCAGGCCATTCAGGGGCAGATGCGTCCGCTTCACGGCCTCACCCCGTCACTGCTGGTGCGATCAGGGCGAATTTTGGGATCTCCGCATCGAACTCGTCCCCACCCGCGGACAGCATCTGGTAACTGCCCTGCATATGCCCGGTCGGCGTCGTCAGCGGACAGCCGGAGACATAATCGAAACTGGCGCCCGGTTCGATCAGCGGCTGTTCGCCCACCACGCCCTCGCCCTCGACCATGTGGCGCATCCCGCGTCCATCCGTGATGACCCAGCGCCGCGTGAGCAGCTGCACCGCGTGCTTGCCCTCATTCTCGATGCGGATGTGATAGGCCCAGAACCAGCGGCCGCGATCCGGCTCCGACTGTTCGGGCAGAAAGCTGACCGCCACCCGGACGATGACCCCATTCGTCTCCGCCGACTGGTTGAACAGCGATTTCACAATCCCGCCGCCCGCAATGCCTGATCCAGATCATCGATCAGGTCGGCGGGATCCTCAAGGCCCACATTCAGGCGCAGGGTCCCCTCCGTAATCCCCATTTCCAGCCGCTTTTCCTCGGCCACGCTTGAATGGGTGGTGGATGCAGGGTGCGTCATCAGCGATCGGGAATCGCCGATATTGTTCGAAATGTCGATCAGGGCGAGCGCGTTGAGCAGGCTGTGCGCCTGGGCACGGCCGCCATCCACCTCGAAGCTGAAGATGCATCCGGCCATGTCCATCTGGCTCATCGCCAGACTGTGCTGCGGGTGGCTGGGCAGGCCGGGATGATTGATGCGCGGCACCCGTCCTTCCAGGAAACGGCCGACGGCAAGCGCATTTTCCGACTGGCGGCGGATCCGCAGGTCCAGCGTCTCCAGCCCCTTCAGCACCACCCAGGCGTTGAACGCCGACAGGGTGGGGCCAGTGTTGCGCGTGAACGGCAGCAGCGTGTTCAGGATGAAATCCTCGCTCCCGCAAACCGCTCCGGCCAGAACGCGCCCCTGCCCGTCCATCATCTTGGTCGCGGAATAGGCGACGACATCCGCGCCGAATGCCATCGGCCGCTGCAATGCAGGCGTGGCAAAGGCATTGTCGACGACACTGGTAATGCCGCGTTCGCGCGCCATGCCGCACACCGCGCGCAGATCGACGATGTCCATCGTGGGATTGGCGGGGGTTTCAAAGAAATAGACCTTGGTATTCGGCCGGGTCGCGTCGGCAAATTGCTGCGGATCGCGGGCATCAACGATCGTGGTCTGAATGCCGAACTTGGGCAGCAGCGTGTCGGTCAGCCAGCGGCACGACCCGAACAGCGCGCGGCCGGCGACAACATGATCGCCCGCCTGCAACTGGCACAGCAAGGATGCGGTCATCGCCGCCATGCCGCTGGCGGTCGCGCGGCACGCCTCTGCACCTTCCAAGAGGGCGATGCGCTGTTCCAGCATTTCGACCGTCGGGTTCTGCAACCGTGAATAGGTCATGCCCGCCTGTTCGCCGGCAAAGCGTGCCGCGGCATCCTCTGCCCGGTCATAGGCATAGCCGGAGGTCAGGAACAGCGCCTCCGACGTCTCGCCAAATTCGGAACGGGCCGTGCCGCCGCGCACCGCCTGTGTCGCCGGGCGCCAGTTCTGGGTAATGGATCGGTCCTGGCCGGTATAACGCTTCATGGCATCCGCTTTGCCGGGCGGCGGGGGCCAAGGTCAAGCGCGTTGCGCGTTCCCATGGCCATCCGCGCCGCTATGGCACCGGGCGGGTGGCGAGCAATGCTGAGGGGTCAACCGCTGAATATCACCGGCCAGCTGGCGTCAACCCGCCGCGCGCCGCCCGTACCGACCCCAGGTGAAGCGCGAGGACAGGGCAAAGTTCCACACCGCGCCCACAGCCACCCCGGCCAGCGCGGGCACCGCCCAGGCGCCCTGCTGCGCGCCGTGCAGGAACGCCGCCACCCCGACATTCGCAATCGCCCCCACCGAACAGATCACGCAAAAGCTGACCCAGCCGTCGATCAGTTGCCGCGTGCCGCGAAGCCGCCGGTCGCGATAGGTGAGCAGATTGTTCAGGAAAAAGTTGAACGTCATCGCCACCAGCGTCGCACCGATCTGCGCCGCCAGAAAATCCGCCCCCAGCGCCTGATACAGCAGCCACAGGATGGTCAGGTGGACCAGCGCGCCCATCGCGCCGACGCCCGCGAAGAGGACAAAGCGCACCGGCACCCAGCGGCCGAACATCCGGTCATACAGCGCGATCAGATATTCCAGCGCCACGACATGATCGAGCTTGCTTTCCCCCGCATCCCGCGTGCGAAAGACATAGGGCATTTCGCGAAACTTCAGCGGGCGGGGGCTGGCCGTCATCACGTCCAGCAGGATCTTGAACCCGATCCCCGACAGGCTGGGCACAAGCTGACGGACGATGGCCGTGCGGATCATGAAAAACCCGCTCATCGGATCGGACAGGTCCGCCTTGATCACGTGTTGCGCCAGCCGGGTGGCAAGGGCGGATTTGGCGACGCGATCCCGGTCCCATTCGCCCGTCCCGCCGCCTTCGACAAAGCGGGAACCGATAACGAGGTCCAGGTCCGGCTGATCGAACAACAGCTCGAACATGCGCGGCAACAGCGTTTCGTCATGCTGCAGATCGCCGTCCATCACCGCGACAATGGGCGCAGCGGTCGCGCACATCCCCTCGATACAGGCGGTGGACAGGCCGCGCCGCCCGATCCGCTGGATCACGCGCACCCGCGGGTCGCGCCGGGCCATGGCGCGGGCGGCATCGCCCGTTCCGTCGGGGCTGTCATCATCGACGAAAATGACTTCCCACCCGCTTTCGCCCAGCACGGCATCCAGCCGTTCGATCAGGCGCGGGACATTCTTCGCCTCGTTAAAGACGGGAACAACGATGGCGAGGTGAAGGGCATCAGGCATCGGGATCAGAGCGCGGCCAGCACCGCATCGGCCATGGCGCGGGTGGACAGCGTTCCGCCCAGGTCCGCCGTGCGGGCGCCCCCGGCAATCGCCGTGGCCACCGCCGCCTCGATCCGGTCGGCCGCTTCGGGCCGGTTCAGCGAATGGCGCAGCATCATCGCGGCGGACAGGATCGTCGCGCACGGATTGGCCCGGCCCTGCCCGGCAATATCCGGCGCGGAACCATGGATCGGTTCGTACAGCCCCTTGCCGCCATCGTTCAGCGCGGCGCTGGGCAGCATCCCGATCGACCCGGCGCACATCGACGCCTGATCCGACAGGATGTCGCCGAACAGGTTGCCGGTCAGGATCACGTCGAACTGGCCCGGATCGCGGACCAGCTGCATCGCGGCGTTGTCGACATACATATGGCTCAACGCGACGTCGGGATATTCGGCCGCCACCTCGATCACCACATCGCGCCACAACTGGCTGGTTTCCAGCACATTGGCCTTGTCGACCGAACACAACCGCCCCTTGCGGCCCTGCGCGGTGCGAAAGCCGACATGGGCGATCCGGCGCACCTCATCCTCGGCATAGGCCATAACGTCATATCCCTGACGCCGGCCGTCGGCGGTGGGGCGGATCCCCTTTTCACCGAAATAGACATCACCGTTCAGCTCGCGGATGATGACCATGTCGATCCGTTCGGCCACCTCGCGCTTCAGGGTGGACGCGTCCTCCAGCCCCTTGAACAGCCGGGCCGGGCGCAGATTGGCGAACAGGCCGAGTGCGGCACGCAGGCCCAGGATCGCCTGTTCCGGGCGCAGCCGCCGCTCCAGCCCGTCATACCGCGTGTCCCCGACCGCACCGAACAGGACCGCATCGGCCCGGCGGGCCAGGTCCAGCGTCGCGGACGGGAGCGGATGGCCATCGGCATCGTAACCCGCGCCGCCCACCGGCGCTTCCTCGAACGTCAGGCCCAGATCGAGCGCGGTCAGCACGCGGACCGCCTCTGCCGTCACTTCCGGCCCGATGCCGTCGCCCGGCAGCACTGCGATCAACGTCATCCGAACAATCCCCGATATCCTGAGCAATCTTGCGGCCTGCCGACTAGCGGCGGCTCTGCGGTCACGCAACCGCGCGCTTGATCCGATCGACGAGCCGGTCCCGCGCCGCGATCGCATCCTGCCCCCGGCCGATCATCAGGTCGCGGGCGATGAAATGGCCGGTCAGGCGCAGGCCGTCCAGAATGTCCGGCCAATCGGCCGCACTGCCATCCAGCAGAAACCGGGGCAGTCGCAACAGGCGGTCCGTCAGTCCCTGTGCCGCCGGCGCGCTCACCGCACCGCCGCTTTTGGGGCTGACATGGGTCAGTTCCTCGGTCGCGCCGGTGGCGACGCACTGACGAAGGTCAAGGCCAAAGCCCAGCTCCCTCAGCACCAGCAGTTCGTACCGGACCAGCGCCGCCGCCCAGTCGCGCGCGGCGGGCGCAGCTTCAATCGCGGTCAGCAGCGCCTCCAGCGTCGCATGCAGCCGGGGATAGGGCTGCCCCTCCGGCAGGGTCGCGGCGGTCAGTGCCGTGGCCCAGTCGATGGCGGCGGCGGGCAGCGGCTCGGCAAACAGGGGCGCCCGGCTGTGGATCAGCTCGGCCGTCATGCCGGGCAACTGATCCTCCGTCCGCGCGCGCCATTCGCCCGCGATGCGGTTTCCCGGCTGAAGGATCGGGCGCAGCCGGCGCGAATGACCGCCGCGCACATAGCCCGCAACGACGCCCGCCGCCTCGGTCAGCCCGCGCACGATCGCGCCATGCTCGCCATGCAGGCGAACCGACAGGATGGTGGCAGGCGCGATCAGGTGCATCGGCCCTCGTCCTCCCCGATCAGGGGCGGGGGGTCAACGCCGCAGCCGCCGTGCCCAGTCGCTGCCCAGCGCGCGCTTGGCAAACGCCACTCCGCCGTCAAAGGCGGACAGCGCGCCGATCAGCGCCCGATTGGACAGGCCCGGCCGCAACAGCAACAGGTCGGCACAGGCAACGCCACCGGTTGCCAGCTGACGCTTGTGCTGCCCCTCCCCTTCGGTGAAATCGAACTGGGCCAGCGTCCCTTCGGCAAACAGGTCGCGCATCGCCGTCAGATGCAGCACGCTGCCCGGCGACCAGTCGTTCCACGCGGGATCATGGCCGACATGTTCGTACCGGACGATGCCGTCGCTGACCGGGCACCACAGATAGGCGACCGGGCGGTCGTCGATGGACAGGATCCATCCCCGCGCCCGCCCCGCCGCCGCCAGGGCCAGCATTTCCGCCTGATACCCGTCGTCGGCGGGCAATGCCGCGTCCAGCAATCGTTCCTGATAGGTGCGCGCCGCCACCTGCCGCGCCAGCGGGTGAAAGGCGGCGACCTCGGCCGGGCTGCGATACCGTTCGATCCGCACCCTGCCCGCCGACGCCAGCTTCTTTTCCTTGCGCTTCAGTCCCGACCGCGTGTTGCCGGACAGGGCGGCGAACCAGGCGTCGAACCCGATCGACAGGTCAGTGTGAAACCGGGTGTAGCGTTGCCGTTCGCAAACCAGCAGACCGGCGCCCGCCGATGTCAGGGCGGCGACATGCTGCACCGGCAGTGATGTGACAAGGTAGCCATGCTCGCCCGGCAGCAACGGCGGCAGGACGGGCGCGGCATCGGCCAGCACCGCGTCCAGACCCAGCGGCACCCGCGACAGCCGCCGCCTGACGGTCAGGATCGTGCGCGCACCGACCTGAAAATGCACTGGCCAGGGCGGCGACGGCGCGATCAGCGGCACACCCGACTGGATGGCAACCGCCTTCACGCCGCGCGCTCCTCCACCCAGTTGGACCAGAGCTGTTCCGCCTGCCGCCATGCGGTGCGCAGCGGATCGGGGCCAAGCGGCCGGTCCTCGGCATCCAGCCGCCATTCGGGCAGCTCGGCGAAATGACGGGTGGGCAGCATTTCGCGCAGGTCAGCCAGCATGGTCAGCAGCGCGTCGAACCGGCGCACATGCACCCCGTTGGCGCGGGTCCCCGCCCGGTTGGCCAGTTCGAAACTATGGCCGACGATCGTGATCGCCTGATGCCCGGCGTGCAGCGCATGGCCGATTGCCGCGCGCATTTCCCCGGCCGACAGCGCACAGATCTGGAAATGTCGCAAATGCCCCGGCGCGTCCTCGATGACCGTCACCGGCACTTCGATCACGCCCTGATGCTCGATCGGGGATATCCGGGTCGGCGGCAGGTCGATGGCACTGGGCGCGGGCGCAGCGGCACCATTATGGCTGCTGTCATAGCGGATGCCGTGGCTGGCCAGGGCACGCAGCGTTGCATCGTTCGCGGCATAGCTGCCCGCCCGGAACGCCACCGGGCGCGGCGCGCCCGCCGCCATGATCAGGTCGATCGCCCCGCCCAGCAACTGCGCCTGTTCCGTCTCGGCATAATCGATGAGGTTGAACGGTGCGTGCGACGCGCCGCCATCGCCCGGTACCGCGCGGGTCCATCCGGGGTGCAGGTGCAGCTGCACCTCCTGCCCCGCCGTCAGCACCGCATCCACCACGCGGCGGATCGGATCCAGCCCGAACGGAATGGCCGGCATGGGGTCGATAAAGAAACACGCCTTCAGGCCATGATCGTTCAGGCAGCGGAGCTGATGGGCGATCCCGACCCCCGCCGGTTCCAGCGAACGGGCAACAATCGCGGGCAGGTCGTGTCCCGCCCGGTGCTGCCGCCAGGAAAGCTCCGTATCGATGGTCAGAAAAACATCGGTTGCCATGCCCCCGCCCTACCCGAAAGGGGGTAAAGAATGTGCCAAGATCGGCGGGCGAACCGGTTTCGTGGTTCTGCGATGGCCCGCTGGTTACGGCTTGATGCCGTACCGCACATAATCCTCGTCGATGCGCGGCGACAGCATCCGGGCGGCGGCCAGATCCGCATCGCCCTCTGCCGCCTTGCCCTGACGCCGCTGGATGATGCCGCGCAGGTACAGGCTGCCCGGCATATAGGGGGCCAGGTCCATCGCGGCCTTCAGATCGGCCAGCGCATCGTCCATCCGGTCCATCCGGAAATACACCATCGCCCGGCTGTCCAGCGCGGACGCCGGATCATCGCTCAGCTCGATCGATTTGGTGCAATCCTTCAGCGCGGTGTCCAGGGCGACGTTGCGCGTCCCCTTCAGCCAGCACCGGTTGTTCAGCAGGTCCGGGTCGCCTGGCGATGCGGCAAGCGCCTCGTCCATCGCGGCCAGCGCCAGGTCCATCTCGCCCATTTCCGCCAGCACATCGGCCTTGTGCGACAGGTAACTGGATTTATCCTCGCCGCCCTCGGCAATGCGTTCGTCTAGCAGTTCGAGCGCGGCATCGCCCTGCCCGATTCGCATCTGTAGCATGGTCAGCGCGCTCACTGCACCAAATGACCCCGGATCGATGGCGCGCGCGGCCTGAATGTCGGCAAGCGCCTTCTTGTCATCCTTCATCAGTTGATGGACGCGCGCGCGCCACAGCAACAGGTCGGCGTCGGTTTCGATAGCGATAGCACTATTCAGGTCGGCCATCACGGCCTTCCAGTCCAACAGCGTGGCATAGAAATCCGCGCGATTGGTCAGCGGCTCGCGCTTGTCGGGCTTTGCCTTGATCGCGGCGGCATAGGCGGCCAGCACGGGGGCAAAGGCATTGGCCTGCTTGGCGGCCTGAACCTGCTGCCATTGGGGCGGCGTTGCGGCGGGCGCGATCAGCTTGAGCGAGCGGCTGCCGGCCCGTGCCATCGCCTGCCGCGTGGCCGCGATGTCGGCGACCGCGATTTCCGTGCCGGTCGACTTGATCTCGTCCTGGATCACCAGCCAGCCGTCATCGCCGATCGCGGCCTTTCGCGTCAGGCTGCGCCCGGCCAGCGTTGCGGGCAATTCCACATCGCCGTCCAGCCGGAAATCGCGGCCTTTGCCCGGCAATTTCACCCGCTGGCGCCACACCATATGTTCGGCATCGCCCGTCGACACGGGCAGCGTGCGCCAAGCAGTCCGCGACCGGTCCGGCGAAAAAGTAATCGACGAAACCGTCTTGTCGAGATTCAGCACGCGGCGCTCGCCATCGCGGGTCCAGCCACCGCTGGCCACGCCGGTCATGGTCACGGTGGCGGTGCCAGTCGCGGCGTCGAACGCCATCTGATGACCGGTCATCGTCGCGCCTTGGCTCAGGATGCTGCGGTTGATGCCATTCGCCATCTGCTCCATGGCTTCGGCATTACCCTGCGCCTGCGCCGCCTTGAGCTGTTCGACCAGCGGCCCGCGCATCGTCATCCACGCGGTATAGGTGCCGGGCACGTCGATACCGGCCGACAGGTCATGCTCGACCTCCGCCTGAAACTGGGGCCGGGCCGGCGCGCGGGCATCGATCGGCATCAGTGCCGACCCGTCGGGCCGCAGCGGC
Source organism: Sphingomonas sp. BGYR3 (assembly GCF_025153455.1). Lineage (NCBI taxonomy): Bacteria > Pseudomonadati > Pseudomonadota > Alphaproteobacteria > Sphingomonadales > Sphingomonadaceae > Sphingomonas > Sphingomonas sp. BGYR3. Next base: position 39,588 of record NZ_JANZNT010000002.1, on the reverse strand, counting down.
AAGGCAAAGCGGAATGGCGGCACATCGGCCATGTCGGCCAGCTGCGCGCCCGCGCTCGTGCCATCCAGCCAATAGCTCGTGCCGCCGATTTCCGCCCGGACGATCACATGGTCGAACGCCGCAGGGATTGGCAGACGGCCGGGCAACAGGCCGCCAAGCTGGCTGTGGACCAGAACCGGCTCCGCCTTGATCTCAAGCGCGTGCAGCATCGACAGCAGCAACAGCGTCTTCGCCTTGCAGTCGCCATAGCGCAGCCGCCACGTGTCGGCCGGGGTCTGCGGCCGGTAATTGCCGCCATTCATGCCGTTGAACAGGTAACTCACCTGATCCTGTACCGCGATCAGGGCCAGCGCCGCGCGCTTCAGCGGATCGGTTTCGGCGGCGCGGATCCGGGCGACTTCGCCGGCCAGCGGGCTGTTCGCCGCGATCAGGCCATCGGTTTTGTAGAGCGCGGCCATGGTCCGCGAAATGCTCTCCCAGTCGGCAAAGCTGGTCGCTTCAAGGATCGGCAGCTTGCGAAAGCGCACTGGCACGTCATCGGGCAGTTCGGCCGGTTTGGGCAGGGTGCCGATCCATTCCAGCTCGTTCCAGTCGCCATTGGCCACCGCCTTGGCCGTGAAGCCATCGGCATAGCTTTGCCATGCGATCTTCTGATCCTTTGGCCAGATCATGCGGGTGCGGGAATAACCGATCTTTGCCGGTTCCGCGGGCAGCGCCACCGCCGCCTGCACACCGCCGCCCAGCGCGCCATCCTTGTTCGTCTCGGAAAACCGCATCCGCAGGACGTCGCCGACCTGCAGCCCCTGAACCGACAGGGTCGCGGTCAGCATCCCGTCGACCCAGCGCTGCTCCAGCCGCTGTTCACGGCGCAGCACCTCGAACTTCTGCCCGCCCTTCAGCACATCGATCACCTCGCCGCCGCGAAGGATTTCGACGGAATGGACGATCAGGTCGCCGGTATCCGGGTTCCACGCCAGACGCAGGTTGCCAATATCGCCCAGCATCTGCGCCGTCGCCGCGCGGGTGGCCAGATCGCTGTAAACCCAGGCTTCGTCGCCGTTCAGCCGGACCTGCTGGTCGCGCACCTGCAAGGGGGGATCGGCATCGGTCAGCTTGGCGGCATTCAATGCAGGGGCAGCTTTGATCCAGGTGGGTGTGGCCTCATACCGGATCGTCTCACCCGCACTCGCCGCCGACACCCAAGCCAGCGCCATCACCAGCCACGCACACACCCGAACCCACATCATGCCGATTTCCGCCCCCACGGTGCGGTCGCAAAATATCGACCCCCCGTTCAGGGGAGCGTAACGCGCCCATCCCGCCGCCCGCAAGCGGCAAAGCGTTCAATTCGGGTGATAAAAATCGTAAACCTGCTGGGCCACCGCCGCGCTGACACCGGGTGTCCGCTTCAGATCGTCCAGGCTGGCCGATCGAACCGCCTTGGCCGTGCCGAAATGCATCAACAGCGCCTTTTTCCGGGCCGGACCAATGCCAGGCACCTCGTCCAGCGGCGATGCACCGATCGCCTTCGCGCGCTTCTCCCGATGCGCGCCGATGGCAAAGCGGTGCACCTCGTCACGCAATCGCTGAAGGTAGAACAGCACCGGCGCGTTGACCGGCAACTGGAACTCCCGCCCATCCATCAGGTGGAACACCTCGCGCCCCTCACGGCCATGATGCGGCCCCTTGGCGATGCCGACCACCGGCACATCCTCGATGCCCAGCTCCTCCAGCACCTGCATCGCGACGCCCAGCTGCCCCTTGCCGCCATCGACCAGCACCAGGTCGGGCCATTCGCCCCGTTCCCGGTCCGGGTCCTCTTCCTGCGCGCGGGCAAAGCGGCGGGTCAGCACTTCGCGCATCATCGCGAAATCGTCGCCGCCCACGGTGTCCTTCCGCTTGATGTTGAACTTGCGATACCCGCCCTTCCGGAACCCCTCCGGCCCGGCGACGATCATCGCGCCCAGCGCGTTCGTGCCCTGAATATGGCTGTTGTCGTAAACCTCGATCCGGTCCGGCGGCGCGGGCAGGTCGAACAGATCCGCCACTTCGGCCAGCAGCTTTGCCTGGGTCGTGCTTTCCGCCAGCCGCCGGTCGAGCGCCTCCACCGCATTGCGCTGCGCCTGTTCCATCAGGCGGCGGCGCGCGCCCCTCTGCGGCACGCTGATCGCGACCTTGTGCCCGGCCCGCTCGCACAGCGCCTCGGCCAGCAATTCCGCATCGGCCAGTTCGCGATCCAGGAACACGTTCCGCGCGGGCGGCACTTCCTCATAGAATTGCATCAGGAACGCGGCCAGCACCTCGTCTTCCGGCACATCGGCGACGTGCGTGGGGTAAAAGCTGCGATGGCCCCAATTCTGCCCGCCGCGGATGAAAAACGCCTCGATCCCGATGACGCCCTGCTTGGCGGCCAGCGCGAACACATCGGCGTCACCCACCCCGTCGGCATGGATCGCCTGACTGCCCTGAATGAAGGTCAGCGCCTTCAGCCGGTCGCGCAGCACGGCGGCCAGCTCGAAATCCATCGCTTCCGCCGCCGCCGTCATCTGCTGGCCCAGCTTGGCCTGCACCTGCGTCGATTTGCCGGTCAGGAACGCCTTGGAATCGGCAACCAGCTCCGCATAATCCTCGGTGCTGATCCGCCCGACGCATGGCGCCGAACACCGGCGGATCTGATACAGCAGGCACGGCCGGTCCCGCGTCTTGAAGAAACTGTCGGTGCACGATCGCAGCAGGAACAGTTTCTGCAGCGCATTCAGCGTCTTGCGCACCTGACCCGCACCCGCGAACGGCCCGAAATAATCGCCCTTTGCCCGGCGCGCACCACGATGCAGCTGGATCCGCGCAAAGTCGTGATCCTGCCGGATCAGGATGAAGGGGAAGCTTTTGTCGTCACGCAACAGGACATTGTAGGGCGGCCGATACCGCTTAATCAGCTGCGCCTCCAGCAACAGCGCCTCGGCCTCGCTGCCCGTGGTCACGATCGTCATCCCGCGCGTCTGCGCGACCATCCGCTGCAACCGTTTCGACAGCCGGGTGACCTGGGTGTAATTGGTCACCCGGTGTTTCAGCGCCCGCGCCTTGCCGACATAGAGCACATCGCCCCGCGCATCGGTCATGCGATAGACGCCGGGCCGCGTGGGCAGGGTATTCAGGACGTTGCGAATCGCCGCCACCCCGACCTCCAGGTCGGGCTGTTCCGCGCCGCGCACGGCATAAGCGGCCTTTTCCTCGTTAAACCGGTCGGGGCTGTTGGGGGTCGACATCGTCCGGTGGGATTTAGGGGCGCAGCAGCGGAAACGCCAGCCATGGCTTGACGCGAACCCGGCGCCGCATCAGCCTGTTGACCCATGCTGCTCGTGCTTGCCCTGCTCGCCCAGACCGCTGCGCCGGATTGCACCCATGACCGGGCTGCGCTGCTCGCCCTGCCGCAACAGGCGTTCGATCAGGACATGGACGGCGGCTGGCGTGCGCTTGCCAATCGCGGCTGCGATGCACAGGCCGCGGACCTGATCCGTGACTGGCGGACCCGGCACGGCGCCAAAGACCTGATCCTGATATGGCACGAAGGGCAGATGCGCGCCAATATAGGTCAGACCGATGCAGCGATCGCCCTGTTCGATCAATCCCGCAAGCCGGCGGATGAGGATGCGCCGTTCGGCTGGAACCACTATGTCGATGGCAGCATCGCGTTCCTGCGCCGCAACCGGCCCGCGTTGGAACGGGCGCGGGCGCAGCTGGCGGTGTTGCCACGACCCGAATGGTACAAACCTGTCGATCGGGAGGGCAGGCCTCAGCCCGTGCAATGGCCGATGAACCTGCACGTGCTTGACGGGTTTCTTGCGTGCTGGGATCGGCCCTACGCCGAAGCCTATGGCTGCGGCATCCTGTCCCGCGCGAAGCCGAGCTGATCCCTCCGCTTATTTGATCGCCGCCAGATCCTTTTCGGCGGCGGTCAGCATATCGTTCGTGATCTGACCCTGCGCCAGCGGCTGCAGCTGCTTCAGGCTCATCTGCTTGAACTGATCATACATAGGGTGCTTCAGCATTTCGGGAAAATGCTTGTCCAGCACGGCCTTGGACGCCGGGTTGGCCGCCAGCGTCTCGACGGGCGTATCCAGGGACAGGGCGACGGAAGCCGCAGGCGTCGTCGCCGGCTTGCCACCATGCGCCGAATGATCCTGAACCACCGGCATCGTCGCCAGCATCACCGCAAGCGTCATCATCGGCACGCTCCTTTCCCCTGTCCTTGACGACCGGCGTCAGGCGCAGCCGGCTTCTCCGTCGATCACCTGCCGGACCTTTTCCGCCAGTTGCCGCATCGTGAACGGCTTGGCCAGAAATGCAACATCATGATCCAGCATCCCGTTATGGACGATGGCGTTGCGGGTATACCCGGTGGTGTAGAGCACCGGCAATCCGGGCCGCTTTTCCCGCGCGGCCTCGGCCAGCAGTCGGCCGTTCAGGTCGGGCATGATCACGTCGGTGAACAACAGGTCGATGCGATCGCGCTGGTCCAGCAATGCAAGCGCACGATGCGGATCGGCGGCCTCGATCACGCGATAGCCGAGTTCCTCCAGTGCGGTCACCGACATCCGACGCACCCGCTCCTCGTCCTCGACCACCAGCACGACTTCGCCTTCGCGCGCCTGGGGCAGCTGCTCCCCGGCATCGACCCCCAGCGATGGCACGGCTACCTCGCCAAAATGGCGGGGTAGATACAGCTTGATCGTCGTGCCGACCTCTGTCTCCGAATAGATTTTCACATGGCCGCCCGACTGCTTGATGAAGCCATAGACCTGGCTCAGGCCAAGACCGGTGCCCTTGCCTACGCCCTTGGTCGTGAAGAAGGGATCGAACGCCCGCTGCATCACCTCAGGCGGCATCCCGCTGCCGGTATCACTGACCGAGATCATCACATATTGCCCGGCCGTCACTTCGACATGTTCCGCGGCATAGGCGTCGTCGAGATGCGCATTCGCCGTCTCGATCGTCAGCCGCCCGCCCTCGCCCATGGCATCGCGGGCATTGACCGACAGGTTCAGGATGGCGTTTTCCAACTGGCCGGCATCGATCAGGCAGGGCCACAGGCCACCGGCCAACACCGTTTCGACGCGGATGCCGTCGCCCAGCGTCCGGCGAAGCAGTTCGGACATCCCGCCGACCAGGCGATTGGCGTCGATGGCGCGGGGCGCAAGCGGCGACTGGCGGGAAAAGGCGAGCAGACGCGCGGTCAGCTCTGCCGCCCGCCTTGCGCCCTCCTGCGCATTGCCGATCATCTGCCCGGCCCGTTCCGGATTGGTACCAAGATGCCGGACGGCCAGCTCCAGCGATCCGGTGACGATGGCAAGCATATTGTTGAAGTCGTGTGCGATCCCGCCGGTCAGCTGGCCGATGGATTCCATTTTCTGCAGCTGGCGAACCTGGGACTGTGCCTCTTCGCGCGCACCTGCCTCTTCGATCAGCAGCTGATTGGCGGCCGCCAGCTGATCCCGCGCATCATTCGCCTGTCCCAGCCGGCGCTGCAGCTGGCGCAGCACAAACGCCCCCAGCAGCAAGGTGCCAAGCGCGCTGAGCACCAGCCAGCCAAGGACATTGCGGGTCTGCGAATTGGCCGCATCGTCGCGCTGACGCAGCAAGCCGCGCTCGATATCCTTCATCTCGCCGCTCAGCGCGCGGATCTCGTCCATGACGCGCCTGCCCTCACCCTCCCGGACGACGGCTGCGGCATCGATCATACCCCCCAGCCGGGCGGCATCGACAATGCGCGTCGATATTGCCAGCTTTCGGGCGGCCAGCACCTGAAGCTGGCGAGCGCGGGCAAATTGTTCCGGATTGTCGGAAACCGATTTGACCAGTTCGTTCAGCTCGCCCGGCAGCCGGCGGCGCGCCATCAGGAACGGCTCGGCAAACTCCGGATTGCGCGTCAGCGCATAGCCGCGCGCGCCGGTTTCAGTATCCTGGATGATGGAAACGATGCTGCCGATGCGGTCATGGACCTGCAAGGTATGGAGCACGCGTTCGTTTGCGGCCCGCTGGTCGCGGACCAGCATGATCGTGGCGACAATCGCTGCGGTAAGGATCAGGAACGCTGATGCAAGGATCAGCAGTCTGGCATCGATCGGGCGGCGGGTCATCCCGCCGCCCGTGCCCGTTACACTCGGCAAGCGCAACGAAAATTATTGTGCAGTCGGCTTCAGTTAAGCCGCGACAGGCCAGCGATGGTCCGGTCGACCAGCGGCTTGTCGGCATCGGCGCCGTGATTGGCGGCGATGATGGCACCGGCGGCGCGCGTTGCAGCGTCGGCGGCGGTCGCGCGGACCTCGGCCAGCGCCTGACGCTCAGCAGCGGCGATCTTGTCCTCGGCCATGCGGGCGCGGCGGGCGATCAGCGCATCGGCATCGGCCTGCGCCTTGACGACCAGCGCGTCAGCTTCGGCACGCGCGCTTTCCACCATTGCCTTGGTCTCCGCCTCGACATTGGCGATCCGGCGGGCGTAATCGTCGCGCAGGCGCTCTGCCTCCTCGCGCAGCGCCTTGGCCTCGTCCAACCGCGTGCGGATGGCGGCAATCTGCTTGTCCAGCATCGCACCGATCAGGGCGGGCACGCCCTTGACCAGCAGGATGAGCAGGAAGACCGCCATGGCCAGGCTGACCCAACCCGTCGGGTCAAGGAACAGGGCGGTCGGATCGGCATGATGTTCGGCCGGGCCGCCATGAGCCTCGGTCGTCGCGGTCACGCCGCCATGCGCTGCTTCAGCCATGAATGGCCTCCTTCACCGCGGACCGCGCCGCTTCCTCGGTTACACTGACGCCGGACAGCCGGGCGACGATGTCGCGCGCTGCATCGGCGGCAACGCCTTCGACTTCGGCAACCGCTGCATCGCGCGATGCGGCGATCCGCGCCTCTGCCTCGGCGATCTTCTGCTCGGCGGCACCATTGGCCGCGGCCAGCGCAGCCTCGGTCGACCGGGCGCCCGATGCCTTTGCCTCTGCGATCAGCTTTTGAGCGGCTTCACGCGCGGCATTTTCCTTGGCCCGCCATTGCGCCTCGGTCGCGTCGGCCTGGATCCGCGCGCTTTCCGCTGCTGCCAGATCGGCAGCGATGGCGGCATCGCGCGCATCCATCGTCTTGGTCACCTTGGGCACCAGCCCGCGGCCGACCAGAACATAGGCGAGACCGAAAATCAGGACGATCCACAGCACCTGCGACAGCAGATAGCCAAGATCACTGAGTTGCGCGATTTGAGGCATTCAAGGCGTTCCCGTATCCTGCGGGCCGGAAGGATTCCGGCCCGGTCATCGTCCGTCGCGCAGAATTACGCGACGAAGATCAGCAGAACCGCGACGACGAACGCGAGCAGGCCCAGAAGTTCGGCGGCGGCGAAGCCGATGAACATGTTGCCCTGCTGGCTCGACGCGGCCGACGGGTTGCGCAGCGCGCCTTCCAGGAACGCGGCGAACACATTGCCCACGCCCAGCGCGGCCAGACCGGCACCGATGGCAGCCAGACCGGCACCCAGCAGCTTGATCGCATCAGCTTCCATTGAATTCACTCCTTAGGGATAATCAGGTGTTTGACGAAAATGGGATCAGTGATGCTCGTGCAGATGCTCGGCATCGTTGATGTAAAGGCTGGTCAGCAGCGCAAAGACATAGGCCTGCACCCCCGCCACCAGCAGTTCCAGCGCGGACACGCCGACCATCAGCAAAAAGCTGGGGATGCCCACCGCCGCGCCCAGACCGGCACCGGCATTCACCGAATTGACGATGAAATAGGCCAGCACCTTCAGCAGGATGTGTCCGGCGGTCATGGCAACAAACAGTCGCAGCGCCAGGCTGAACGGCCGCACCAGGAACGAGATCATCTCGATCGGCACGACCAGCAGCAGCACGGGGATCGGCGTGCCGTGCGGCACGAACAGCTTGAAGAACTTCAGGCCGTGCTTGCCGAAGCCGACCGCCAGCACGATGGCAAAGCTGACGATGGCGAACACGCCCGTCACCGTGAAATGGCTGGTAAAGGTAAAGGGGTGGACGCCAACGAGGCCCAGCGGAAGCAGGCCCAGGACGTTGGCGAACAGGATGAACATGAACAGCGTGAAGACGTACGGCACGTACTTCTTGCCGGCCGGGCCGATGTTCGCGCTGAGCAGGTTGCCGATAAAGCCGGTGAAGCCTTCGACCGCCATCTGCCAGCGGCCGGGAACCATCTGACCCTTTGCGCCGCCGATCACGAACACCCACAGGGCGACGAGCGCGATCAGCATCCATGCCGCGGAATTGGTGAATGAAATCGCCGCATCGCCGACCGTGAACAACGGGTCGCCGATCGTCTGCACCTGAAACTGGTGCATTGGGTCGATCTTGCCTGCTTCTTCAGCCACTGCCCCAGCCATTCCCTTGGACGCCATTCCCGTCAAAGAACCAAGTTATAAAGCGGCGCCCGAAATTATTTCGAGCGCCGGTTCGCAATCCGGATAATGTTCCTGAAGGCACCCGCCACCCCAAGGGCAAGCATCGCCAGCAGGAGCCACGGCGAGGTATCCAGCCAGCTGTCGAGCAACCACCCGATAACGGCTCCCCCAACCAGCCCCCCGATCAGCTCGGCCAGCACGCGGTTGCCCATCCGGGTATCCGCCTCGCCCTTGTCGGGCTGTGCTTCGCCGCGCCGCACCGCTTCCTCGGCCTGCGCCCGCCGAAGCCGCTCTTCGAGCGAATCCAGCCGCGCATCTTCGCCAAGGGGGTCCAGTCCGGGCCTGCGATCGGTCATCTGCGTCCTTCTGTTGCCCGTGGGGGTCGGAGGAACGCCAATGCCGGGCGCCGGCCCGCCAAGGCAGGGGCCGTTTAGGAAGGGGGGACCCTTGAGTCAACAGGTGGGATTGGACCCCCGCGGCCGGGGGTCGGCGCGGCCACCGGGAAACCGGCGGCACGCACTGCATAGCTATGCGATCTGGCTTAGATGCACTTCGGATCGCGGACCGGGGCGCCCGCCCCCCGCGTCTGCCACGCGCCCGCCGGATCCATGTATTTTTCGCCCGGCGTTGTCCGCGCGATCAGGTTGCAGCCGGTCACGAACCCGCGCTGTTCCACCGTCCCGCCCTCGGCCTGCGCCTGGGTGGTATAGGCCTTTTTGCGCTGCAGGTTGATGTCGCTCACCATCTTGCGGACATCGGCGGACGCATTGCCGACGACACCCAGATAGCCGTCCGGCTGTTCGCCCACCTGCCCCGCCGCGCGGGCAGCCGCATAGGCAGGATCGCGCGCCTGAGCCAGCGCAGCCCCGGCCGACCCTGCCGCCGCCAGCGCCAGCAGCGCCGCCGTGATCTTCATGCCCGTCCTGTCCATCGCCATTCCCATCAGAAGATTCCCGGATTTTCGTCGATCAGCCGCTTTGCATCGCCATCGAAGCGATACACGATCTCCTGGCTGATCTTGATGTTGAGGTTGATCTCGATCGGCTTGTCCGGCGCATTCACAGTGATGCAACCGCCAAGGCCGGCCATCGCGACCGCCGCCATCATCGTCCAGCCAATCCGGCCCTTTCGCTTCGCTGCGGGCGGCACCACGCCGTCGCCAGTCGTTGCACTCATGGCATCTTCTCGCTTTCTATAGGCTGAATATCGGGTTGGGGCGGCTTAGGCGAGGCGATTATGCCCCGCGCCTGCGCCTCGCGCTCTGCCTGTTCGCGCAACAGGGTGGGCACGTCGAGGTTGGACGGATCATAGATCGATTTGGCGGAATCGATCAGTTGCAGGAACGGCGCCTGGATGCGGATGTTGAACACCAGCGGCAGTCGCGCCAGCCGCCGGATCAGGAAATTGCTCTTGGTCCCCGCGCCCTGAGCGACGCCGGCAAAGCGGATTTCGGTAATCATGTCGCCGGCCAGCGGCCCGTTCAGCGCCAGTTCCAGCTCGCGATAGCGGATAGCGCGCAGCGCCTGGAACGCGAAATCGCCCCATGCGCCCAGCTGTTCCTCGCTCAGTTCGCCCAGATAGGCGAGCGTGCCGCCGCCCTGCCGCACCGCCAGCCGCCCGCCCTCGACCCGCGCACCGCTGGCATCGAACAGCACCGGAATCACCCCGTCGAACGTGCCCGTGGCGTCCAGATTGTCGAAATCGAACTGTTGCAGGAACTGGTCCGCATCCACGCCCTCGGCACGGAACACCATCTGCTTGGGCGCGGTGCTGGCGAAATCGAGCACTGTCGGCTCCAGCACCATCGCCCCGCCCGCCAGCGGCCAGCGCCCGCCTTCGATCGCCACCTTCTGTCCGGCCAGCAGGCGATACCGGATTTGCCCGTCGCGCACCGGAAAGCCGGGATTGACCTCGGCCAGCCGAACCACCTGCCCCGGCTCGGTTTCCAGCGACAACAGGTCGGAAAAGCGCAGTTCGCCGGACAGGCCGGTGACCGGGCCGAATGCCGCCGCCAGGTCCAGGCTGTCGGTGCGGAACGTGCCGCCGCTGGTCACCCCCTCGCCAGTCCAGTTGATCGTGCCGCGCCCGCTCACCTCACCCTTCACCGCCGCGACGACGCCGAAGGCCAGTTCGGTCAGGTCGCGCGGCTGCAGGCCCCTTTCGGCAAAGCGGATACCCGGCACATGGATCACGGCGTCGCCAACCGTGCGCGACAGATCGTGCCGGATGGTGACGGCAGCGATCGTCTGATCCCCCCGGGGCAGGGTCAGCGTGCCCGAGGTCAGGATTTTGCTGTCGGCCAGGGTCAGGCGGATGTCGTTGCTGACCATCGGGTTGAACCGGGGTTCGCGCGGCGGCTGGCCCGGCTCGACCGCGTTCACATCGTCGCTGACGGTCAGGCCGCCACCGACGGCCAGCGCTGCATCGGCAAAGCGCCATTCGCCCGCCCCGTTGGACAGGAGCAGCGGCACGCGCGCAATCTGTCCGTTCAGGCCCACGAACCGGCCCGATACGCCGCCGTCCGCGATCGCCCCGTCCAGCTTCTCTGCGGCAAGACGGTTGACCCGATCCGGCGCACCGATCGCCAGCGCGGGCCGGTCCAGCGCGAACCGGCTGGCGGCAAGGTCGAAACGGCCGCGCGCTGCATCGACGGTCAGCGGCGCGCCGCCCAGCGTTCCGGCAAGGCGCACTGCGCCGGTCGACACGCCGCCTGCTACCCGGCCATCGGCAAGCCGCAGCATGGCGCCATCCGTCGGACACAGGGCCATTCGCGCGGGCGTCAGTGCCAGGGTGCTGATCAGCAGTTTTTGGAACGCCAGCGGCGCGCAGCCGGGATTGACCGTCAACCGGCCATTGGCGAACCGCGCATCGATGGGCAGCGACAGGCCATCCACCCGCCCGCCGGGCAACGGCCCGCTGAGCACCGCAGCGCCCGTCATCTGCGCGCGTCCTTCAGCCAGCTGGAATGCCACTTGATTAAGCGCCAGGCTGGCATCCCCCGCGCGATAGGGGGCGATCAACGCCTGCCCCGTCACCGCCCCGCCCGGCCGCGCCTGATTCAGGCGGATCAGCCCATCGGGCAGACCGCCGCCGCCGAACGCGACCCTGCCGTTCAGGGTCAGGCCGCCCGCCGGCCATGAAAAACGCGCGCCATCGCCATCGGTCAGCGACAGTCGCGCACCGCTGGCCGCGTTCAGCGTCATCCGCCGAAGCTGCCCCGAAACGGCACCGCCCTTTGCCTCCACCGCCAGGTCAGCGGCAACCCGCGCATCGCTGGCCATCGCGCCCAGCGCATCCGTCAGTCGATCGATCAGCGGCCCGACCGGCGTTCCCGTGCCGCTGCCGCGCAGGGCAGCAACCTGTCGCCGGACCGCGTTGCCCGCCCGCATGCCATCCAGCGTCAGCCGCGCATCCAGCGCCTGAGCCTTGCCGTTCCTATATTGGCCGACGACCCGCACCTGCCCCGCCGATGCCAGATCGGTCGTGATCCCCGATGCGGACAGGTCCATGCTGCCGCCCGTTGCGCCGGGTCCGCCATCGAACCGGACGGTGCCGGTCAGCGTGCGCATCGAAGCGCGCGGGTCATTCAGCGCACCCAGCGCCAGCCCCGCCTGACCGCGCCACCGGTCCAGCCGTTCATTGAGCGCAACCTTCACCGCCACGGACGACGCGCCCAGCGTGGTGGCGTCGCACCGCGCACCCGCGATGCGAAGCGGCCCGTCGAACCTGGGCTGGCGGGCAGCGATGCGGATATTGCCATACAGCGTCATCCGCGCCGCGCGGCACGGCCCGGACGTGACCTTGGGCGCCACTGCGGCGATCCTGCCGCGAAATCCGTCGTCCAGACGGCCCGATCCGGTCAGTTTTACGCCCACCTGCCCCTGGTCGGTGTCGATCCGGGCCCGCCCGTCCCCGATCGCCAGCGCGATTCGTGGCAGGGAAAACGGTTTGCCCGACGGCGCGGGCATCAGCCGGTCCAGCGTGCCCAGCGTCAGCTTGCCACCCACCACCCTGCCCCGCATCCGGACCTTGCCGGCGCGCACCGCCACCACCTCCGGCTCGCCAAAGCCCAGGCTCAGGTCGATTTCCGCCCAATCGGCGGTCAGGTCGGGATTGGCTGGATCGCCCAGCATCAGATTGGTGATCCGCTGCGTCCGGAACCCGACATCGGCAATCGTATACCGGGCGGGCACGCCCCGCTGGATCAGGGCATCGCGGATGAACCCGTCGGCAATCGGCCGCCGCTGGCTCCACAATATGCCCGCCGCCGCGAACAGGATGATGGCCGACACCGCGGCGATCCGCGCCGATCGCCGCAGCAGTCGGCGCCGACGGGGCGATGCGGGCGCAGCACCCATGTCCAGGTCAAACGGTTCGGGCTCGCTCACGATCGCCGCACCGCTCCAGCCCGGCATCGTGGCAGGCATGCCCGGCAGGCCAATGCACTGGGATGGTTGGCGATCGTCATCACGCGTCCGGGTTAGCACGGCTTGCCGCCGACGCCACCTGTGCTACCGCTGCGGCATGAACGATCCCGGAACCGACGGCACCGGACACCGCGAACGGCTGCGCAAGCGGCTGCTCGCATCCGAGGGGCGGGACCTGCACGACCATGAACTGGTCGAATATCTGCTGGCAACGGCGCAGCCGCGCGGCGACACCAAGGGGACGGCAAAGCGCCTGCTGGCCAAATTCGGCAGCCTGCCGGACCTGCTGGCGGCGGACGTCGAATCGATCCGGCAGGTCGAGGGCGCGGGGGATGCGGCGGCCGCAGCGATCAAGATCGTGCGCGCCGCATTGGTCCGCACGTTGCGCAGCGAGGTGGAAAACCGGCCGGTCCTGTCCAACTGGCAGGCGCTGCTCGATTATCTGCGTGGCGCGATGGCGCATGTTCAGGTGGAACAGGTGCGCGTCCTGCACCTCAATACCCGCAATGCCCTGATCCTGGATGACGAGCTTGGCCGCGGGACGATCGATGAGGCACCTGTCTATATCCGGGAAGTCGTCCGGCGTGCGCTCGATTTCGGATCGGCGGCGATCATTCTGGTCCATAACCATCCCTCCGGCGATCCCAGCCCGAGCCGCGCGGACATCGACCTGACCAAAGCCATCGTCGCAGCGGGCAAGCCATTGAACATCAGCGTCCACGACCACCTGATCATCGGCCGAAACGGGCATTTCAGCATGCGGGCAAACGGGCTGATCTGAAGTCCACGGCCGCACGAGATACGAAAAAGGCGGCACCGTCTCCGGCACCGCCTTTTCCATTGTCGTGACGAACGATCAGATCTTGTCGCCCAAGGCGCCCTTGACGCTGCCGGCGATATCCTGGCCCGTGCCCTTCACCTGCTGGGCTTTGCCCTCGGCTTCCAGTTCGGGATTGTTCGTCGCTTTGCCAATCGCTTCCTTGGCATTCCCGGCGAGCTTGTTGCCAGCTGCTGCCAGCTTGTCGGTCAGTTCACCCATGGGACACTCCTTTCAATCCGTTCGGGACCTTAAAACTTTCGGCAAGACGAAGGGTTCCCATCACGAAAACCTCCGCGCTCCGATCAAGTTCAGGCCGACTGCGACAGGAACTTGGTCAGCTCCGGCTTGCTGACCGTGCTGGACTTGTCCGCATCGGCAGCAGCAAAGGCCTGACCCATCCAGCCCTGCATTTCGGTGGAGGCGAGGTCGGCGCCCGGCTCGCTTGCCTTGCGCAGCGTGCCCAGCCACGTGCCGAACTCTTCCTTGCTCAGCTCGCTGTTGCCATCCACGTCATATTTCGCCCAGTCGGCGTCGATCACCTGCGCCACCTGATCTGCGGTCGTCGCCGGCTGACCCTGGGCTGGGGCCGCCTGCTCGGGGGCTGTCTGCTCGGGGGCGGGGGCGGTCTGCGCCGCACCCGCGGCGGGATCGGCCGGGGCCTGCTGCATGTCCTGCGCAATCGCGGGGGTGGCGATCAGGGCCGCACCGGCCAGCATGATGGTCTTCAACATGGGATTGCTCCTTCAACATCATTCTTCGAATTTCGAACCGGCCGGTCCTGCCTTCATTGGGGGCAATTGGCGGAACCGGCCGGCACAGCCGAAGCTGTTGACCGACCAACGGCGACCGGATCATTTGGCTGCGAATTGCCCGCGCGGATCGGCTTTGCTACGGGCCGGTTCGCCCGGATTCCGAGTGCTGGGCACGACGAGCCGCATTTCAGCCCCATTCTCTGCCCGCCAGAATTGTAATCAGAAGGACGCCCGATGGTCCCCCGCTATGCCCGCCCCCAAATGACCGCCATCTGGACGCCGGAAGCGCGCTACGCGATCTGGTTCGAGATCGAGGCCCATGCGACGCAGGCGCTGGCCGATCTGGGCGTGGTTCCGCAGTCCGCGCCCAAGGCGCTGTGGGACTGGTGGGCGACCAGGCCCGCGATCGACGTGGCCGCTATCGACGCAATCGAGGCGGTGACCAAGCATGACGTGATCGCGTTCCTCACCTGGGTCGCCGAACAGGTCGGCGACGAAGCGCGCTTCATGCATCAGGGGATGACCAGTTCCGACGTGCTCGACACGACGCTGGCGGTTCAGCTGGCCCGTGCTGCCGACCTGCTGATCGCGGACCTTGATGCACTGCTCGCCGCGATCAAGCGCCGGGCGATGGAGCACAAGTTCACGCCCACCATCGGGCGCAGCCACGGCATCCATGCCGAACCCGTCACCTTTGGCCTCAAACTGGCGCAGGCCTATGCCGAGTTCGATCGCAACCGGGCCCGGCTGGTCGCGGCACGCGCCGACATCGCCACCTGCGCGATCTCCGGCGCGGTCGGCACCTTTGCCAATATCGATCCGCGCGTTGAGGCGTATGTCGCTGACAAGCTTGGCCTGACCGTGGAACCGGTGTCGACACAGGTCATCCCGCGCGATCGGCACGCCATGTTCTTTGCCACGCTGGGTGTCATCGCCAGCTCGATCGAGCGCGTGGCGACCGAGGTGCGGCATCTGCAGCGGACCGAGGTGCTGGAGGCGGAGGAGTATTTCTCGCCCGGTCAGAAAGGCTCGTCGGCCATGCCGCACAAGCGCAACCCGGTGCTGACCGAAAACCTGACCGGCCTGGCCCGCATGGTGCGCGGCTATGTCATCCCCGCGCTGGAAAACGTTGCGCTGTGGCATGAACGCGACATCAGCCATTCCTCGGTCGAACGCTATATCGGCCCGGACGCCACCATCACGCTGGATTTCGCGCTTGGCCGCCTGACGGGCGTCATCGACAAGCTGGTCGTCTATCCCGAGCGGATGGAACGGAACCTCAACCGCATGGGCGGCCTCGTCCATTCACAGCGCGTGCTGCTGGCGCTGACGCAGGCCGGGCTGAGCCGCGAGGACAGTTATCGCCTGGTTCAGCGCAATGCGATGAAGGTGTGGGAATCCGACGGCGCGCTGTCGCTGATGGACCTGCTGAAGAACGATCCGGAAGTGTCGGCGGCGCTGAGCGCAGAGGAGATCGAGGCGCGGTTCGACCTCGATTATCACCTGGCTCAGGTCGATACGATCTTTGCCCGCGTGTTCGGGGATCAGGCAGCGACCGCCGCGGGTTGAGGCGGGCCGAACCGGAAATGCCGTTTCAGGCGGTTGGCTGGCGCCTCGACAAAGCGCCAGGACAGCGCCGCAACGATCAGCGTCGCTGCGCCGCCCGCCACGAACAGGGCCGGGCCGGGATATAGGGCATATCCGGCCGTGCCGGCCAACCGGGTCAGCGCGGCCATGACGAACAGGTGATAGAGATAGACGCCATAGCTCACCTTGCCGATCGCGGTCAGCGGGCGGCTGGACATCAATGCGCCCACCGGCCCGCCCATCCCCTGATGACATAGCGCGACGGCCAGCATCATCGGCGGCAGGCTGATCATGGTCAGCGGCCAGTCCGTCAGCCCCGTCACGAACAGCGCCGCAATGGCGGGGACGGAGGCGATTGTCAGCACGATCAGCCAGCGCGGCACCCCGCCCTGCCGCCAGGCCAGCGCAAGCGCCGCACCCGCGCCTAGCGCGTCAATCGATGCGGGCAACAGCATGTACTTGCCGAAATGACTGGGCCAGAACCGGTCGGTCGCCAGGTGCCATGCCAGGGCGGCAAATATCGCGCCGATGGCGATGGGCAGCAACCAGCGGCGCCGGGGGATCAGCATCAGGAACGGCCAGATCAGATAGAATTGCTGTTCAATGGCCAGCGTCCAGAACGGGCCGACGATCCACGGCTGGAACCCTTGTCTGAACCCGAAATAGACGTTCGACAGGTACAGGACGTGCCACCAGCCACTGTCGCGGACCTGCTGGACATTCACGATGAGGATCACCGCCAGCAACAGATAATAGGCAGGCCACAGGCGAAGCGCCCGCCGCGTGAAGAACACCCGCCAGGCGCGCGGGCCAGTGCTGAACGCGGCATCGCTCGCCCGCATGTCGACCAGCATATGGGTGATCAGAAATCCGCTGAGGACAAAGAACAGCCGAACGCCGATCGATCCGGCGATCGATCCCGTGTCCCACAGATGCGTGAACAGCACCATGGCGACGGCGATGGCGCGCAACCCGTCCAGCTGTGGCCGCCAACCGTCACTGTCGTGCTTGATCGCCGAACCGGCCATTGCGCGTCGTTCCCCCACCGGACCCCGCCGCCGTCTACACCGAATTCAATCCTGCGCCAAAAATCACTTGCGTAACGGTTCGTGAAGAAACTGCGGATACATCCGCCGCATGGAAAGCTTGCTCAACATCTCCGATTGGAAACAACTGGCGGCGCAAGGCAAGAACGCTGCAGCACCGCGCAAACCATCATTCGGCAAGGCGCCCAGCCTGCACTTGCGGGCAAAGCCGGCGAGCCGCGCCGAAGAGCTGGCGCGCGCCAAGGAGATCATCGATCTCGCGCGGGAATCGATCGCCTACGCCTTTGCTTGCGCCCGCGGCGGGGACGCAATCGATGCAACGGCCTTTGTCCCCATCGTGAACGCGGTTGCCGCCTCACTGAACCGCAACGCAACTGCATTGCCCAGCCTGATCCGCCTTCGGGACGCGAGCGAGGCCGTCTATTTCCATGCGATCGGCACCAGCGGCCTGATGATCAGCATGGCCCGCGAACTGCGCCTGACGGCCGAAGAGGTCGCTGATTTCGGCATGGCGGGGCTGCTGCTCGACATCGGCATGACCGCGGTTCCGGCGGAGATCCTGGCCAAGGAAGGGCCTCTGGACGAAAACGAGCAGGCCGCCGTCAAGCGGCATTGCGAACTGGGCTGCAAGATGCTGGCCGAAGCCGGCGGCGTTTCGGATTTCGTGCTGCAGACGGTGTTGCAGCATCACGAGCGGCTGAACGGGTCCGGCTATCCCTATGGCCTGCGCGGCGATGAAATCGGACTTGGCGCCCGCGTGGCCGCCATCTGCGATTCCTTCGACGCCGGCACCTCGCCGCGCGCCTATGCGCAGCCGCTGACCGCCGCCCAGCTGATCGACGAGCTGCGCGGCAGCCCCGACGAATATGACAGCTCGCTGGTCACCGTCTTTGTCCGGATGCTGGGCGCATTCCTGCCGGGCGCGATGGTGCGGCTGGCCAGCGAGCGGCTGGCTGTGATCGTCGACGAGGGGGAAGACCCGCTGAACCCGCCGGTCATCGCCTTTCACTGCATCCCCAGCAACGGCCCGCTGGAATGGCAGCGGGTGGACACGCATCGCGACCGGATCATCGGCATCGAACGCCCCGATCGCTGGGCGATCCACGATTGGCCGGAACTGCGCCGGATGCTGATGCGCTGGAACCATGAAAATCGCCCCGCTCAGGCGTGATTTCCGGCGAACAGCCTTGTGACCGCTGACGTTTGCCAACCGGGCTGTCCGTGATAGCCTTTCGCCGGGACTCTGTATCGAAAGGCTGATCCATGGCGCGATCCATCAGCTTTATTGCGTTTGCGGCAGCGGGCGGGCTTTTTGCGGCAGAAGCCGCTGCCCAGGAAGCGCCGCGCCGAGAGGTTCTGCCCGACATCACCATCCTTGGTCAGCGCCCAATCCCGGCCGAAGCGCCGCGCTCGACCGCATGCGAAGTGCTGGCACGCGACGGATTTGCGAACGCCGTTGTCACCGCCGCTGGCGGCGACCTGTTCCCCTATGCGCCCGTGCGCCTGCCGCGCAGTCCCGATTACAGTGCCCCGCCCAGCGTACCCGAAGGATCCGCACTGCCGGAATTGGGCAAGCGGCGGTTCGGCGTCGGGGGGACGGCTGTCGACGGCGTTTCATCGCGGGCGAATAACGACAGCGAGACGGTGGCCGGGACAGCGCCGATGGAGGACCGGATTGCGGCGTGCCGGGCGGCACTGCAGCGGGGCGGCGCTCGGCTGGTCAATCAGGAGGACATTGATTTTCCGGACGCTTTCAGCCCCGCAAGCAGGGCATCGGGCCGGGACACGGGCTTTGCCCTGGCCCGCAGCCAGCAGGCCAATCGCGACCGGTCGCTGCCCATGGGTCTCGCGCTGTTCGATCAGGGCCGATATCGCGAGGCACTGGACTATTTCCGGCAGGCGGAACGCAAGCTTCAGCCGCGTGACGGCGGCGAAGAGGCGACGCTGTATATCGGCAAGATCCTGTTGCAGGGCCTTGGCCCGCAATCCGACCCGCAAGAGGGCGTGCGCTGGCTGAAAAAGGCCGCAACGCTGCCGTTCAGCCCGGTTTCCGACACCCCGCAATTCGACCCCCGCTATCCCGAAATGACCACGGCAATGGGCGAGGCGTCCATCATGCTGGCCAATATCTACCGCATCGGATTTCGGGGCATCCCAAGGGACCTGGCCGAATCGCGGCGCTGGCTGGAACGGGCTTGGGATGTCGGTCATATCGGCGCGGGAAAGGCGCTGGGCGATGTGTATCTGAACGGCACCGGCGTAGCCCCGGATGCCGCACGCGCTGCGCAATATTATGAAAAGGCCGCGAAATTCGATCATCCCGACGCGCAGGTCGCGTTGGCGCAGCTGTTGCTGTCCGGTGCGGAAGGGGTTCCGGCAAACCCGGCAAAGGCGGTCAACTGGCTAAAGCTCGCCGCGCGCAACGACAATGCCGACGCCCTGTTCGCGCTGGGCCGCGCCCATGAGTTCGGCACGGCCATGCCCGCCGATATTCAGCGTGCCGCCCTGTTCTACAAGGAAGCGGCGCTTGGCGGGAATGCACAGGCACAGAATGCGCTGGGCACGATGTTTTACGAAGGCACCGTTCTGCCAAAGGACCTGAAGGCCGCACGCCAATGGTTCGATGCTGCGGCCCAGCGCGGCGATGCGGACGCCATGTTCAACCTCGCCGCCATGCTCGCCCGAGGCCAGGGCGGCCCGAGCGATATGGACGGCGCACGAAAGTGGCTGAAGGCCGCACAGGTCGCCGGCCATGACAATGCCGGTGCTGCGCTGGCCGAGCTGGACCGAAGGGCTGCCGCCAGACCGCAGGGCTGACCGCGCGAGCGGGCAGCACGGGTCGGCGGATTACCCGCCGACCGCGCGCTTCAGCTTTTCGAAAAATCCGCTTGCCTCCGGGGACTCCTCCCCGGTTTCCGTCGCACGGAATTCCTCCAGCAATTCCCGCTGCCGCGCCGACAGCTTGGTCGGCGTTTCGACCTGAAGATGCACGACCAGGTCGCCGCGACCGCGCCCCTGCAGCACCGGCATCCCGGCACCGCGCTGGCGCACCTCGCGCCCCGACTGGGTTCCCGCCGGTACGCGGACGATGATGCTGTCCCCGTCCAGTCCGGGCAGCTCGATCTCGCCGCCCAGCGCCGCTGTCGTGAAACTGATTGGCGCGCGTGCGTGCAACGTCGTGCCCTCGCGGGCAAAGATCGCGTGCCGCTTGATGTGCAGAAAGATGTACAGGTCGCCGGGCGGCCCGCCACGGGCGCCCGCCTCGCCCTCACCCGACAGGCGGATTCGCGTGCCTTCGTCAACGCCGGGCGGGATATTGACCTGCAACGTCTTGGTCTGATCCACCCGACCCTCGCCGCGACAGGCGGGGCACGGATCGCTGATCACCTGACCCTGACCATGGCAGGACGGACAGGTCCGCTCGACGACGAAAAAGCCCTGCTGCGCCCGCACCTTGCCCGCGCCGCCGCAGGTGCCGCAGGTCTTGACCGCAGTTCCCGGCTTCGCGCCGGAACCCGAACAACTCTCACAGGTGCCGGTGACGTCGACGGTGATCTGCGTGGCATGGCCATGGAACGCCTCTTCCAGGCTGATTTCCATGTCATAGCGCAGATCGGCGCCCCGGCGCGGGCCATTGCGGGCACCGCCACCGCGGCCGCCTCCCATGAACTCGCCGAACACGCTCTCGAAAATATCGCTGAACCCGCTGAAATCCTGCGGCCCGCCACCGCCGCCCTGCTGGAACGCGGCATGACCATATCGGTCATAGGCGGCCCGCTTCTGCGGGTCCTTCAAGACTTCGTAGGCTTCCGAAACCGCCTTGAACTTGGCCTCGGAATCCTTGCACCCCCCGGTCTTGTCGGGGTGATATTTCATGGCGAGCTTGCGATAGGCGGCCTTGATCGTCTTGTCGTCGGCACCGCGCTCGCATTCGAGCAGCTCGTAATAATCGATCTGGGTGGTCATGGACGAAACTCCATCCAGCGCCCCCCGGCTCCGCCCGGTCCGAATATGGGGATATTGCTAACCCCGTTCGGTCGGAGCGAAGCCGAGAATCGCTGCACCGGCCGTCAGGCCTTGTTGTCGTCCACTTCGGAGAATTCGGCGTCCACCACGTCCTCCTTCGGACCGGACGCATCGTCCGCCGACGGAGAGGCTTCGGCTGCCGCCTGCTTCTCGTAAATCGCCTGGCCCAGCTTCATGGCGACCTGCGCCAGCGCCTGCGCCTTTTGCGTCATCGCTTCGGCATCGCCGCTGTCCACGGCCGCCTTGGTTTCGGCAATGGCACCCTCGATCTCTGCCTTCAGCGAGGCATCGATCTTGTCGCCATTGTCGGCCAGCTGACGCTCCGTCGTGTGGATCAGGCTTTCGGCGTTGTTCTTTGCCTCGGCCGATGCGCGCCGCTTCTTGTCGTCTTCGGCGAACTGTTCGGCATCGCGCACCATCTGTTCGATGTCGCTGTCCGACAGACCGCCGGATGCCTGGATGCGGATCTGCTGTTCCTTGCCGGTGCCCTTGTCCTTGGCGCTGACGTTGACGAGGCCGTTGGCGTCGATGTCGAACGTCACCTCGATCTGCGGCACGCCGCGCGGGGCCGGCGGGATTCCGATCAGGTCGAACTGACCGAGCAGCTTGTTGTCCGCCGCCATTTCGCGCTCGCCCTGGAAGACGCGGATGGTCACCGCCTGCTGATTGTCGTCGGCAGTCGAATAGACCTGGCTCTTCTTGGTCGGGATCGTGGTGTTGCGGTCGATCATGCGGGTGAACACGCCGCCCAGCGTTTCGATGCCCAGCGACAGCGGGGTCACGTCGAGCAGCAGCACGTCCTTGACATCGCCCTGCAGCACGCCGGCCTGAATGGCCGCACCGATCGCAACGACCTCGTCCGGGTTGACGCCGACATGCGGCTCCTTGCCGAAAAAGTCCTTCACGACCTGACGCACCTTGGGCATCCGGGTCATGCCGCCGACCATGACGACCTCGTCAATGCCGTCATTCTTGACGCCGGCATCCTGCATCGCCTTGCGGCACGGCTCCAGCGTGCGCTGAATGAGGTCGTCGACCAGCCGCTCCAGATCGGCACGGCTGATGCTCTTGACGAGGTGCTTCGGCCCGTTCTGATCGGCGGTGATGAAGGGCAGGTTCACCTCGGTCGTCGCTGCGCTCGACAGCTCGATCTTGGCCTTTTCCGCCGCTTCCTTCAGCCGCTGCAGCGCCAGCTTGTCCTTGGTCAGGTCGATGCCTTCGGCCTTCTGGAAATCGCCGGCCAGGAACTGGACGAGCTTGCTGTCGAAATCCTCGCCGCCCAGGAAGGTGTCGCCGTTGGTCGCCTTCACCTCGAACACGCCGTCGCCGACTTCCAGGATCGAGATGTCGAACGTGCCGCCGCCCAGGTCATAGACCGCGATCGTCTTGTTCTCGTTCTTGTCCAGGCCATAGGCGAGCGCGGCTGCCGTCGGCTCGTTGATGATGCGCAGCACTTCAAGGCCGGCGATCTTACCGGCATCCTTGGTCGCCTGACGCTGGGCGTCGTTGAAATAGGCCGGAACGGTGATGACCGCCTGAGTGACGGTCTCACCCAGATAGCTCTCGGCCGTTTCCTTCATCTTCTGCAGGATGAAGGCGCTGATCTGGCTCGGCGAATAATCCTCGCCGCCCGCCTTGACCCACGCATCGCCATTCGGCCCGCGCGCGATCGAATAGGGGACCAGTTCGGTGTCCTTCTTGGTAATGGGATCGTCGAACCGCCGACCGATCAACCGCTTCACCGCGAACACGGTGTTGTCGGGATTGGTCACGGCCTGGCGCTTGGCCGGCTGACCGATCAGCCGCTCGCCATCCTTTGCGAACGCAACGATCGACGGCGTGGTGCGCGCACCCTCCGCGTTTTCAATCACCTTGGGCTTGCCGCCCTCCATCACCGCGACGCACGAGTTGGTCGTGCCGAGGTCGATACCGATTACTTTACCCATAGCTCCTCGTAAGCCCCCGAAAGTTCAAACAGTTGATGATCGATCCTGTCCATCCCTGACCGGACCGCTCGGTTCACTGAAGGCGATATAGGCGGGGTTTGGCTTGCCGCAAGATTTGCCGAACGTTACCGGTGAATCCCGAACTGGGAGTATCGTTCATGGTCCGTCATATCCTTGCCCCGCTGGCATCCGCCCTCGCCCTTGCACTGTCCGCATGCGGCGCACCGCCGGCGCCCGAGGCAAGCGACGCCTGGGTCCGCCTGCCCGCGGTCGAGGGACGACCCGCCGCCGCCTATTTCCGCTTTACCGCCGGGCAAGAGGCAAAGACGCTGGTGGGCATCAGCACCCCGATCGCCGGGCGCACCGAACTGCATGAAAGCATCAAGTCGGAAAGCGGCGCGATGAGCATGGCACCGGTGGCGGACGTGCCGGTCCCGGCGGGCGACACGCTGTCGTTCGAACCGGGCGGCAAGCACGCCATGCTGTTCGACATCAAGCCGGAGGCAAAGCCGGGTGCATCGGCACCGCTGACCCTGAAATTCGAAGATGGCAGCACTGTCGAGGTTCAGGCAAAACTGGTCGGTGCGGGCGATCCGGCACCGGCAAATTGACCGAAAACGGGGGGCAAGCATGGCCGATACGATTGACCGGTTCCGATCATCGACGCGTGGCTGGCTGCTGGGCACGCTGGCGGGATGGGGCACGCTGGCCCTGACCCTGGGCGGTCTGCTGGTCAGTTTCTATTTCCAGGCGCAGGGCATGATGACCGGCGCCGCGTGGCTCGGCCCCGTGGCACTGGTGACCGGACTGGTCCTGATCGCCCTGCGCTGGCTGGCCAATATCGGCACGGGTTATGAAGTGACCGCCGACCGGCTGGTGCTGCGTCAGGGGATCATTGCCAAGTCGATCGACGAAATCGAACTCTATCGCATCAAGAATGTGCGGATCGATTTCACCATCCTCAACCAGATGGTCGATATCGGCACGCTGACCATCGGATCGTCGGACGAAACGACGGCCACCGGCCCGCTGGTGATGCGCGACATCCCACGCGCCCGCGCTCGGCGAGAGGCGCTGCGCGAGCGCGTCAATGCCGCGCGCCAGGCACGCGGCGTGCGCGAAATCGACCTGGCGGAGGACAGGGTCTGACATGGGCGGACCCGCCCGGCCGCTGACGGATCAGGAAATCGCGCTCGCCCGCACGGTTTTTGGCGATGCGCTGGATTACGGCGCGGCCCGGGTCGCCAACCGCAAATGGGCGTTCTTTCAGCCACGCCGCGTCACCATGGCGCCGCTGGGCACCATCCATTTCCATCCCGGCGGCGGGCTTTACTGCGACGATTTCGGCTGTGCGGCCCCGCATCTGCAGGGCTTGTTCGTCCACGAACTGGTGCATGTGTGGCAGCATCAGCAGGGCATGTTCCTGCCGCTCCGCCGCCATCCGTTCTGCCGGTACAGCTATACCCTGAAACCCGGTTGGACGCTGGACCGGTACGGCATCGAACAACAGGCGGAGATCGTCCGCCATATCTTTCTGTTGAAACAGGGGATCGCCGTCCCCGGCGCCCCGCCGCTGGAACAATATCGCGGCATCCTGCCCTTTTGACGGGGCATCCGCAGGGATGCCCCGACATGGTGTCGCCACATCGGCCCCGTTCAGTCCGCCCGCAATTCCGGCGACAGGGTGGGCGCTTCCATGATCCTGGGCGGTGGCGGCGGTGGCGGCGGCGGCGGGGGAGCCGCGCGCGGCGGCGGGGGTGGTGGTGGCGGCGCGCTCTGCGTGGGAGCGGCGGGTCGGACCATCGGTGTCGTTGGCCGCCCGGTCGCGCGCCCGGCCGCGCGATCTGGCGAATAGAGCGGCCGGGTCGGCTGCGCCCGGCCTGTGGCGGCGGCGGGCGGCGGCGCAGACCACTGCTGGCGCTGAGGCTGTCCGGCAACCGGGGCGGGGCGGCGGCCCGGCATTTCCTGGCGCGGTTGCCGCTGAATGGCCTCTGCCGCGCCCGGCTGGGTCACCGGCCGGGCCGGCCGGATGATCGGCGCGCGTTCCGGCCGGTCGGGGCGTAGCGCATCCTCCCGCCGCACTGGACGACGCACCGGGTCGGGATTGGCATAAAGCGGCGGGGGCGGTCCGGCACCGGCGCCATCACCGGGCCGGGGCGGCCGACCGTCGGGACGCGGTCGGCCAGGTCGGGCCAGGATTGGCGGTGGATCCCCCATGAACTGACGCCCGCGCCATTCGCGGAACGCCTCGGCACGGGCGCGGCGTTCCTCACGTTCGAACCGCCAGCGTTCGCGGTCGGCGCGGCTGCGGGGCGAATTGCGATAGCTGCCCCACAGCGGATCGGCGGCGTAGCCAAAGTCCCAGGTGGCAAAGCTGTTCCACAGGATCGGCGCGCTGCCGGCCCACAGCTCCGGCTGCACCCGGCCACGCCGCCCCTGTCCGTCCGCCGCCTCGCGCAGCATCGCGCCGCGCCGCAACAGACCGATGGCATCCGCCCGTTCCACCGGTGAAGGGATGGCATCCGACACGCGGCCATCCCGGCCGTACACCACCGCCAGCCGGTCACCGGTAAACCCATAGCTGGTATCCACATCGCGGACCAGAAACGGCAGGGTCGCGCCCGGTTCGAAATAATAGCCGCGCACGCCATCGCGTCCCACCGGCTCGGTAATCACCCAATAGCCGTCTGCGGTGACCCACACCCACTGGTCGTCGCCATCGCCGCTGGCCAGCGTGAAATCCGGCGGCGCCTGACCGATCGCATCCCACAGCGCATCCGCCCGGTCGATCCAGGCATAGTCCGCCGCATCCTGCCCGAACTCGCCGACAGCCGGGGGCGGGGCATAGCCCTGCGGCTCCATGTCCGGAAAGGTGCACCCGGTCAGCAGCATTGCCGCCGGTGCGATCCAAACGCCCATCGCCAACCGTGCCATCATCCCACCTCTCCTCTCCGTTCGACGATGGATTGGAACAACTGAACGAGCGATGAGCAGCTTTCGGATTTCAGGGGATCGCCCAGACGACCTGGCGCGTGCCATAACTTGCCACCGGATTGCCGGCGGCATCCAGCGCCGGCCGGTTGAACCGCGCCCGCTTCATAAGCGCATCGCAGGCGGCCTTGTCCAGGTCTTCGCGCCCGGATGTCTTGATCGTCCGGCACGAGGCAATTTTGCCCTGTTTATCGACTTCCCAAAGGATCGAGACTGTTCCGCCCACGCCGGCCTGCAGGGCGGACTTCGGATAATCCTCGAACCGGATCCAGTCACCGACAGTCTTGGCCGGCTCTGCAGGTGTTTTGACATTCATTGACTGGGCCGCGTCAATGCCCAGCGTCTTTGCAAAATCGGCCTCGCAAGCCTCCAGCGCCTTCAGTGCCTGTTTGGCAGCCGAAATAGGGAGCGTGACAGGCTCCTGACCCGCCACGGCAATCGTCACCTCCTGTGCCGCCGCAATCGGCGTCAGCAAGGTTCGCGGCACACTGCCCAGGATCAGGGTCTGTTTGAGCTTTGGCGCAGGCCATAACGTGACCTCTCCCTGCCAGAGCTGGTCCTGGCCCGGAACACTGATCGTGGCCAGCTGACGTTCCCTTTTCCGGCTGGTCATGCCTTCAGTGACAATCTGCAGCCCGACCATGTCCACACCCGGCAGGGTGGACCGGATACCAAACACGAACTCGCCCGATTTCGTCGCATAAGCGCGCGACAACACGCACATGTCCGCCTCATAGGCCATTTGCCATCCGGGCGAATTGGGGATGGCCTGCTGCGCGCCTGCATCATCGGTCGCCACCGCAGCTACAACCAACCAGGACATTGCGGCGATGACGGCTCTGATCATGTGCGCTCCTGCCCCCCAAGGATGGCAAGGCTAACCGCAGACCGGTTTGATGTCGACCGGCGAGGACCAACCGAACGGGGGCGTTGCACCGCCAGTCATCCCCGCACGAACAGGGTTTTCAGCCAGCGGGAGCCGCTGCGCGCGGCCTGTTGCCAATCGCCCTCGTCCCCATCGCCCGCCATGTCCTGACGCGCGGGATCGAGGAGTTTCAGGCGCGCGCCCCGAAATGCGGCCGTCCGCCCGGTCACCAGCGTCAACCCGTGTTCCAGCGCGGTTGCCGCAATCAGGGCGTCGGCATCATCGCTCAGCGCCAGCCGCGCCCGGCGGCGGGCCACGGCCGGATCGACAGGCAGGATGCGGCCATCGAACGCCGTGCTGACCGGACCGTCCAGCCATTCGCGCCACGCCCCGCCCTCTGCCGCCGAGCGATCGCCCGCAATTGCGGCCGCACGATACAGCGTCATCAGCGTCACCGCAGAGACGAACATGCGGTGCCGCGGCGTCCGGCCGGCCCAGGCGGATACTGCGGACGAGCCGCCCCGCCGGGATTCGCGCAGGGCGAGCAGGATCGGCGCATCGATCAGGAACATGACCGGTCAGCCCGCCGGGTGCATCGCTGCGGCCAGATGGGCGGCATCCAGCGCCGCCGCGCCCGGCTCTGCCGCCAGCAGATCGGTGACGATGTCCTCCTCCCCCGCCATGCGGCGATAGGCGGCGATGGACAGCAGGACATGGGTCGGCCGGCCGCGATCCGTCACGAACACCGGTTCGGCCAGGGCGAGTCGCTTGGCGGCGGTCACGTCCTGATTGAACGCGCGTGCGGTGATCAGTTTCATCGATCCGGCACTCCCGATGATAGCGATAAATTGAACCTACATTACTACAATGTGGCGGCCCGGCAACACAGCGTCGTGCATCGCCCGAAATCGTTCGCCCGCCGACCGGTGCCGCGAACTTTCAGGCTTGCAGGGCAACCCTTGGCATGGCCCAAGCATCGGCGCACCGGTCCGGCAAGGGTCGGGCGGATCGAAGATAGGGCTTGGGAGGGAACATGATCGCGGACTGGTTCGCGGATTTGTGGCGGGTCGCGGGGGATGTGCTGAACGCGCACGGTCCTGCGGTCGATGCGGCCAAGAGCTTTGCCCCTTCCGACTATTCAATCCACTTCTTCCTGCAGATCGCGGTGATCCTCGCCACCTGCCGCATCGTCGGCTGGCTGGCCCGGCGGCTGTTCGGCCAGCCACAGGTGGTGGGCGAAATGATCGCGGGCGTCATCCTGGGCCCGTCGCTGTTCGGCCTTGTGTTCCCCGAAATTCAGGGCGCGCTGTTTCCAAAGGAGACGCGCAACGTCCTGTATGTCGGCGCGCAGTTCGGGGTCGGCCTGTACATGTTTCTAGTCGGCACGACGCTGCGGCTCGACCATTTCCAGTCCAAGGCGAAAAGCGCCGCCGGGGTCTCGGCGGCAGGGATCGGGGCACCGTTCCTGTTCGCGTTCCTGATCACGCCGTTCCTGTTGACCGTGCCGGGCCTGTTCGCCGATGGGATCAGCCGGCTGAACGCCACGCTGTTCATGGGCGCGTGCATTGCGCTGACCGCCTTCCCCATGCTGGCGCGGATCATCAACGAACGCGGGCTGGCCAACAGTTCGCTCGGCACCCTGTCGCTGACCGCGGGCGCGTTCGACGATGCTGCATCCTGGTGCATCCTGGCGATCGTGCTGGCGACCTTTGGCGGCGGGCCGGGCGTTGCCCTGCTGGCCATCATTGGCGGCGTCAGCTTTGCCGCGTTCATGCTGCTGTTCGGGCGCCGGCTGCTTGCCCCGCTGGGCACCGTTGTCGAACGGCAGGGTCAGATGAGCCACGGCATCCTGTCCGTCACGCTGATGCTCTATGCCCTGTCCGCCTTCGTCATGGACGCGGTCGGCATCCATGCCGTGTTCGGCGGATTCCTGCTGGGGGCCTGCATGCCACGTGGCCGGTTCGTCGAGGAGTTGAAGCGCAAGGTCGAACCCATGACCGTCGTGTTTTTGCTGCCGATGTTCTTCACCTATTCGGGGCTGAACACGCGGCTGGACATGGTGAACAACGCCACCCTGCTGCTGATCGCGCTGGGCATCCTGGCCGTTTCCATCGCGGCAAAATTCGGCGCGTGCTGGCTGGCCGCGCGACTGGCGGGCGAGGACAACCGCACCGCCATGGGGATCGGCGCATTGATGAACGCGCGCGGCCTGATGGAGCTGATCATCATCAATATCGGCCTGCAAAAGGGGATTATCGGCCCCACCCTGTTCGCCATGATGGTCCTGATGGCGATCGTCACGACCGTGATGGCAGGGCCGCTGTTCGAACTGGTCTATGGCCGCCAGGCCCGCGCCAGCGGGGAACTGGGCAGCCTTGCCGATGGCGATGATCGTGCCGCGATGCCCGCATCCTGAACCGGATGCGCCGTCGGGCCAGCCGTCAGGCGGCGTGAAAACTGTCGATCAATTCGCGATGGCCCGGCAGTTCGCGGGCGGCACGGGCGCCATAGCGCGCGATCCGCTCAAACTGCCGCCGTGCGCCCTCCTGATCCGCATAGTCCCCGCTCTGCGGCGACAGATCCGTCGCAAAGCCCATGCCGTACAGAATGTACTGATAGTTGAACCAGGCAAAGCTATCGAGGTCGAGGATGAAGTCGAACCGGCCGGGCGGCCGGTAACGCCATTCGTCCAGCAATTCGCGCAGCCGTTCGGGCACCGATGACGGATCGACATTGTCACGCCAGAACGGCTCGTTCCGGCGGCTCAGGCAATAATGCAGCTTCAGGAATGCGACCGTATTGTCGTACCGCGCCTGCATCCGTTCGTTGAACCGGCGGGCGGGGCCGGCAACCGAGCCGTTGAGGGGCAGCAGCTCCGCAATCATCGCGGCGGCGGTTTCGATCATCACCATACCAGTCGATTCCAGCGGTTCCAGGAACCCGCCGGCCAGGCCCACGGCAACGCAGTTTTTCACCCAGGGCGTGGTCCGATACCCGGCATCAAAGCCGATGCTGCGCACCTCCACATCACGGCTGCGCCCGCCAGTATAGGTCGCCAGCACGGCCGCCGCCGCATCCTCGTCCAGATGGTCGCCGGAATAGACGCAGCCAAGCCCGCGCGCACCGGCAAGGCCGATATTCCAAATCCAGCCGCCTGCATGGGCAGCGGCGATGGTATAGCTGTCCAGCGGCTCGCCCGGGTGCCCGTGCGGCAGTTTGCACGCCAGCGCGCGGTTGACGAACAGGGTGTCGCGAACGCTGCGGAACGGGGCGTCCATCGCCCGGCCGATCAGCTCGGCCCGAAATCCGGTACAATCGACATAGAGGTCCGCAGACAGCCGCCCGTTGACTGTACAGACCACATGGTCGATCGCACCGCTTTCGCTGTCCTGCACCACCTGTGCCAGTGCACCGCTCAAGTGACGGACGCCCAGTTCGCGCGCACGGTCGGCCAGCACCTCGGCCAGGCGATGGGCGTCGAAATGATAGGCGTAGCTGAGCGGCCCTTCGAAATCCCCCTCGCCCGCCTGTTTGGGCGCACGCTGGGCGGCGGCCACGCGGTTCTGGATCGTCATGGCCTCTGCAAAGGGCGCGCGCGTGCCCGCGTCCTCCAGCAGCCAGTATTCGACCAGGCTCTGATTGCCCTCCGCATCGAACGGCGCTTCGAACGGATGGAGATAGCTGTGCTGGCGCCCGCCCGCCGGGGCGTGCAGCCAGTTGTCGAACCGGATCCCCTGTTTGAACGTCGCGCTGGACCGGCGGACGAACGCGGCCTCGTCCACGCCCAGAAAGCGCAGCGTGTTGCGGATGGTGGGAAAGCTGCCCTCACCCACCCCGATGATGCCGATATCGGGCGATTCCAGCACGGTGATGGCAACGCGCGGATTGCGCGCCAGATCGAAATGCCGGGCCAGATAGGCGGCGGTCAGCCAGCCCGCCGCGCCGCCGCCGACGATCAGGATCGAACGCTGCACCATGCCATCAGGCATAGGGTGTCATGCGGTGGTCGCCAAGCGGTTCGCTCGGCCGCACGTCAGTTCTTGCCGACCACGCTTTCGGGCAGGTCCTTGCCGAACACGCGCTGATAATATTCCGCCACCAGCGGGCGTTCCGCCTCGTCGCATTTGTTCAGGAAGCTGAGGCGGAAGGCGAAACCGACATCGCCAAAGATCAGGGCATTCTGTGCCCAGGTAATAACCGTGCGCGGGCTCATCACGGTGGAAATGTCCCCGTTCACGAATCCGCGGCGGGTCAGGTCGGCCACGCGGACCATGTTCTCGACCACTTCCTTGCCGCCGGGCTTGTCATATTCGCCCGATTTGGCGAGCACGATCTGCGCCTCTGTTGCGGCGGGCAGGTAGTTCAGGGTGACGACGATGTTCCACCGGTCCATCTGGCCCTGATTGATCTGCTGCGTGCCGTGATAGAGGCCGCTGGTATCGCCAAGGCCGACGGTATTCGCGGTGGCGAACAGGCGGAACCAGGGGTTCGGGCGAATCACCCGGTTCTGGTCGAGCAGGGTCAGCTTGCCCTCCGTCTCCAGCACGCGCTGAATGACGAACATCACGTCGGGGCGCCCCGCATCATATTCGTCAAAGACGAGCGCGGTCGGGGTCTGCAGCGCCCAGGGGAGCAGCCCTTCACGAAACTCGGTAATCTGCTGCCCGTCCTTCAGCACGATGGCGTCGCGCCCGATCAGGTCGATGCGGCTGATATGCGCGTCCAGGTTGATGCGGATGCACGGCCAGTTCAGGCGGGCGGCTACCTGTTCGATGTGGCTCGATTTGCCGGTGCCGTGATAGCCCTGAACCATCACGCGGCGATTGTGGGCAAAACCGGCCAGCACCGCCAGCGTGGTGTCGGGATCGAACACATAGGCGGGATCGAGATCGGGCACCCGCTCGTCCGCTTCGCTGAACGCGGGCACTTCCATGTCGCTGTCGATGCCGAATACATCCCGCGCCTTCACCATCTTGTCGGGGGCGCTCATCAGGATCGTGTCGCGGCTGTCGGGCTGGGTGTTGGGGATGCTGGCCATGATCATTCCGTTGTTGCCCGCTGTCAGTGGGAAGCCGGGCGGCCAAGGTCAAGCGTCGATCTTGGCCGGCAGCGGAAACCAGCCGATAAACCGGGCCAACAAGTCGCGGTCGCCGGTCACGGCTACCATGCCCGCACCCTCCGCCTCCACCACCGGCAGCCCGCCGTAGACGATCGCCGCCAGCGCCATGGCGTCGGGCACCACCAAGATCAGATCGCACCCCTCCGGCTCCGCGCGCTGCGTGGTCAGGCGCTTGCCGTCGACGGCGATCACGAACCCCTCTGCCCCGATGCGGAACCCGATCCTTGCCGCCTCTCCCCGCGCCCGGTCATGGTCATACATGGTCCGGAAACTCATCATGATGGACGCTGCGGACAGGGGCAGCGTCGGATCATGCATCGGGGATCGCACCGCCCACCGGCCCAGTTCCTGGATCAGCGTTTCCGCCTCCAGCCCCCAGGGCGTCAGTTCATAGACCTGCACCGACGCAGGCGGCGGCAGTTTGCGGCGCGCCACGATGCCGACCCGTTCCAGCCCCTCCAGCCGCTGGGTCAGCACATTGGCGCTGATCCCCGGCAAACCGGCGCGCAGTTCGGAAAATCGCCGTCCCCCGAACATCAGTTCCCGGACGATGAGCAGCGACCATCGCTCGCCAATCAGTTCAAGCCCCAATGCGGTGCCACAGCCATCGTCATACCATCGCTTCTGGACCGGAGATGGCAGGTTAGTTTGTTTATCTAACTTCATGGTTGTTTTATCTAACTTATGGGCGCACAGTCATCAAGCAAGCGATTCGATCTGTCATGAAACGGAGGGTTTCGGTCGGTGACGGGGGGGGGGGGGGGGCGCTCCCGACGGAGCGCGGCCCGGGTCGCGGACACGACGGACAAGGAGAGGATGGATGACCTATATCGACGGCTTCGTGCTGCCCGTGCCAGAGGCGCGGCGACAGGATTATCACGACCTGGCCACCCGAATGAGCGGCGTGTTCCGCCGCCACGGCGCACTGCATGTGGTCGAGGCATGGGCAGAGGATGTGCCCAAGGGCGAACACACCGATTTCTGGATGGCCGTGAAAGCGGTGGAGGGCGAGACGGTCGTCTTTTCGTGGATTGTCTGGCCGGACAAGGCAACACGCGATGCCGGCTGGGCCGCCGTGATGGCGGACGAGGAGTCGCAGGGGAATGCCACCACGGACATGCCGTTCGACGGCAAACGGATGTTCTGGGGCGGATTTACGCCGTTCGTCGATGATCGCGGCTGAACCGAAGCACAGGAGGGAAGCATGACCAATCCGCACGGAAGCTGGCTCTGGTACGAGCTGATCACGACCGACGCCGACGGCGCTTCGGCCTTTTACGGCGATCTGATCGGCTGGCAGGCCCGGCCTGCGGGTCAAGAGGGCATGGATTACCGGCTGTTCGCCATGAAGGGAGAGGATGTCGGCGGCTTTATGGCGATGCCCGGCAATCCCATGCCGCCGTGCTGGCTGGGCTATATCAGCGTCGATGATGTCGATGCCACCGCTGCGCTGGTCCGGCAACATGGCGGCGCGGTGCATATGGGACCACAGGATATCCCAGGCGTCGGCCGCTTCGCCTTTTGCGCCGATCCCGACGGTGCGATGTTCTACATCATGCGCGGCAGCGTCGAGGGCGGGGTCAGCAAGGCGTTCGGCGGGCATGACGGCCCGGCCGGGCATTTCGCCTGGAACGAACTGGCCGCCGCCGATCCCGCGCACTCGCTCGCCTTTTACGGCGCGCTGTTCGGCTGGGTCGTGCTCGACACCATGGATATGGGACCGGCCGGCCGGTACGAAATGATCGGCCCTGTCGGCGGCAAGCCGATGGGCGCGATCATGCCGGTTCAGCCGGGCACCCCCCGCCCCGTCTGGAGCCACTACATCCATGTTACGGGCATCGACGTGGCGCAGGAACGGGTAAAGGCCGGCGGCGGCACCGTCCTGTTCGGCCCCAGCGAGATTCCCGGCGGCGATTACATCCTGGTCGGCACCGACCCGCAGGGCGCGGCCTTTTCGATCGTCGGCGCGAAATAGGAGCGACCCCATGTCGAACGAACTCAGCATCGAACGCGTGCTCGACGCGCCCGTGGCCGCTCTATGGCGCGCGTATACCCATCATCTGAACGAATGGTTCTGCCCGCCACCCTGGCGGGCAGAGGTGGTCGAAATGGACCTGCGCCCCGGCGGCCGCTCCGCCATCACCATGTATGGCCCGGATGGCGAGGTAATGCCGAACGACGGCATCTATCTGGAGGTCGTGCCCGAACGCCGCATCGTCTTTACCGACGCGCTGACGACCGACTGGCAGCCACATGGGCCGTTCATGGTCGGGGGATTCGAGTTCGAACCCGATGGCGAACGCACCCGCTATCGCGCCTGGGCCCGCCACTGGACCGAGGAGGCCAAGGCGCAGCACGAGGCGATGGGATTCGAAGCGGGCTGGGGCATAGTTGCCGGACAATGGGAAGCCGTGGCACA
Source organism: Sphingomonas sp. BGYR3 (assembly GCF_025153455.1). Lineage (NCBI taxonomy): Bacteria > Pseudomonadati > Pseudomonadota > Alphaproteobacteria > Sphingomonadales > Sphingomonadaceae > Sphingomonas > Sphingomonas sp. BGYR3. The sequence goes on along the minus strand of NZ_JANZNT010000002.1, from coordinate 5,174 downwards.
GCGGATCGCGGCGGACGGCTGATCCCTCCCCCGCCCCGCCCCCTCGCGGTGCGCCCCTTCCCTCTCCCGCCTGTCGGAGAGGGAAGGAGCGGCGTCAGACGCAGAACGCTAAGGGCACTTCGCTACCGGAACCGAACCCGCCCCGTTCAGCGAGCAACCCCGTCAGACACCTACTGAGTAGAAAGCGGTCACTGAACCGTTCCGCCCGTCCCCAGCAGCAAATGGTCGATGGTTTCCCAATCGCCGATAAAGTCACCTTCTGCTGTCCAGAACTGCCCCATCTCCCGCGCGAAGGTCTCTAGGCAATCAAATATGCCCCGGTAGTGGCGCAGAGGCATTCCCGTCTCTTGGTGTAAAATGGCAATCTGATCGTCAGGCCCGCAGATCATTTCGTCCTGCCGGAGGAACGACACCGAACCTATCCGGAAGTATCCTTTGTTATGCAAGTCTGGGTGCACTGCCCGGAAGATCAGATTGTGCTGTTCGATGCAGATTGGTACCGCTTTCGCAGGATCCCGGCTGAATTCCTTGACCAAGCCACCGACACTAACTTGCCCCTCAAAAAGCCTCGCTCCATTCGTTTCGTGGTAGAACTCGAACAGCCTGGGAGGGATTTGGCGATTCAATAACTCGCTCATGCTGGCAATCTCTGCGCCTGTTAGTCCAGCGTATAGACAATGTAGATAGGCGCAGGTTCCGCGCTGTGCTTGGTAACAAATTTGCCGCAGTTGCCTTTTGTTGTGTGACAGGGAGGCATTAGACCATCGAGCAAGCTGCTCCAAAAGATTGTCTGCTGCGTCATTGTTCGTCATCAGCGACCAGTACGCCCTATCGTCCGATGTCCGCAATGGGGTTGGAAGCAGAGCGGCTGCCTTGGCCCCCTGACCCACCCCTCTCAGGCAAACACCGCCGACCCCTTCAGCGTGTCATACGCCTCGATCACCGCCTGCAGCGCGCGTTCATGGGTACGGTCGCCGCCGTTGCGGTCCGGGTGGAACTTGCGCACCAGTTCCGAATAACGCTGGCGCAGCGCCCGCCGGTCGACGTCGATCGGCAGGTCCAGCACCTTCAGCGCGGCACGCTCGCGGCCCGTCAGGGGGCGGCCGTCGGGGCGCTGCCGTTCTTCCTCCATCCGCCGCTTGAACCGCGCGCCGATGGCGTCCAGCGGATCGGCGAAATCGGCCCAGCGCGGCGGCCGGTCCGCCCCGCCGGTCGCGTTGAAGGCGCGGGTTTCCCGTTCCCATCCTGCGGTCGGGCGCTGCGCCTCGTGAATCTCGTCCGGCGTCATGCCCGTGAAGAAATTATACCGCGTGTTGAATTCCCGGACATGGTCGAGGCACAGCCATTGATACTGACCCGGACCGTCAAAGCCCGATCCGGCGGACCCCAGCGGCGCGCGAAATTCGCCCGGCTCGTTGCATCCGGGATGGGCGCACACCCGGCCGGTCCCCTCCACCCGGCCGTGAAAGCGCGTACGGGGTCGGTCGGCGCGCGGGGAATCGGAACGGCTTGCCACGTGGCTCCTCGAAACAAATCGTCTATATAGGGGGGATGACCGATCCCGCTACCGGCCCTGTTGCCGCCGAAGTCACCGCTCGTCTCACCCGCGCCTTCGCGCCGTCGCTGCTGCAGGTGGTGAACGATAGCCACCACCATGCCGGCCATATGGGCGATGACGGCACGGGCGAATCGCATTTCACGGTGACGATCGAAAGCGCGGCCTTTGCGGGCAAGTCGCGCGTCGAACAGCAACGGATGGTGAACCGCGAACTCGCCGACCTCTTGGCCGGCCGGATCCACGCGCTCGCCATCCGCACGCGGGTTCCCGCCGCCTGAGCATCGACGCCCTGCCCCGCCACTGACGACCCAGACAGAAATGAAAAGGCCGGAGCATCGCCCCGGCCTTTCCGATTTCAAATGTCCGCGGTCAGCGGCCAGTTCGTCAGGCTTCGGTCTTCTTCTTGGCCGGAGCCTTCTTCTTCGGGGCTGCTGCGGGCTGATCGGCGTCGGCGGCGGGCGCTGCCTCGGCCGGTTCCGCCTTCTTCTTGGCCGGTGCCTTCTTCTTCGGCGCCTCTTCCGTCACGGCTTCCGCTTCAGGCTCGGCCTTGGCAGCAGCCTTCTTGGCCGGGGCCTTCTTGGCGGGTGCAGCCTTCTTGGCGGCCGGCTTTTCGTCATGGTCGTGGTCGTGGCCGCAGCCCGGGCCATGGACGTGCGGCACCGCACCGTCTTCGCTTTCGATCGCGGCTTCCAGCTCCTCGCGCGTCACTTCGCGGTCGGTGATCTCGGCCTTGCCGAACAGGAAATCGACGACCTTATCCTCGAACAGCGGTGCGCGCAGCTGGGCGGCGGCCATCGGCTCCTGCCGAATATACTGGACGAACCGCTCGCGGTCCGACGGGTTGTACTGCTGTGCAGCCTGCGCGATCAGGCGGTTCATTTCCTGATCGGAAACGGTCACGCCATTGGCCTGGCCGATTTCGGACAGGAGCAGGCCCAGACGGACGCGGCGCACCGCGATGGCGCGGTAATCGTCCTTTTCCGCTTCCAGTTCGGCCAGCGCGGCATCCTTGTCCGCCTCATGGCCCGCTTCGTGGACCAGCTGCTGCCAGATCTGGTTGAATTCGGCCTCGACCATCGACGGGGGCACGTCGAAATCATGATTGGCGGCCAGCTGATCCAGCAGCTTGCGCTTCATGTACGTGCGGGTCAGGCCGTTCAGCTCCTGCTCGATCTGACCCTTGATCAGGCCGCGCAGCTGCTCAAGGCTTTCCAGGCCCAGCGACTTGGCGAATTCGTCGTCCAGCTTGGTCTCGCCAGCGACGCGCACCGCCGTCACCTTGACGGCGAACTCTGCATCCTTGCCCGACAGGGTGTCGACGCCGTAATCGGCGGGGAACGTCACTTTGACGGTGCGCTCTTCGCCGACCTTCACGCCCTTCAGCTGCTCTTCGAAACCGGGGATCAGGCGACCCGACCCGATTTCGATCGACATGTCCGTTCCAGTGCCGCCGTCAAAGGCGACGCCATCGACGGTGCCGACGAAATCCATGACGACCAGATCGCCCTCGGCGGCCTTGCGCGTCTTGGGCGCATCCTCGAACCGCTTCTGCTGGCTGGCCAGCTGGTTCAGCTGGGCATCGACGGCCGCATCATCGGCCGGAACGGTCAGCCGCTCCAGCGCCAGCCCGTCGATCGACGGCGCGGGCACGTCGGGCAGCACTTCCAGCGCAACCTTCACCGCGGCATCGCCGCCGGGCTTGTATTCGCCGTCCAGCTCGACCGAAGGCGCCATGGCCGGGCGCAGCTTCTTTTCGGCGATCAGGGTCTGAATACCCTCCTGGATCGAATTGTTCAGCGCATCGGCGGCCAGCGCCTCGCCGTGCATCTTGCGCACCAGGTTGGCGGGCACCTTGCCAGGACGGAAGCCGGGCATCCGCACCTGCGGGGCGACCCGCTTCACCTCGGCATCAACGCGCGCGTCGATATCCTTGGCACTGATGGTCAGCGTATAGGCGCGCTTCAGGCCCTCGTTCAACGTCTCGACAGTCTGCATTCCACTGCTTTCCAGTTCATCCATCGGGGTCATTGAGTGCCCTGGCCATCGGGCGACGGACTGGTGCGGGCGAAGGGAGTCGAACCCCCACATCTTTCGATACTGGAACCTAAATCCAGCGCGTCTACCAGTTCCGCCACGCCCGCAAACCGTCATCGGGACACCGCCGGTCGGCGGCGTCTATAGCAGGGAAGGGCCGTTGGGCAAGCCGTTCAATCGGGCGAAGGCAATCGCAGGCGGATAGACTTGCCCGCTGGCGCGTTCAATGGGCAAGAGGAGAAACGCGATGCCCGTCGAGCCCCCCATCCCCGAAACGCCCGCACCGCCCCCGCCAGCACAGCCCACACAGCCGCCGCCCGAACATCCCGGTCAACCTGCACCGGGCGAACCATCGGCCCCGCCGCCCGAAATCGACGTACCCGGCCCCGACATCGACGTGCCATCGCCGATGCCGGGCGGCGACCCCGGCCCGGCCCCGGTTCCGGGCCAGCCCGTCGCCTGACCGGTCGCGCGGCTGTGCAGCGGGTCAGTTGGCGGCGCGAACCGTCACCTGACCCTGTTTCGAAATGCCGAAATCGAACACGCGGGCAACCATGGTCGATCCGCCAAGGGCCGGGCCGGACGACGCACTCATGGAATACAGGAAGCCATACTGGCCCTCGGCCAGGGGTTCCGTCGGCATTACCTTGTAAACACCGGGCGCGATCTGTTCATAGTCAAAGGCAATGCGGTCCTTGTCCATCACGCCTGTCTTAGCACCGGCGATGTTGAAGCTGCCGACCCGCGCCTCGCGGCGGTCCTTCTTCACGGTGAACCGGATCAGGCTGAACTCGTTCGGCGACGTCACGACTGCGGCAGGCCCTGCCAGAAAAGCGGAGCCCATCGCGCCACTCGACAGGCTCTGGTTCGCCTGATCGAAATAGAAATAAAAGGTGGGTCGTCCGATGGCTGCCTGAACGCGGGCGCTGTCGCGCGGCACCACCGCCTTCATGCTCAGCGATGCGATGCCGCCCGTCAATGCATAGCCGAGCAGCCCGCCGGTCTTGGTCTGGTTCGACGTTGTCGGGTCGACCCGCACCATCTTTGGCGTATCCGCCCAATCGGCCAGCAGATAGACGCCAGCCGGATGCGGAACCATGGGGTCGGGCGAATCCGCCGACAATCCAGCCTTGGCCGAAACCGGCGAACTTTCCGAACCGCCGATCATGGCCGCAAGCACGGGGTTGGAAACCCCCTGTTTCTTCAGCGCGATCATGTCGTTCGTGGACAGGTCGAACTTGGTCGGCGATGCCTTGATCTTGGCGATAATCACGTCGTCGCCAAAGCCAGCTTCGGTCATCATCAGGACCGTCTTGTTATCGATGACTTCGCTCTGCGGCGACGCAGCCGTAACGAGTGCTGCCAATACTATGCTGATCATTTATACCCCCCCTAGTTGAGGGGGAGTATCAGTTACCGGCGATGCAAAGGCAAGAACATCCGGTCGCCCGGTCTCAGCGCGACCCTCTGCCGATGGAGGTATAGTTGAGGCCAGCCTTTGCGGCTTCGTTTGGTTTGTAGACGTTGCGCAGGTCAACCAGGACGGGCTGGGCAAGGCTGTTCTTGATGCGGGTGAGGTCGA